>RHLS01000043.1 GCA_003712145.1 Desulfuromonadales bacterium | reverse complement strand
GGGTTGAAGGGGCCGAAGCCGGGGCCGGTCTTCACCGGCGCGTCGGCCACGTGGTCGATCCAGACGAGCACCTTGAAGAGGTTGAACTGGGTGCAGCAGCAGGAGCGGGCCGCGTTGGGGATCGACGAGTAGACGCAGAGGCGGATCTCGTAGGAGCCGGCGGGGAGAACCGTGGTGTTGATCCACCCCAGGACGCCGTTCACCACCGACACGGTACCCGTGGGGGTGCCGCCGGGGTAGGCGACGCCGGTGGACTGCCACCCGCTGTCATCCGCGCAGGGGTGCCCTTCCACCTTGCGCCATTCCAGGGTGTAGTGGTCGAAGAAGCCACCGGTGGCGGTGCCGATGACGGTCACTCCCATGCCGCCCACGTTCTGGATAACTTCCTCGTCGGTGCACCCCACCGGTTTCGTGACCTGACAGGTGAGGGGCTGGAAGCAGCGGCGGATGCAGACGAAGTAGGCGATGAGGCAGCGGACCAGGTCGAAGAGGGTGCGGGCCCGCCCCAGGCACCAGCCGAAGCGGAAGGCGCAGAGACACCAGCAGCGGCAGAACCAGAAGCGGGGGTCCTGGCGCAGCTTCTCGAAGGCTGCTTTCCCCATGAGGAGCTCGGCGTTCACGGGGGTCAGGAATTTCTCGAAGAGCACTTCGGCCGCATCGCCGCCGGCGTGGCAGTCAAGCTTGCCGGAGGTGGCGTCGTCGGCCAGTTGGGTGGCCTGGTCGGTGGTCCGGGCCTCGTTCTCCAGGTAGGGCCTGAAGACGGCGGCGAAGTTGGCCACCAGTTGGCGGAAGTCCCCCCGCTCCTCGGCGGTGAGGGGGCGGTTGCCGATGGAGTCGTCGAAGAGTCGGCGGATGCAGAGCCAGTAGCGGTACAGGTAGTAGACCGCCGCCGGGAAGGTGCGGGCCCGGGAGAGGAGCCACCCGAACCGGAAGCAGCAGAAGATCTTCCGCAGGCACCAGTTCCACTGGTCGAAGGGGCCCAGGATCTCCCGTGCCCTGGCATCAAGGGTCCGCAGTGCCACCGCCTCCGTGGCCAGGGGGGCGAAGAGTCGATCGGCCAGGAGCTGTTCGTCTTCGCAGGTGTGGGGGTGTTGGTCTGTCTCCCTGATGAGCTTTTCGGCCGACTTGCTCAGCTCCAGATCCTCCTGGAGGATGGGACGCCATGCGTCCAGGAGCTGCTGGAGAACGAACTGGAAATCCTCCATGCTGACGTCGTCGGGGAGTTCGGCCTTGATCGCCGCTTCGGTGGGTTGTTTCGGTTCCTTTGCCATCCGTGGACTCCTTTCGGCTCCGCGTCCGTGCGGAGCATGCGGTGAGGGGGAATAGTTCTATTACTTACAGAACGCTCTACTAGACCGTGAACGGCTTCTGCTTTTCAAAAGTAGTATCGGGCACCCCGGCCCGGAAGAGGTTGGGGGTCTGGTCGGGGGGCATCCGCTTGACGATCCCCTTGTGGAAGGTGACGTAGTTGCCCTTGAAGAGGCCGTTTTTCCAGACCTTGAGGAGCTGGCCCGTGAACAGGCCGTTGAAGGTGCCGTCCTGGGAGAGCTGGTTGTCCTGGCAGCCCGAGATGAGGAGGATGGACGCCTTTGCCTCCGGCTGGGCATCCTTCGCGGTCTTTGCCTTGAGGATCTTGTCGTAGAATTCCCGGTTCGCCCGGTAGGTGCGCATGGCCACGTCGGAGGGCATGGCGCGGTATTTTACCTCGCCCCCCAGGGCGCCGCTCCGGGAGGTGCCGTAGTAGTACGCGTCTCTGGTCACCGTGCCGCTGTGGCAGCTGTCGGAGAAGACGAGGACCCGCACCCCGGCGGCGAATTTGCTGTAGAGGGCGTAGAGCTCGTCGTCCACCAGCTCGCCGTCGAAGAGGCACCAGGTCTCGTCCTGGCCGTCGGGCTCGTCGTTGTTCAGGTCGGGGAGCGTGCCGCCGTGACCCGAGTAGCTGATCATGAAAATGTCGCCTTTTTTCAGTGTCTTTGCCGCCTTGGTGATGGCGTCGACAACCTTGGCCCGGGTGGCGGCCTTGGTCAGAAGCGAGGTGACGGCGAAACCCTTCGACGAGGCGATGGCTGCCATATCCTCGGCGTCGGCCTCGCAGGCGGTGAGCTTGCCGTCCCACCCCTGGTAGTGCTTCGGATCGACGGCGTTGAGCCCGATGGTAAGGGCGATTCCCTGCGCTTTTGCCATGACGTGTTCTCCTTTGTGGTTTGGTTAAGGGCCATTGGCCCAGTTATCACCTGAATATCACCCGGAAATCATCCCGCTCTCGCTCTAGCTCCTTCAAGAGTTCCTCAATGCGATCAAAATTTTTCCCCAAAGCGATCCGTGAGGCGGCGGCGTCCTCCCAGACCAGTTCCACCGGGCCTTCAATGTCGGTGGAGAGGATGTCCCAGAGTGCGTCCAGATTCCGGCCGAAGTAGGAGGGGAGCGGGAGCTGGCTGGCCAGTGCGCGGTAGATGTCATCCATGGTCTGGATGGTTGCGCCGTCGAGGATGCAGCGGGTCACCGGCATGGCGGCACCTCGGTGAAGGTTCGGTAGTGATCCACGGTCACCATGCGGCGACCGTCATCGGAAAAGACAATTCGCTTGGCTCCCCTGCGTCCGCCTTTATAGTCCAGGTCTGCCTCGCGCCACCGCCGGCCGCCGTCGGGGAGTTTCCCTTCGCGGTTGGCAAAGCGGTCACCGCCGATGCTCATTCCCTTCAGGGCCGGCACCGACCAGAGGTCGCGGCCCGGCCGCCAGCCTGCGCTCTTCGCCTTGTTCTTGGTGACGAAGGTGGAGGGGAGCTGTCGGTTTGCGCTGGCGTTGAGGGCCCGCAGCACGGCCACGAGCTCGCCTGCGTCAACCCGGGGAGACATATGCCGGTTCAGGTCGCTGGCAACGGTTTCGCATGATATCCTGTCGGGCTCGGTTTCGGCGGCGTGGAGCGGAGCGGAAATCACTAAGAGAGATGTCGCCCCGGCGAGCAGGACGGCACTAAAGGCATTCATGGTGCAACTCCTTAAAAGGGCTGGCGGGTGAGGGCGGCGGGAATCGGGGTAATGCGAAGAAATGGCGCCTTCCCTGGCGCGCCTGTCGCTCTCTATGACAGGCCGGGCCCACCCTGGCCCGTGAAGGGACTATCGATTTTCCGTTTATGGGGCAAGTATAGCGTGCAACACACTGCCCGCAACGTATGCACACAAATTATATCATCCGGTTACTTCCACTTTGTCACATTTGCCGCCGGCAGTGCTTGAAGGGGGGGCGGGGGCACTCCCGCAGAAAACGTCAAGCGTCACCTGCTGGAGCCTGAGCCACTTATACTGCCGATTCCCTTCGAAATCGCGTTGGTGGTTTCTTGCGGGACTTATTTCTGCGGGAGCGGGAGCGGTGCACGAAGAAAAGGTGAGAAACCCTTGCGCTCTGTTATAATCAGGGAAAGGGGACTGATGCCGATGACCGAATTCGTGAAACCTGCCTATCTGTTTTTTGTGCTGATCTTCGTGGTGCCGGGAGTGGTTGGAGGCGTCCTTGCCGCCAACCGGGCAAGGAATTTTATGGTATGGAGTATCCTCTGCGCCGTCTTTCCGGTTTTCCTCCTGGTCATTTACTTCCACAAGCCGCTTCGGGAAGTGGAGGGGAAGTTCTGGAAATGCCGCTCCTGCGGCGAATTTCTCAAGTGGCGCGAAGATGTGTGCAAGTATTGCGGTGAACCCCGCAAGGGATGACCTGTTCGTCCTCGGTGCATACCCCCGCGCTGACTGCGGCCAGTCCTCATCCTTTCAGCCATAGTCATCCTCTCATTCCTTGCATCAGGTACGCTTTCGTTTTTCCCCGGTCCGCTGCAACCGTGCCAGCATCTTTCGGGCGCTGTCCGCTACCTCCGACGAGGGGTTCAGTTCCAGTGATCGTTGCAGATGACGCAGCGCGGCCTTCCGGTCGTTGGTCCTGAAGGTTATAACTGCGGCGTGATAGAGGATCTTCGCATCCAGAACGCCGACGGCCAGGGCCGTCTCGATCTGCCGGCGTGCCTCGGCATGGCTGCCCGTGGCGGAGAGGGCCCACGCGCAGGCATCGAGGGTGTGAACATCGCGGCGTCGGGCGATCTCGACCCGGGCGATGCGCAGCGCCTCATCTGGCCGTTGGGCGTGGTCCGTGTAGAAGAAGATCAGCTCGCGGTTCGCGTTGTCGGCCCCGTTCATCTCTTGCCGGGCTTTCTTCTCGAACTCCGTGAAGGCTGCCTTTGACTCCTTCCCGCGGCCGGCCAGTTCCAGCGCCTCAGCCAGGACGAAGAGGTTCTCCGGATGGGGGGCAGCACGGTAGCGCTTTTGCAGGAGTTCCACCGCCTCGGGGTAGCGACGCTGGGCCGTGCGGACCTTTGCCCGGTTGGCGAGTGCGTAGTGGTAGCCGGGGAAGAGGGCGAGGGCTGCGTCAAGGAGCTTTTCTGCTTCGTCCATTTTTCCTATTGAAAGCCTCAGGTGGGCCACGTGGGTGAGGAGCCATGCCCGGTCCTCAGTCTCGGTGGGCGGGGTCCGCCGGTAGGCGGTGTCCAGCAGCTCCACCGCCCCATCGATGTCGCCGAAGAGCTCCCGCAGGTAGGCGGCCCGGGTGAGGCCGGGGATGTTTCCCGGCCGCAGGTCGAGCATCCACTGGGCCGCCTCCTCGGCTTCCCGGTAATTGCCGAGCTCCGCGTTGGCATCCACCAGGAAGCCGTAGACCATGAGGTCGTCGGGCGCATCCCGGTTGAGCTTCCGTGCCTCCTCAAGGGCCTGGGCGAACTCGTGTCTTCCGAGAAGGACCCAGACCCGGGTCTTTCGTCCCTCGAAGTTGCCGGGTGCAATCAGGAACGATTCTTTGAGCGCTTCTCCGGCCCGGTCGTAAAAGGCCGTGTCCGACGTCTCCCGGGCGCGGCGGGCAAAGGCCATGGCCAGTTCGTTGTATGCCTGATGGTCCTTCGGGTTAGCCTCTATGGCCTTGCGCGCCCAGGCGATCCGCTGCTCGGCCGGGGAGAATGCCGCCTCGCCGGCAACCACCGGCGAGGCCGAGAGAAACAGGAGTGCAACGAGAACAATCGATCCCTTCATGGTCACCGCTTCCCTTTACTGGGGGCAGGCCGCGCCCGCTCCGCCCGTGCACCCCGGCTCGCCCGGATCGATGTGCCGGCGGTCGCGGCCGCTCGGAGCGTAGCCCAGGTAGGGGAAGTCGGTGAGGTAGGGGACGTCGTTCACATTTACCCCGTCGCCGAGCCGGTTGTTGATGCCGTTGTTCGAGAATGGCGGCCCGGCGAGCACGCCGGCCACGGCCCGCAGTGAGATGTCAGTCACGTCGTCAAAGACCCGGCGGCCATTGGGGTAGCCGGCCGGGTCGCCTCCGAGGAGACCGAGACGGCTTGCGCTTGCCGGCAGGGTTGCGGGGACGCCAGTGTTGAGCCGCAGCAGATCGGCGATGGGGCCCGCCGGGGTACCCGTAGCGGCAATGGGCGGAGCATAGGTGACGAGCGGCAGCAGATCGAGCCGTGGCGGCGCCGGAATGGGGAGGACACCCCCCGTGGCTGCGTTGAGGATCCGGGCCAGGGCCGGATCAAGGAAGAAAGAGGCGAACTGGCTGTCATTCTTCGGCTGGTCCATGCTGAAGCGGTCCTTGAAGCCGGTGCCGACGAGCAGTTCGTTGATGAGGGCGTTCCCCATCCGCTGCACCTGGTGGTACACGCCGGAGCTGGTCGCGGGCAGGGGTGAGCGGCGCACGGTGAGACGTGGCCGCGAGGTGGTGGCCCAGACGCCGATGGTCGCCGCAGGGGAACTGGCCGCCTCGATGGCGCCGGTGCGGGTCAGCATCGATATCGGGACTTCGATGGCGATGGAGTTCACCGCGTACCCCGATACCGTGTCGCTGGCGAAGTTCTGGTTTGCCGCGTCCTGGAACGGCGACAGCACGCCGGGGGCGACGGTGGAGCGGAGGTTGAGGGTGTCGAATGTGGCCCCCAGGTCGATCCAGAAGGCGTCGTCGGTCGTGCCGGCAAAGGCTCTCATTCCGTTGGCAAGTGAATAGGTCCCGGCGTTGAAGAGCTGGACGTAATCCATGGTACGGGGACCGACGTTGGCCGGCACCGCGAAGAACGGTCCGCCGGTTGTGTTGGTGAGAGGGGTGCTCACTCCCCCCTTGACCATGGTGACGGTGTAACTCTGACGCATGCCGAGGCCGGCACTGTTGAAGTCAGTAATCTGCGGCGGAACGATGAGCGTGCCCGGCGGCACCGGCGCTGGCGAGTTGGACGGGGCCGTAATTCCTGTCCCCGCTCCGGCGTAGACCTGAAAGAGGTTCGGCAGGCGTTGCTCGGTGGTAAAGCGGAATTGGAAGACGATGTCCTCCACGGCATCGTTGGTGTTGTCCACCTTGATCTCGTAAAGGATGTCCGGGTCGAAGGGGAACCAGTTGGGGCCGTTGCCCGGTTCCAGGAGCGGGTCGACTGACATGATCAGAGTGACGGCAGTGGGATTGGAGCCGTAACTCCGGAAGGCGTAGACGTCGGTGATGTCGGCCTTGTGGTCCAGCGCCGTGATGGGGGCTTCGCGGTGGTTGGCCCCGTGGCATGGAGCCGCCAGCAGGGCGGCGAAGAGTACGCCGAGCAGGGTGAGGTGTTTCATGAATATCCTCCTTCCTCTGACGGTTCATCCTGAACCGTTCGTTTACGGCTTGGGGCGGCGACTGCGGGTGAGCGCGAATCCCGCAAACCCCAGCGCAACCAGCGCCAGAGTCGACGGTTCGGGAATGACCCCCGGCTGGGCCTGGGAGATGAGGAATTGGGCCGTTGCGCTGCGCAGCGTGCTCGTGCCGTTGCCGTCGAAACCGCCGTCGGCCGTGATGTCCATAATGACATCAAGCGGCCCGGCGGACGGTAAGGTCAGCTGCTCGAGAATGTCGGCATCCAGGGCGGTGGCGAAGATGATGAGAGGGGAAAATCCACCAATCTCCTTGACCACGGTGACGGCGGCGTCGCCGGTGGCGGAAGCCCCATCCATGGTGAGCGTTGCACCGTCGAACGCGGCGCCGGAGACGGTGAAGCCAAATACCGCCTGAAGGAGTGTCCCGGGCTCGTCTGGGCCGACAGCAAGATTGACGACGAACTCAAGCCCCGGATTCAAGGAGCCGTTCACCGGGTTGACGGTGATGGCCGCGGGAGCCAGCGGCGTGGCGCCGGTCTGGAGGAGGTCATTCCGGGGGGTGAACCCCGAAAAGATGACGCCTCCCACCTTGCAGCCGGTTGACGGCAGACCCAGGTACGCCCCGAGGGTGTCCGAGGCGCACGTCACGGCCGAGGCGGTCGAGACGAACAAGAGGAACACCCCCGTTGCCAATGTCAGAATTTTCGACAGGTTTTTCATCCGTTTTCCTCCTTTCCTGCTGGGTGGATGCGGGGTGGGGATAGAGCATGTCTGTTGCCGGAGCGGTGCGAAAACCGGTTGGACAACGAATACCGGAAGTGTGCTTTGGGGAACGGAAAAAGTGGGTCGGATTTTCTTACAGTGGGGAGGGTGAAGAGCAGGTCCGCGAGCGAACGAGTGCCAGGGTGCCGATCACGTGGCAACTCCTCACGGCAAGCAGGCAACAGGCGGCGGAAGGGCAGGTGGCGGTACGTGTTCGTGTGTTCCTGAGGCGAGCCGTCCATGGCGCACTCCCCGGCAAGATGTGATAATAAAGATTTAATGCATAACGTGATCCATTTTGTAATGCGTTGTAATTGCGTTGTATTTGGTTTGCCATGGTTCGGTTCTGTAAACCTGACCGACACCCCGGCACAGTGTACCGCGTTGCTATGGCGCAGGTGGGGCGGTGTCGGGAGTCGCGCTGGTTTGCACTCCACCGGCCCGCCGCTTGTGCTTTTTCAGGCTGTCACCCAGAAGCCCCACGATCTCCGTGGCGGCGTTGAGGATGTGTCCGGTGCCGAGGCCGGCCCTGGTCATTTCCCGGTAGAAGGTCTTGGCGGCGATCTTGGCAAGCCGTGACGGGTCCTGATAGTACTCGTTGACCTTGCTGGCAACCAGGTTCTTGGTGTCGCGGGAAATGGCCATCTGGGCGAAGCGGGAGCGGAGTATGTTCTGCAGTTGCACCACCTGGATCGATTTCCCCACCAGCAGCGTCATGAAGGTGGCGAGCGTCAGGTCGTCGCCGTTGAAGCAGCGACCGTCCCGGGGATTGCTCGCGTTGATGACCCCCACCACCTTGGTGCCGATCATGACCGGTACCGACATGAAGCACTTGCTGGGACCCTCCGGCGCCCGGGCCAGCGGGAGGTAGGGAGAGCGGGTGATATCTTCAACCAGCAGCGCCTGCCCCGTGGCAGCCACCCGGCCGGCTATTCCCTCGCTCACCTTTGCCGCCTCCTGCAGTGCATTGTCCGGAAGGTTCCCGGTCTGGGCGAAGACCCGAAGCCTGAAGTCCCCCGGTTCCTCCCCTTCACGGAAGAGCATAATGGAGCAGTTTTCGGTGTTGAGTATGTTCGCCGCCATGGCGACGAACTCGTTGAGGCTGTCGTCGAGGTTTGCCTGCTGTTCCAGGAACGAGGATATTCCCACCAGCTTCACATAGAAATTCATGTCAGTCTGCATTCGAGCCCCCTATGCCACCGTCAAGTCAAGGCTTTCTTCCCAGTAGCCGTGGAGGTTGCACCGCTCGTGGGCCATGAGTGTCACCTTGCCGGCCGGCGCCGCGTCCTTGGGGATAACCACGGTAAAGGTGACCTTCGGGTTCAGGAAGCCTCGGGGCTGGATGTCCACCCGGCCGGCCGGCTCGTTCCCCACGTTCAGTTCGATGGACTGGATCCAGTGGGTTGGTCCCATGGGGTGGACCACCTCGCCCACCGTCACCTCCACGGTGAACGGCTCGCCCGCTTTTACTGTGGCCGGCGCCTTGATGACCGGCACGTGCTTCTGCTCCAGGGGGTTTTTCTTCGCCGGGTCCTTGGCGCGATTGATGGTGGCGAAGAGGCTCTGGTCGGCCTTGACGGGGAAATACTTCTCGGTGGCCAGGGCCTCCCGGCCGATTCCCGCCGCCACGGCTCCAGCCGCCGCGGTCTTCAGAAAGGTTCTTCTGTCCATGATTCCTCCCGTGATAAGGTGGTATGCGGATACGCACTCAAAGTCTAGAATGTGGCCGGGAAAAGTCAATCCGGTGTACTCTGTGCGGTGTCTCCGCGTTTGATGTTTTGGGTGAGCGAACCGTGTCAACCAACAGGGCAGGGTGTGCGTTTTCCCCTGTGAAAAGTATGCCGTTGCGCTCGGGCGGCACGTGGCGAGGGGAGAGAGTCCTGGAGACAACAGAGGCACTGAACCGCTTCCTGGGAAGCGTTGAGCGGAGGGCGTTCCGTATGGCCAGATTGGCTGCATCGGACGAGGATGAAGCCCTCGACATCGTGCAGGATGCCATGCTTGCCTTCGTGACCCGCTATGCCGGAAAGCCCGAAGACGAGTGGGCACCCCTCTTCCACCGGACTCTCCAGAACCGGATCATCGACTGGCATCGCCGCTCAAGTGTCCGTAACCGTCTGAGGAGCTGGTTCGGCGGCGGGTCATTGGGCGAGGAGCGTGAAGACCCGCTGGAGAAAGTGGCGGACAGTTCTTCTCCCGACCCGGCGGTCAGCCTCCTGCGCAAGGACCTTGGCGAGGCCATTGAGCGAGCCCTGCGGGAACTCCCCCTGCGCCAGCAGCAGGCGTTTCTCCTGCGGGCATGGGAAGGGCTCGACGTGGCGGGCACCGCCTTTGCCATGGGATGCTCGGAGGGGAGCGTGAAGACCCACTTCTCGCGGGCGGTCCACCGGATGCGCGAGCTGCTTGAGGAGTACACACCATGATTACAAACGACGAACGTGACCAGCGGCTCATGGGGGCCGTGAAAGAGCATCTGGATGCCAGAGTCGAATCGCTCGATGACCGGACGGTGGCGCGGCTGCGCCAGGCCAGGCTCGATGCCCTGGAGGCGGCCGAACGGAAGCGGGGCTGGCTGCGCGTTCCCCGCTGGGTTACCGTGGGAGGTCTTGCCACGGCGGTTGCCGCGGTTGTTGCCGTGAGCCTTTGGATAACCGATTACCGGCGACAGAGTGCCGTTGCTACCATGGACGATATCGAGATCGTTGCGGCACAGGAGCAGGTGCAGCTCTATGAAGACCTGGAGTTCTACCGTTGGCTGGCTGACCGGGAAAACGGCAATTGATCCCTGTCATGCTGGCGCGTTGACAAAGGTCAGGCGAAGCAGGAGAAGGGGAAAGGATTGAACCGATGACGAAACGGCGGATGGCAGTGGTGGTGATGTGGCTGGCTATGGCCGCCTCTCCCGCCTGGGGAGAGGCTCCCGGCACGCCGTGGGAGCGACTCCCCCCCGAGGAGCGGCAGGTTCTGAAGCCCTTCGAGGAGCGCTGGAATACGCTTCCTCCTGAGCGGCAGGAACGGCTTCGGCGCGGGGCCGAGCGGTGGCGGAACATGTCGCCCGAGGAGCGCAAGGAAGCTGGCGAGCATTTCCGGCGCTGGCGTGAACTTCTTCCTGAGCAGCGGGAGCGTATCCGGAAGCGTTACGATGAATTCCAAACCCTGCCTCTGGAGCAGCAGGAGCGGATACGTCAGAAGTTCCGCTGGTTCCAGAGTCTCCCCCCCGAGGAGCGCCAGGCACTGCGGGAGAAGTGGCGAGGGATGGGCCGGGAGGAGCGGCGAGAGCTTCGGGAGCGCTACCGGACCATGACGCCGGAGCAGCGCCGCGAGTATCTGGATAAAAAATAGCTGAACCGTCAACGGGCGCAGGTCAACTGACCCCGCCTGCGCAGTATTGGTATGAAGCCCCGGTGCCCTCTCAGCCCGGGGTATTGTTTATGTCGGAAGCCGTTGCAATCATTCCGGGAACAGGGTGCGCCTTCCCGCAAGAAACTCGTTGACCAGGGTGGGCGATTCGAGGCTGTGGGCGACGGCCCGGCACAGCTCCCGCCCCATGGTGTCGAGCCCCCGTCGTTCCAGGCCGTCGGCGATGCCTCGGAAGGTCATTTCCATCAGGAATTTCTGGAAGAGGTTTGTCAGCAACGGTTCCTCCCTCCCTGAGGCGAGCGCGTCGAGGGCGCTGCGGCAGCGTGCGGGGTCAGTGGAGGTGAGGGCGCGGCAGGTGAGGGGGCGCAGCGGGTGGATGACGCAGTGGTTCTTCTCGTCCAGGAACGGGCAGGGGATATCCGCACGCACCCGGTCGGCGTCGTCCATCCAGCGCACGGCGCGTGCCGTCTCGCCCAGGGTGAGCCGCCAGCGTTCCGCCCCTTCGGGACCGAAGGAATCCCTCAGGTGGGCAGCTATCGCCAGGGCCTCGGGGATGAGGACTGTAACAGTTACCCTGCAGCAATGGGCGCAGCCCGGACCGCATGCCAACTCCCTCCGCTGCTGTTCCGAAATCTCCCGGGCAAGGGTCTGTTCCGCCCATGCCTGAACCTGTGCCATGGCGGCGCGCACCGCGGCAATGCCGCCTGGCTCCGCAAGGTGCCTTTCCACCATATCGGCTATCCTGTCACGGTAGGCGGCGAAATCGAACTGCGCCATGGCGAACCCTCCTTTCACCTGCAATTTTACAGCATAATCATCCTCGGGCAAACGGCCGTGCCCGTTGTGCGGGCGGCGCTGCACAGCCTTTCGGCATTCGGCCGCCGGTGCGGGAACTGGAAACAGAGGCCGTATCGGGCAATCCCCTGTCAGGGCGGTTTCCGGTGGGGTGACCCGGCCAGTCGGGTATTTGGCACATGTCGTGAAAGTTGGAGGACGGCACCAACTACCGCTCAGAGGAGGAACACATGGCAACGACGGAACTCGTACCTATCATGGATGCGGCCAGGGAGATGGGCAGCACCCATCTGCGGCTGCTCATGCTGGTGAAACAGGGGACGCTGGAGGGGGAGATGGTGGATGGCGAGTGGTTCATCCCGCGGGCCGCCATGGACCGTTTCAATGCGGTCGGTGGGGACAGCAGGGAGGATCTCGCCTGCAAGACGTCGTGCACGAAGTCGTCCTGCGGCTGCAAATAGTTTAACCGGAACGGTATTTGCTTGAAGTGACATGGCGGTGTGTGTATACAGGCAGTGAGTATTCTGTCTGGAGGCACCGCCATGCGTTACATCAATGCCAGTCGGGTCATCGTTGCCCAACCCGCAACCCCCGTTGAAAGCCCGCTGCCGACAGCCAACGCCGCGGACTAGGCCCTTCTCGTTCATGTCCCGCCACCCCTTTCCCGGACGGAGAATCGCCCGCGTCGCCCCCGGCGAGTATCTCGTCAGCCGAAACGATATCGTCATCACCACTCTCCTCGGTTCCTGCGTGGCTGCCTGCCTCTTCGATCCCCATGAGGGGTTGATCGGCATGAACCACTTCATGCTCAGCAACCACCGCTACGCCCGGGAGATGCCCTACAGCATCACCGAGGCGGGCCGTTACGGCATCCACTCCATGGAACTCCTCATCAACTCCCTTTTGCGCCACGGCGCCCGGCGCGAGAACCTGCGCGCCAAGGCCTTCGGCGGCGCCTCCATCATTACCGGCGCAGAGGATGCGGGGAACTTTTCCTGCGTCGGCAGCGTCAACTGTGCCTTCATCCGCGATTTTCTCAAGAACGAGGGGATACCGCTCGTGGCTTCCGACCTGGGGGGGGAACTGGGGCGGGTCATTTACCTCGACTCACGGGATTTCTCCGTCTCCGTGCGAAAGATCAGGAAGACCAGGAGCGAGGTCATCGCCCGCCGCGACAGGGGGGTCTGGCAGCACGATATTCGGACCCACGAGGCCGAGGACGGCTCCGTGGAACTGTGGCTGCCGAAGTAGCAGGAGCACCTGACATTGACGCCGGTTCGGGTCCGTCGGAACTTTCAGACTGTGTGAGGAGGCAGGGATGCCCTACAGGTTCGAAGACCTTGTTGATATAAACCGGCTGCGGAAACTGGTTGAGCAGTTCAATGCCACGGCCGATATAGCCGTAGGAATCGTCGATCCGGACGGGAACATCCTTATAGAGGCTGGATGGCAGGAGATCTGTGTCGATTTCCATCGGGTGCATCCAGAATCTGAACTGCGCTGCCGGGAAAGTAATGCCTATATCACTGAGCACCTCGGCAGTGAGCACTCCGTGGAGTACAAGTGCAAGAACGGCCTCTGGGATGTGGGGATGCCGATTGTCATCGCCGGCGAGCACGTTGCCACCCTGTTCATTGGCCAGTTCTTCTACGAGGGAGAAAAACCCGATATTGAATTTTTCCGTAGCCAGGCGCGACAGTTCGGCTTCGACGAAGACCGCTACCTGGCGGCTCTGCAGCGCGTTCCCGTGGTAAGTCGCGACAAGGTCCGCCGCACCATGGACTACTATGAGAGTTTTGTCAGTCTCATCGCTGACATGGGGCTTGCTACCCTGCGGGAGCGGGAGGCGGAACAGGCGCTGCAGGAGCGGGAGGCCCAGGTGCGGATGCTCCTGAATTCCGCGGCCGAGGCGATTTACGGCCTCGATCTGGAGGGCCGTTGCATCTTCACCAATCCGGCGTGCCTGCGGATGCTCGGCTATTCCGATGAAAAGGAACTTTTGGGGAAGACCACCCATGACCTGTTTCATCACTCCCGGTCCGACGGGACACCGCTCCCCATCGAGGAGTGCAGGGTGAAACAGGCGTTCCTTCGCGGGGAAGGCGTTCATGTCGGCGACGAGGTGTTCTGGCGGGCCGACGGCACCTCTTTTCCCGTCGAATACTGGTCCTATCCGGTGAAAAGGGATGAGCAGATGGTCGGTGCGGTGGTGACGTTCCTGGACATCACGGAGCGTCGGAGGGCAGAGGAGGCGCTTCGGGAGTCGGAGGAGAAGTTCTCCAAGGCGTTTCGCACCTCTCCGGTCATGCTCGGCATCTCAATTCTGTCGGACGGCAGGTTCATCGAGATTAATGAGGCGTTCGAACGAGCCTTCGGCTATAGCCGCGACGAGGTGGTGGGACGCACCTCCCGTGAGCTCAACATCTGGCAGAATCCGGCTGAACGGCTGTGGGCGCTCAGCCTGCTACGGGATCAGGGAGCGGTCCGCGACCTTGAGGTCAACTTCCGGCACCGCTCGGGAAGGATTTTCCCCGCCCTTTTCTCGTCAGAAACCTTCGAGGTGAACGGCGAGCCATGCCTCATATCCATGGTGACCGACATCTCCGAGCGCAAGCGCTCGGCTGAGCGGATCGAAGTGCTCAACACGAGCCTGGGACGGCGGGCCGCAGAGCTCGAAGCCGCCAACCGGGAGCTGGAGGCTTTCAGCTATTCCCTTTCCCACGATCTTCGATCGCTCATCGGGTACATGAGCCTCTCGGCCCAGATGATCAAGGAGCGAAGCGGCGACCGCCTCGATGAAACCGACGCCATGCTCGTCGATGTCATCCTCGATGGAACAGAAAAGATGGTGGAACTCATTGAGGCGATGCTGCTCCTCTCCCAGGTTTCGGGAAAAGAGATGACCCGGGAGCGGCTCGATATCAGCACCCTTGCCCGGGAGGTTTTGTTGAGGCTGCAGATGTCCGAGCCGGAGCGCCGGGTGGAAACTGCCATCGAACCCGGGCTTTGCGCCTGGGGGGATCCGCAACTCATGCACTCAGCCATTAACAACCTGCTGGGGAATGCGTGGAAGTACACCGGCGAAACCTCCGGGGCTTGCATCGACGTTGGCGCCATCGAGCAGAACGGGGAAACCGTTTACTTTGTTCGGGATAATGGCGTGGGGTTCGACATGAACGATGCCGACGCGCTCTTCAAGCCGTTCCAGCGCCTTCGCTCCAGCATCGGATTCAAGGGGACCGGCGTCGGCCTTGCAACGGTCCAGCGGATCATTCTCCGCCATGGCGGGAGGATCTGGGCCGAGAGCGAGCCAGACAAGGGAGCGACTTTCTTCTTTACCCTGCCGATAGATCGGGAGTGAGTGACAGACAGAGGATCACGTGCGGTGTCTCCGGGGAGATGGGCCGGCGACAACTTTTCGTGTCGCATCCGGTATGAATCATGGTCGAAGAAAGGGTGCCATGTAACTGAAAACGTGATGTATACTCATTGCCCGAGGCAAGTATCTGTAAATTTGATCCACTGCTCACCATTCTTTCCTGCCGAGGAGGAAGGTCATGTCACATCCCGTAGCCTCCCGCCTGTGCAAGCATGTTCTTGCCGTTCTTTGTTGTCTTCTGGCACTGTCCTCCGTCCAGCCTGCCCATGCGTTGCAGAAGGCCACCGTGCAGCTGAAATGGTTGCACCATTTCCAGTTTGCCGGGTACTACGCCGCCCTCGAAAAAGGTTTTTATCGGGAAGCGGGGCTGGATGTCACCATCGTTGAAGGTGGACCCAATGTGGAGGTCGAAAAGCAGGTGTCCGAAGGGAAGGCAGACTTCGGCGTCGGCACGTCGGCACTCCTGCTGCATCGCGCCAAAGGTCGGGATCTGGTTGTGCTGGGCCAGATATTCCAGCACTCTCCCGCCGTTTTCCTCACGCCGCGGAAAACCGGTATCCGCTCGATTGCCGACATGGCCGGCCGGAAGTTCATGTACTCGAACCAGCACGGCGATATGCTCGCCCTGCTCAAAAAGAACGGGATCGATGAGAACGCTATAGTTCAGGTTCCACACCAGGGAGATCCTCGGGACCTGATCAACGGCAAAGCCGAGGTGATGATAGCGTACAGTTTCAATGAGCCGTTTATCCTTGAGCAGGCGGGAGAGGCGTACCTGACGTTTTCACCCCTGACCTACGGGATTGACTTCTATGGCGACAATTTTTTCACGACCCGCAAGCTGGTCGATGAGAGGCCGGAATTCGTCAAGGCCTTCCGCGAGGCCACCCTCCGCGGCTGGCGGTATGCGCTCAGCAACAAGGCGGAAATAGCCGACCTGGTCCTTGCCAAGTACTCCAGGGAAAAGAACAGGGACTGGTTGCTGTTCGAGGCCAATCAGATGGAGACGCTGATTCAGCCTGATCTGGTGGAACTCGGCTATCAGAGCCCGTCACGCTGGCAGCAGATCAGCGAGATCTTTACCGGGCTCGGCATGCTTCCGCCGGGATCTGATCCGTCAGCCATCATCTACCATCCCAAGACGCCCAAGGACTACCGTGCGTTGCTCCTCACGATCCTGGTTTCCGGCGCCATTATCGCCGTTCTGGCGAGCATGATGCTCACCTTTCGGCGCCTCAACCTCCGATTGCACGCGGAAATTGCCGAGCGCACGCAGGCTGAGGAGGAGCTGCGGATATCGGAACAGAAATACGCGAACATTTTCGAGTTGATGCCGGATATGGTTGGTATTACGCGACTTGCCGACGGATGTTTTGTCGAAGTCAACAGGGGGTTCGAACGCTGCACCGGCTGGAAAAAGGATGAGGTCGTTGGCCGCTCATCGCTTGATCTGGGGCTGTGGGACCGTGACACTCGAGCGAGGGCCATCGAGATCGTCGGAGAAAAGGGTCACCTCGAAGACTTCGACTTTACCCTGACCATCAAGTCGGGAGCCAGCCGGCACGCGGTCATGTTCCTTATTCCGATTACCCTGGAAGGGATACAGTACCTCTGCTTCCTGGCCCGCGACGTCACCGAGCAGCGCATGATGCAGGCCGAATTTCTCAAGAGTCAGAAACTGGAATCCCTCGCGGTTCTCGCGGGAGGCATCGCCCATGACTTCAACAATATCCTCACTGCCATAATGGGCAACATCTCCTTTGCCCGGATGGATATCGACGAATCGCACGCTGCGTACCCTCCTCTCGCGCGGGCTGAAAAGGCTGTCCAGAGAGCTGCGGAACTGGCCAGGCAACTGCTGGTATTTGCAAAGGGGGGGCAACCGGTCAAGAAGGTGGTTTCGTTGCGGCAGATCGTTGATGAGGCTGTTTCACTGGCGCTGAGCGGGACAAACGTGCAAGCCGTTGTCGATTTCCCAACCCCTCTCCATGCCGTGGAGGCTGACGAAGGGCAGATCAGTCAGTCATTCCATAACATTATAATCAATGCGGCCCATGCGATGCCCGGTGGAGGGAAACTTACCGTTCATGGCGAGAATGTCGTCCTGAACAGGGACAGCAATCCCGGCCTTCCGGCAGGGGACTATGTGAAGCTCTCATTTAACGATGAAGGCCGCGGCATCCCTGAAGCCGATCGGTCGAAGATATTCGATCCCTACTTCACCACCAAGGAGGGAGGAACGGGGCTCGGCCTTGCCTCAACACACGCCATTGTCACCAGGCACGGTGGACAGATCGTCGTCGAGTCTGCCGTCGGCAAGGGCTCGACGTTCACCATCTATCTTCCTTCCCTCGGTAAAGCATATTCAGATCAGAGTTCCGAAGGTGTACCTGCTGACGCCGGTTTCAGGGGTGGTTCCATCCTGGTGATGGACGATGATGACATGGTCAGGGACCTGGCGTGCCTGACACTGAAGCGCTTGGGATACGCCGTGACGACGTGCGTCAACGGCGATGAAGCGATTTCCCTCTACGCGTCGGCCAGGGAGAGGGGCGCACCCTTTACGCTGGTCATCATGGATCTTACGATCCCCGGTGGCATGGGAGGAATAGAGGCCGCCCGGCGCATCCGGGCCTTTGATCCTGAAGCCTGTCTGATCGTGTCTAGTGGCTATTCGGATGATCCGGTCATGGCGAACTGCGGTGAATACGGTTTTTGCGCCGCAATCGAAAAGCCTTACAGGGTTGAGGATATCGCGGATGTGCTGCGCAGGGTGAAGCTGAAAGAACGTTGACCCGAACCTGTTTACGCTGGATCGTTTCGGTTCGGGAAAAGGCGACCCGCTACGGATCAGGGTGGTGGGGAGGGGAGATGTCCCGGATATCCCTCAACTGTTTACTCCGGCATGTTTCGTGCTTTGCGTTACTCTGCACGGGAGCTTCTTCCCGATCTGCCGGCCAGTCCGGTGCCAGGGGGTGGACAGTGAAAAGCGTCATACGGTGTATTGTGCCGGCTGTGCTGATGGTTATGGTTCTTCTTGCGTCGGCCCTGGCGGCGCCGCGGCTTGTCCATCTGAAGGACGGCAGTGTCATTGAATGTCAGTCGGTGGCGAAAAAAGGCGGACAGGTGATCGTCGTCGTTAACCGGGACACTGTGGTTGAACTGGCCGCCGACGAGGTGGACCTGAAGCGCACCTTCCCCGTGTCCAGGAAGAAAGCCGTCAAGACCGCGAAGAAGGCGGTCGCGGACCCTGACAATGCCCCCGCTGTAGAGGCAGGACAAGCTGCCGCTCCTGTCGCGTCGGTGCCGCAACCTGCTGCCATGCCTGCCCCGGGGGCACCTTCCCCGCGAAATAGCCCGCCCGTTGCCGAGACAGAGCCCCAGCCGGCCCCTCCCCAGCCTGTCGAGGCCAAGCCTGGGCCGTCGCCCGAACCTCCCCAGGCCATTCCGACACCTCAACCGCCGATTCCTCCGGTACCGCCGGCGATAGCCATGATCGGTTCCATGTTCGGCACCAGTTTTGTGATCGGCATGATCCTCGTCGTCCTCGTTCTCCTGGTCTCGTTCTGGAAGATCTACGAAAAGGCCGGGGAGCCGGGGTGGGCGAGCCTCATCCCCATCTACAACCTCTTCGTGCTGGTGAAAATTGCCGGCAAGCCATGGTGGTGGTTCCTGCTCATGTTCGTGCCGGTGGTGGGGATCATCATCAGCATCCTCGTCTACATCGCCCTGGCGGCACGGTTCGGCAAGGGGGTCCTCTACGGCTTGGGCCTCCTTTTCCTGGGCTTTATCTTCATCCCGATGCTGGCTTTCGACAAGTCGGTCTACCAGGGGTAGCCAGGGGGGGGGACAGGGATGTTCGAATCGGCCGAGCTCGACCATGCAATCGACAAGAAAACATTCAAGGCTCAGGTGCCGGCATTGCGGGAAGCGCTGCTGGACGCCCAATTCGATCTCCTCCAGTCGCGGCGGTTCCCGGTCGTTATTCTGATCAGCGGAGTCGATGGGGCCGGCAAGGGGGAGACGGTCAACCTCCTGAACGGGTGGCTGGACCCCCGGGACGTGGAGACCAACGCCCCCGGCGATCCCTCCGACGAAGAGCGGGGACGCCCCCCCATGTGGCGCTTCTGGCGGTCGCTGCCGCCGAAGGGGAAGATCGGCATATTCTTCGGCTCCTGGTACAGTGCCCCCATTGCCGAGCATATGGAGGGGGAGACGAAGCTGGCGAAGCTTGACCAGGCCCTGGAGCGGATCAGGCGTTTCGAGCGGATGCTGGTCGACGAGGGGGCGCTGGTCCTCAAGTTCTGGCTCCACCTTTCCAAAGAGCAGCAGCGCCTCCGCCTGAAGAGCCTCGAAGCCAATCCCAAGACCCGCTGGCGGGTCACTACGCGGGACTGGCGCAATTTCAAGATCTACGATCGCTTCCACGGCGTGGCCGAGCATGTGCTCCGCCAGACCAGCACCGCCGAGGCTCCCTGGACGGTGCTCTCCGGCGCGGACCCGAACTATCGTTCTCTCACGGTGGGAAAGGTTATCGTTGAAGCACTTCGCCGTCGGCTCGATTTCCCCGACGGTCCCTGCAACCTCCGCACGGTCCTTCCCGCCACCCCCGCCACCAACGGGGTGCAGATCCTCCGCACCCTGGACCTCACGAAAAAGATCGGCAAGAAGCGCTACCAGGATGAGCTGGAGGAACTGCAGGGGAGGCTGAATCTCCTGGTCCGTCATCCCAGATTCGCCAAACGTGCCGTGGTGGCGGTTTTCGAAGGTTCCGACGCTGCGGGAAAGGGGGGAGCCATCCGGCGGGTGACCCAGGCCCTGGACGCCAAGGTCTACCGGGTGGTACAGACCGCCGCCCCCACCGATGAGGAGCGGGCCCAGCCGTACCTCTGGCGGTTCTGGCGCAGTGTGCCGCGGGTGGGGAGGGTGACGGTCTTCGATCGGTCCTGGTACGGGCGGGTCCTGGTGGAGCGGGTGGAGGGGTTCTGCCCGGAGGCGGACTGGATGCGGGCCTACAGTGAGATCAATGATTTCGAGGAGCAGATGGTGGACAACCGGATCGTCGTCGCCAAGTTCTGGCTTGCCATCAGCCCGGAGGAGCAGCTCCGGCGCTTTCAGGAGCGCGGGGAGACCGGCTTCAAGCGGTTCAAGATCACCGACGAGGACTGGCGCAACCGGGAGAAATGGGATGCGTACGAAGCGGCGGTATGCGACATGATTGACAGGACAAGCACCGAGATCGCCCCCTGGACACTGGTGGAGGCGGAGGACAAGCAGTACGCCCGGATCAAGGTGCTGCGGACTTTGTGCGAGCGGATCGAGGAGAGGCTATAGCAGGCTGTTGAAAAACTATTGCGGGGCCGGTCTGCGGTGTTGCCGCTCGCTCAAAAGCTCAACGTACCGACGGGTACGCCTCGCTTTTTCGCTCGCTTGCGTCGTGCATCCCGGCCTCCTCACGACGTTTTTCAACCGCCTGCCAGGTTTAATGCTTTTGCCTTTCGCCGATTTGTGATACCCATGGGCCATGATCAAACGTCAGACTACCATTAACCGGATTTTCCGCATGAGCGGCATCGGACTCCACACGGGGCGGACGGTGACGCTGGAATTTCTTCCCCGGCGGGAGCCGGGAATCGCCTTCGTCGCGGGGGGGAAGTTGATCCCCGCCCGCTACGACATGGTGGCCGACACCCGCCTCTCCACCCAGGTCGCCGCGGAGGGGGCATCGGTCGCCACCATCGAGCACCTGATGGCGGCCTTCTATTTCACCGGGGTAACCAACTGCCTGGTCTACATCGACGGTCCCGAGGTGCCGATCATGGACGGCTCCGCCTGGGAGTTCTACCACGAGATCTGGCGGGCCGGGGTCTACGAGTTCCCGGAGACCGGGGTCTACCTGAAGGTGCTCCGTCCGGTGGAGTCGAGCCACGGCGACGCCTGGGTGCGGGTGAAGCCCCTCAACACCCTCGACATTACCATGACCATCGAGTTCCGGCCGCCGGTGGGGCGCCAGAGGAAGCGGGTCATGGACGTGGAGAACGCCGTCACCATCATCAATTCCCGCACCTTTGTCCTGCACGAGGAGATCGAGGCGATCCGCAAGGCCGGCCTCGCCAAGGGAGGCTCCCTCGACAACGCCGTGGTCATCGGCGAGGACGACATCATCAACCCCCAGGGACTGCGCTACCGCAAGGAACTGGTGAACCACAAGATCCTCGACCTCATCGGCGACCTCTTCACCTGCGGTTACCGGATCCTCGGCAAGGTGGAGGCCCACAAGACCGGTCACCACCTCAATAACCTGCTCCTGCGGGAGATCTTCGCCGATCCTGCCAACTACGCCATCTATTGATGTCCGGTTTTTCCGTTGCCCTATTTGGGGTGCGGGATTGATGCTTTGGGGTGGCCGAGGCGGCCCGTGGTGTTATGGTGTGGCGGGAAAAAGCTATTTATTCCAGCTGGTTATTTTTTGTGTTGATCGTGGCACGATAGCTGCTCTATGAGTGGCAGAGCAAGACGAAATGTTCCACCAACCAAAGGAGAATCACCATGAAAAAAGTTCTTTCCGCCATCGTTGCCAGCCTCGTAGCCGTTGCCTTCGCCGGTGTGGTTTTCGCCGCTGATCCCGCCGCTGCCCCCGCCCTGCCGGCCGGCCACCCGCCGGTAGCCAAGGAAGAGGCGACGCCTGCTGCAAAGCCGGCCAAGAAGGCTAAGAAGGCTAAGAAGGCCAAGAAAGCCGAGAAGAAGGAAGAGGCCGCTCCGGCCGCTGCCCCGGCTGCTCCCGCCGCGAAGTAATTCGTTACTTCTGTACAAGAAAAAAGGCCGCATCTTCGGATGCGGCCTTTTTTTTTGTCCGGCATGCGACTTCGATTTTACGCGTGCGAACTCAATGTTACATTTTCTGTTTATCATGGATTTGCATTCAAGTTTTCCCGGGCATGGTCGATACCTTTAAGTGAAGATGTGACCAGTTTGGTCAATAAACGAGAAGGTAAGGAGGAACGATCATGAAGAAGTATTTGGCTGCGCTTTTGGGGTGTTTTGTTGTGGGCCTCGCCCTGGTTACATCCGTTTCGGTGGCACTGGCCGATGACAAGGATGAAGCGGTGAAGATGGTGAAGGAGGCCGCCGCATTCTACAAGGCGAACGGCCTTGAGAAAGCCCTTGACGCGCTCAATGACTCCAAGGGGCAGTTCGTGAAGGGGACACTGTATGTGTTCGCGTATGACGTGAACGGCACCCTGATTGCCAATGCAACCGCTCCCGACAAGATCGGCCAGAATGTGCTGGAGGTGCCCGATTCCAAGGGGAAGAAATTCCGCAAGGAAATCATTGAGCGGGCGAAGAAGGAAGGCTCGGGTTGGGTCGACTATACGATCATAAATCCCAAGTCCAAGGTGGAAGAGCAGAAAACCTCTTATTTCGAGATGGCTGGCGACATGGTTCTCGGCTGCGGCATCTACAAGAAATAGGAGCTGCACGTGAAAACCAGAACCTGGCTCTATGCGAGCGCTGCTGTCATGCTTGCCGGTCTTGCGATGCTGGCAGCCGTCAGTGTCTATTCGATCTACGACATCCGCGGTATCATCTCCCAGCTTACCGACCGCTCCACCCCCCTCCAGATCAAGACCACTGAGCTGCAGCGCTCCATCGAGTCGCTTACCGGGGTGCTGCTCCGCCTCGGTGTCGCCACAGACAAGCGGGAAGTGGCAGAGCTGTCGGCTGCCGCCGATGATCGACTGAAGAACCTCAGGTCCGCCCTGGATGGCATCAAGGCCCTTGATGCCGCCCATGGCGGTTCCATAGACGTTACGGTCATCGACAAGGTCTATGAGGACGTGAAGACCGCCACCCAGGCACGCATCGAAAGCATCGGAAATTTTCAGGAAGAGTCGCGGAAAGTCGAGGCGGACATCCAGAATGTGGAGCGGGTTCTGGGCAATGTGCGGCGTGACATGCAGAACCTTACGGCGTCAAGCTCCAAAATGGTTGCCAGTTCCTTCACGTCGTCCACCCAGATGGTTTCCGCCGCCCAACAGGTGAAGGAGCTTGTCATCAAGCTGAAGGACGTTCAGGTGGTGCTGAAGGATCTCGAAATAGCCAAGGGCTCGACGGAGATCTTTGCCAACAAGTCGAAGATGAAGAACACGGTGACTGCGATCCAGGAGATCAACGTCAACGATGAAACGGTGGTGGCGGTCAAAAAGGCGGTCAGCGATATCAACCAGCGCTTCGTCAGGCCCGAAACCGGCCTGGTGGCCCTGAAGCAGGCTGCCCTGGGCGGCAAGGATACGGATGGCAAGTTCTCGGAGGAAAGACGCCAGATCAACAGCGAGCTGATGGATCTCGCCATCAAGCTCAATACCGCAACCGCCCGCATCGAAAAGCGTGTCGAGCAGAACCGCAAGGATGTGGAGGGGGTCCTGGCCTCAAGCCAGCGCATTTCCGGCATCGATGCGGCGGTAAACGGCATCAGCCTCGCCTCCAAAACCCTTGACGCAAAGGTCCGCTCCCTCATGCTGAGCGAGACGACCAAGGATGCCGATACCGCGGCTGCCGAGATCCGGTCGGTCTTCAACCAGATTTCCGGCAATGCGGCCACGGCCCGCAAAGAGCTGACCCAGATCAGGCAGACCGCCGCGCTGAGGAATATCGATGCGGCTACCGCGTCCGTTCGTGGCGCGGCTGCGTCGGTGGACCGGATTGTTGCGGCCCAGTTGAAGATCATCGAGAACAACGACAAGGCGAAGAAGGCTCTCGCCATGGTGAAGGATGCGGCAAACCGCGAACTGAAAACCGGCGAGGAACTGGTGCGCACCACCGCCATCGGGCAGCAGCAGATGGTTGAGAAGACCAATGCCGCCGCCCGGAGGATGACGGCAACCATCATCACCCTATCCATCATCATTGCCGTCCTGTCGGCCATTCCGCTCTGGTACACCATCGTTCGCATCACCCGGTCCCTTTCAGGTGTGACAACCATGGTCCGCGACATAGCCGAAGGGGAGGGAGACCTGACCAAGCGGCTCGACGAGAGCGGCAAGGATGAGTTTGCCGAGTTGGCCCACTGGTTCAACCAGTTTGTCGGAAAGCTGCATACGACCGTGGTGACCATTTCCTCCCGGGCTTCGGAGGTTTCGTCGGCCGCGGACGGACTGACGGGGCTCTCATCGAAAATGGTTTCCACCTCGGGCCGGCTGGCGCAGGAGGCCGACGGCATCGCCACGTCCAGCGAGCAGATGTCGGCCACCTCCCACGATATCGCCTACAACTGTCAGATCGCGGCGGAGAACGCATCCGGCGCGGCAACGATGACGGCGTCCGGACGGAGCGTCATGGACAGCACCGTAACCACCATGCGCAAGATTTCGGAGGAGGTCGTGGAGACATCCATCATCGTCAACAAGCTTGGGGCGTCCACCGACCAGATCGCGACAATCATCACCTCCATCGAGGATATTGCCGACCAGACCAACCTGCTGGCGCTCAATGCGGCAATCGAGGCGGCACGGGCAGGGGATCAGGGGCGGGGGTTCGCCGTTGTTGCCGATGAGGTGCGGGGACTGGCCGAGCGGTGCTCCACGTCGGCCCATGAGATCAAGGATATCATCCGGACGGTACTCGATGAAACGGGGTCGGCGGTGAATGCCATGCAGCGGAGCGTGGCGGATGTGAAGTCCGGCGTGGCCGTTGCCGAAGAGGCGATGCAGGTCATGGACACGATTATAGGGAGGATCGACGCCGTTTCCTCCCAGGTCGGCCAGATAGCGACCGCCTCTGAAGAGCAGAGCGCGACCACCAATCAGATTACGCAATCAATCGCCAGCATCAGCCACTTGGCCGCGGAGGATTCCGACAGCTCCCGGAATGTGGCTGAATCCGCCCGGCGGCTCGACGAACTGGCCGACGAGCTGTCCGTCCTGATGGGTCGCTTCAGGACCTGATCCTTTTCTGTCTCTCAGAATTGACTGGCGACAACGAAAAATACGGGGAGTGCCCCCAGTTTTCCCCATAGAAAAATAGCAAGCAGCGTCCCCTTGTGGGCTCCCAAGCGGATTAGCAATGTCCCTTATATGTCCCTGAGGCAGGGAGGCTTGCTGTATCGGGGGAGCTGCTCCGCCTTGTTACAGAAGTACCAGTGCTCGGGAACGCCAGGAGATGACGGCAACCTGAGTGAACATCCGCTCGGCCAGTTGAGGGAACTCGGCACGGATCACGTCGGCGGCGAAACCGGCGAGAAAGCGTGACTTGAGCTCGGCCCGGGCCTGGTCCATACCAATCTCGTCGTAGGGGACCGATGCGAACAGCAGGAAACCATCATCGGGAATCCGTCCTGCCTGCATGTTGGCCTCGATAATGCCGGCCGCTTTGCGGATGGGATCGGCGAGGTCGGGGCTGTAGGGGCCGATGATCAGGGCAAGGTTGGGGGTGTGGAGGAAGTCGAAGCCCCGGCCCAGGCAGATCATCCACTCCCGATGCTCGATGTCGAGGAGACGGCAGGTGGTACGCACCTGGGCAATCCACTGCAGGTTCCCCTGCAACAGGGGGAGCAGGTCGCTCTTGATCTGTTCGGGCATGTCCGGACAGAGGCTGGTGAGGCGCTGGCCGAGGGAAGGGGCGTCGGCCGGGGTGAGGGTGGCCAGGTCAAGGATCTCCCCGGCACAGCCGTGGAGCAGCAGCGCGTCTTCATCGGTTTCGAAGCCGCAGATGATGGGATAGACCGTACCGTGGCGCTCGCCGAAGATCTGCTCGGCCTGGCGTTTGATGGCGCGGCAGTGCTCGAGGGCTGCGGCGGTGTTGTAACCGAACCCTGCACAGCCCCGGTGGGCGTCGCCGCGGGAGAAATGGTAGGTGATGAAAATCAGGATCTGGCGTCCTTCGCTGACCATGCGGGAGATATGGGCTGCCAGCACTTCGCCCAGGTGGGGCCAGCCGAGGTCGAACATCCCCCCCAGGTTGCGGAAGGGCTGGATGATGCCGGGCGGGGTGCCGGTTACCACCGGAATGTTGATGCGGCCGTCCATGCACTTGAGCACGACCATTGCCGTGGGGTGTCTGGCCAGATAGAGCTGCCGCGCCAGCGACGCCTCCGGGCTGCGGAACTCAGCGGTGTGACGCCGGGCAAGGTCATGGAGCCAGGAGATTCGTTCCTCGATGGGCTTCTGGTGGATCGACATCGTTTCCTCCCTGGAGTGACCCGCGAGGGGACGCTGCTTGCTATTTTTCTATTGACTCCAAAATCTGTTTCATTTTATCCAAATCAGCCTTCAAGAACTTCTCACCTCGCTTAGCCGCCAGACTGACACCGGATGGACCAAGGTGGAGATACGTGCCGACCTCGCTGCCGGTGTAGCCAAACTCAAATATCGCCAGATGGCAGATCATCCCACGGGCCGCCGCCGGTACCCTGCTTTTGCTCGGCTTTCGCACTGATTCGGGATCGAGACCCATGACTTCCGATACTACTGCCACCAAACGCGCGAGGGTAACCGCGCTCTTCATCTTGTCCCGCAGCATGTCCTCCCGTTTAAGCCCATCCACGAATTCGCCGCTTCCCAAAACCCGTGGATCAAAACTTTCGTATTCGTTAATCGGACGCTCACCCTGGCTCCGCTTCAGTCCACCGCCGACAAGCTCCTCACGATAACCATTGTTTATCCCGTCCGAGACAAATTGACGATAATTGAGCCGTGCCGTCGAGAGCCTCTTGCCAAAACGTTCGAGAACCGCCTCTGTCTCCTGCCCTGCAAACTTTCGGTTTCCCATCAGAACCGCATGGCCGCTCCATGGATAATGATCCAGTTCGTCAAGGCTTTTCACCATGCCGGCCCGTAGGGGATTCAGGTGGATATATCTGACCAGCTCCAACAGATACGATTCTTCCTCACAGACAATGGACTTGTACCGATTCTGGAACAGGTGCCCGGATCGCTTGTTGTGGCGATTGAACGAGACGGCATAGCCGGTTAGAAGTCTGCGCATGAAAGACGATAACGATGTGGAGGTCGGCATCAACAGAAGGTGAAAGTGATTGGACAACAGCGCCCAGGCATAACAGTGGACGCCGGTTTCGGGAAGCAGGGAGATGAATCGGTCGACAAAGCGTTGTCGGTCGTTATCGTCATTGAAAACGTCGCGCCCTTCGATTCCGCGAACGATAACGTGTTGGAGCAGGCCGGGTATGTCAAGTCTGGCTAAACGAGGCATGGGGAAAAGTAGCATCGCAATACAAAATGTCAATAGAAAAATAGCAAGCAGCGTCCCCTTGTGGGCTTAGCAGCGTCCCCTTGTGGGCTTGCATAACGGGGAAGAGCTAACCGGCGCGCAGCTTTTTCGCGCGACCGGTTGAGCGCGTGGTTGGATGTGGCGTGCTCTCGATGAGTCGGCCACTTGCATACTTATGCAGAATACTGGCAATCAAGGTTTGATACGGCATACCTTCCTCTGCTGCACGCATTTGAATATCTTCTAAATCTCTCGATGGCAATCTGATGTTGATTCTTTTGTCTTTACTCAATGCTGCCGAAGCACTGGATGCATAACGAGCAATCTCTTCTTGTAGATCAGGGACGGATTCCCACTCCCCGCTTTCGAATGATGACAGGATGTCCGCTTCATATTGTTTTTCATCAACTTTAATTTTTCTTTTCATTGGACTTTTCCTCTTTGATGTACCTTCGGGTGGCACTTCTGCTTGGAATAATCGTTTTTAGGAAGATTTCTTCCTCAGTCTCTACGAAAGGGACGAGATAGGCGTAGCCCCTGATGCGGATAACAAAAATCCGCTGATTCGGGTACTTCTCCTTATTCGGATGCTCCACGACATCTAGGAGCCCGCCTGTAGATAAACTTACCAAGGCTTCTTCGAACGAAACACCGCGTTCAGTCTTCAAACCCATATTCTTTTCGGAGTTCCAGTTTATCGATTTCATACGGGTATATTAACCTAATGTGTGCCTTTTGTCATCATTATTTGTCGTGCAACGGGGCTGGCCATGACCCGCCATCCCCACCGTGCTGGACCGGGAGATTCCCGGCCGGCATTTTGGCCTGGTGCATCTTCCTGATTGTACCTTTCCGCGGGATATTCAGTCTTGACCATAGTACCATATTGTGGTACCAATGGCATGTGAAGCGAAAAAATCTCAGAACTCTGGAATCTATCTTTGCACATCCTGTCCCTGGCAACATTCAATGGCCGGATATTATTGCTCTTTTCAGAGAGCTTGGAGCTGAGATCACTGAGCGCGAAGGTTCCCGAGTAGGGGTACGTCTTTTCGGCGACCGGCGTGTATTTCATCGCCCACACCCTTCGCCGGATACGGACAAAGGAGCAATAGTTTCCATTCGGAAGTGGCTCGAAGAAAACGGAGTGAAACCATGAATAACATGAACATCAATGGTTTTGACGCAGTCATATCCTACGATCCCGAAATCAACATGTTCCGGGGAGAGTTTGTCGGGATCAACGGCGGCGCTGACTTTTATGCCAGCACGGTAAACGATCTCCGGATAGAAGGCGAAATTTCTCTTAAGGCCTTTCTTGAAATGTGTGCCGAAGACGGAGTTGAGCCGCGCAAACATTTCTCTGGGAAATTTAATTTGAGGGTTTCTCCCGCGCTGCACCAGCGTCTTGCTGCACAAGCTGCTGCACATGGCAAGAGTATCAATGCTTGGATAATTGAGCTTTTGTCGGAATGTGCGACGCACAGTCACTGACCTCTTCAGCAGTTTTCCACCTTGATTAATCACCATTCACCCTCCACTAAGGCGCAAGCCAGCCCCATTTTACAAAAATAGTTTTCCCCTCAGTTGACTGTAGAAAATCAACAAACTCCTTAGCCAATGCTTTTTGCCCTGATCGATTTGTTAGTGCGATGCCGCATGATCGATAAATCGTATGTTCAGGCTCGATATTGATAAGGTCGGCAGAGGCGGGACTCTCCTTCTGCCAAATAGTCCAGATTAGCCAGGCATCATAGCTCATATCGGTATTCCAGCTCTTTTTTGCTTCGGCGCTATTGGCTGCGAAGAAACCAATGTTGCGGCGTATGCCATCGACAAGTTTAACATTGCCTGTTCTCCCTGCCACATCCTCCCACATGCCGACCTGTCCGGCCCCTTCAACCACAAGTATCTTAATGCCCTGTTTGGCAAGGTCTTTAATGGTTTTGATACCTTTAGGATTACCTGGGCGGACGAGAATTGCCGAGGGTCGCAAGTAAAGGGTTTGGATTGTTGACGTGTCGATTAGTCCGGGAAGATCCTTTCGCACGAAATCGGTCATCATATACTCGGAACCGCTGAAAATCAGGTCGGCATCCTTCATTGCCTGATCTTTCCAAGTCGGTGTCGGGCCGGCGGTTATCTCCACCATATTTCCTTTTTTGGCTGCAAACACTTTCGCAGCTTCGCGCATAGCCGGGGAGGGACCGCCTGGACCATAAGCTTTTAAAGTAATTCCAGGTTTATCAACCGAAGCTGCCTGTTGCGCGATTGCGGATGGCACTCCAAGGGCCGTAAGCAATGCTAAGAGTGTGATTCCAAAGCTGAAACTGAACATTGTCGGTTTCATAGTATCTGCTCCTTTCTTGCTTCATTGAATTCATTCAGTTCTTCTCTATCTTCTTAGCCATGGCATAACGGGCATGAGGCGCACCGGCGCGTCAGCGACCGAGTGCCGCCGAGTGGATACTATGTAAGGCCCCCCTTGGGCATACGGTATTTTGCCGTATGCTGGACTTTGGCGAAACCCATTCTCCAAAGGAGGCCTTACACATGAGATTTTACACAAAAACTCAGCAGTGTCCGGTTAAGGACTTGCAAGTGAAGGCGGCCCTTGTGCCGAGCA
>RHLS01000042.1 GCA_003712145.1 Desulfuromonadales bacterium | reverse complement strand
CCACGTCACGGGGCGAGTTTCCCCCCACCGCCGGGGCCGAACCGCCACTGGCGTCCGTCCCCAGGATGTCCGGCACGCTCCCTGAAACCGGGGAAGAGCTGCAACCGGTCCAGCTGGGGGCTTCGGCCCCCCGGCAGGCGAAACCGGGGAGCGAGTTCACCACCCGCTTCGTGGCCTACGAAAAAGCCCTGGAGCAGGAGGTCCGGGACCTCCTCACGAAGCTCGCCCCCACCGCCGAGACGGTGCTCGGCATCCAGGAGTGCCGCTGGAAGCGGGATACCCGCGTCACGGTGAAACTCTCGGGCCGGGGGCTCGCCGTCGATCCCCCCGAGCAGGAATTCACTTGGCAGGGGGGGCGGAACATCCTGGAATTCGACGTGACGGTCCCCAAGGACGCCGAGGAAGGGACCATCCCCCTCAAGTTCGACGTGGCCATCGAGGGGATCGTCGTGGCGCGTCTGCGGCTGGAGCTGGAGATAACCGCAAAGCCGAAGAAGGGACAGGCCACCGCCACCGGAGAGCCGGCCAAGACCGCCTTCGCCTCCTACTCCTCCAAGGACCGCCTGCGGGTCCTGGATCGGGTGGACGCCATCAAGATCAGCGCCGGCATCGACGTCTTCCAGGACTGCCTTGACCTCAATCCGGGAGAGGAGTGGAAGCCGCGGCTCGACGACGAAATCAGGGACCGGGACCTTTTCCTCCTCTTCTGGTCCAAGAGCGCCAGCGAGTCCAAGTGGGTGGGGTGGGAGCTGGAAACGGCCATGAAGGAGAAGGGGGAGCAGGCCCTGCAGCTCCACCCCCTGGACCCGGGGATAAAGCCGCCGCCGGGGCTGGAGAAGCTCAACATCGGCAGCAACGCCATGTGGGTCCGCAAGGGGTATGAGGCGGTGCTGGCGGAGCGGGGGAAATAATCCGAAACGTCCCGTTGCCGTCTCACCGGTTCAGTCAGAGCTGAACATGTAAGTAATTCCATATTGCAATCACCGTGACACCGATGTAGGGGCAGAACCCTGTGTCTGCCCAAAACCAGGGCGCACACGGGGGTGCGCCCCTACATGAAAATGCCATTTTGATCGCGAATGCGAATAAGATTGCACAGGCAGTGAGGTGCGTCATGGGAGTCGGAAAGCGGAATCCCTGTCTCTGGTTTGCCATCGCCCCCCTGATCCTCCTTCTCCTCACCCTGACGGGGACACCCTTCGCCGCCAACCCGGATCAGCAAGCAGCCGGAGGTGTAACGATTCACTTCTTCTGGGGTGAAGGGTGCCCTCACTGCGCCAAGGCAACAGTGTTCCTCGACGAGCTCAAACAAAGATGCCCGTCGCTACACATCCGGTCATACGAGGTCTACTCGCACCAGGAGAATGTCGACCTCCTCATGAAGATGGCCAAGGAACGGGGAACGGAAGTCAACGGTGTCCCGACCATCATCATCGGCGACCGTGTCATCGCCGGCTTCTCCGACGACACCACAGTCCAGATCGAGGCCCAGGTCAAAGCCCTGCTGGCGGCACATCAACCAGAAACCGCCGCCACACCGCCGGCGATGCCGCCAAAGGAAACCGATGCCGTAACGATCCCCCTGCTCGGCAAACTCGACCCCGCCGCCACCTCCCTGCCGGTCTTCACCGCCGTCATCGCCGCCCTGGACAGCTTCAACCCCTGCGCGTTCTTCGTCCTGCTCTTTCTCCTGAGTCTCCTGGTCCACGCCCATTCCCGCATTCGGATGGCCATCATCGGCGGCACCTTTGTCTTTTTCTCCGGCTTCGTCTACTTCCTCTTCATGGCCGCCTGGCTCAATCTTTTCCTCCTGGCGGGAACCCTGGCCGCCGTCACCACCGCGGCGGGAATCATCGCCCTCGGCGTGGCACTCATCAACATCAAGGATTTCTTCTTTTTCGAGAAGGGGGTCTCCCTCGTCATCCCCGAAGAGAAAAAACCGAAACTCTTCGAACGGATGCGGGGGCTCGTCCGGGCCGATTCTCTCCCCGCCATGCTGACGGGAACCGTCGTGCTGGCCACGGCGGCCAACAGCTACGAACTTCTCTGCACCGCCGGATTCCCCATGGTCTTTACCCGCGTACTGACGCTCAACGCCCTGCCGCCGTCGACCTACTACCTCTACCTTGTCTTCTACAACCTGGTTTACGTGGTTCCGCTGGCCCTCATCGTCGGCATCTTCACCGCGACCCTCGGCAGCCGGAAGCTCTCGGAGTGGCAGGGGCGGGTCCTGAAGCTTCTCTCCGGCGTGATGATGCTGATGCTGGGCCTCGTCATTCTCATCAAGCCCGCGCTTCTGAACAACGCCGCAGCCTCGGTGGTCCTGCTCGTCCTGGCCCTCCTCGTCACCACCGGCGTCGCCTGGCTGGCACGGAGAATCAGCCCGGACATCGCGAAGCATCACGCAGGGCGGGAATGAAAAAAGCGCAGAGAGGTCCCCGGATTTTCCGTCCGGCTCTCTGCGCTTATACCGTCGGTCGTGGTGCCAGGACTTACGCGAGGAACGAACAGCAGTAATCGGTGATGGAAAGCACCCTCATGGTGAACGCGGAATTGGCCGGCACCTCGAACGACTCCCCTCCGCCGATGCGGTCCCACAGATCCTTGCCGGGAAGCTTGAGATCCAACTGGCCGGAAAGGATCTCCATGATCTCCGCCACGCCGGTGTTGAAGGTGTACTCACCCGGCAGCATGATGCCGAGGGTCTTTTTCGTCCCGTCGGGGAAGATGACAGTGCGGCTCGTGACACCGCCATTGAAGTAGACGTTCGCCTCGCGAACCACAGTTACGTTGCTGAATTCTGACATGGGTCCCTCCCTGTTGATATGGCTACCAGATGACCGGCAGACCTTTGATATTCTGTAAGTGCCCGTCGCAGGTGACGAGCTTCCCCCTGCACTGGAGCGTCGTCGCCGCAATGATGCGGTCGGCGGGGTCAAAGTGTGAAAATTCCCCGTGAGCTGCGGACATTGCGGCTATTTCCGGATTGATGGGGATCACTTGGATGGAACGGGCGGCCAGGGCGTCCCGTATGAACGACTGGGGATCAGTGCCGGGGTCGATGCGCCCCTTTGCCACGAGCATGGCGATTTCCCACAGCGAAATGTCGCTGCAGGCGAGTCTCCCCTGCTCCTCCCCTTTCGCAATCGCACGCTCAGCCTTTTTCGATAGCCGCTCCGGCGTGAGTGCATCGAAGATTATCGCACAGGTATCAAGGACGGTCACCCTGCGCCTCCCACGATACTTCCAGCGGTGAGACCACATCGCCCACCCGGCACTTGCTCCGCAGCTCAACCAGCCGTTCCCTGGCAGCGGCCCGTTCGTCCCGAACCGGGACGAGCCGCGCAACCACCTTCCCCCGCGATGTCACAAGGAGCTCCTCGCCGGCCTGCACCTCACCGAGATAGGCTGGGAGATGGCTCCGCAGATCGGTTACGTTCACTTCGCGCATGGTGGTACCTCCCGCTAAATGTACATTTAAAATGTACATATTCGTCAACAAAAAGTCAACACGTGGAACAGAAAGATCTACGCAATCCCCGCCAGCTCAAGCCGTCCGCCCCACCGCCGCGCCAGTTCCGCCCTGAGCTTCACATGCTCCGACTGCTTCAGATCCGGATCCCGTTCCACCACGGCAAAGGCCTCCTTCCGGGCCTCCTCCAGAATCCGTCCATCCCGCAGGATGTTCGCCACCCGGAAGTCCGGCAGACCCGCCTGACGGGTGCCGAGGAAGTCGCCGGGGCCGCGAATCTCCAGGTCTGCTTCGGCAATCCGGAAGCCGTCGGTGGTGGACTCCATAACCCGGAGCCGCTTCTCGCCGTCTTCGGTCAGCTTGCCCGGCGTCATGAGGATACAGCGGGACTTCTCGCTCCCGCGCCCCACTCTTCCCCGCAGCTGGTGGAGCTGGGAGAGCCCGAAGCGTTCGGCATGCTCGATGACCATCACCGTGGCGTTGGGGACGTCGATCCCCACCTCGATGACGGTGGTGGCCACCAGGATGTCCAGCTCCCGCCCTTTGAAGGAGCGCATCACCGCCTCCTTCTCCTCAGGCTTCATCCTGCCGTGGAGGATGCCGAGGCGCAGGTCGGGAAAGACGTCGTTGGCCAGGTGCTCGGCCATCTGGGTGGCCGCCTTGAGATCGGACTTTTCCGATTCGTCCACCAGGGGATAGATGACGTAGGCCTGGCGCCCCTTGGCCACCTCCTCGCGGATGATGCCGTAGACCTGCTGGCGTCGGTTCTCGTAGCAGACCCGGGTCTCCACGGGCGTCCGCCCCGGCGGCAGCTCGTCGATGACCGACAGCGACAGGTCGCCGAACACCGTCATCGCCAGTGTGCGGGGAATGGGAGTGGCGGTCATGACGAGGATGTCCGGGTTCTCCCCCTTCTTCCGCAACAGCCCCCGCTGGATAACCCCGAAGCGGTGCTGCTCATCCACGATGCCGAGGCCCAGGCGCTGGAACTCCACTTTCTCCTGGATCACCGCGTGGGTGCCGATGACAATCTGAGCATCTCCTTGTGCCACCCGCGCCATGGCCTCTTTCTTCACCTTCCCCTTCAAGGATGAAGTGAGCAGGACCACGGCAACTCCCAGTTCGTCGCACCACCTGTGTATGTTCAGGTAGTGCTGCTCGGCCAGGATCTCGGTGGGAGCCATGATCGCCACCTGGTAACTGTTTTCCACCGCCACCAGCGCCGCCATGAGGGCCACCAGGGTCTTGCCGCTCCCCACGTCCCCCTGCACCAGGCGATGCATGGGGTGCGGCGCCATCATGTCCTCCTTGATCTCGGCCAGGACCCGGCGCTGGGCGCCCGTGAGCGCGAACGGCAGAAGCTTCAGCAGCGGCTTGGTGTACGTATGATTGACCGAGAAGGCGATCCCCGGCTCCAGGGTTACGCCGCGCTTTTTGAGCGCCATCCCCAGTTCCAGGAAAAAAAACTCGTCGAAAACAAGGGTCCGGTGGGCCGGGTCCTTCCCCTCCTCGATGCCTTTCGGCTCCACGTCGCCACCGGGAAAGTGGACCCACTGAAGAGCCTCAGCCAGCGGCATGAGTCCCTGACTCTTCGCCACCTCCGGCGGCAGTGCGCTCTCCACACAGGGGGCGAAGCGCTCCACCACCCCCCTCATCACCTTCCGCAGCGTCTTCTGGTGCAGCCCCTCGGTCAACGGGTAGACCGGCACCACCCGGCCGAAGTTGACCGGGTCCCGGGCCATGACCGCGGCCAGATCGTCCCCCTCGGCCAGCCACTCCACGTCCGGATGGTGAACCTCCTTCTGGAACCCGTACTGTGCCACCTGACCGGTAAAGATCCCCCGCTGTCCCGGCTTCCAGACCTTCTTGATGATGGCCGGGTTGAAATTGAACCACTTGAACGAGATGGTGCCGCTGCCGTCCCTGACCACTACCTCAAAGAACCGCCTCCCTCCTTTGGTGGCAACCACATCGGCGGAAACCACCTCACCCTGGAAAACAGAGGTCTCCCCGGTCCGGAGTTTCGCGATGGGGACCACCTGGCGCCGGTCTTCATACCGGTTGGGAAGGAGATAGAGGGCATCCTCAACGGTGGAAATCCCCTTCTTGCCGAGGATTTCCGCCAGCTTGGGACCAACTCCCTTGATGAACTGGACAGGGGTTTCGAGGTTTTTGCGGTTGATGGATTCCTGCACGGATGAGGGGGTCTGTTTCTCCGGCTCCACCACCGGCGTCAGCACAAGCTTCCCTTCCTCAACCTCGGGAGAGATGACATCGCCTGGCCTTGCTCCCAGCTTCGCCACCAGTTCCGCGGGGATGATCAGCGTGTTGTCCGTGGATACTCTCAGCATCGGTCTCAACTCGTGTGGTGTACTGGTCGTCAGTGCAACAGCCACGGCTGTTGCCGCCAGATACTATCATCCCCGCAGGGATGTAGACAGACTTTTCTTGCTGACGCGTCAGGCGGGAGAGAATCAGGATGCTCCATGAGCGGATGATTAGGGCGGCGGGGCCTTACCTCACAATAGCTACCTTCACGAATGTATCAACAGGAGAAATCCCAGCAGTTATCGAAAAGGCCCCCCAACTCATTGTAAAGAAAGCGTCTCCTGCTGATTTGTATGCAGAAACCAGCGGTCCAGCACCTTTTTTGACAAACCAAAAACCAACAGTACACTTTATTCATTAAGCAGCCATGATGCTCTCGCAAATTCGCATAAATTTTCATAAATTTTCCCTACCCTCAAGGGAGGGGGGAAATACTTTTTGCGAGAGCATCAACCATAATAGGAGAGTCCCTGCTTCAAATGAAACAATAGACATGGAAGCTTTAACGCAGGCGGCCAACAGACAATGCGCGGGATGACATCAGGAGCCCACACATGCCAGGAATTTTCATCAGCTACCGGAGACAGGACAGCGCAGGCTGGGCAGGCCACCTGACCGACCGCCTGAAAGAGCAGTTCGGCGCAGCCAATATCTTCATGGATATCGAGGCAATCGAGGCAGGGGTCGATTTCGTGGAGGCCATCACCACCGCGGTGTCATCGTGCCAGGTGCTGCTGGCCATCATCGGGCCCCAGTGGCTCACCCTGAAGGATCCCCAGGGTCGCCGCCGCCTCGACAATCCGGAGGATTTTATCCGCCTCGAAATCTCCGCCGCCCTGAGCCGCAACGTCCGGGTCGTGCCGGTACTGGTAGGCGGGGCCGTCATGCCGGAGCCCGATGAACTCCCCGAGGATATCAGGCAGCTCACCCGGCGCCAGGCCCATGAGCTGACCGACAGCCGCTGGGACTACGATGTGGAGCAGTTGATCAAGACCCTCTGCAAGGTCCTCGGCGTCCCCTACCACAAGGACGAGCCCCAACCGCAACCGCAGCCGCCCCCCTCACCCACGCCTCCCCTCCCGGCTCCGGCGAAAATATCCGGTCCCTTCACCATTAAGCGGGTTTTGGGTGGAGCGGCGATCCTCCTTATCCTGGCCATGGTGGGCCTGTGCAGCAAACAGCAGCCCATCCCCGGCCCTTCCATCCAGACCGTCATGCCGCCTCCACCTGTCCAGCCCACCTCCATGAACGTTGCAGGCCAATGGCTCAGCCCTGACGGCAGGACCTACCTGATCGAACAGAACGGCAACCAGGTCCGGCTCCGCGTCATCGTCAACAATCAGGTGGCTGAAGTGGAGGCCACCGGGACGATTGCCGGCAACGTCATGGAGTTGCGGTGGCAGTCGGTCCACGGCCACTGGGGAAGCATGGTACTGACGGTGGCTCCGGACGGCGGCACCATCAACGGCAGCGTCAACAACGACACTATCCGCCAGTCGTACCCGCTGATGTTGCGCCGCTGACGATGCGTCTGGCGGGCAATTTTCCAACCAGACAACGCTGAGCTCTTTGCAAAGAGCAAGCTCCCCCCACAATCCCTCAGAAGAGAGGTGGCGCCGCTGGTCGGCGCCACCGTTCGGCAGGTTACATACCAACGGTTACCGTTTCGGCACCGACGGGTGATGAAAAATAAAACCTTTCGGCCGTACGGACAGGAATCCACGAGCCGGTGAATACCCCGTCGCCGGCGGCAAGGTCAGGGGAAACGCCGTCGTCGCGAAGCGTCATGACCTCTCCGCCGCTCAGGGCGACCGTCACGGGCCCCGACGGCTGCGCGCAGTTGATGCTCAGGGCGGAAAGCGTCGTGGCCACCCCCGGCTGAATGGCGGCCGGATATTTCAGGGCGGAAAAGACGCGGCTGTCGACGCAGGTCAGAGAGCCGAATGCATTGATGCGCCTGCCGGTGACACTCTTGGCGGCCAATGATGCCGGGCGGTCGCCGCCGGAAAGGATGAGGTTCTTGATCCCCCGCCAGTCCAGAGTCGGATACCTGGCCTTGATGAGCGCAGCCAGACCGGTTACGTGGGGGGTTGCCATGGAGGTGCCGGACATGTAGACATACCGGTTGTTCGGATAGGCGCTGAGGATGGAGGCCCCCGGCGCCCCCACCATGACCGTCCTTCGGCCGTAATTGGAGAAGGAGGCGAGGCCGTCCGACGAGGTGGTGGCGGCCACGGGTATAACGTTGGGCAGGTTGTAGCCGGCGGGATAGGTCGCGGTCGTGTCGTTGTTGGAGGCGGCGTTTCCAGCGGCTGCGATAAAGAGGATGTTCCTCTGGCCGTTGATGGCATCAGAGAGCGACTTGGAATAGCCGCCCCCTCCCCAACTGTTGTTGGTGGCAACGATGTTCACCCCGCGGGCCTTCATCGTCTTGATGTACTGGAGGCATTCAATGGCGTCGGAGGTGTAGCCCGAACCGTTCGCCGCCAGGAACTTGCAGGCCATGATCCTGACGTTCCAGTTCACCCCCGCCACGCCGATGCCATTGTTGCCGACCCCACCGATGGTCCCGGCAACGTGGGTCCCGTGCCCGTTGTCGTCCATGGGATTGCCGTTGTTGCTCACGGCGTTGTAGCCGTAGATGTCGTCCACAGCGCCGTTCCCGTCGTCATCGACACCCGGCTGGCCATTCAGCTCCGCCTGGTTGACCCACATGTTGGCCTTGAGGTCCGGATGGTTATAGTCGACGCCGCTGTCGATGACAGCCACCACAACGCCCGTACTCCCCGTGGTATTGTCCCAGGCCGCCGGAGCGTTGATCTTCGTCATCCCCCAGGTACTGTAGAACTGCGGGTCGGTAGGGACGTTGATTGCCTTCAGCACGTAGTTCGGTTCGGCATACTCAACGTCTCCGTCCGCCTCGAACTCCCTGATCGCCTTCTCCACGCTCAGTCCCCGCCTGATCTTCACCTGCTCCATGCGGAACTCGCGGAATTCCTTTTTCCTCATGGAGCCCCGCCTGCTGTGGCCTGCCATCTTTCTCGCCTCGGAGACATTGTCCCTGTACTTGACGATCAGCTCCCCCTCCTTGTAGAGGGGTGGTACAGCGCCCGAATCCGACTTCACCCCGGCGTAGCCATACCCTGAAACAAGCACAACCATCAGCATCGACGACACAAACCTTTCCCATCCTCTCTTCATCGTCCATCCTCCCCTTTCGATGTTAGGGACTCGAAATGTACTACTATCGCATCTTGCATATCCAAGCGCGTGGTACATTAGTATCTTCCGAGTCCCTTACGCGGCATCAGGGCCGCTTCTTCGTCCGGCTCGGCATAAAAAAAGCCGGGTCGGAATATCGGTGCGATATTTCGGCGACCCGGCTGTCTCGTGGAGACCCTGTAGGCTTTCCGTCCCACCCTCGCGGATGGTTTAGTATTGTCGTCTATCTTTGGTTCAAAACTGATTCTGATTCGAGAACCATCAGCAGGTTAAGCGCGTTGAGATACGTTTTCCCCCTTGTTCCACAGGTACCGCTCCCTTTTACCATGTTATCGACATATCTTCCACTTCCTTTAGCTTTTTTTGTTGCACAACCAATTTTTGGCGTTAAAATTCTCTCAATTATTCATTCGGGCTCCGGAAGGCACCTGCCAACTCCGTCCCCCTTCCTGTTCAAGAAAACGCACGGATTACCTCCTCAACCTCCGCGACGACAACGCGTTACAAGCTTGAGCTTGATCGGCATCAACTTTTATGCGGATCAGCTCTCAACCTCCATGTAAGGAGATCGCCATGAAAGCTCGCCGACTATTGAAAAGGATGTACCAGGGAGTCTGTTTTCTTCTTCTGGGGGCCGGGGTGACAGCTTTGTCCATCGCCCTCGAGACCGCCACCGCCACACCCACGGCCCTCGCCCTTACCGTTGCAGACTGTCGTGTCTGCCATGGAAGCGTCAACAACGTCGACCGCCACCACGACCTTCTCAAAACAAAAGGGCTCGATTGCCTGGACTGCCACAAGATGGTGCTCGATCCCGTCAGCAATACCTTTGTTTTCGCCCCCTTCAGGGATTGCACCGACTGCCATTCGACCTCGGTCCATTACGACAAGCACGGCTTTTACATCGCCAACTGGCAGACCCAGTCCGGCGTTGCGCCGGGAACCGCCCCCCTCTGGACCCAGATCATGACCTTCTCCCTCGTAAACCCCGCCATGAATCAGTATCAGGTCTGCTACAAATGTCACTCATACAACGCCTTTGGCTCGGCACCGACGGGTGTCAGCCCTATCGTGAGCCGCTCCGGCATCAAACTCACCGACCAGGCCATGGAGTTCAACCCCAACAACCGGTCGGCACACCCCATCCAGGTGCCCCTCAATTCCCAGACCGGCTCCTATGTCCCCAAGGCGCTACGGTCGAACCAGATGACTCTTGCCTGGACCAACGTGGGCGCCCGGACAATGATGTGCGCGGACTGCCACGCAGCGCCGCCTGCCGGAAGCACGGGAGCGACCAAATTTCTCCTCAAGGGACCGCGCACCTATTGGCCCTACAACAGAAACGGCAAGCTCTGGACCCTCAACGATGTCAGAGGCAACACCAACGGCTGGTCGACCGATCTCTTCTGCGTCAACTGCCACCCCATCTATTCGGGCGGAACGTGGAAAAACAATGTCCATGAGGATGGCGACCACCTTGAAAGCTCTTACACCATCGGCGGAATACGCCATAATGGAATCCCCTGCGTCTCCTGCCACGTGGAGGTTCCCCACGGATACCGCGTCAGCCGGCTGATCGGCTACGATACGGATCCGGCCCCCTACGCAACCCTCCAGTCCAATGGTACGAAGGCTCAGGTGCTGAAAGGCTTCAGAAAGGCATCTTCACCGTTCAACTACGACGAGGGGAACTGCTATTCGACGGTCAGCGCCTGTGACGAACACAACAGTCGGGCGATGACTTACGACTGGTAGAGGCATCCAATAAGCGCACAACCATGGGACGTTAGCGAACACTTTCCGCTCACAGGAAATGGGTCCTCACGATGGTCCGATCTCAACTGGAATCAAATACGTTAACCTTTTTTTTGGGGGGGTGACCCTTTGGTCCCCCCCGTCTTCAAACTGTCCCGAATGTAGCTCTGACACCATTATCTTTTTCCTGAACAGAGTAGGATTTCAACCAATGCACGACCGCGGACAGACCATCGTTGTCGGATGTCTCGTGAAGAATGACGAGGGACAGATCCTCATGGTCAGACACCACGAGCGGGGATGGGAGTTCCCCCAGGGGAGGATGGAGGAAGGAGAAAGCCTCACGGACGCGGCCCACCGGGAGGTATTCGAAGAGACCGGTACACGCATCGAAGTCGGTCCGCTGGCTGCGGTCTGGTCAAAGCTGACATCACCCTCGGCCGTGATTTTCACCTTCATCGCCCGCTACCTGGAAGGCGATCTCCGGACCAGCGAGGAAACCCCGGAAGTCGGCTGGTTCACCGTCGACGACGCCCCGGCGCTGATCACCCACCCCATCACTCGCGACCGATTCAGGGTGATCCTCGACTTCTCCGGCACAATTCCCTACCTCACCTACACCACTCACCCTTACCAGATAACCGGCACTGCATCATTGACGTGAACATTCAAAAGATGACTCCTTTCCCCAAGGGTCACGTCTCACCTGCCCTATCCTTCACCCTGCCATCGCGGAGGAGCCATGGACACCGCCCCATCCAGCCGAACCATACCCACCATCGCCGAAGTGGCGCGCATTGCGGCGCTCGACGATCCGGTCATCCGCAACCTCCAGATCACCCAGTGCTACCACGAGCTGTCGGCGGGCCACGCCGAGCGAAGCGGCCCGGGCGCCAACTGGTGCACCTTCGCGACCTGGGCTTCGAAGCAGGCGGGGCAGACGATCCGCAAGGAGGACCTGGCGCGGACGATCGAAAGCCTGACCGGCTCAGGCTCGCTGGCAGAGCTGGCCGCCCGGAAGCTGGCGGGGGTAGCACGGCGCCTGGGCGCGAAGCTCCGGACAGACGAGATTCTGGACGTGGTGTGGGAACTGGTGAATCCCGAGGCGGTTCTGGAGCGGACGAGCGTCGCCGTCGCCCGGGGAAACCTGAAGGTCTTCAAGGAGATCGGCCGGGAGTTTGCGAGGTTTCTCGCTCTCTGGTCGGGCGATGGGGCACCTGACGCCACAGGGGTCGAGGCATTCTGCGTGGAACTGCGCCCCGGCGATCCACCCGAGGGGCAGGAGTACCTGCGCCGTGCCTTCACCCACTACCACCGGGCGCTCGGCGCCGACGACGCCAAGGAGCGCGCCGAGCTTCAGCTGATGGCAAACAACGAGGTCGGTTTCCACGAGCAGACGCGCCTGCAGCCCGAAATCGCCGAGGCGTTGAACGCGGCGCTCATCGACCCCACGGAGTTCGCCAATCGCCTGATCGAGGCCATCTTCCCCCATGGCCATCTGCTCGTGGCGGGCCGCACACTGCTCATGGGTCTCACCGGCAGGCAAACGCCGCTCCAGAGGGCAATCAACTCCTTTGTGGACGTGGTTCGCCAGCAACTGCGCCTGGCCGTCACCGAGCATCTCATGACGCTGGAGTTTCCCCATGGTGTGCGGCTCAGGCTTGGGGAGGATCTGCGCGGGGAGCTTCCCCCTCTCCTGAAGGAGATCGCGAACCCCGAACTCCGCGCCCTGCTGGCACGGGTTGACCCAACTCCCAACAGCCTGCGCCAGTCGGGAGCGGTCGACTGGGCCGACGTGCCCGACCGGCTCCATTTCATCGTCGACCTGTTCCGTTGCTACCACGAGGCGCGGGAGCTCTTCGAGCCCCCCTTCACTCCCGAACAGGTTGCCGGCCTCAAGGCGGGCCACCTCCCGTGCGGGCGATTGTGAGCTGACGATCCGAACGCATATACAAAACGTGCCGAAGCCACGCAATTTCCACCCGTTTCCTTGATGCGGCGCCAGGCTGGTCTATACTTAATGAAAACCACCTTGATCAGCACGCACCGCCAAGGAGCCGGCCATGACCACCACCGACCCCACCACCCTCGCCCTTACCGGACAGCTGCCGTTCATCCTGAGCGTCGGGGCCATCCTTGCGCTCCCCCTCTCCTACCTTTTGCTCCGCCTCTACCGACGGGCCGTGCTCCGGGGAATGAGCCGAAGGGGTGAACACCCCGGTGACGAACGAAACGCCACCCGCGCCGATCGCGCTGGGCCGTTGGAGCACCCGGAAAGAGAACTTCGGCTGAAGATCCTCGACGCCTCACCATCGGCAGTCACCGGAGGGGCCGCCGGCGCGCTCCTCAGCCGAGCCCGCTCCTCACCCTGGCGGGCCGGAATGATCTATGGAGCCGGCGGAGTCGTCTTCGCGGCGATCATGGCCTTCTGCTTCCTGCGAGCCAGCGGAACCGAATTTCTCCCCTTCCGTTTCCTGGTTCTGCTGTGGGTCCATGCCTGGCCCCTGGTATTGACCCTTGTATTGGTGGCCTCGTCGAGACGACGAACTAAACTCCTTGTGGCAGCAGCCTACGGGGCGGTCTACTCCATACTGGCCGTCGTCGTCCTCGCCCGAAGCCCCGATTCTTCGGTCGGTCAGTTTGTGGTCCTCTGGCTCACCACAAACCTGCCGACAACCCTCCTCCTTCTGGTCTTCCTGATCCGCCGGGTGCGAGCGGTGGGTCCGCTGGTTGTGACCTTCATGATCCTGGCTCTGACCGGCTCGAACCTGCTCATCTCGGTGCTGGACCGTCGACAGGCGCTCCTGCGGAGCGTAGCCGAGGTGGGTTTCTCCCTGGGTCTCGGGGGAACAGGAGTCTTCTGGGCCCTCATTCTGATCGGCTTTCTTCTCTTCGCCATCCTCGGCTGGTTCGCGCTGCAGTGGATTCGCCGGCGCTACCAGGCTAAGGGGGTGAACGACCAGTCCCTGATCCTGGACGCCCTCTGGCTGCTGTTCGGGATCAGTTACTCCATCGGGCTGGCCTTTGAGGGGGCAGCCTGGATTCTCTCAGGGCTTGTGGCGTTTGCGGCCTACAAGGCAACAGTAGTCACCGGCTTCCGCATGAGTGCTGGCTCCGAAGCTTCGGGACAGGGCGCCCGCCTTTTGCTTCTGCGGGTCTTCTCCTTGGGAAAACGGAGCGAGGAGCTCTTCGAAGCGGTGACCAAGCACTGGCGCTATCTGGGCGACGTGCGGCTCATCTCGGGACCGGACTTGGCGGCGGCCACGGTGGAGCCCCACGAATTCCTCGATTTTCTGAGCGGCAGGCTCGACCGCCAGTTCATCGACGGGCCGGAAGCGTTGACACGGCGGATCAAGGAGCTGGACACCCGCCCCGATTTCGACGGCCGCTTCCGGGTGAACGATTTTTTCTGCCACGACGACACCTGGCAGATGACCCTCCAGCGGCTGGTGGGGACTTCGGACGTGGTGCTGATGGACCTGCGGGGGTTCTCGCCCCAGAACGCCGGCTGCGCCTACGAGCTGCACGAACTGGTCAGCGCCGCTCCCCTGGAGCGGGTGGTGATCGCCATGGACGCTACAACCGACGCCGGCTTCCTGGAGCGGACGCTGCACGACGCCTGGGCAGCAATGCGCCCCGACTCCCCCAACCGATCGGGACAAGCCGAGGTGCGGATCGTGCGCCTGACCTCATCGGGCGATCGGGGGCTCTTCGCCCTGCTGGGGCTGCTCTGCACGGCAGCCGAAAGGGAAAGCACCATGACAGCCTGACCACGTGCAGATTCTGCCGTATCGTATATACTTGGAGCTCATCGGCACGAACATTACGGAGACATCGCCCCTGACCATGGACCGTCCGTACTTTATCAGCTACTCGGCCGTCGAGGCCCGCCCCTTCGCCAACCAGCTCTGCACCGAGCTTGAGTCCGGTGCGCCTCCATTCCGGGTCTGGTTCGACCGCCGCGACCTGCGGCCCGGAGACGACTGGGACCGGCAGGTGGCCGACGCCATCAGCGGCTGCGCGGGGCTTCTGTTCGTCATGACGCCGGACAGCGTTGACGACCTCTCCGTCTGCAAGCCCGAGTGGGCCCGGGCCCTGAAGTGCAAGAAGCCGATCATTCCGCTCCTGCTCCGGAAGGAGGCTGAACTCCCCTTCCTGATCGCCAACCGGCAGTTCGTAGATTTCAGCGGCGTGTTCGCCGACGGACTCAAGCGGCTGCGGGATCACCTCGTGTGGCTCGGCTCGCCCGAGGGGGTACTCCACGGCCTGAAGGTGCGGATGGCCGACGCCCAGCGTGACCTGCGCCGGGCCGTGGATGCGGCAGACCAGGCCCGCATCGGCGGCGAGATTGAAGAGCTCAAGCGGCAGATCGCGGCCCAGGAACGGATCGTGGCCGATCCCGAGGAGTCGGCGCGCCGGGTCGAGGAGAGCATCCGCCTGGGGCTGGAGCGGGAGCGGCAGCCGGCGCACACCCCGGCAAAACGGGCCGGAGGGAGGTTCATCAACGCGCCGCCGGCAGTGGCCCCCTCCTATTTCCAGGATCGGTACGTGGAGACGGGGCTCGTGGCCGATTTCCTGGCCGACGACGGGCGGCGCCTCGTGACCGTCGTCGGCCGGGCCGGCGTGGGCAAGACCGCCATGGCCTGCCGGATACTGAAGGCGCTTGAAGGTGGGCAACTCCCCGACGACCGCGGCGCCATGACGGTGGACGGCATCGTGTATCTCAGCGCCGCGGGCGCCCGGCGCCTCACCCTCACCACCCTCTTCACCGACCTGGCGAAGCTCCTCCCTCCGGACACCTCACGTACGCTGGAACCAATCGGAAAAGACCCCCTCATCTCCACTGAAGCCAGGATGCGCGCCCTTCTGGAGGCCTTCCCCGGCGGGAGGACGGTGGTGCTTCTGGATAATTTCGAGGATGCCATCGATCCGGCGACCGAATCCATTCGCGACAAGGAACTGGACGAGGCCCTGCGGACCCTCCTCCGGACCAGCCACCACGGCGTGAAGGTCATCATCACCACCCGGGTCGCTCCCCGTCCCCTGGCCCTGGTGGAGCCGGGACGCCAGATGCGGGTGGAACTGGATCAGGGGCTCCAATCCCCCTTTGCCGAGAACATCCTGCGGGCCATGGACGCCGACGGCACCGTGGGGCTCAGGGATGCCCCCGACGCGCTGCTGGCCGAGGCGCGGCAGCGGACCCTCGGCTTCCCCCGTGCGCTGGAGGCCCTCTACGCCATCCTCTCCGCCGACCGTTACACGACCCTGAATGAGTTACTGGGGGATGCCCGGGCGCCGCTCCCCGAGAACGTGGTGGAAGTGCTCGTGGGAGAGGCATTCAGCCGCCTCGATCCCCTTGCCGAGAAGGTCCTCCAGGCCCTTTCGGTCTACGGCAGGCCGGTGACGCCGGTGGCGGTGGATTTCCTGCTCCAGCCCCATCTCCCCGGCATCGACGCGGCGCCGGTCATGAACAGGCTCGTCACCATGCATTTCGCCCGGAAGGACGCGGGCCACTACTATCTCCACCCCGTGGACCGCGCCTATGCCCTGGCAACCGTGCCCGCCGGCGCTCAGGGCCTCACGGCGGCGGATGAACCTCCCCCCTTCTCGCGTCCGGCGCTCTTCGGGCGTGGCGCGGACTTCTTCAGCCTTACCCGGACCCCGCGGGATGAACGGCGCACCATCGACGACCTGGCACCCCAGCTGGCAGAATTCGATCTCCGCTACGCCGCCGGCGACCTCGACACGGCCGCCTCGGTCCTGCTGGAGATCGACTTCGAGTATCTCATGCTCTGGGGATACTACCGGCTGGTGGCCCAGATGCACGAGCAACTCCGGGGGAAGCTGGAAGACCCGTGGCTGCGGCAAAACAGCTGCGGCAACCTGGGAACCGCCTACTACTGGACCGGCCGCTACGCCAAGGCCATCGAAAGCTACGGAGAAGCCCTGGAAGCCGCCCGCGCCAGCGGCGATAGTTGGGGACAGAGCGCATGGACCGGCAGCCTGGCCAACTGCTATGGCGAACTGGGAGAAACCCGCCGCGCCCTTGAACTCTACGACGAGGCGCTGGCACTGGCCCGCCAGGTGGGCAGCCCGCTGGCTGAGGCCCCGCACATCAACAACCGGGGCTACTATCTGGTGGACCTGGGTGCCACGCAGGAAGCCCTCGAATGCCACCGCCTGGCTTTCGAACTCTCTAACCAGGGAGGCGACCGGCAGGGCAACTCCATCCATCTGGCCAACCAGGGGGCCCGCCTCAACGACCTGGGGAAATCAGAGGAGGCCCTGGCCCGCTGCCGCGAGAGCCTGGCCATCGCCCGGGAGATCGGGTACCGCTACAGCGAGGCGGTGAGCCTCACCTACCTGGGGGACATCCACCGGGACCGCGGCGAATGGAGCGAGGCCATCGCCTCCTACGAAGAGGCCCTCGTAATCGCCGACGACATCAGCAACACCCAGTTCCGCACCCTCGTCGAATGGGGGCTGGCCTACGTCTACCTGTGCACCGGCGATCTGGCTGAAGCAGCCCGGTTCGCCGCCGAGGCCCGCATCCACGAGGTACCCCGCACGAGCCACGGGGCCTGGGCCATGGCCGGGGTCATCGCCCTGCGCCGGGGAGACACGAAGACTGCCCGCGAGGCCTTTGTCACCGCGGTGACCGCAGCGGACCTCCTGCTCTCGCGCAACGACCGGAACGCACCGGCCCTCGACTCCAGGGGGCTCGCACTCTGCGGCCTGGTCCTCTGCGACGGAGACCGGACCCGCCTGACCGATGCCGCCGCCGCATACCGGGCCGCCCGGGCCATCTGCCACGACGCCGGGATCGTGGCCAGGATACTGCAGCTGTTCGATGAGCTTGCCGTAGCCGACACTGTGGGCATGCTGCGGGATCTGCGCCCCCTGGCGGCGGGAACGCACTGAACCCACCATAAAGAGCCAATTGCAAGGAGACCAGGCATGGGAGGAGTTTTCATCAGCTACCGCCGGGAGGACAGCGCCGGCCACGCCGGCCGGCTCTTCGACCGGCTGAGGGAGCACTTCGGCAAGGACCGGGTCTTCATGGACGTTTCCGGCATCGAGCCAGGGGTGGACTTCGTCGAGGCCATCGACAGGGCGGTCGGCTCCTGCGACGTGCTGATCGTGGTCATCGGCAAAAAGTGGCTCACCTGCACCGATGCCGGCGGCCGGCGTCGGCTCGACGACCCCCAGGATTTCATCCGGCTCGAAACCGCCACGGCCCTGCGCCGGGATATCCGGGTCATTCCGGTGCTCGTCCAAAATGCGACCATGCCGACGGAGGGGGACCTGACCGACGACCTGAAGAGACTGGCTCGTCGACAGGCAATCGAAATCGGCGACCCCCACTGGGACTCTGATACGGACGTACTGATCGGGACCCTGAAGCACTTGCTGCCTGCGGAAACGGAGGCCGTTCGGCCGGCTGACATCAAAACGGAGCACGGTGCACCGCCGACCACCTCCGGCAAGCCCAAGAGCAGGCTCGGGTGGCTCATCGCCGCGGCCACGGCGGCCGTGGTCACCCTCGGCAGCCTGGTCTCCCTGATGGAATCGACCAAGGGGGTCGTCGGCAGATTCAAGGCTCTCTTCTCCGGGCCGCCAGCCCAGACGGAAAAAGCTCAGCAGGTACCGCCAGCCGAAAAACCTGTTCTGCCGGAAAAAGCGCCTGAGCCGGAAAAGCCCGTGATCCCGGAAAAGCCCGTGGTACAGGAAAAACCACCGGTAATGGATAAGCCGCCGGAACCGGAAAAACCACCGGAGATTCCACCAAAGCCCGTCCAGGTGAAGGTGCCGAACCTGGCAGGCCAGAGCCTGGAGAAGGCACGGGGCATCCTCAGGAAGGCGGGGCTCGGAGCTGGCGAAACAGAGCAGCGGGAAACCCGCGAGGCGCCCGCCGGCACCGTGGTCGGACAGGCTCCCAAACCGGGCACGAAGCTCGCCCGCGGCGAGAAAGTACGGCTGGTGGTTGCCATACAACCTGCCGGACCGCGGATGATCCCGCTCCCCGATGTGACCGGCATGGCGCTGGAACCTGCCGTCAAGCTGCTGCGGGAAAAGGGATTCACGTCCATCAGGGATAAGGTGGTCGAAACCTCCAGGGGAGCTCCCGGAACCGTTTTGCGGATAAGCCACCGGCCGGGGACCACCGTTCAGGCCGACACCCCCATAGAACTGCTCGTTGCGGCAGAGCCACGCGGGGGTGGGGATACCGCACCCCCTATGGTTCCTGTCCCCGGACTCACAGGGATGAAGATCGAGGCAGCCAGGGAACTCATCGCCCGGGCAGGACTGACCGTCGGGGATATCCGGGAAAAGGCGGCAGACAAACCGCCGGGAACGGTGCTTGCCCAAAGGCCGCCGGCAGGGACGAAGGTAGCCCGGGAGAGCTCCGTGATGCTCGTCATTCAGTCATCCGCCGGAACAGGCGCCACCCTCCCCCCTCCGGCCCTGGTATCGCCCGCCGACGGCGTGGCCTACAACCGCTTCCCCCGCTCCATGGCCCTGCGGTGGCAGCCGGTGGACGGCGCTGTCCGCTACAGCGTGGAGATCGACTGCCTGCACTGCTGCGAATCGGGAAAATGGTGCTCGGATCTGGGCCGACCCTGGAGGGTCGTGCCGAACCTGACGGAAACGCGCTACGCGTTCGACTTCGTAGGCGCCCAACCGGGGCGCTGGCGGGTCTGGGCCGTGGACAAACGGGGCCGCGAAGGGGCAAAGAGCCGCTGGCGCGAATTCCGGCACACACGATGACCGGCTGGCAACCGGGTACACTTCATCGAGACCACGACACAAGGAGCTTCGCATGAACCTCAAGGGAAAAACAGCCATAATCAGCGGCGGAGGACGGGGACTGGGACGGGCCGCGGCAGTTGCCCTGGCCCGGGAAGGAGCCGACCTGGTAATCATGAGCAGGACCGCCCACGAACTTGAGGAGACCGCCTCGGCCGTCATGGCGGAGGGGGGAACCGTCGTGATCCAGGAGGGAGACTCCGGTAATCCCGGCGACGTCCACCGGGTGGTCGAGACAGCCGTCGAAAGCTTCGGCACCGTGGACATCCTCCTGAACAACGCAGCAGTGATCGCCCCCATCCGGCTCCTCCACCAGATCGAGGTGGACGAGTGGGAGCGCGCCATGGCCACCAACCTCACCGGGCCCTGGCTCCTCGCGCGGCAGGTAATCCCCCACATGATCCGCCAGAAAGGGGGCAAGATCATCAACGTCACCTCCGGTCTCGGGGAGATCGTCATGCCCCCCTTCGGAGCCTACGGCATCGCCAAGGCGGCCCTCATCCACATGACCCGCTACCTGTCGGAAGAACTCAAGATCCATAACATCCAGGTGAACGGCCTCGACCCGGCGGTGATGGACACCTCCATGCAGGCCGAGATCCGGGGCTTCGGCCCGGCGGTGCTGGGTGCCGACGTCTACGCCCAGTTCTCGGCCCTGAAGGAGTGCGGTCGCCTCCAGCCGCCGGAGCATGCGGCGCGGCTCGTGGCCTTCCTTGCCTCCGCCGATTCGGACCGGATCACGGGCGAAATTGGCACCGAAAGCCACTACCGCCAGCTTGGCTTCAAATGCTGATGAAACAAAAACACGGAGAACCCATGAAGAAAAACCGCCACCCCGGCAACCACCAGCCCCCCACGACCACCCCAACCGTCACGAAGAGATCCGAAAAGGCCGGCCTTCCGCCCGGCACCCTCATTCACATCGGAGAAAAGAGCGACCGGGAGATCAAGGTCACTGTCATCGACTACAACGCGGACGGTGCCGAGCAAAAGGAGATCTCGGCCATCAACGAATGTTTCTACTTCATGGATGCATCGGCAATCTCCTGGATCAACGTGGAGGGGCTCCACGAGGTCGAGCTCGTCCAGCAGCTCGGCGACTGCCAGGGGATTCACCCCCTCGTCCTGGAAGATATCCTCAACACCGAGCAGCGCCCCAAGGCAGAGGATTTCGGCAACTACCTCTTCATCGTCCTGAAGATGCTACGGGCAACGGACGATTCCGAAATCTCCACGGAGCAGGTCAGTCTGATCATCGGCGAGAATTTCGTCATCTCCTTCCAGGAAGGGTTGGAGGGGGATGCCTTCAACCCGATTCGCGAACGGATCAAGGGGGGCAAGGGGCGAATCAGGAGCATGGGGGCTGACTACTTGGCCTACTCCCTCATCGACGCCGTGGTGGACGATTACTTCGTGGCCCTGGAAAAGATCGGCGAAGAGATGGAGGAACTGGAAGCGGAGGTGGTAACCAGCCCAACCCGCGAAACCCAGCAGAAAATTCACCGACTCAAGCGGACCATGATTTTCCTGCGCAAAGCGGTCTGGCCCCTGCGGGAGGTCATCAGCGGCCTGGAGCGTCGCGACTCGCACCTCATCAGCCAGGAAACCATCGTCTACTTCCGCGACGTCTACGACCATACCGTCCAGGTCATCGACACCATCGAAACCTATCGCGACATCCTCTCCGGCATGCTCGACATCCACCTTTCCTCCCTCAGCAACCGAACCAACGAGGTAATGAAAGTGCTGACCATCATCGCCACCATCTTCATGCCCCTCACCTTCATCGTGGGACTCTACGGGATGAACTTCAAGTACATGCCGGAACTGGAGTGGCACTGGGGCTACCCCGCCGTCCTGCTCCTCATGGCAGTGCTGAGCGCCTGGATGGTGCTGTTCTTCAGGCGGAAGAAGTGGTTGTGAGCAAGGAGTGATCAGGGAAAGCCAGTATTAACTCTTACACGTAAAGGAGGAACAAACAATGAGCGTGCTTCAAGCTTCGGTTGGGGTCAAGGGGAAGAACCTGGAGGACGATGTGCAGACCGTTCAAAGCCTCTTGAAATCGAAAGGCTATGATCCGGGGCCGGTGGATGGCGTTTGCGGTCCGGACACCATAGCGGCGATACGCACATTCCAGGCTACGTTTCTCGCGCGTCCTGACGGGCTCATTGAGCCGGGCCGCAAGACCTGGGTGAGACTTTCAAGCTCAGGTGGCGCTTCAACGACACCCGATCTAACCCAATGGAGCGGTGACAGTGCCAAATGGACGCAGGAGAAGAAGCTGCAAAGCCTGCATCCGGAACTGAGACCAAAGGTAGTGGCAGTACTGCGGGCGCTCGAGCAGCGTGGCTTCCAGCCTAAAATCTACTACGGTTGGCGCTCCGTCGCGGTCCAACTGCAGCTCTACTTCCAGGGAAACAGCAAGGTAAAGTTCAGCTTCCACAACGCCCAAAAACCGAATGGTACGCCAAACTCCTACGCAGCCGACATTATTGACAGCCGCTTCGGTTGGTCGCCAGGGGCGGAGCAATCGGGATTCTGGAAGGCGCTCGGCGAAGAAGCTAAGGCACGCAACCTTACCTGGGGGGGCGACTGGGTGAGTTTCCGCGATTGGGCCCACGTTCAGCTGGTTCCAAACTCAGAGCTTGCCAGGGTAAAGCAGGAGAGTGGTTTGTGATCAAGACCGCGGTAATCGCAGTACTTGTCTTCAGTGCTGCGCTACCGGCCCGGGCTGAGCGTCTGTGGCTCGTAATTGGCGCCAGCGACCCCTCGGCGGCAGCACTTGCACGGAAGACCAAAACCCTAGCCCTCGACACTCCCGACAGCCTCGTTGTCCAGACCAGCGACTGCGGTGACAAGAAGAACTTTTACGCCTGGGTGGCTGAAGCCGCGACCTCTCCCGAGGCCGCACACGCCGCGCTCCGACGCGTACGCACCGCCGCAAGAGACGCGTATGTGAAGCGCTGCGACACACAGCCGGGCACACTGCTCGCCCTGCGAATAACTGCCGTGGATGCCTCAATTGCTGACGTCCCGGAAACAGCAGTCAATTGGCAGGAGAACGATCGGATCTCCACCGTGCGCCCCCTTCCCGACGGGCGCGCTATCGTCATTGCCCGCTACTTCGCAAAGGTGAAGGATGACCCCCTTGAAGGGAGGCGAGAGAGGGTGATCCTGGCGGAATCCTCCGACAAACGCCGGGTGCTTGAAGAAAACTGTCCCAGCCCGGGCCGCGTGGCCATGCGTCATGGTCGCGTGGCATTTCACTGCGTCCGGGAAGAGGCAGCCGACAACCTTATCCATAATGTGGTTGTTTTCGACACAACAGGAGAAAAGCTTGCGGAAATCAAGAGATGCCGCAACCCGAAGTGGCTCAACGAGCTCGTGATTGAATGCGAGGAAGAATCAGTGGGACCTGATGGACAGTTAAAGCTGCGGACGATACGCAGCTCACCGCTTCCTCCCCTACCCTCGGCCACGAGCTCACACCAAGCTCCTTGAGTCTGCTCTCCGAAGGCTCACGATCGACATTGACAACTGACATGGCAACCTCTTCGGTTGGAATCGGGACCACGGTTTGCCCATGGGGAAAACGTCACACTTTCCCCACCGGCGCCAGATAGACAGTGAATTCCTCCTCACCGTCCACCTCCAGCAGATCGTCCATCAGGTCCTGGCGATAGGCGGCGATGGCGCAGGTGCCGGCGCCGATGGCCTCGCAGGCGAGATAGAGGTTCTGACAGACGTGGCCTGCATCAAGGGCTATCACCTTGCAGGATGCCTCGGCGTAACGCCATTCGGTACGGGCGGGAATCGCCGTCCAGACGAAGGTGACGGCAGCCTCGCCGGCAAAGCGCTGGCCGTGGGCGGCCGCCACGAGAGAAGGTGCCAGATCGGAAGCCGAACGTTCCCTGACGAGGGCGTGGTTCAGGGGAAGGTAGCGGTAGATGGCGGGTTCAAGCCCCGCCACGTTGAGGGCGACGAGGTAGGTTTCGAAGGGATGGCGGCAGCCAGCCGATGGTACCGTGCGGAGCACCGCCGCCTCGTGGAGTCGGGCGCGGACCCCCTGGGTGGCCCAGAGAAGAAAGGCCAGTTCCTGCAGAGTCAGGGTTTCGGGACGGAACCGGCGGCGGCTCTCCCGCCGGGCAATGGCGTCGGCCAGGTCACAGAGGGTGATAGTCCACTCCCCCGGCTGGGGAAGGGAGATGACCGCGGCCCCCTCGGGCACCGGCTTCTGAACCGGAGGTGGCTCCTCACCCCGGGACTGTGGTGTGTTCCACCAGTCCACCTCCTCCCTGATCCGGTCGGTCAGGAAATGGCGGCCCCCCTCCCTGGTGATGGATGGCTTGTCCGGTCGACTCATTCAATTCCTCCTGCATAGCTCCATGTCAGGTTGACCTATTTCACGCTAAACGCATCGATCGCACTTCTCGACGTTAATGGCCTTGAGCTGGCACCCACAGCCTGCGCATGCGTTGTCCCATTCCGGATGGCCGGGGGCGGCAGCCCGGTTCTTGGCCTCGAGGCGCTGTATTTCCGCTTCCATTTCATCGTTGTAGTGCACTTCGAACATAGACGTTACCTCTATCGAGCCTGATATCGTTTATCCTAAAAACCGCAGTCAAAAGCATTAACCACGGAGGACTCAGAGGAAAACACTGAGGAAAACCACATCGAACATTTCACCCGGAAGGTGACGTATGTCTGGAGTGGCCAGTTCCCGGAATGTACGGTAATAAAAGGTTTTTCCTTTTTGACCTCTGTGACCTCTTTGGTTAATTGCTTTTTTCAGGTTTATTCTATTTTCTGCTTACATTTTGAAAAAGACGTCGTAGTTATCCACTTTTGCCCTTTGTTTTTTTACAACCTGCTTCATCCCTGATACAACGTGGAGCTCACACTTGTCAAAATTATCATTGACAAGCGATTACGGACACTTACACATCATGCCCATTCGTTATGCAAGATGCAGAAGTGCCCAATGCTACGTGACAATCCTGAAACATATCCACAGATGCAAGCCACTTATCCACACCCCACGTGGAAAGGGCTGCTCAATACATCCGACAGCTCCGATTATTAGTCGAAACACTAGGCAACTCACGAACGTAACATCATCTCCCTGATACGAAAAAAGCCTTGAGCGAATTCTTTCGGGAGGCCTTACCTTCCTCCGTGAGAAGCACCCAAGGCTCATTTCAAGCCCTGCATGGTTTGGCCCTTTTTGTCGTATGCTGACCAAAGAGGGAACCACGCAGGGCTTGCCAGCCTTGTTCATTCATAGTCACCAAAGCGTTTTAAGCCTTTGGTTAACTGCGAATCCTCCAAGGCTGGAAAAGCTTCTCTGACTTTCTTATCGATGACTGTTATTGCCATTGGTAAGATGTCATTGAGGCTTTGAGTGAAGTTTATCCCCAAGTTTGTACATGTCAACGGGCATCAGAAAATTTTTTTTTCAGCCTCCCCTGACCATGGGGGGCTGAAGGTATCACCGTCGCTGGCTGATGCTGATATGGCCCGGTTATGCAGAAACCCACCCCAACTCAGGCCGGGCCCCGGATTACGGCGTTAACTCACCGGCCAATTTGCGCTATACTGTGAATCCATTGGCAGGGTTACAGGTTCTGACAGAATCTGGTTCAGGAGGTGGGGATTATGCGATGGGGATTGCTTGGACTGCTGCTTATGCTGGCCGGATGCGCGATCAACCCGGTCACCGGCCGCAATGAGTTGCGACTGGTGCCGGAGAGCACCGAACTGAGTCTCGGGGCCGAGCAGTATGCCCCAAGCCGCCAGTCCCAGGGAGGAGATTACTCTGCCCATCCGCAAGTAGCCGTCTATGTCAGATCGGTGGGCCAGCGCCTTGCCGCGGTAAGCGATCGCGGGCTGCCCTACGAATTCACGGTCATCAACGACTCCACCCCCAACGCCTGGGCCCTGCCGGGGGGAAAGATCGCCGTCAACCGCGGCCTGCTCACCGAACTGGGGAGCGAGGCCGAACTGGCGGCAGTGCTTGGCCACGAAATCGTTCACGCAGCAGCCCGTCACGGAGCCCAGGGGATGGAGCGGGGGATCCTGCTGGAGGGAGCGGTGCTGGCCACCAGCCTGGCAACCGGCGGCAGCCAGTACGCCGATCTGGCCTCCGCCGGCGCCGCGCTGGCCGCAGGACTTATCGGGCAGAAGTACGGTCGCGACGCCGAGCGGGAGTCGGACTACTATGGAATGAAGTACATGGCCCGCGCCGGCTACGACCCCCAGGCTGCGGTGAGCCTGCAGGAGACCTTCGTCCGACTCGCCGACGGCAAGGAGAGCAACTGGCTCGCCGGCCTGTTCGCCAGCCACCCCCCCTCCCGCGAACGGGTAGAGGCAAACCGGCAAACCGCCCAGACCCTGGCCCCGGGCGGAGAGATCGGGGTCGAGCGGTATCGCCAGCAGCTCGCCCCGCTGTTTGCCGCGAAGCCGGCCTACGCCGCCTACGACCAAGGCCTTCAGGCACTGACCAAGGGCGACACCGGCAAGGCCCTTACCCTGGCCGACCAGGCCATCGCCCTTGAGCCCCGTGAGGCTCTGTTCTATGGACTGCGGGGCGACGCTCTCCAGAAAGAGGGGAAATATCGCGACGCGGTCACCGAGTATGATCGCGCCTTGGTTCACAACGGTGACTACTTCCTGTTCTACCAGCAGCGGGGCCTGGCGCTGCAGAAACTGGGCGAAAGAGACCGCGCCGCCGCCGATCTGGAGCAGGGGATGAAGCGACTGCCGACAGCCACCGCCCTCAACGCCCTGGGCGAGGACGCCCTGGCCGGGGGAAACCGCGCCAAGGCCAAGGAATATTTTGCAGCCGCCGCGGACACCGAGTCACCGGCCGGCAAGGCCGCTGCCCGCTCCCTGCTGCGACTTGACCTGCCGGAGAATCCGCAGAAATACCTCAAGATAGCCCTCGGGCTTGATGACCGGGGATATCTGCAGGCGCAGTTGAGCAACCCGACCGGGGAAGCGATCAGCGACATCGGCTTCACCATCCGGTTTCTCGACGGACGCGGCAAGCAACAAACGGTGCGGCGCAGTTGGAGCGGCCCCCTGGCCCCTGGCCGCTCGGTGGTGGTCACGGTCGGCATCGGTCCCCTGCCCAACCTGAAGGGGGCGCAAGCGGGAATCATCGCTGCCCGGCTGGTGGAGCGACGATAGCGCATTCGACCCAAGGCCGCTTCGGCCGGCGTGCACCCACGATGCGCACAACAAAGGACACAAAGGCCATCAGCTCGATGAAACAGAAGTTTTTTTGTCACAACTGCCGGATACAATGCTCCACCGCGGTGAAGTAGGCCTCCTCGTTGGCCGGCAGGATGGTGTTGTGGTCCCCCCGCTCGAAGATGATCAACTCTTTTGGTTCGTTGGCCCATCCAAAGAGGCGTTCGGCATGGGGAACCGGGACCAGGTCGTCGTTGCGGGTATGCATGACGAGGGTCCGGCCGCGGAATGAGGCAAGCTTACTCCCCTGGTTCAGCTCCCGATCAACGGCCTCCCGCAGTCCGGCATGGTCGGTGCCAATCTGCCACGGCTCGACCCTGAGAAGAATCCGCTCCAGGGGGTCGGCAATGCCGCTCTCTAGGATCAGGCCTGCGGCATGGGGAAAGAGCCCTGCCCCGTGGACAGCGTAGAGCGAGCCCAGGGACCGCCCGAAGAAGATGATCCGCGCCGGGTCAACTCCCGAAGACCTGACGATCAACTCCACGTCGGCCAGCATGGCGGCCAGTGCCGGCACCCCGCTCGACATGCCGTAGCCGCGGTAATCGGCCAGCAGAAGATTCGCACCCAGAGCGGCAATCCGCTGCTCGAAATCTCCCACATAATCGGCAACCGTCTCGCCGTTGCCGTGGAAGTGAATGATGGTCGGCGCATCGACGCTGATCCGCCGGTAGCGGCAGCCGAGCCGGAAACCATCGCCATCGATGAAGAAGGGATCATTGAAGCGGCTGGGCCAGGGATAGAAATAGCGTTGCGAGAGGAGCGGATGATTCAGCGGTGATTTGTCGGATTGTTTCATGTCGTCATTTACTCAGGGATTCACGAAAAACAGCTTGCTGCTGCCACAATCCGCACACTCTCGGAAAAACTTCTGTCCATCCTTGCGAATGCGCTCGTTATGGCCATCCTCGCCACAGGTGATTTTTATCGGAGTATTGCCGTCGCAGGCTCCACATTTGAAATAATAGCCGAATTTGCCATAGACAATGGTGAGGTTCTCGCTCCGGCAATTCTTGCATGTAGGCTTGTTTACTGCCTTATCGGGGTCTGGCGCATAGGCCGGGGCTTCCGGCATCGCGACCACCGGAGGAACTGAAACAACCTTAGCCCCTTCTACTTCCTTGATCCCAAACTTTGCCGCGTAATCAAACGAGCCCGGCCGATGCAGACGTACCAGCTTCTCTGCAAAATCGCGCAGGGTATCGCTGCCGATGAGCTTCGGCGCCTCGATGATCGATTTCTTGTCCATTATCTGATCGATGTATGAAACGAATGCATCTGCCTTCACGATCGAGGAAAGATCGAATGGTGCCTTTTCCGGCCTGATGATCTTTGATGTCGGCGACAGCAGCACGAAATTGCGGTAATTGAGCGGAATTGCGAAACCTAGCCGCCGAGGGCAGAGATTGCGGTCCTCGACACTCATCTGCAGAGCCTGGATATGGCGGGCATTCTGCTCGATGGGGGACTCGATAGCCTGGTAGCCCTTGCCGTTCCAAGCCAGAAACTCGCCTTCGGGAGTAATCTTGATCCCGTAGTAGTAGTTCTTCGACTCCAGCACGTAAACATCCAGAAAGCGGTTGATCAGGAGATGGTCTATCTGTGCCACCCGTCCCCGATGATCTATACGCAAATCATGGATCACCGCCCAGTTTGGGGAATCCTTGTAGCGAAAATCGAGGTAATAGGCTGAATTCTGCTCGTTGCGTTCGCCTGACTGCAGGCACTTCAACTCCCGTTCCACGAGAAAACGTTGCTTGGCCGAGAGATTAAGCCCCAACAGGCGGTTGAGTTCCTGGATGTCTTCCTGGCGGCTGTCTTTGCTTTTAAGAATCATGAGTACCTCGTCAACTTATTGGGATTTGTCACAGCTTCCATCCACGCCGATGCTCGGCCAGATACTCCTTCGCCGGCCAGAGGCCACGATCAGCCGGGGGGATGATTCCGCGACCGGAGAGGATCGAGAGCAGACCGGGAAAGTTGGGATCGATGCCAATGGAGCGGGAGGTGATGACGGTGTAGTTGTCGGAGACGCCGAGCATCCCCTCGTCGAAGCCCCAGTGGCAGAGCTTGCAGAGGGCCATGCCGTTGCGGATGTCGTCGTTCTTGCTTCTGCTCCACGGCACGATGTGGGCCGCCTCCACCACCGTGTGGCCGTCGGGGGTGACGATGCGAATGCCGCACAGGGCGCAGCGGTGGTCGTAGGCCGTGGTCACCACCTTGCGGAATGCCTGGTCACGGACATCGACGCGGTAGTTGTCCGCCTCCACAATCTCCTTCACCAGCGGCAGATGGGCCTGCTCCTCCAGAACCCTGCTGTAGTCGAACGCCTCCCGGTTGATCACCGACTGCTCCCGCAACTGCGCCGCCACCTCGGCCGAGAAGCAGGAAAGGAGCAGCGCTTCCCGTAGCGCCTCCCGCCCTTCCCCGCTCTGCGTGACGCGGAACAGCCCGTCGTCCAGTTTCGCCCCCAGAGCGTATTTGCGCAGGTAGCTGACGGAAGCGGTGTTGTTGATCACCGCATCGGTGATGGTTTTTCCCGGCTGGGGGACCAACTTCCAGAACGGTTCGCGGGAGAGGCGGGAGAAGGGGAAGGCGATGCTGCTGGTTTGGCCGAGGGGGACGACGCGCCGCCAGTAGAGGTTGAACAGTTCGTTCAGCTCCACCAGATCGCCGCTCACGGCGATGAACGGCGTGGTGATGACGCCGCGATGAACCAGGTCCAGCACCGCCAGGAGCAGCAGCGGTTTGTGCGGCGCCTGCTTTTTTATCGCCTCAGGCCAGTGTCCTTGACGAGAATTGGCTCGTCTCAGCCGCGAAAACATGCCAACGTAATCTGCAAGAGGCATTACTTGCTCCAGTACAAAAGTCATTGGGGTCAAAAAGTCATTGGGGTCAGGCTTCCAAGTTGCCAAGTTAGCCAGGAGGCATCATCGAGGGGCATGGCGGGGACCCTCTTCACCATTTCACTTTTCGCCTCAGCTCACCCCGCTGATGCGTGGCCATCTTGGGTCCATACCAAACTCCCCCCCTTCCCTACCC
>RHLS01000085.1 GCA_003712145.1 Desulfuromonadales bacterium | reverse complement strand
ACTCAAGATGGCTGCGTGACTCTTATCTTGTGTCCAAGGTACCGGGCGCGCTACACCGACTATCTGAAATGGCTACGCTACTTCCTCGATTTCTGCGAAAAGTATCATGTCGCGGGAAGCGAGTCGGAGAGGATCGATCTCTTCCTGAACAAGTTACAGCAGAAAGGGCAGTCTGAGCAGAAGCGGCAGCAGGCCAGCCAGGCGGTATCTTTGTATTTTGTCATGCTGAAAGGCGGTGCGAGTGTCACGTTGCCGGTGTCTTCAGCCCCATGCGCGCAGCCGATGGCGCGGCAGCCGGACGGTCCGGGTAGCATGCCGCCCGATACTCCTCCTGTTCCCCCGCGGCACTCTTTCTATAACGTCGCCGGCTACCAGGAAACATCCGATTCTCCTGAATGGGATGAGGTTATGGCGAAGCTGGCAGCGGAAATCAAGGTCAGGCATTATTCCCGGAAAACATTGCAGACCTACGCCAAGTGGTCCCGCCAATTCCAGCGCTTTTTGAAGAGTAAGCCTCCCGCGGAACTGACAACCGCCGATGTGAAAGATTATCTGACCTGGCTCGCGGTGAAGTGCCAGGTGGCCGCCTCCACGCAAAATCAGGCATTCAACTCGCTGCTGTTCCTGTTCCGCCATGCCCTACAGCGGGATTTCGGCGAACTGCGGGACGTGCCGCGCGCCAAGAAGTCGCTCTATGTGCCGGTGGTGTTGTCCCGCGCAGAAATCGACGCCATCCTTGCCCACCTCTATCATCCCTATGGCCTGATCGTGAAACTCCTGTTCGGCTGCGGCCTGCGGCTGTTCGAGTGCCTGCAGCTGCGGGTGCGGGATTTCAATTTCGACGCGGGGATCCTCACAGTCCACGGCAAGGGGAAGAAGGACCGGACCCTGCCGTTGCCGGAATCGATCCTGGATGATTTGCACCGGCAGATGCAGCGGGTGAAGGAGTTGCATGAAAAGGGTCTGGAGCAGGGGTACGACGGTGTGTTCCTCGATGATGCAATGGAGAAAAAATACCCCAAAGCGCCGAAGGAGCTGTTGCACCAATGGTTCTTTCCGCAAAAGGATCTGACGCCGGTAGCGGAGAACGGGCAACTCAGGCGGGCGCATGTCCATGAGTCACTCTTGCAGAAGGCGCTCTACCTGGCCGTTCGCAAGGCCAATATCCCCAAGCGGGTCACGGCCCACACCTTCCGCCATTCCTACGCGACCCATCTGCTGCAGGCCAATTACGATATCCGCACCATACAGACCAAACTGGGGCACTCCAGCCTGAAGACGACGATGATCTACACCCACTGCGTGCCGGTCAGGACGGTGAAGGAGGCGAGAAGTCCGCTGGATTTCTGAGAAAGAGGGAGAGGTGTTTCGCCGTCGCGTGGTGCCCCGATGCCTGCTATACTTCCCCCCATGGCCCACGATTCCATTTCCATCCGCAACGCCCGCCAGAACAACCTGAAGAATCTCGATCTCGACCTCCCCCTTGGCGAGCTGATCGTCGTCACCGGGGTCTCCGGCTCGGGGAAGTCGTCGCTCGCCTTCGACACGGTCTACGCCGAGGGGCAGCGCCGCTACGTGGAGACCTTCTCCCCCTACGCCCGCCAGTTCCTGGAGCGGATGGACCGCCCCGCCGTGGACCGGATCGACGGCATCCCGCCGGCCATAGCCATCGACCAGACCAACCCGGTCCGCACCTCCCGCTCCACCGTCGGGACCATGACGGAGCTGAACGACCACCTGAAGCTCCTCTTTGTCCGGGCGGCGCGGCTCTTCTGCCGCGGCTGCGGGCGGCCGGTGCGGCGCGACACGCCGGATTCAATCGTTGAGGATCTCATCGGAAGGGCGGGCAAGGGCGAGGCAAGCATCGCCCCTACGGTCCTCGTCACCTTCCCCGTGCCGGTGCCGGCCAACTTTTCCGCCGACGAGGTGAAGGGGTTCCTGGCCGGGCAAGGGTACACCCGCATCTACCGGGAGGAGGACGGCATCCTGGAGGTGATCCAGGACCGCACGCGCCTGGCGCCGGAGAGCCGTTCCCGCCTCGTGGAGGGGGTGGAGGCGGCGCTGCGCGTCGGTCACGGGCGGGTGCTCGTCTACTCCCTCGACGGCTACGGGATGCCGGGGGAGCCGTGGCGCTTCTCCAGCGACCTCCATTGCCCAGACTGCGACTTCTCCTATCACGACCCGGCGCCCCACCTCTTCTCCTTCAACTCGCCGGTGGGGGCCTGCGCCACCTGCCGGGGGTTCGGGCGGGTCATCGGCATCGACCACGGCCTGGTGATCCCCGACGAATCCAAAACCCTGGCCGGCGGCGCGGTGAAGCCGTGGCAGACCGAGAGCTACCGGGAGTGCCAGGACGACATGATGACCTTCGCGGCAAAGCGGGGGATTCCTGTCAACGTGCCGTGGTGGGAGCTGACGGCGGAGCAGCAGGCGTGGGTGATCGAGGGGGAGGGCTCCTGGGAGGACGGACTCTGGTATGGGGTGCGGCGCTTCTTCGACTGGCTCGAGACCAAGAGCTACAAGATGCACATCCGGGTGCTCCTCTCCAAGTACCGGGCCTACACCCTCTGCCCCGCCTGCCGGGGGGCGCGGCTGAGCCCCGATGCCCTTCTGTGGCGGCTCGGGTCGAAGGAGGAGGCCGACCGGGTGCTCCCGCCGGAGTTACGGTTCCGCCCCGAGGGGGTGGCGCTGGACGAAGACTTGCTCCGCACTCTTCCCGGCCTCACCATCCACGATGTGATGCTCCTCCCCATGGACCGCTGTGGGTCGTTCTTCGGCACCCTGGCGCTCCCGGCCCCCATGGACGAGGCGGCGGAGCTCCTTCTGCGGGAGATCCGCACCCGCCTCGGCTACCTGGGGGAGGTGGGGCTCGGCTATCTCACCCTCGACCGCCAGTCGCGCACCCTCTCGGGCGGCGAGGTCCAGCGGATCAACCTGACCACGGCCCTGGGGACCTCCCTCGTGAACACCCTCTTCGTGCTGGACGAGCCCTCCATCGGCCTCCACCCCCGGGACATGGGGCGGGTAATCGGCGTGCTGCGGCAGCTGCGGGACGCGGGGAATACCCTCCTGGTGGTGGAGCACGACCCCCAGGTGATGCTCGCCGCCGACCGGGTCCTCGATCTCGGCCCCGGCCCCGGTGAGCGGGGAGGTGAGGTGGTCTTCTTCGGGACCCCGGCGGAGCTGGTGCGGGAGCGGACCTCCTTGACGGCGCGGTATCTGGCGGGGGAGAAGAAGGTTGCTGCCGGGGGGGAACTCCGGACGGTCGCTCCCGGTCACCCCGCCCTCGAAATCCTCGGCGCCGCTGCCCACAACCTCACAGGGGTCGACGTCCGCATCCCCCTCGGCCGCCTCGTCTGCATCACCGGCGTCTCCGGCTCCGGCAAGTCGACCCTGATCCAGGATGTCCTCCACCGGGGGCTCCTGAAGCTGAAGGGAAAGCCGACGGAGCCGCCGGGGGCCCACACCGCCATCAGGGGGGCGGAGCTGATCGGCGACGTCGTATTGGTGGACCAGTCCCCCATCGGCAAGACGACCCGCTCCAACCCGGCCAGCTACGTGGGGGCCTTCGACGCCATCCGCAAGCTCTTCGCCGCCGAGCCCCTGGCCAAGGAACGGGGGTACACCACCGGCACCTTCAGCTTCAACGCCGGCACCGGGCGCTGCCCCGCCTGCGGCGGCAACGGCTTCGAGCACGTTGAGATGCAGTTCCTCTCCGACGTCTACATCCGCTGCCCCGACTGCGACGGCCGCCGCTACCGCCCCGAGGTGCTGGAGGTGCGGCTCGTGCCGGCCGGGGAGGGGCGTGCCGTTTCCATCGCCGACGTGCTTGAGATGACGGTGACCGAGGCGGTGGCCTTCTTCGCCGGCCATCGGGAGGTGCTGCGGGGCCTCGAACCCCTGGAGGCCGTGGGGCTCGGGTATCTGCACCTGGGCCAGCCGGTCCCAACCCTCTCCGGCGGCGAGGCCCAGCGCCTGAAGCTGGCCGGCCACCTGGCCGAGGTGGGGGGGCGGAAAC
>RHLS01000041.1 GCA_003712145.1 Desulfuromonadales bacterium | reverse complement strand
GTGCCGATTTTTACTCAATGTCAAGCAAAAAATGCAGCAACCAGCTATTTTTATTCACTTTTTATAGAACGTTCCGGTCCTGCAATTTTCTAACCGGACAATGCTGAAAAAATTTCTAAAACTTGCTCCAGTTAGTCATATTTCTTGATTTATTGGTTTCATTCTTCTTCCCGAGAATGAGCATAGTCGTCAGGCAAAAAGATGGACGCCCACACAAAGAAGGTCAATGGATAACAAACTTTTTCATAAAGAGTTGATTTGCTCGAAAGAAACTCATCCGTCAATTCGTCAAATTTATTAGCGTCAAAAAAAGCATTTTTTAATTTGTTATTTGCGAAAGCTTTCAACATGAAAGACCTGGATTTTGTGCGTAACGCTTCCGCGGTATTACGGTAATCAGAATAATCATGCTTGCCATAGGCACCGAGTGATATTGTTTTCAATAAATTTGCATACTTTTCGGCCCGCCACCTAAGAGCTGCCTGCAATTTGGACGGATTAATAGGCATTCCGGTCCCAGTATAGCCAACCTTTGCTACCTCTGGGAAATGCCTTATGAGCATACTCTTGTAAAGAGATTGCCTGAGTTGGAGATCAACCGGCACATGAAGAATAAAGTCAACAAACTCATAATCTGTAAATGGAGATAATACTTCAGTGAATATTTCATAGCGATCGAGCATCGTTGAGCCAAATCTTCGCTGGAACTGAAGTAGGTTCACATATCGTGCCCTGTTATAGATATTGGTGGTTGGGGCATCGTAATATGTCTTTCTGAATGTTTCGTAATTATAATCTTTAACTCTATTATAAACTTTTCGATTAAAATAAATGGCAGCATCATAATCGTTAAAAGAATCAACATGTCTTTTATAAATTTTCAGTATCGCGGTTTCGTCATCACTGACATCATGCAGCCTGTTCCATGTCATGTCAGATCCACAGAGCACATCGCCAAAAAAGCCGCTGATGACACAATCTATGTTGTCTTTATGGAAAGCATTTTTCTGTAGATCTATCTCCCAGGCCCAATCGCAGGCAACCATTCCTTCTACAATGTATTGAAATGCCGTCGCATTGCTTTTTACAAAATCGGCACTTATCACATCCGTTGCATGGGGAAAGCCAAGTGTTTTTGCTATTTCTTTGCCGTATCTCACATCAAAACACTTCGTGTTTCCATGAGAGTATGCCTTGATATAGGGAACCGTATTGATTTTTTTCAATACAGCCGCAATCGTCCGCGAGTCAAGGCCACCACTTATGGGAAGAGCCAGCCTTTCAACTCCTTTAACATTCTTTTTGACTGCGGAAGTTATTTTGTCGACAAATGCATCGACATACTCGTCTTCACTCAAACGACTGTCGCCATTTTCATGAAAGGAATAATTCCAATATTTTCTTACGGTCATTTTGCCTTCACGGAATGTGACAACACTTGCCGGAGGCAATACCTTGATTTGTTCGAATAAAGTTCTATCTTCAAGAACATATCCAAAAGTCATCAAATTAATAAAGGCATATTCATCTATTTTCCTAGAGAATTCAGGCAAAAAGCTGATAGCCTTGTATTCGGACGAGAAAACGAATTTATTTCCTTCATGCCAGTAGTAGAGTTTCTTAAATCCGTAACGGTCATTCACTATATGGAGGGTCTTAGCCTTTTTTTCCCAAACAGCGGCAAGGTATATGCCGTTCATACCCGCAAGGCCTTCTGGCCCGGTTCTCTCGCAGATTTCAAGTAGAATACTCAAAAGGTCTGTTCCCTCCACGGCATCCATTGAAACCTTCTTCGCAAGCTTTTCTATTTCATATACCTTACCGCTGAATGCAAAGATAAAGTGATCATTTTCGATCACCTTGGATAAGGAAACGCTACGACCAAACGCTAAGGAGCCGATACCACAGGAACCAGCAACTTTATTATCCGCGATATAATAGTTCTCATGCATCATGAAACCGAGCATCTTATTGATTCGGGCAATCATCTCCTCATCGTGTTTAGAAAAATCAACCGCGCCGGCAATCAACGACATAATTAACACCTCACCGTCAGCTACTTGATCAGATTGCGGATCTTCTTGGCCGTTTTATACAAAATGTTGTCCTTGATCAGTGCTTCAAATTTTCTCAACTCCATCACTTCCCTTTCAAGGGCCGAAACCCTTCTCCCCAGAACACCGAGATTCGAGAGGGATACAAGATACAACTCCCAAGAATGACTACGGAGGGAGCCCCTATCATCGGAAGAAGCAGCAAATGTGTAAACTTTTTCGAATGCGCGCGCATACTGATCGGCATCGAATACATTGACAGCGCGCTCCTTTCCTTTTGCACCCATTTTCAGCATAGTTTCCTCGTCGTCCAACAGGATCCCGATGGCTTTTGAGAGCCCAGCAGAGCATCCGACATCTACCAATAGCCCGGTTTCACCATCAACAACAGCTTCTTCAGGGCCACCGCATCGAGTACTGATAACCGGTTTGGAAGCAGCCATACTCTCCAGAACGACGTACGGAAATCCTTCACTGATCGATGCGCACACCACAATGTCAATATCGGCAAGGAGTTTGGGAACGTTATCTCTATATCCAGTGAATATAATCCTTGAGGATAGACCCATTAGCTCAATTTTTCTGACTGATTCTTCATACAACACTTGGTCGCCAATGGGACCAATTACCAATAAAGCAACATCTTGCCACTTCAGGGCTACGTTGATAGCAGCATCAACATACACATCGATTCCTTTGACGTCATAAACCCTACCGATAAGTGCAACTATCTTTTTACCTTTGAGTTCCACATACTCCCTGAATAAGGCAGATTCGGAGTTTTTGTTCGCAACATACTTGTCGGATTCAATGCCATTATAAATAACAGCAATTTTTCTATTGCTCGGAAGATATCCCCTTATGAATTCACTTACTGAATCCGATACCGCCACCATTTCGGAAGATAATTCTTCGATAAGAGAATAAACCGCCTTTACTGGCAAAAAATGGTGGTTAGCAATATACTTACCATGCACATGGCAGATATGCGGAACACCGGCGACATTGGAAGCGATAGCGCCATCTAATATGGTAATGGTTGACGAATGTACAACATTTACTTTGTGTTCCTTGATAATTCGTACTAATTCTCGCACCCGCTCCGACAGAAAAAAGAGAAATCTTCCAAAGTAATACTCCTCCATGTTCTTCAGGGATAAATACGCTGGTGGTATAAAACTCTCAATCGGAGCAATCAGCGTCTTCATCCCAATACTGTCCATGGCATCTTTCGCATAGCCTTCCGCAGCGAAAACAGCAATCGGTTCATATAGGCTCCTGTTCAGGTGCTTACAGAGGGTGATGATTGACTCCTCAACCCCACCCTTGCCGGAACCGTGCATAACAAAGAGGATCCTTACTTTTGATTCACCCATTCCGCAGATCCCTTGGCATATCGTTGTTACAACCTCTTCTGGTCAAACGGGAAAAGGGAAAGTGCCTCAATACCATTATTTTTGTTGAACTCAAAAGGGACTGAAAAGCCCTGGCTCGCTCACCCTTTCTGAAAGACTCGAGAGCCTTCCAGAAATAATATCTTGCTGCGGTCCTCGAAAAATGTTCATCTCCGCCTGGCAGACAAACCAAATTCTGCGCAATCTTGTTTATTGATTTGGAGTATTTTTTCTTGCCACGACGTTCATACAATGACTCGAGATAAAAAATTCCGTTCATGGTCGATTCATCGATGGATGACGCGCCCTCTCGAACAAGAACCTGTAATTGTGAAAGATCATCCATGACAAGATCATCGAGATACCAGTTAGCGAAAATCCTTGCCCGAGTAAGGAGCGCCTCCACGCGTCGGAATGTCTTGAGATCGTTGGAGCCATTTCCATCGACATATTCGTATAGCTCTACGTTTTCGTAAAGCTTTCTTAGCACTGCTTGATCGGTTTCGAGAAGTCTAGCTTCACGCTTTTCAATGGAATGGAGGTCAAAAGAAGGGCCACGCTCACCGTCGTGACAGCGAATTATAAATGTGGGGCGTTCAATAGGGACACCTTTGAATGCCCGACAAAGCCTCAGATTCATATCGAAGTCTTCGGAGCGAGTAAGTGTTTCATCAAAGGGACCGGCGGCATCATAACACCTTTTGCGGACAAGCATTCCCTGTTGTGACATGAACCCGATCCCCGGACCTGCAGCTCCCGAAGCAAATGAAAGGAAGAGTTTATTGTAAACCCCCTTAAAAGGACCACAGGATTCAATTATTTGTATTTCATTTGTTTCCTTGTTTGGTACCCCGACAAGATATCCTGAATAGGTAAAATCAGCCGAAGGTTCAGATTCGAATTTTTTTAGATGTAACTCAAGTGCGTCAGGTAGAGAGATATCATCGTCATCGCAAATCCATATGAATTCACCCGTTGCCTGTGCCATTCCAACATTCAGTGCTGATGCCTTACCACCATTTTGTTTTTCGAGATAAATAATCCGACCTCTGTATGGGGCAATGGCTCCAGTAGTCCCGTCAGTTGACCCATCGTTGATAACAATTACTTCGGAAGCCCGCACAGTTTGCGCAAAAAGTGCCTTGAGGCACTCGGGAAGAAAATGTGCACGGTTATATGTTGGTATTATTATAGTTACAGATGTATTTGTCATTCTTGTTAATTACCAGCATTAATATTGCTACAGTTCTTCTGAACCCTTATTGTAAAGATCTCCAGGCATTTTTGCCTTATGATACCAAGCTTATAGCAATAGTGTGCCCATTGTTCGAATCTCAAACGTTTTATATGCCAGTAAATTTTTTTAGGTGAAAAATAATTTCCTAAAATTCCTTTTTTTAGTGCACCAATATCTTGAATCATTTCCTTAAGGATTAATTTTTTTGATTTTGTTGATATAAGCTGCTCGAAAACTACCTCAGAAATTCCTCCCCAATAAACTCGTTTTAGAATCCATTCCTTTCCAGTCCTATTGGGGGGAATTAGATGTTTAACTACCGCAAAAGGCGTATAAATGGTTTTCATGCCCAGCTGGTTAACCCGGTAAAACAACTCACTCTCTTCTCCAGATAATAACGATAATTTCTTTCTACCTAGTTCTGGATTGAACAGCCCGACTTTTTCGAATACTTCTTTTTTAAAGGCCATATTGAGACCATAGGGATGTTCAGGAAATTTCAAGATCTTGACCTCATCGCCAAATCCAACGTCTCCATAAATATAATATAACTCTTCAGGGATCCATTCGGGCTTACCTTCAATAAAAAAAGGAATATTTTTGCCTCCTAAACACCCTGCATCTGGATTAGCCTGAAAAGCATCAACTATTTCTTGTCCCCACCTCCTGTCAAAATCAACATCATCATCGGCAAAAGCAACAATTTTACCATTTGCTTCCTCAATACCTTTATTCCTCGCATATGATAAACCTGTCATGGTTTCCATAACATATTTTAAAGTATCAAAATTATTTTTTATGTATCCCATAATTACTTGTTTAGTGTCGTCAGTGGAATTGTTATCTACAACAATCAGCTCGTGCTTAGTTTGATTGTCCCACTCCATGCGGAGAAAACTCTCAAGTGTTAACTTAAGCGTTTCAGATCTATTGTAAGTGCATATTACGACGCTGATATCCATAGCTTTACTCATATTTCAGTTATTGATAGTATTCTACAACGTATTCTCGCCTGGAATGTTTAAATATTGTTCAAGTACACAAAAGGCCTCTTGTTGGCTCAGATGTGTATTTTCCAATAAATAGCTATCCATTTGAGCTCTTGCAGTATTATAACTATAATTATCAACAGGCTTTCTCATGCTATGGTCAACAGGAGTCAAATCCACAATCCCCATGCGAAGAGCAAACCGTTCAACTATTACTGGCCAAACGAAATCGAGCCCCCACCCCATTGGGGTACGCTCATCAAAAGGAAATAAATGAGGCAATATGTCTCGACGTATACTAACAACCGGCCCAATCTCAACAAACCTTGTTCTTCGGGCGCATAAACCATCAACCTGCTCAACCAAAGGGTGATCGATATAACTGTTGTGGGTTCTTGCAGGCTGCGCGAGGGCAAAATCAAATTTGCACTGCATTCCCAGGAAAGTATCAAGGAATTCAGGACAAAATCTTATATCATCGTCACATAAAAGAACATAATCATATTGTTCCAAACATTCATCGGAAAGAAGCCGATTGAGCAGCACAAACTTAGGAATAAATCCATTTACTCTCTTTATCGTTACTTGTTGAACTGCTCGACTTGGTGCCTTACCATTTATCGCAACCCACTTTTGTTTGACAGCATATTTTTTTGTCTTGAATAACTCGCATACTACATGCTCAACAGAATTTTGGGTATTCGCCAAATATACACCGACTACAAGTACCTTACTTTTGATTTCAGGACATGCAATGTCATATTCGGTATTTTTCATTTTAGAAACAAATATATTTTTTAGTAAAGTAAGCATATCATTAAAAGTATAGTGACTTATTACTTAAATAGTCGAAGCCGTAGTCCGTCATATTGTCGCTAATATAATATAATATTTTAATCGCTCTCAATAGCTCCCCCATATTATCGAATGTTGCCTTCTGAGTGTCCTATTTGGTGAACCTTGTGACCAGAAATCTCAATGTTTGTTATAAAAATATGCCGCAAATCATAGTTGTCTTGAATATGGATGAATAACTTGATAAGTTTCATAACTTCCGTACCCAAATGGCCATCAACCGGCAGTAGCCTGCATATTCTGTAAAACAGTATCATATATCATTGCCATACGTTTTTCCCATGTATGTTCCTTGACAGCTTCAATTCTCATACTAGCAGCTTCCAGGGTCTCAGCAATCAATGCCTCATCAATTTTTTTGACAAACTCTTCATAAGTAATACCTACATTAACCATGTTACTCCATCGCTCTAACCCAGCTATAGGGGTTGTAACTATAGGTCTACCGGATCCTAAATATTGAAATAACTTAAGAGGACTCATGCTTTTACTAAAAAGAGTGTCTTTATGTGGCATCAAGCAAATATCAATAGAACGTAAAAAATCAGGGACGGCATCATAAGGAAGGATTCCCTGGTAATCAACATTCGACAATTCCAATGTCTTGTATTGGTTTAAATCCTCTCCATATTCCACGGGACCGGCAATTATTAGGTCATAATCCGGTCTGTTCCTAGCGATGTAATCTAGAAGTTTAATATCCGTCCTCTGAGTTATCCATCCCACGTACCCTAATCGTGGTCGTTTCATGGCTGTCCTGCAGGGCAGCTCTGAAGATGTTACAATAAACCTGTTATCAACAGCATTTTCAAACAAATAGCACTTATCATTGAGCGCTGAAAATATCTCATAATTAATAGCTGATGATGTTATTACCATATCTGCTTTGGAAGCAAGATATTCATACTGTTTTTTCACAAAATCAATTGTTTGATTGCAGTCTGACTCTCTGAAAGTATTATTGTCAACTATTTGAGTGACCATAAAGCTATAATTAACTTGTTCAACCAATCTATATATGTACTCATGCGGTGGGAAAACCCAAATAACAGTATTGTGTTTCTTGAAACCTAATAATTCTAACGTTTGTTTAAAAACTATATTTACGCCTTTCGAATTAAACCACTGCCTCAATCTATAAGGAGCTTTCGCGGTAGGCACCAGCCTAGCATTTGGTGTCAGCACTAACAATTTACGAGAAACGCGATTAACTTCAAACGGCCAAGCGTATTCATCGAGTTCTACTTTGTTAGGTGGCAATAGACAAAGCACTCGCCCAACGCCAGACAATTTTGCAAGGTGTTCAGCTATCTTCTCGTAGGTTCTGCCATATATTCCCCAATCGTTCATAAACCAAAACAATATGACGTTAATTTTGCCGGCTAATTGGTTTACATTTATCTGCACAATTTAGGCTCCTCGACAAATTTAGCGTACCAAGTGTGCCATTACGAAAACCTTAGGTTGCTAGAGTGATAACTTATTACGGGTCAAGACTCCAATCCCATGGCCAGAGCCTTCATGCACTAAATCAAATTCAGGATATTCCTTTAACCAGCGTTCGATAATCGATCGCTCGTCAGTCCGATTTGCATCGTCTAGAATAACAGTACAATTTTCACTCAAATAAGGGTACAGTAAAGGTAAAGCAGGATATCTTGACTCTTTTTGCAATGGGCCTGGAGGACCATCAATAAGCAGCAAATCTATTTTTTTACCTTGAAGTTTTTCTAACAATCCACCATACCATAGCATTTTTACTTCTTCTGTTGGCTGTATTGGACATTCCCAAAAAGTAATATGCTCTACTACACCATTTAATATTGCATATTGCTTTGTTAACTCGAGGTATTTTTTTTCGTGGTCGACTGCAAAGTGCTCATAGCTATTGTTTATGATTTGCATGCATCTAGCCATCAGTACAGTTGATGCACCAGAACCTAATTCAAGAACTGTTTTCGGTTTTTGGGCTACCATCTGCTGAACAAGATATTTAGCAAGAAATGAATCAATACTCCACCCTCCCAAGAACAGAGGATATTTAAACCCTAGTTGACCTAAGTATATACTATTTTGTATCTCAAAAGAAATTTCGTTTAATTTATTATTTACTACTTCTATATAAAAAGCATTAATGCTATTCAGGTAGTTATTTACCTGAGCGAATTGTTTGTCGTTAAAGGCAAAACGTGACTTAAGTTTAATTGCAATAAAACAAATCACAGCAATAATAATTAACAGCGCTACAATATTTATTCCAATCAACATCTCTATTCTCATTTTTCCCCCTCAAAATAACGACCAAACTCAGCGGCGCGAGGCGCTGGAGCGCCTTGTTGGGTAGTGTCAAAATTTGCGCTCTATTTTTGTGCTACGATCCAAGTAACGATAGGCCATTCTGGATCATTTTTTGTGGCAATATGATGGAGAGGATGCCACTTAGCATGAGGTATTTCGTAGAACCGCAGCCCATCACGGATTAATAGCCACGCTTCAAAATTTCCCCAGCCATCACAATCTATTATTCGTGAAAACTTTCTTCCCAGTAATCTCAGGGCCTCGGGCGTGAAGCGCCAATAATCACTCGGTGCACCGTGAATCGGGTTGATAAAGCAAGTGGTATGTAGGGCAATCCCTCCCGGTCGGAGCACCCTCCAACTTTCGTTAATTGCCTGTTGTGGATCACCTTCGACGTGTTCCAAAACCTGATCTGAGAATACGAAGTCAAAAGACTCATCAGGAAACTGAAGCGACAGAAAGTTGTGATCTGGGTAATTCGCGTCTACGAAAGATCTCGGTTTGATGTTTAGCACCTCGCAAAGCTTCCTGGAATGGCTAATGGAGAGCACATCCCCTTCCCTGCTGGAGATCGTTTCTCCAACGTGTTGCAGGTGCTCATACATGAAATATCTGGTTACATGGGGACCCCGAGGTAGCCCCTTCATTGATAACCTCCACATTATGGCTTTAATCTTTCTGAGCACTTTTGTCACAGTTGATTCTCCCCTTTACTATTCAGCACAGATTCTTGTTGATGCCCAACATTACTTATCTGTTAAATTTCTTTCGCCAAAGAGCGAAAGTCCATACATTAAAAAGCGCCATAGTTGCATCAAGTTCCCCTCTAACATGTTTATTCAATATCTCTAACACTCCTTGAGACTTGAAGTAAGGCGCCAATAGCGTGTCATCCGATAAAACGTCTGAGAACATAGATTTATAGTCACGTATCACTTGGTCATAATGGGCATACGCTTTCCGGTTATGATCACCACACCATCCCCCGCTTGCCTTAGCGAGTAGGCATTTAATAGATTCATAGCTTGTATTAGATAAGTGTCTTAACCTATATTTGCTGATTAGGCCATCTAATCGCCAGCGAATACCTGGATGTAGTTTATTCCAAAATTGTTCGGTCATAGTATGTTTAAGGGAATAATCAGTCATCTTGCTCATATCCACGACAGTTTGCAATGTTTTGTCACATTTAACCTTTGCTAGTTCTGGCATAAAACGCACAATCATACGCTTGTATGCACGCTGCCCAAAAAGATAATCAACGGGTATCGACTGGAAAGCTTGAATAATCCTTTTGTCATAAAAAGGATGTATTACATTGAAATGTCTACCCAATGTTTCCAAATGATACGTGATAAACCGCCTCTGTCGCTGGGCAAGTTCTGTCTGGATAGCACGTTTCTCAAAACATTGATCGCCACTCACCTGCATGAGGGAACGCAAGGTGTCTTTCGGCGCTCGATCAAATATCTCATAAGATTCCGGGTTAACGATTATTTTTATAATTTCACTATCTGACCAAGCATTAAGATATCGATCGGCAAAGAGTTGATCGACCCGTTGTTCTTCACTTCCGATATGACTGTAATCATTAAGATGTCCACCCGAAAGGACGTCTCCAAGGAATCCAGTCCAAAGCGTACTTCCAAGAGGCAGGACCTCTTTCAATATTGAGTTATGGAAACAAAGGGCCGCAGTCTCTCCTTCTGTTACGCTAATTTCTTCATCAGCATATTTTTGCACGTAACTGTTAGGCAGGAATAGATATTGATGGGGAGCACCTGCAGCATGAGCCAGGCTACGACCGAAACGTACATCATAGGTATGACTGTGACCATACGATACTGTTTTAAGGGAATTGATCCCTGCCCGCTTTGCAAACCCCAGCAATACCCGTGAATCCAGCCCACCGCTCACGGGAATAACAAGGGGACCTTCCACCGCAGAAGCATACTCACTCACCACCTCATCAAGCACTTCTCCCAAACGGTCAGCGCATTCATTTAAAGAGATGTTCTCCCAAGTTGGGCCACAGGTCTCTTTGAGATAAGAGGTCCATGTAAGGTCTTTCGATGTTACCCTGCCGATACTTCCCGGAGGAGCTAGCTTTACATCACGCAGAAACGTCCTCTCCTCCATCGGATAAGCTACGGATATGAACTCCGCCACGGCCTGATCATCCAGTTCCCGGCTTATTCCAGGCCAGTCAAGAAATGGTTTATACTCCGTACCAAACAAGAAGGTTTCATGCGAACGAGCCCAGCAAAGTCGGCGCATTCCGAGACGGTCATTGACCATCAATATCTCATGGGTCCGTCCGTTCCAAATAACGACAGAATAACGACCATTTAAATCACAAAGAGCTTCAATTCCCCCCTTAGTATAGTGCTGCAATAATGTTTGTGCATTTGTCTCACCCCTATGATCTGAGGTTCTTGCGGCAAATGTTTTGGAAGCGAATTGCCCCTGGACTGCTAGCACTACGCCGCAATCCTCACTTTCCGCCAGCCCAAACTGCTCCCCTCTTCTAGCAATAAAACAGGCTCCAAAATGTGGCTTAATAATTGATACCCAGTGTAACGATTTAGCACCATTTATAATGCTAGCCGCCATTGTACTGAGTGCTGATTCGGGATCATCAGGCTGTGAAAAGGCATATCCAGCAAAACCAATCATCTCTTTTCCTTGGTACTCCTAGTTATATTATTGTAAGCATTGTAAGCAGAACCAATACTTTGATAGTGTCTTTATGAAGAAGGCGGAATTGTAGTTCTTTCGTTCTTAACGAGTGAGGGGAAATACCAGTCGAATGGCAAATAAACCAATCCCGAAGCCGGCATCTTTGTCATATCGATCTTACTAGTAGCAATTCTTAAGGTTTTTAAATTTTCTCCATACCACATGGGCCGACGATATTGGTCAAAAAAAGACATACCAATTGCATATACTCCTGGGCCCAAGGGTGTATTTGGCAGATTGCATTCGAGATAATGCTTGCCTTTCGGAAAATTCAAACGATGAGGTGTCATTGCTGAACTGGTTTTGGTAATAAAGACGAAGTCAGAAGTATGTATCCCAATAACAACCTCAATGCCTTGCACATCAACATTAGTTTTAAAATAAACACCTATACGCAATGATTCATAAATTTCCAAATCTTGTGTCGGCGTGTTATTATCACCTTCAAAAAAAACAATATCGTTAACCTCAATTTCTCCAGAGCTTCCATGACCGATGATGTTGCCTATTTCGTGTGACAATTTTTCTTCAACTTTCTCATTAGTCATATTGTAAAATTTATTGCAAATAGCAACCGGTTCACCATCCAATATGATTTTCCCTTTATCAAGCAACATCATTCTAGAGCATATTCGTTCTAATTGTCTTATATTATGACCTACAATCAGAACGGTTTTACCTCTATTTTTGATCAGTTCCTCCATCCGGTCAAAGCACTTGCGCTGAAACGCAAGATCCCCGACCGCCAGCACCTCATCCACGATCAGGATATCCGCGTCGACGCTGGTGGCAATGCTGAACCCCAGCCGCACCTGCATGCCCGAGCTGTACCGCTTGATCGGCGTATCGATGAACTGCTCCAGCTCGGCGAAGGCCACGATTTCATCAAACTTCTTGTCGATCTGAGCGCGGGAGAGGCCCAGGATGGAGCCATTCAGGTAGACGTTCTCCCGCCCCGTCAGATCGCCGACCAGACCGGCACCGACTTCTATCAGCGGAGCGACTGACCCCTTTACCTTTATGTTCCCTTTTGTCGGGACGCTGATCCGGGAAAGGATCTTGAGAAGGGTGCTTTTCCCGGCGCCGTTGGTGCCGATGATCCCCACCACCTCACCCGGCTCCACCTTGAAGTCCACACTATCAAGCGCCTTGAACGGTTTGAGCTTTTCAACCTCTTTCCCGTGCAGGCGGTCGAAGGCTTTCATCAGGGTATGCTTGAGGCTTTTCAGCTGACCCAGGCGGTATTCTTTTGTCACATTATTTACTTCGATGATTGACATAAAAACCTGAATGTTCCTGTTATTATTTCTTTATCCAGATGCTGCCACCAGGACTGTTTAAACACAATGGCATTGATTGCAGGAAGTTATCTACCCTAGATCACATCAACAAAATCAAACTCCTTCGCTTTGAATACAAAGTGTCCAACCAAATACATTAGCACTGCCAGTGCGGTCGAGATGCCAAGCAGGTGCATATCCGGCATTATCCCCTTGAGGACAGCATTCCTGAACCCCTCCACAATTCCCACCATGGGGTTCAGCACGTACAGTGCCCGATATTTTTCCGGAACCATTGATAAGGGGTAGATAATCGGGGTCAGGTACATCCAGAACTGCAGAAGCAGACCTGTCGCCTGGGTTACATCCCGGTACCAGACATTGATGGTGCCGAGCAAAAGGGCCAATCCAAAACCGAAAAGAAACTCGATGGCAAGGATCGGGATGATGAAGAAGATGTTCAGAGTGAGCCCGACCTTGTAGAAGATGAGCAGCACTATAAATATCGCGGCTGAAATGAGTACATCCAACGAAGCGCCGATTATCGAAGCCAAGGGCAACACTTCGCGCGGGAAATAGATCTTCTTGATCAGATTTGCGTTGGAGACGAGGCTGGGGACCCCAGCCCCAATGGTTGTGGTGAAGAATGTCCAGGGCAAAAGAGCGCCGAAGGTAAACAGAGGGTATGGAATGCCGTCGCTGGGGAATTTTGCGATGCGCGAAAAAACAACCGTCAGAATCAATACGGTGCAGGCAGGTTTCACAATTGCCCAGACAAAGCCCAGAAACGACTGCTTGAAACTGACCTTTATCTGCTTCATGGCCAGATTGTAAATGAGTTCGCGGTATGTAAAGAGTTCCATCAAGTGCTTCATAGTTTTATCTGTCCGATTCTTGAGAGATTTTTCTGATGCCAGAGTTCCAGCATCAGCAGCAGCCAGATTATGTCCCCGTAAAACGCGGCACCAGTGGTTTGATGGGTCTTAAACAGTTCCTCGATGAACCCATCCCTGAAAAACGGACGGATCAAGCACTGCCGCCCAAGAAGCGCATCGCTGACAAATGATCTAATTGCGCCTTGTGTCCTGATCCACACCCCGATGGGAAGGCCAAACCCGTGCTTCTGCTTCTTGATAATTTCCTCGGGGAGGAAACCCTGCAGCGCTTTCTTGAAGGCATAGCGGAGATAGGTCCCTTTCACTTTCAATGCGGGGGGCATGGAGGCGGCGAAATCGACGAGGTGGTGGTCGAGCAAGGGATAGGCCACCGTGATCCCGGCATTCTCCGACATGGTGGTTACCTTGCGCAGGTCGTTGTCGGTAATGGTGAATTTCATGTCGAGATAGAGGAGCCGGTCAAGGTCGTCCGCCCCTTGGGCGCCGGTGTAGAGCTCCCGCGCCCAGGAGACCGGATCGTAACCGTTCACCCGGCCCAGTACTTGCGGCGAAAAGATCGCCTCTTTGCCAAGCGCCATGACCGGGTTGTAGGAAAAGAACCGGTCCGGCTGGGGGATGTTGGCCCGACGAATATACTTTTTCCCCTTTCCGACAATTGGCAATGCTGCAGGGGCCACAGCAAGCAACGGTTCCAGAACCCCTTTCCGCACCAGGGACGGAATTCGATGATAGGCGGAGAATATCGTGTCCGTCGCATACCGTTCATTGCCGCCGAAAACTTCATCCCCACCGTCGCCAGCGAACAGAGTGTCGACGCCAAGCCCCTTTGCCAGACGCGCACAGAAGTAGGTAGGAACTGCCGAGGCGTTGCCGAACGGTTCGTCATAGACGTCCGGAAGAACCTCCAGGGCCGTCAGCACGTCTTCAGGGGTTACCGTATACTCATGGTGCTCGGCGCCGAAATGCTTCGCGGCAAGCCGCGCATAGTCGAGTTCATTGTAGCCGGGTTCGTCAAAGCCGATGGAAAAGCTTTTCACGGAACCGGCAACCTTCTTCATCATGCCGACGACGGTGCTGCTGTCGGTGCCGCCACTCAGGAAGGCCCCCACGGTCCTTCCCGCGGCACGTTCCGTCTCGAGCATGGTCGCGACTGAATGTTCCACGGAGCGGGGCAATTCCTTCAGGTAATACTCCTCACCCCGGCCGTTTTCGGTGTAGTTGATGTCATAGTATGCGCTCAGCCTCGCGGCTGTCTCCCCCTTTTTCACGACGAGGAACTGGCCGGGAGGAAGCTTCCTGATCCGCTGGTACACGGTTTTCGGCGTTGGTATGGCCGAAAGGTTCAGGTAATCGACCAGAGCTTCGTAATCAAGGTCATTCGCCCGGGCCTGCGGCAGGGAAAGGATGGTTCCGATCCTCGGACCGGCTATGAAATGGTCTGCATCGGCATAATAGACCACCGGTTTGATGCCAAACCGATCAGTTGCAACGACAAGTGTCTGTTCTTTCTTGTCGATGATGCAGGCGGAGAATGTACCCTCAAGCTTCTCGAAGACTCCCAGACCGAATCGGAGATAGAGCAGGCCGACAAGAGAGGCGTCATCGGCCGCACCATTGCCAACCATCGAGCAAAGCTCACGACGGTTGTGGAGGCGCGCATCCACTGACAGAGCAACGATATCGTTTTCAAAGACCGCCTCGCCGCCGACAGCCCCCCAGGGCACAGGGTGGATGGTCAAAGGGAGATGCCCCAACGATTCGGGATTCAGACTTTTTCTTGACGTAATGGCAAACATGATCGTTAGTGTGCAGCTTTCTTTTTCGTGCTTTTCTTGCCCTTTGCTTTCGGCTGGTCGTCTGCTGCATCCGCATCCTTTGATGAAGATTTTTTCCTTTCGGCCAACTCATCGTCTATGCCGGTAAAAGGAACTCCCAGCTTTTTAGCCTCTGCCCCTTCTTTTTCAGCTTTTTCATACTCACCGGTACGCAGGTACGCCACACCTAGGTAGTAATGGGCAACACCGTTTTTGGGATTGATCTCTATCGCTTTGGAGTAAGTGGTGATTGCATCCTGATAGGCTTTTCTTTTCAGGTAAATAGCCCCGATATTGATATAGGAGCTGTCCGAAACTTTCTGAACCGGGTGGAGGTCGTTTTCTATGGCCAGCTTGAACTCCTCGATTGCCAGGTCATTCCTGCCCATGGACTGCTGCATGAGTCCCAGGCCAAAATGTGACACGCCGAACATGTGGCGGTGATACTCGGGGTGGTTCTGGTAATATCTGAACTCTTTCTCTGCTTGCTGATAATTCTTGACCTGCAGCATCCGCATGCCTTGCTCATAATGGTACCAGTTGTCTACACCTTCTTCGGCGAAAATGGCACCGGCATGCAGCATCAGGGTAATGACAAGGGCGACAAGAATCATTCTTTTCGATACAAGGAGCATGTAATGTCCTCCCAATGGCTCTGCGAAATCCTGACTGATTACATGTCAGGCAAGTAACCGCTCAAGATCTTGCAGGTTTTTTCCCCAGTTGTGGTGCGTTGCGATGAATCTCTCGGAGTCACTGGCTGACACAGCGCTTTGTTCAGGGTCGGCAATCAGTTCGATCAACGCGGTGGCAAAGTCTTGGCTGCTCTCTTCGACCCGCAGACCGTCACCAAAACCCTTCAATCCCTGCACCGACTCGGGCCTGGCAACTACCGGTACTCCGGCAGCCATGGCCTCCAGCACCTTGTTCTGAATACCGCGAGCGATTCTGAAGGGGGCGACAAAGGCCGCGGCCTTCGTCAGATAGGGCCGGACGTCCGGCACATATCCCGTCAGAACGATCGCCGGATCCGCTTCCGCAAGGGCTGTCACCCGCTGCGAAGGTTTTCCCCCCACCACCACGAATCGTGCGTAAGGGATCTCTTTCTTCACCAGCGGCCAGATTTCGGCGACAAAATAGAGCACGGCATCCTCATTGGGGAAATAGTCCATGGCTCCCATGAAGAGGATAGTGGCGCTGTCAGCTTGGTTTACCTGATGAAAATGCTCGCTTCGCGCCTCGCGGACACTGCCGAAATAGGCCGTATCCACACCGTTAGCCACCGAAACGGCAGCTGCATCGTCACAAAAGGATTTAAACAGCTCCACTTCCTTGTCGGATACAAAGATACTCCAGTCAAACGCCTCGCCCACCTTCTTTTCATACTCCTGGAGCCGCTTCCACTCCCGCTGGTACACGAGCGCCCAGGGAAAGCTGCTGAACCCGGCGTACATGCGCCATTTGTCTGAGTCCACATCGACAAAATCCATGACGAGTCTCGCGTTGCCGCACCGGCTACCGTCGTAGTGTCTGCTCCGGAAGACATATTCCGCCACGGGTGAGGAGAAGCAGAGGATACCATCGATGCTCACATCGTCAAGGAGCCGGTCGATCTGTTCCTGGAGCCGAACTGAGTAAAAGTAGGGCACGCTCAGGGGTGTGCTGGTCATCAGATACGGCAACGCCTTGATCTTCTGCCATTGAGGGCTGATGACGTCATAGCGATAATCGATACAGTAATCCTTCAACCCCTCGATCTGTTCAAGATCCCGCTCGTCGTCCACCAGAAAAGCAAGGTAGAGGTTGTGATCCTGCGATAGGTGCTTGATCTCGTGAAACGATCTGATCTTGTCACCCTTGTTGGGGGGATAGGGAATCCGGTGGCAGAGAAACAGGATGTTCACGGAATTCCCCTCACCAGCTTAGGTCCGAGCCAGTTGGTAACCACCAGTGGCAAACGTTTCCAGACGTTGATCATCAACTCGTACTTCGGGTTGACCGGGCTGATGTTGGGCATTTCCGTCGCCCTGACCAGGTAGCACTCGTAGTCGAGGGGTGTCGGCTCGAATCCCCAGTGTTTCTTGAACTTGTAAGAGCCAGTGTCGCGCTTGCTCCGACCGAAATCAAAGTGTCCGTAGCCATGCTCGCAACCGTAGCGCATCAATTCCCAGTACATGAAGTCGTTGATGGCGTAGTCGAAGTATTCGCGCAGCCCCCCACCGTAGTAGGGGAGCAGCGTTGTGCCATGGACGAAGGTGAGGACTCCGGCCACCATGGCACCGTCCTTCCAGATGGAGAGGATGAATGTGTCGCTGAAGTTCTCCATGAGGGCACGGAAAAAACTCAGGGGGTAGACCGGGCTCCCCAGGTCTCGGACATTGCGAGCGTAGATGGCGTAGAACCGTTCAAGGTCCTCGAGCTTGCCAACCCTGGAGATGAGGCCTGTTTTCTCTCCCTTCCTGACCATGGCCCGCTGCTTGCGGGGAATGGCGTTCATGTTGTCGACGACGGTGGGGAGGATCGGCTTGACAAAGGTGACGTAGAGGTCTTTCTTATGCCATCGCGACCCGTCAGAGGCGCACTGTTCTTCTGGCCCGGTGCCGCCATCGTGGCATGACGACCAGTGACGTAGCTCAAGGTAATCGACGCCGATCCTCTCCGCGAGGCTTTCAGCGCTGCTTCTGAGGGCCGCTGCAGCTTCGCGATCGGCAGCGACAATGCCGCCGTACACCCCGAAGGGGACCGAGACGAGGGAATGACCAAAAAGCCTGGAGCGAACTTCGAAGAGCGGCAGTACGCCACGGAGATCATCCCCATCCATCGCCATAAGATAGTGGGACCTGTGACCGAAGGAGCTTTCAACGGCATCCTTCCATCCGATACGATGAAAGCACGAACCGTCGGAAGCTGCGGCAACGAAGGTGTCCCACACGTGACGATGATCGTTGGTGTACTCTTTGACGGCGAGCATGGTGTTAGACGAGCCTCTCAATCACATCCACGATCCGCTCCGCAGCCTTTCCATCCCAAAGCGGCGGTACGGAACCCTCGCAGCTATGGCCGTTGATCCGCTTCCGTCCCTCGGAGAGTATTTTCTCGGGGTCCATGCCGACGAGGATGTTGGTGCCGCAGGTAACGGTGACGGGACGCTCGGTGTTCTCTCGCAGGGTCACGCAGGGGACGCCAAGGACCGTCGTCTCTTCCTGAATGCCGCCCGAATCGGTAAAGACCACCTTTGCCTCCCTGGTCAGCTTGAGGAAATCCAGGTATCCCAGCGGCTCGGTGATGACAATGCCACTGTCGGACCCAATCCCCGACCCACTCCCTTCCCTGACGAGGTGGTCAAGGCCGAACTCAGTGATCCTTTTCCGGGTCCGCGGATGGACCGGGAAGACGAGCGGCATCTCCCGGGCGATCTCGTGGAGGGCACTGAGGATGGCGGCAAGGTTTTCGGCACTGTCCACGTTTGAAGGACGGTGGAGGGTGACGACACCGTAGTGCTTTGCCGTGACGCCAAGAGTTACAAGAATGGGTGATGCGTCGGCCCGGTCGACGTGCTTAAGGAGCGAGTCGATCATGGTGTTGCCGACAAAGAAGATCCGCTCGCTGTCCACTCCTTCCCGCCTCAGATTCTCGTTGGCGCTCTCCTCGGTAGTGAAGTGCCAGTCTGCGATGGAGTCGGTGAGGAGCCGGTTGATCTCCTCGGGCATGGTCCGGTCGAAACTTCGGAGCCCCGATTCCACATGGGCGACGGAGATACCAAGCTTGGCGGCGGTGATGGTGGCAGCCATGGTGGAGGTGACGTCGCCGACGACGATCATGAGGTCGGGACGTTCTTCGAGAAGTACCGGCTCTAGCCGCCGCATTATCTCTGCCGTCTGCTCCGCCTGGGTGCCGGAGCCTACCCCCAGGTCACGGTCGGGCCGAGGGATGCCCAACTCCTCGAAGAAAAGCTTCGACATCTTGTGATCGTAATGCTGGCCCGTGTGAACCAGGACATGGGAGATGCCCCGTGTCCGGAACTGGTCGCACAGGGGGGCGATCTTCATGAAATTGGGCCGTGCTCCGACAATGCTGAGTATTTTCATCCAATCATGCCCTCGTGTGTAGTGCCCAGCTACTCATTCCTTGCAATACCTCCCCCATGGGAGCAAACGGTATCGTGCCCAGAAGGTGGCGGAGCTTCGCTTCGGTCCGGTGCAGGTTGAGATAGTGCCTGAACCGGGACTTGAGACCGGCGCTTATGCGGGGCTGGTCGGGGTCGATCTCCCAGGGATGGAGATAAAGGACAGCAGGCTGGCGTTCCTTCTCATTGATCGTCCCGATCCCCCGCCGGATGAGTTGGGCGGGGAGGAGTCTCAGATATCCCCCCCCGGCGATGGGAAGTCGGATCTCTCGCCCCATCCCCCTGAAAGGGAGAGTGGTCAGGGGAAACTCCCTGATGCTGCCGGTGGCAGTGGTTATTGTGTGGGGGAAGCGCTGCGCATCCGGCACGCCGTAGGTGTCATGGATGATCGGGAAGATGCTGGAGTCGTAAGTGAACCCTTCTTCCACCAGGATATCCAGTGCCCAGAGCGACTCCCGCGTGATGGAGTAACTGGGGGCACGGTACCCCTTGAGCCCCTCGCCCGCTTGGTCTTCGAGGATTGCCTTGGACCGTCTGACATCCTCGCGGAACCGCTTCGGTCCGATCTGGTAGATCAACTCATGACCGTAGCCGTGGCTGGCAATTTCGTGACCCCGACGCCGAATCTCAGCCACAAGCCCCGACACCCGCTCGGCCACCCAGCCAAGAACGAAGAAGGTGGCCTTAACGGCAAACTCGTCGAGGATATCGAGGATGCGGCAGGTATTGGCAGCGACGCGCAAGGGATAGCTTGCCCACGCTTCGCGCTTTACAACGCCGGCGAAGGCGTTTACCTGGAAGTAGTCCTCCACGTCTATGGTGAGAGCATTGACGATCAGCTTGCTATCCAACCCAGCATGCCCTTGCGCTTCTTGTCGGGTTCGATCTCGTTCCGTTTTTCCAGAAGTGCAGTCTTCTCCTTGAGGGACTTGACCTCACGGAGGATGCTGCTCACGCTGCTGTCAACGACTGTCAGCCGCGCCTCGAGACCGCCTGCGATCTCGCACACGTTACGCTCGATACTGGTGAGCTTGTCGATGAAGTCACTGCTTCCGCCCCCCTGCCGGGCAAGGGAAACAAGGGCCTCTTCTACCCGCTCCAGCCGGGAGTCAATCTCGATGCCGTTCGCACCGGCGGAGATAGCGGCTGGCACAGTGGCCGGCTCGTCGCCCCAGTAGTTGGCATCCTCTTCGAGTTCTCCCACCACCTCCCGCACCAGCTCCACGGAAATATCTTGGCTCTGTTCGGCAAAGGCGGAAATCATAAGAAAATCGCAGATAATGTTGATTAGCCGCGGAATTCCCCGACTGAATTGGTAGATGACCTCGACGGTCTCAGCCGGCAGGCTGACCGCATCGCGGTTACCAGCCTTCTCAAGCCGATGGAGTATGTAATCTCCCGTCTCCGTAAGCGAGAGGGGCTTGATATGACAGGAGACGCCGATCCGCTGTCGCAACTGCCTGAGTTCAGGGCTGTTGAGCATCTTGCGGAGCTCTGGCTGCCCCACGAGGATGATCTGGAGGAGCTTGGAGCGGTCAGTCTCCAGATTGGAGAGCAGGCGAACCTCCTCAAGGAGCTCGGGTGATAGATTCTGGGCTTCGTCGATGATTAGGATCGGTTGATTGCCCCGGGCATACTGTTCCACCAGATACTCGTTCAGCTCACGCAGCAGGGCGATCCGCTCCTTGCCGGCAACCTCGAGGCCAAAGTCCTCGTTGATCATGGCGATGAGTTGCTCGGAAGAAACCCGGGTGTTGAAGACCTTGGACAGCACCACCTTGTCCCTGATTCCCTTGATGAGGTTGCGCAGGATGGTGGTCTTGCCTGAGCCGATCTCGCCCGTCAGCAGAATGAAGCCCACCCGCTCCCTGATGCCGTAGTCAAGGTAGGTGATCGCTTTCTTGTGCGACTTGCTCAGGAAGAGGAACTCGGGGTTGGGGACGAGCTCGAAAGGCTTTATGCTGAGGTTGAAGAATTCTTCGTACATGGCAGTCTCTCAGTAGGTGAAATTAGCCTGCACGAATACGATGTTGTTCGTGTAGTCATTGATGTCCACCGTCGAATCGTTCAGGTTGTAGGTGTAGCCGAAGCCGATAGTTGTAAATGCCAGCGCGTAGTCAAAACCTGCGCGCGCGCTGTAACGGTTGGTATCCTCGCCATCGGGGCGAAACTGATACTTGGTGTAGGAGCCATCAAGTTTCACCGTAATCGCACTGGTGAGTGGCATCCTCGTGGCGATGGTGGCGCCGGCGGAGCGGTCCTCACGATCAATTTGGGTGTAAGTTCCGTTGGTTGCGAACGCGCTGAGGGTGACCGGGATCTTACCGTTATAGGAAACCGAGCCCGTGACGGTCCTGTTCTTGACCGTTCCCTGGTCAACCGTATTTGCAAAACTCTGGGAATAGGTGGTGGATAACGAGACGCGATCCGTCAGCAGGTAGCTCACCTGGGCGTTCCAGATGGTGGAGGATGAATCATTGGGAGCGGTGTTGATTGCGGGTGGTTGATAGTACACAGCATAAATGGTTCTGCCGTCCCAATAGTAGCCAAGAAACTGCGGCGGAAACTGCTTAGTGGCTGGCTTGTACTTAAAAAAGGTCTGCCCCACTGTACCACTCACCATCAGCTTGGGAGTCACCTGCAGGGAAGCTCCGACGGAGCCTGTCTGACTGTCGTACTCAAAGGTCTTTTCCGGTCGGTGCCATTTGTATGAGTAGTCCCCAAACACCGTCAGTCGCTCACCGAACTGTTTCGTTATGCCGACGTTCGCCGTATGGTCCTGAGTATTGTCCCCCCCACTGTCCTTGTACCACAAGTTCAAATAGGTGTACCCCAAGCGGGCCTTGAAAGTCGAGGTAATAGGATACTCGAGGTAAGGGTTCACGGTAAGAGAGTTGGAGTCGGTGAGGTTGACAAAGACGTTATCATAAGCAACCGGTCCGCGCTGGTCGATGGGCACCCTTTGGTAGATATCGGCAATCTTGACAAAAAGAGTTTCGGGAAGGAGTGTCAAAATAGTATCAACCTTGGCTCGCTGAGCCTGGGTCAGATCCGACTGGTTCTGGTCGGGGTTATTGACATAGAAGGAAAAGTTGAGTCCATAATCGGCCGAGAGCTCCAGGAAACTCGTCTTCCATGCGATACCAAGGGACGGTGTTATGCTGGTGATGAAGTCATCCTTCTTGTTGGAGGACGTTAAAAAGATATTATCGTTGTACTCCTCACGCAGCGAGATGCGCGGGGTCAGCTTGAATTCAGCCCGGACAGAGGTCGCTATGACCAGCATAAGGAACGCAACAATTCCCGTTATCGTTGCCAGGTTCCTCGGCATCATGCGGCACCGTCTGCGGTGTAGCCCTTGTAGCCATAAGAGCCGTAGTAGCGGTAGCTGTTGTAGCGGGTCATCTCCACGTTGTTGTAAACGACACCGAGGATGTTCACCCCTTTCAACATCTCGACCGCATCCTTGAGATGCTGGACTGGTACATACCCTTCACGCACCACGAATATGGCGCCGTCGACCACTGAGCCGATGGCGTGGGCTTCCGCAAAGTTGAGTACCGGCGGAGTGTCAATGATCACATAACGATCAGAGTAGCGGCTCTTAAGTTCCGTAATGAAATCCCGCATCCTAGCGGAGGATATGAGCTCTGCCGGGTTCTGCACCCTGCTACCGGCAGGCAGCACCGAGAGCTTGCCGATACCTGTCTTGACCAGTGCCGACCCCACATCAACCCCTTTCACAAGACAGTCTGAAAGCCCCGGGCCCACCGGGATATCGAGATAAGCATGAATAGAGGGACGACGGAGATCGCAGTCGACCAGTACCACAGTGTGGTCATACTCCTGGGCAAGGGCCATGGCGATATTAAGGGACGTGATGCTCTTCCCCTCCCCTCCCAGAGTACTGGTAACCATAAAGGTATTGAGAAACTGCTCGCCCTTCGTCATCTTGATTATGATGGATTTGAGTTTCTTGTACTCTTCAGTCACCTGTGACTGGGGCTGGGTCACCGTTACAAGATATGGGTTGGTCACGTCAATTTTGTTATCGACCGTGTAGGTACCGTAATCGGGGGATACAAGGGGCCGGGACGCCAGATCGACCTTCAATGGAGCTGAGGCAGAGCTCTCAGTGCCGGGTGCGGGCCCCTTCTCCCTGAGCCTGGTGGCTTTTTCCAGTATCTCTTCAATTCTGCTCACGGTTATCTCCTGTGATGGGCAGTAAACAGTAAATATACAATCAGATGCCTATGCCGATACGACTTAAGACTTTCTCTATTAGTGTCAGGCCAAGGACCTCGTGAATAAATACTCCACAGATAACCAGCATGTAGCCGCTCGCCACTGAGAAGATAAGCCGGTCCCTCTTCTTGATCCGCTCTTCCTCCTCTGCGTTGAAGATGCGAGGGATGACTGCAATCACTTCCAAGCCGAGCTGCTTCAGTGTCTTGGTTTCCTTCACTGACGAGTCGAGAGTCTCTCGCAGGAACACTACGCCGATGCCGGCGGCGATTCCCGCTGCTATGCCAAGCAGGATAAGCCGCACGCGGTTGGGGCTTACCGGTTTGGTCGGCACGACAGCCGGGTCGACGATCCGGAAGGTGGTCCCTTTGTCCTCTAGCTCCATCTGCTTGGAAACCTCGGACTGTCCCTGACGGGCAAGAAGCTGCTCATAGATCGTGCGGTGGGATTCGCGATCCTTTTCGAGATCGCCAAGCTTTTTCTTCTCCTCCGGAATGTTGCGCAACTCCCCTTCCTTGCGCCCAATCACTGAGGCAAGCTGCCTCATCTTGGCATCAATCGCCTCCACCTCCGCCTCTGTCTGAAAAGAACGCTGTTTCAGGTCCTGGTGGATCGGGTTGAGGGTGCTCATCTCAGAGTCACCTGACGGGTCCAGGGACGATACCTGCGCCGATTTGGGTTGGGACTTGAGGGCCTCTATCTCGGCCTTGAGCTTGATGATCTCCGGATAGTTCTCGGTATAGCTACTGAGAAGCTGCTTTATCCGGTTCTCACGCATTGTTATCTGGCTGTCGGCAGCCCCTCCCGGCCTGCGGGTGTTGAGCACCGCCACAGTGAACGGCTCCTCTCCCTTCATCTGTCGCCTGACACTCTTATTGGTGGCCAGGAGCTCGTTGCGGCGGATCCTCAAGGTGTCCATCTCCGCCTGATACTGCTTGATCTCGGAGATAAGGGACCGGTCGTCGACCGACATGTAGACACCCTTGCTCTGGCGATAGGCAATGATCGCCTCCTCAGCCTTGTCAAGCTTCTCCTTGTAAAGCTTTACCTGTTCGGTGATGAAGCGGTTTGCCCCATAGGCTTCCTCCCGCTTCGATGAGCTGTTGGCCTCGACGTAGTTGCGAACAAGTGTATTGATGTACTCCATGGACCGTTTCGGATCCGTGTCACGGTAGGTGACAATGAAGAGATCGTTACCCTTGATGCTGATCGCGGTCTTACTCTGAAAGCTCGCAATCATCTCTTCTAGCTTCTTGTCATTTTTCACCGTGGCATCGATGTCAAGTTTCTGGAGGACTTTGAGAATGCTGTCCCGGCTCAGCATGGCATAGCGAAGGACCCTGATCTTGTCGTCAACCGACGGAGAAATCGTAATCCCCTTGACCATGTCCCTGATGACGCTGCGCTCAATAAAGACGGTGCTCTTGGCCTCGTACTGCTTGGGGAGAAAGAAACATCCCCAGACAACGATTGACATGACCAAGAGTGCGACAGCTATGAAGAGATAACGTCTCTTCATCAACATCCTGATATATTTCTGAAATTCCTGCTGCTGCAGTTCCATGTGTGTATTCCGTCCTCCGGCTAGAAGATACCTTCTTTTACAATGACAAAGTCACCTGGCATGAGATAGATGTTCTGGCTCAAATCGCCATCCTTCATCAGATCCTTCACCTTTACCGTCAAGGGAGCCGACCCCTTGCGCAGTATCAGCACGTCGTTCTCCTTGGCGAATTTGGTGAAGCTGCCCGCCTCGAGAATAGCGTCAAGAATCTTGAGCCCCTCCCGGTAAAATGTGAACTTTGGAGCATTGACCGCCCCCATGATATAGATCTTGTTCAACTCGTTGTCGGGAACGTAGATGATATCATCCGGCTTGAGCATAATGTCTTTCGTCAGGTCCCCCTTGATGAGGAGATCGTAAAAGTTGACTTCGAGCCTCTTACCCTCCCGCATGAGGTAGGCGCTGTTAAGATCGGCCGCCTTGAAATTGCCAAAGCGGCACATGAACTTCATCAGCGTCGTCCGGCCGGTAAGGACGTTTATCCCAGGGGGAATCCCCCCCCCTATGACATAGATCTTGTTGTTGGTGATGCCCCCCACCGTCACCGTAACGATCGGCGCTTTCACGACCGTCTTGAGACGCTCGGTGAGTTTTTCCGCCAGTTCCATGGGGCGGTAGCCCGAGGCATTGACGTCGCCGATGGCCGGCATGGTGATCTTACCATCAGGTCGCACCGCGACACCACCACTCAGTTCGGGCACACCCCATACCGATATCTGGAGCCCATCACCATCACCAATGATGTAATCCTGGTCGGTCTTCTCAACAACTGCAGGTTTCGGTTCTGCGGAAGCCTTTTCGGCTGCTGCCACCAGACACGGAATGACCGTAAAAGCGACTCCCACCACAACCAGCATTCTGCCTAAACGTTGCAACTGACTATTACAACCTGAAAACAAACCCATCCTCCCCCCTTACCTGCTCCCTCTCCCGAACAGCATCACCTTGACGGTCTCAAGGACAATGACGAGATCGAGAGACATAGACATATTCTTGATGTAGTACAGATCGTAACGCAGTTTCTCAATTGCATCCTCTACCGAGGCGCCGTAGGCATATTTTACCTGTGCCCAACCGGTCACACCAGGCTTGACAAAGTGACGCTCTGAGTAATACGGGATGATTTCCTTAAGCTTATCGACAAACTCGGGTCGCTCGGGGCGAGGGCCGACGAGACTCATGACACCCATGAGGACGTTGTAGAGCTGAGGAATCTCGTCAAGCCGCGAGGTCCGCAGGAACTTCCCAAACTTCGTAATCCGGGGATCATCCTTCTGGGCCCAGACTGCACCCGTCTCCTTCTCTGCATCGGCCCTCATCGTCCTGAATTTGTAGAGGACAAAGCTTTTCTCCCGCTCCCCCACGCGCAACTGCCTGAACAGAATGGGGCCAGGCGAAGTCAGCATGATTCCCAGGGCAATGAACGGCAGGAGCGGCAATGTCAGCACGATGCCGATGAGCGAGAGGACAATGTCGGCACCCCTTTTGACCATCCGGTGAAAGCCGGTTCTCCTGAACCCGTCGGAAAAAATGAACCAGCTTGGCGTGATGTTCTCGATCATCAGCTTGCCGGTGAGTTGTTCATAGAAGGAGGGGGCATCGATGACCTCGATACCACTGAACTTGCAGTTCAGCACTTCGCTGAGCGGGAAGGTCCCGCGTCTCTCGGAGAGACTGACGACGATCTTGTCCGTTTTTTCCCTGAGAGCTGTTGATACCAGGCCGCTCCTGTTGTCTACGATGTGCTGCTCGGGAACGTAGACCGGCTCGTTGGAGCATCCGAAATAACCGGCGAGCACATGATTATGGTTCGTAGCCGCGACGAGTCCACCGATCTCCCGCGCGAGGGGGCCGGTACCTACAACAAGCACCCGGTTCGCCAGACCAGGATGATGCAGCCAGACCTGGCAGCAGAGGTGCCAGATAAGTTGAAGTAAGCCAAAAATCGACAACGCCAAGGCCAAGAGTCCCCTGCCGATGGTGAGATCCGGTAAGAGGTAGAAAATGGCGGAGAGAAGGAAAAAGGAGATGCAGAGTGAAACTAAGCCGAAAACCACTCGCTCCTTCAGCTTCAACAACCGGTCGGTATTATAAAGCTCCACAAGGTATGACGAAAAGAGCACCGCCAAACAGAGCAGGGCCATCTGGACCCCGCCCTTGACCCCCTGGAGACCCGCTACACCCGCCTCGACACCGAAACGGAACAGGTACGCCGCACACAGCGCCAAGCCTGTCAGGATGATATCACCGGTTGTGAGAAGCACCATCATCATTTTCTTCATAACGCTCAATTCCTTGCGTCATTTTTTCAACTCGACAAGCAGCGTACGGGCTGCTGGGGCCTCGGGGAAATCTCCCAACTGGAGTGACTTCTGAACGCTCGCCACAGCCTTTGTCTTGTCTCCACTCTCACGGTAAGCAAGGCCAAGATGATAATGTATCGACGGATTGTTTGGTAGTAGCGATGCAGCTTTTTCAAACAGTTTCAAAGCTTCACCTTTCTTTCCACTTTTCAGGAGGGTGTAACCATAGGTGTCCATAATACTGGGGTTATTGGGCTGAAGCCTGAAAGCCTTATCAGCAAGGACAACAGCTTCAGATTTGCTTCCAAACCCATCCGCATAGAGAAATGCCAGATTGTTAAGGGTAAGTACATTGTCTGGTTGCTGTTTAAGTGCCTGCTGATAGAAGACAACTGCTTCTTTTTTCTTTCCCATCTGGTCGTAAGCAGCACCCTTTGCAAAGAGAGCCGGTACAAATTTCGGATTCTTCTTGAGAACTCCGTCATATGTCGCAATTGCCTGACCAAAGTCATGCTTCTTCACGTAGAGACTTCCCAAGGTCATAATCGCCTGCAGATTCAGAGGTTCAACCTCAAGCCCGCTTTTGACAGCCGATATGGCACGGTCTATATCATTCTGGCTCTCATAGATAGAGGATATGACAAGATGGCCTGCCGCTGACTTAGGTTGCGCACTGACAAGCTTCTGAGCCTGCTCGATTGCCTTTCCGGTCTCCTTCGCCGCCACATAGGTTTCTATCTTAAGGGGAATAGCCCGGACCGGTGCCACCTTTTCCAGTTCATCGTAGACCTTGAGTGCCTCGTTATATTTCTTATCGGCAACTAGGAGCCCTCCCTTGAGTTCCAATAGCCCCGCATTGCCGGGGTTGGTCTTCAATGCCTCGTCAGCTATAGCAAGCGCCTTTGTAGGCTCCTTTCTGCGGAAATGATACGAAGCGAGCGAGAGATACCCGAGCGGTTTCTTGGTGTCCTTGGCCTTGGTATAGAAAGCGAGAGCATCCTGGGTGTTCCCCTCGGCTTCCCGGATAGCACCGAGGCCGATCAATGCCTGGAGGTTTGCACCGTCACGCTTCAGAACCTCATAGAAGAGTTCTGCCGCTCGTGCATTATCTTTCTTGCTTATATAGTATGAGGCCAGGTTGAAGTACGCAGGAAAGTAGTCAGGGGCAATTTCTCTGGCCTTATGCAGATAAGATACCCCCTCACCCTCTCGTTTGGCGGCAAAGGCCGTGGCGGCCATGCTGTTGTAAAGAAGCGCATCCTGCTTGCTACCTCGTAAGCCCTCCTTCAGGACGGCGATAGCCTTGTCTTTTCTGTTTGTGCGCATGTAATAAGTGGCAAGCAGATATCGGCTGTTTAGCACCTCGGGGGCAACCTTAACCGCTGTCTCCAGTTCGGCTTCTCCTTCTGCCGTCTTCCCCCGCGCCAGGCTTACGATCCCCTTCTTTACATGCGCATCCAAGAATCGCGGCTCAAGCTCTAGGGCTCTGTTGAACTCCTTAAGCCCCTCATCGACCATGCCCTTCGCAATATAAGCATTACCGAGAATGTTGTGGGCAACCGGATTGCGGTCGTCAGCCTCGATGACACGCTTGGCCTCGGCAATGGCATCGTCCACTCTTTTCTGCTGGAGCAAAACCAAAGAGGTCAAGAGTCGTGCCTGATGATGTGATGGAGCAAGATCAAGAGCTTTACGAAATTGGCTAAGGGCGTTTTCAAGCTCGTTGCGTTTGTAATAACTGAGACCGAGATAGTAATAGGTCCCAGGATTTTGCTGAAGCTTAAGGGAACTCTGGAATTCAGTTATTGCCTGATCGTAGTCCTTCTTCGTATACAGGTACATCCCCTTAAGTCGGCGTCCTTCAGCTCTTTTGGGGAATTTCCCGATCAGATCCCCGGCTATCCCATGCGCCTTTTCGAGTTCGCCCTTTCCTAAGTACATGATCCCGACCCTGAACGCCGCGTTCACATCTGTGGGGTTAACCTCGTAAATCTTTTGATAATACTCCATCTCTTTTTCGCGGTTTCCCTTCGAACTCGCGAAACTGGCCAAAAGATAATAGGCAGCGGTATTCTTGGAATCCTTGCGAATGATGTCGTCAAGAATTTCATTCCCTTCCGCAACACGATTGCTTGCGAGATAGAGCCTAGCCAGCTGGAGCTTGGCAGAAGACCGCTCCGCCTCTTGCTGCAGTACTTCCTTAAGGAACTTTTCTCCCTCGGGAATCATCTTCTTCATGATGTAGCTTACAGCGAGGACCTCAAGCGCGTCAGGCGAAGCAGGTTTGGATTTCAGATACTCCTGGGCCTCGGAAATCGCCATATCAGGCTTGTTGAGGGAATTGTATATCTTCGACAACTCGAGCCTGATCTCTGTGTGGGAAGGATCCTGCCTGAGAGCTTTCTGTAACTCCTTTTCGGCCTGCTCAAACTTACCCACCTGCATGTATGCCTTTGCAAGCTTGTAGCGGCCGTCAAAATAGTTCTGGTCCTTTTCAACCGCATTCTTGAGAAGGACGATTGCTCCATTGGCGTTGCCCTTTTCCAGCTCTTTGACTGCCTCGGCGTAGAGCTCTTCTTTCGTTTTGCCTCCGCAGGCTGAAAGAGTCGCCGCAATAAAAAGAAGCATTACAATATGTTTTCTAGACAATGCTGTACCCTCCTTGGCTCGCATAAGTACCAGCCATCATTTGTCGCACGAGTGACGTGAATTTATTATAGTCAAGTGGCTTGATCATGCAGATCGAGTTTTCAAAACTCTCCAATGCCGAGAGGAGCTCCTTGCTGATGTGGTCAGTCAGGACAATAATAGGGAGACTGTACCGGCACAGATCATCAAAGAAACGTGAGCCGTAAGGATAACTGGTTATCACCAGCCCCACTCCATCATTGCACACTGAATGCGGCTCTGATATTTCATGGCGGATAGTTTCTGCCCGATACCCCTCCGCCTCGAGAATTGCAGAACAGACCCGGGAAAAACCTGCCTCGTCAATTATGAGAATCGTTTCGCGTTCCATAACTTTTATACAGGTTAGCAAACTAGGTGCCATCATAAAATGATTTACGAAATAATCGTCATTAACGGTTGCACAACAACTTTTATCATATTGTATTTACGTTATTTTAAATTTTGGTTACCGATATGCAACATAATCTCACTGCTCCTTTGGACACAAACTCACTGCATTAGACCGAAGGAATAGCGAATACTGTATCCATTGGAAACACTTATGGCCAGTGGCGCCCAATACATAAAAAAAGGTGTATCCAAGCGACACACCCCGACGCAAAATCAAGAACTACTGCTTGTTAAAAGGTTGCCATCATTGCTCCCTTTGGATACACCCTCCCTGAATTGGGCCGTTGCCAGCAGTGTCCGGTTAAGGACTTGCAAGTGAAGGCGGCCCTTGTGCCGAGCAGG
>RHLS01000040.1 GCA_003712145.1 Desulfuromonadales bacterium | reverse complement strand
CCACCCCTCCTTCCCCCAGGCGTGCGCACGCCTTACCCTCTTCCGCCGCCCCTTCCCCACAGATCCCCGGCATGAGCTGGTGGATGTTCTTCCCGAGAAGGGTATCGGCGGGCATGGCGAAGATCCTTTCCGTTGCAGGGTTGGCGGACTCGATGGTTCCCCGTTCGTCGAAGATGATCATCCCGTCCGCCAGGCTCTCCATGAGGATCGTCACCTGGGTGGCATTGAGCTCGGTCTCGGCCCAGGCGGCCAGGTCCCGCAGGGTCTCGCGCTCCTCGTCGCCCATGGACCGGGGGGTGCGGGCAATGATGCAGAGGGTTCCGATCCGCTGGCCGAGGGGGCCATGGAGGGGGTGGCCGGCGTAGAAGCGGACATGGGGCTCGCCGGTCACCAGGGGATTGTCCCAGAACCGGGGGTCGGTGAGGGCATCCTCGACCACAAGAACCCCCTCGCCGAGAATGGCGTGGCCGCAGAAGGAGATGTCGCGGGGGGTCTCCGTTGCCCCGATTCCCTGGCGCGACTTGAACCACTGGCGGTGCGCGTCGACGAGACTGAGGAGGGCGGCATCGACCCCGAAGAGGCGGGCCGCGGTGCGGGTTATGCGGTCGAAACGCTCCTCCGGCGGGGTGTCGAGGACGTTGAGGCGACGCAGGTCGGCGAGGCGTTCTGGTTCGTTTTCCGGGAGAGGCGCTCGTTCCATAGGGTGCATCCTTGCAGTTCACTCAAGCCCCAGCTGCTCCTCGGCCCCGGCGCTGACCGCCGTGATCCATCCCCGGATGACGAGGGGGTCACAGCCCCCGAGCACCTCTCCCAGTTGCCGGCGCAGCCGGGAGGGGAGGTTCTGGCGGGGATCTCCGGAGCAGATGAGGGGAGCATGCCCCTCGCCGCTGCCGTAACGGCCGGTGAGGGGGGAGACGGAAAACTCCCGTTCATGCTTGGCGGCAATGGCCTCCGTCCGCAGCCAGCGGCGGGAGGGGCGGTCGTGGCGGACCTGGAGGGTGCTGCCGGAGCCCTTGACCATCTCGTAGATGTGGGTCACCTTGTTGCGCAGAAGCATGAGCCCCACCGCCAGCTCCTCCCGCTCCCCGGCGGTCAGTTCGTCAAGACTTCCCTCGGCCAGGATGCGGGCCACTCCCTCCCTCGCCGGATATTTCCTCGTCGCGGCCACCGCGAAGGTGCGATGGGCATCCAGGAGGAGGGCCCGGGACGCGTCATCAAGCCCCCCGCCTGCCTGGGATACCTCGTGCAGCTCCTCCACCGCCGTGAGGACGTCGGGGGGCATGGGGGCCGACGCGTCGAGCCCCGGGGCCCGGGGACCCAGGAGGAGTGTGACGAGCCGGTAGCATGCGTGATCCCACGTGGGCATGGCCCGCATCGCCCGCCCCCGCAGCTGCTGCCAGGCGGTGACGTCGCGCGTGGCGGTGGCGTCGATGAGGACGTTGGGACGGATGACGTTCCACCCGGTTCTGGCCCAGGAGGAGACGATGACCATGGTGACCGGCACACTCTCGGCATCCATGATGCGCGCCGTCAGGTCGTACATGAGCTGCTTGCGGTCCCCTTCGGGCATGGTGACCACGAAGAACTTCCGGATCTCCCCGCTCACCTGCCGGAGCTGGCCGACCCGGGCCTCCAGGAACCGGGTGGCGATGAGGGCGTAGTCGAAGAGGGCGTCGACCCACTTCCGCAGGTACTGGTGCCGGAGGCTGAGGCGGGCCAGGAGCTTCTCCCCGCCCCCCGCCACCAGGCTCGTCATCCCGGCCATATCCCGACGCAGGGGCTTCAGGACCTCCCGGTTGAATTCGGCGGAACGGTGGGCGTGGACCGGCAGAAGCCCCCGGATGTACCGGTCAAGGGTCGTAGCAAAGGAGAGGCGAAGCTCCTCCAGGGCCCCAGCGGTGAGCTCGATCCCCTGGGTGACGAGGCCACAGAGCTCACCCCCCAGCTCCCGGAGCATGATATCGTCCCTGATGAACCCGGCGATGCTCGCCGGCAGCCGTTTCCGCTCATCCCACGGGAGGTAGATCTCGCGGGAGAGGACGGCAATGGGGGTGGCATGGCGGTCGCCGAGCATCTGGGCGAAGACCCCCGCCACGCCGCTGTAGCCGGGAATGGCGACCCCCTCCTCCCAGCGGATCCGCTTTCCCCCGTCAAAGACGATGACGCCGGTGACCGGTCTCACCGAACGTTCGGCCCGGACGATGGCCCTGATGGCGTCCACCTTCCCCTCGCCGGCCCGCAGGTAGAAGGTCTTGAGGATATCATAGAGCCCCACGAAGGTAGTTGCGAGCAGCTCCTTCTCCCCCTCTCCCGCCGCGTTCCCCTTCCGGAGCTCCCCCAGGGCAGCGACGTCGAGGAAGGTGCCGAAGCCCGGCGCCGCCAGCCGCTCGACCATGTCGGGGAGGTAGATATCCTCCCGCAGTCTCCGCCGCAGCCCCTCCAGACGAAGGAGGATATCCTGGAAACGCCCACGGCGCTCCTCCCGCTCCTCCTCGGGGAGACCGTCGCCGCTCTGGGCCGCCAGCTCCCCGTCGGACCACCCCCGGGCGATCTGGACGAGGGAGAGCAGGTGGAGCTCCGCCAGGGTGATGGTTCCCCCCGTCTCCCACCCCCTGAGGCGCTCCTCGATGAGGGAATCCCGGTCCCGGCGCCCGGCGTACATCCGGAGGAGATCACGACCGATGACCAGGCGCTCCTCGGTTGGCACCCCGGCGAGCCACCCCCGGAGCGTGCCGCTGCCGACCAGGGCGATGAATGCGCGGAGCGCCTCCTTGTACCCGTCGAGGAGGAGCCGGATCCGGTGTTCCCGGTCGGAGTAGGCGAAGGGGACCCCGAACTCGGTGTACGGCGCCACAAAACCGTAGGCGATGAGGTCGGCGGCGGGCATGGTGTAGACCAGCTCCAGCCCCAGCTTCGCGAACCGCCGGCGGTAGGCGGCGGCGGTCCCCGAGAACCCGATCACCCCCTCGAGGCTCCCGTCCCGCAGCCACTCCATGAGGAGGCGGGTGATGTCCGCCGAGACGCTCCGGGTGTTCTCCACCACCTTGTGCACCTCGTCGAGGATCACGTACTGGACGTTGTTCTGCTGCAGGAACATCTCGATGGAGCCCTGGTCGAACCCACCCTTCCCGGTCCCCGATCCGGTCTGGGCCAAGGCCGAGTAGGTCATGACGAGGATGACGGGGGAAATGCTCGTGGTCTTTCCCTCCTCCTCCAGGAGGGCGGGGGTGCCAGTGAAGATCAGGTCCGGGGCGAGCCGAAGGCCAACGGGTTTGTAGCAGAGCTCCGCGAACCACTGCTGCTGGTAGTTGACCGTGGGAACGAGGACGAGGATCGACTCCCCCGGCGAGAGGGAGCGCATCCAGTCCTGGATGCACATCATGCCGATGAGGGTCTTGCCGCTGCCGGTCGGGGCCTCGATCACCTGCCCCCGGTAGCCGTAGCCGCGGAAGATGGCGAAGGCGTCATGCTGGTAGGGGCGGGGGTGGAGGGAGCCGATGAGGTCGGCATGGTGCCAGGGAATGAGATCGGGGGCCACCGACGGGGGGCCGATGAGCTCCCGGGCGGCGGCCACGAAGAGGTCGGCCGTCTCGGGGGCGAAGCCGGTGAGTTCCTGGAAGAAGGAATGGAAGGCCTCCTTCCGGTCCACGATGGCCTCCAGGACGTGGAAGCCCCCCTCCTCGAACCGGCGATAGAGCCGGGACCCCAGGAGCGCCTCCAGGCTCGACCGATCGAGGTTGATGGTGCTGTAGGCGCGGGTCGTGCGGGAGAAGCCCCCCTTCCCCTTCTCCACGTGGCCGCTGGCCACGAGGTTCTCCAGGTGTTCCCGGACGACCGCATCGTCGGCATCGGCCAGAAGGTGGAGCTCGTTGACCCGCTTCGCGACCAGATGGAGGCTCATGGCCTCCGACGCCTCCTGGAGCACCTCCACGATCAGGTCCTCCAGGAGGCGCCTGCGGAGCTGCCGGTCCAGGGTCAGGGCCAGGGGGACCTTCGCCGGCGCCAGGTCATGCATGTGGTGGAGGGGCTGGTGGAGGGAGATGAGATTGCGCAGCGTCGCCCGAAGGAGCGGTTCACGGCCTTCGGAGAGGGCATGGCGCAGGATGGCGAGGGTGCGCCCGTAGTAGCGGGCGAGCAGGTAGAACCGCCCCCGCATGGCCACCACGTCCTCCCGCCGCCGGGCATCCTCGAAATCCCGGTGGAGTGCCTCGGCAAACCGCTGGGCCTCCCAGTAGACCGGCGTGACTTCATTGAGGACCCTTGCGTCGTCAGCCATCTTTCACCCTCCCAGTCCCCTGCGGCGGTTAAAGCATTAACTGTTTTTTCCGTCATTCCCCGTCCGGTCCGCCGCACGCTTCGGCGTTATCCCGGGGAAGAGAAATCCTGCCCCTCCTGATGAGGGCCACCCGGATCCGCTCCAGGAGTTCCCGAGGGCTGAAGGGCTTGACGATGTAGTCATCGGCCCCCCCGGACAGCCCCCGGATCACGTCCTGCTCCTGCCCCTTGGCCGTCAGGAGGATGATCACCGGCGCATCGTCTCCAAGCATGCCCTTCACCTCGGCAACCACTTCGTAGCCATCCTTCTTCGGCATCATGACATCCACGACCATGATGTCGGGCCTCTCGGCGAGGGCCTTTTCCACCCCCTCTTCGCCGTTGCGGGCCGTTGAGACTTCATAGCCGGCCTTGCCAAGCTTCGTCTCCAGCAGGTGCAGCACATCCGCCTCGTCATCAACCGCCAGGATCCTGAGGGCCATAGCGCTACTCCTTCGAGCCGAAGATTCATTAAAGGCAAGTATAGCGGGCGGGAGGGGTGCGTCAAGGCGGGCATTTCCAACCACGTCCGACGTCAAAAGGCCCCGGTGATATCACGCCGGGGCGTGCCGGAGAGGTGGGTGGGCCAACCGGGATTAAAACGGCTCTTTCTGACCCCACTGCCGTCCTTTTCGACTCTTCCCCTTTGCGTTCCTCGGGCATCTGGGGTAACGTTACACCAAGGGGGCAACGTCACGGGTGTTTTCGCTTCACCCCGGGGGGGCGAGAGCTGGAGACGGGGCAGCAGGGATTCCGCTCAGGCGCGGCTACCGGTTCCGTCTGTCCATGAATCCCCTCAAAGCAGGCCAGCATTCCGGGCGGCTGCGGGGAGTCTTACCCCCCGTATCTTTGCTGAATGTGACACATTTCATGGCGGGTGAAGAAACTACCGCATCCGCATCATCAGAAGGGAGCGCAACCACAACGTATGATGGCTGTATGGGGAAAGCGGATGGGGAGGTTTGTACTGGGCACGGTGCTTGTGCTTGCAATCTTGTTGTTTTTGGCCGCCTGTTCCTTGGGCCGTGGCGCCGGAGAGCGGCGCGATCCAAGTTATGATAGCTATCTCAAACTGACGAGGGAACAGGCACGAAAAGATCCCCTGATCGGGATCTGGCAGGGAAGTCAGCTGGGGAATGAGATTCTCCTTGCGGTGGTCCTGAACGACGAGGGTGGTCAGGAAAAACTCAAGGGGGTTATCCTCAACGGGAGCGAGTTCGAGTTCGGCTACCTGCGGGAAGACTCCTGGTTCTACGTGTCACCGATGGCCGCCCAAGGGACATACGCCGGCAAGGTCGTGGACAAGCTCCTGTTCTGGCCCCGCTGGTTCCCGACGCGGCTCGTGATGAATAGTGTCAACCAGTTCACCACATACGATGACATCCCACCGAACATAAGACAAGGACGAAGCTCCACACATACGTATATTCGCAGGGAGGCGCAGACCGTCATCATGGATGATGTCATGCGTTCATCGGGAAGCGGTTTCCTCATTTGGCAGAGCGACAAGGTTCTGACCGCGCATCACGTGATCAAGGATGCCACCAGGATTACTGTCCGCTTTCCCGACGGAAAGCACTTTGGGGCGGACGTCGTTTCCCGCGACCCTGCCAACGATCTGGCTCTCCTGGCGCTGCGTGGCTTTTCGCCATCGGATGCGCGGGGATTGCGGGTTCTGGGGGGGACGGATGTTGCTCCCGGCGAGGAAATACACGTACTCGGCTATCCTCTTGGGGGCATTCTCGGCTCCCAGCCGAGTATCGTCTCCGGGCAGGTGAGCGCCTCGGTGGGGCTCAGGAACGCGGAAAACCAGTTCCGCATCACGGCACCCATCAACGCCGGCAATAGCGGCGGCCCGATTCTGAATGGACGGGGCGAGGTTGTCGGGATAGCCGTTTCGGTGGTTCGCCAGCAGCAGATTGAAGGGGTCGGTTTTGGAATGAAGATCGGCTCCTCATTCTCCATGCTTGGCGATCTGCTCCAGAAAGGGAGCGTGAAGATTCGACAGGAGCTGAAGGCTGACGAAATTTTCAGACTCTACTCCCGTGATGTGGTTTTCATCGGGGTCGAGTAAACGGCACCAAAGACAAGAAAGACACCGCTCACACCGTGCACATCACCCGCCGCACCCGGTAATCGCCGCCGATGATCAGGTACTCCCCTTCCCCCTTCATGATGCTGTTGGGAAGGAGGTCGTTGAAGAAGAACACCTTCGCCAGCGGCGCCCGGATTTCCCATACCGTGGAGCCGAATTCCCAGGCCCGCTCCTCCACAGAGGTAAAGGACACCAGGTTGTTGAAGCGAACGATCCGCTCCCGCTTGCCGATCTCCTCCACGACATCATAGTCCTCGGCGTCGCAGGTTCCCCGGAAGAGGGTCACCCACCGCTCGTCGGGAAAGCGGCGCGCCAGTTCGTACTGGCAGAACTCGTGGAGGATGTCGAGCTGGGAGTTGATGGCATTGGTCCGCTCGCTCCCCTTCATCCGGTCGACGGCGTACTGGTAGTAGGATTCGGTGTGAATTCCCGCGATGCGTGCCTTGTGGAAGGTGGGGGCGATCCCCATGCGGCTCTCGACCCACCCCTTGAGGACCGCCCCCTCGACGGAGTTGGAGTCCATCATCCAGCCGCGCAGGTAGCGCAGATAGCTGTTCCTGAGGCTCTTGCGGGCGGTGTCGGTCTTCTGGTCCTGCCAGTGGTGGAGCTGGAACTTGACCGACATGTAGTCGTTGAAGACGGTCCCCCGCTCTTCGGGGGAGTGAAGTTCGTCGAGCTTTCTGAAGAGGAAGCGGTTTGCCTCGCGGACACCCTGGACCTCCAGGGGCTGGGGGTTCTCGTTGAAGTGGCGGGAAGCGATGACCCAGGGTGGAAGATTGCAGAGATTAAATCCCGACTTGTGCATGGGTCATCACCTCGTTGTGACGTGAAATGATGGGCGGCTACGCGTACCGCCCCTACAGGATCTTCGCCAGCTCCACCAACGTCGGCTTGATGGGGCCGTCAGCCACAAAGGATTCCACCCCCTGGCGCTCCATCTCCAGTTGGGGGCCCTGGCCGATCTGGGCGCAGACCACGGCGCGACAGCCGCACAGGGCGTCGGCTATGGCCTGGAGCACGTGGGCACGCTCGGGATGGGATGCATCGTAGGTGCAGTAGCGCTCCACCTTCTTCTCGTCCACCAGCTTCACTTCACCGGCATCCACCTCGAAGATGAGGAAGCGCTCGGCATGGCCGAAATGCTGGTTGATCTCCCTCCCGTCCTGGGAAGCAACGGCGATGAGCATGGGGCACCTCCTGGCTGCGTAGGGGCAGGCTCCCGTGCCTGCCCTGAACAAGGGCGGCCACAGGGGGCCGCCCCTGCAAGATCACATCTCCACCGGCTCGAAGCTGAAGCACTTCTTCGGACAGGTCCGGCCACAGGCCTGACAGCCGACACAGTTGCCGGCATTGGCCACGGTCATGAACGCCTTGGCGGAGTCGTCCTCGTCCACTTCTTCATAGCCCAACACATCCATCGCACAGACCTTGTAACAGCGGCCGCAGCCGATGCACACTTCCCTGTCGATCTCCATCACGAACTGCGGTGTCCACTCCTTCTTGTCCCTGGTAAGTCCGGTAATGTACGCCATCTTTCATCCTCCGTTGTGTGTTGTGTAGGGGCGCCGCTTGCCGCGCCCTTTTGGGTGGCAGGGCGCAGCAAGCAGCGCCCCTACGAAATCAATCTTCCTCGAACGAAACCTCTTGCCCCCTGTTCATGGCCTTGCGCAGCCATGGCGGCGGGTTTCCCTTGAGTACCTCCTGGAGCTTCCCGACCATCTCGCTCAGGCTCACCGGGCTGTTGGTCTTCATGGGATGGATCTTCAGCGCCACAAGCTTGGCCGCCGCCGGCCCGCCGATGGCCATGGTGTAGACAATGGCGCACTCCTTCAGGGCGTTGGCCCGTGCCGCGATCTTGTCCTCCTCGTCATCGCCGTGCTGTCCGATGGTGACCGTCTCCACGAAGGATGACGCCTCCGGGCCGATCTCCCAGATGTGGAAATTCTTCGCCATGCCGAAATGCTCGTCGATCAACTCGCCGGTTGTTGATGTGAATGCGACTTTCATAGAACCCTCTTTCTGCCACAGAGGTCACAGAGCACACAGAGAAAACCAAACTGAACCTTACATCTTATCAATCCAAGTTCTAAATATTCAGCCTTTCTCTTTGCTCGTCTTACTCTGTGCCCTCTGTGTCCTCTGTGGCTAATGTTGTTAATTGTGCGCCAGTTTTTGCGCCTCTTTGGCATTGGCCTGAAAGATATTCGCCGTTTCAAACAAGAGATTCATCGTCCCCCGGTACCCCACCCACATCTTCTGGTGGGCGCCGAGCCGGTCGAAGACCGGAAGCCCCGCCCGGAGATGGGCCTTGATGCCGAGCTTCGCCGCCGCCTGGCGGCCGTTGCTATTGGCCACGATCAGGTCGCTCCCCGCCGCCGCCGTCTCCAGATCTTCCAGGTCCCCCACGAAGACATCCTTCGCCGGAAGCGAGTCGAGCCCCCTGACCCGCGTTGCCGCGATGGCCGCCTGGATCTCGCAGCCCATGCCGGCCAGGAAACCGGCCATGGTCTTCAGGTTGTCCGCCTCAAGGGCGATGGTCACCTTCTTGAGCCCGAACTGGTAGTGGCTGTCCACCATGGCGTCCATGAGCCGGCTCCTCCAGCGGCGGAACTTCCCGGGGATCGGATTGCCCGAGATTGCCGAGAGGGTCTCCATGAAGCGGTCCACCTCTGCCAGGCCGGTGATGGAGGTGAAGCCGTAGGCCGGGATGCCGAACTTTTCCTTCAGGGCCAGCCCCGCCTTGGCCAGGGAATCGCCGATGTAGATGGTCGCCTCGCTCCGCCCCGCCTGCCGGATTCTTTCCATAGTGACGCCGCCGGTGGAGAGGGGGGAGACCGTCTCGTCGATGTGGCCGTCCAGGGCGTTGGCGATGTCGGGGACCATGATCGGGTCAAGGCCGAACGCCTCAATGATCTCCTTCACCTCCTCCACGTCGGCCGGGGTGAGGTGGGCGCCGGGAAGGACCGTCACCTGTCCCTTTATCGTCTCGCCCCCCTCGGGAACGGTCCTGACGATGGCCTCGACCGTCGCGGCGTACCCCTCCTGCAGCGAGCCGGAATAATCGGGGGTGGATGCCCAGATGATGGGCACGTCGGCATGCTCCGGGTTTTCCTGCCGGAAGTGGACGATGGCGCTTCGCACATCATCCCCCATAGTCTCGGTGAGGCCCGAGGTCATGACGCCGACCACCGTCGGCTTGAACTTCTCGATGACCCGCTTGATCCCCTTTTTCAGGTTCTCCCACCCGCCGAAGATGGCCGTGTCCTCGCTCATGCTGGTGGAGTTGAGGGCGATGGACTCCTTGAAGTGCCGGGAGAGCTGGAGCCGGATGAAGGTGGAACACCCCTGGGCGCCGTGGAGAAGCCCCAGCATCTGGTCAATGCCGAGATAGGCCAGAGTGGCGCCAAGGGCCGGGGAGTTCTTCTGGGGGTTCACCGTGGCGCACTTGGTCGGCACCTTCACCTTGGAATCCCTTAGGGGCAATTCATGAATTGCCCCTACATCCTTGGACAAATACGCCTCGGCGTGGCCGGCAACCAGGGCCACGTCGGCCCCGATCTCTTCGTCCGTCTTCTCCCACGGGGCCTTGCCGTTCAGCACCGGCCAGATGGGGTTATTCACCGTGAGGTCCAGCTGACGGGCAAAGGTCACCATCCCCTCGTAGCCGGCGTAGGGGTGGGAGCGGCCATGGTTGATGTCGAGGAACGGGGTCTTCGTCTTCAGGGCCAGAAACTTGGTCTTGCCGCCGGCCACGATCAGGTCCGGCATCTTCTCGTACATGACCGACAGAAGCCCGGCAGTGCTGGTATCCTCGATGATCCGGGCATCCTGGTGCATGAGGGCCTTCATCCGGTAGAAGTCCTCCAGGGTCGAATTCTGGGTCCCGGCTGCCAGGATCTCCACCCCCAGCTCCCGCAGGGCGTTCACCATGGACCAGGTCTTCACTCCGCCGGTGAAGAGAACCGACCGCTTCCCTTCGAGCCGCGCCCGGTAGGGAACGAGCCGCTGGCGGCACTTCTCCTCTTCCTCCTCCAGGAGCCGCTCCACCCGGTCCTGCATGATCCGCTTCTCAAGGCCGCCGACGATGTCGTCCAGTTCCCGGGCGATGTCCCGCAGGGCCTTGGCCGTGTCGGTCATGCCGTAGAAGGACTCCTCCAGGTAGGGCATACCGTAGGTCTTCTGCATCTTCTTGGCGAGGTTGGTGAGGCTCTTGGAGCAGACGATGACGTTCAGTTTCGCCCGGTGGGCGTAGCGGAGCTCCTCGAATTTGGCGTCGCCGCTGAAGCATGAGAGAACCTGGATCCCGAGCCGATCGAAGAGCGGCAGCATCCCCCAGAGGTCCCCGGCGATGTTGTACTCGCCGATGAGGTTTATCGGGTACTCCCCCAACACCGGCGGCTCAGCCGTGCCGATGACCCGCTTGAAGAGCACCTCCCCCGCCAGGCGGTTGCCGATGTTCTTGTCGCCGATGAAGCCGGGGGTGTTGACCGGCACCAGGGGGATCGAGACCTTCTCCTGGGCCGCCTTGCAGACCGCCTCGATGTCGTCGCCGGTCATGGCGGTGACGCAGGTGGCGTAGACGAAGATCGCCTTCGCCTGCCCCGCGTAGCGCTCGGCCAGCTCGATGATCGCCTTGTAGAGTTTCTTCTCGCCGCCGAAGATGACGTCGTTCTCCAGCATCTCCGTGGTAAACCCCCGGCGGTAGAGCTGTGAATCGGAGGAGCGGGCACCCCGGTTGTCCCAGGAGTTGCCGGCGCAGGCGATGGGGCCGTGGACGAGATGGATCACATCGGTGACCGGCATCAGCACCACCCGGGCGCCGTCATAGGCGCAGGAGCGCTCGGTTCCTTCCCCCGGCTCCGACTTCTTGCAGAACTTGGGGGCGCCGGCGTCGTGGGTTTCGCATTCGGATACGTCGTAGTAATCGGGCTTTGCCATGGTGAACCTCGAAACGGAAAAAGGCGCCCCATTCGGTGGAATGGTAGGCGCCTTTGCCAGAAGACCGTCAAAAAACTCTCGTGTTGACCTGACTCTAAGCAGATGACGTGCCAAGTACGCCAACTGCATCCAACATGCTGATTTTGCTAACCATCACTTGAAGCACACCTGTTTGTCGCCAAATTGAATGCACACTATTTAATCAGCACCAGTCACCCGCACAGCATGTAATCACAATCCTGCATCAGTCTGTATTTTCGCCCCTGATTGACATCAAAACCTTAGTCGCTTATAATTTTTCTCTCGGAATTAAAGACATTTGCAGCAAAGGGAGGCGGCATGGGAGACAGAACATACCTGGGCTTCACAACGAAGAGATGGAACACCGGAAAATCGATTCTTGTGGCTGCGGGAGCATTGCTTCTTGCGGTCGGAGCAGTGGCATCGGCAGCGGCTGCCTGGTCGAGAGACGGGTCGAGCAGTTCGTCATACTCCAGCAGCAGTTCCGGCAGCTGGTCAGGGGGGGGGTCTGGAAGTAGCGGCACCGAGAAATGCGCCACCTCGACCGCCAATCTGGGTCTGAAAACGGCCGACTGCCTCAAATGCCACCCAGGAAGCGACAACGCGGCAGTAAACGCTGAGCGCCACCACAACCTCATCAAGCCACCAACAAACATGCAGTGCCTGAACTGTCACAAGATGGTGGAAACTCCTCCGGGAAGCGGCACATTCCTGCCGATAGTAATCAGGGACTGCATCGTCTGTCACACCTCGGCCGTCCACAACACCGTAACCCACTGCGTCGTGGATACCTGCCGCGGCTGCCACACGGGCTCGCTTCCGCAGATCCATTCGGGGGGCGGCAGCAGGTCCGGCAGCTGGAGCAGTTACCACGGCGGCAGCTACGGCTCCAGCTCGACATCCAGCAGCACCCTCTCATCGTGCTATCTCTGCCACACCAGCGGGGATTCCCGCGTGCAGCAGACAATAATCAGGGGGCTCGCCGGCCAGACGATCTCCTGTGACGACTGCCACGGCGGGGGCAGATAGCCCTTCCTCACACCCACGCCAGGAGAAGGCCGGAAGGATGATTCCGGCCTTCTCCATGACCGTCGACCCGGCATCACAAAATAATTTCTCCCCCCTTGACGTCCTCCACTTATTAGGTATTATTCCTACCTACAACTTACTACCAATAACTTACTGCCAATAACACTACTGATCTATAACCATGGCGAAACAGAAAGGTCATAGCCAAGAACTGATCGACGCCTTTGCCCAGGCCTGCCGGGATGCGGGCCTGCGGCTCACCCACCAGCGGCTGGAGATCTACCGGGAGCTTGCCACAGCCACGGACCACCCGTCGGCGGAGGTGCTCCACCAGCGGCTGCGCCGCCGGATCCCCACCCTCTCCCTGGACACGGTCTACCGGACCCTGGCCACCTTCGCCCGCCAGGGGCTCATCAACAGGGTGGAGACGATCGAAAGCCAGTCTCGGTTTGAGGCAAAGGGGATGCGTCACCACCACCTGATCTGCAGCCGGTGCCGGGAGATCATCGACTTCCAGTGGCCCGCCATCGACGAGACGGCCCTCCCTGAGAAAATCACCCCCTGGGGACGCATCGACAGCAGAAACGTAGTTGTCTACGGGATATGCAGCAAGTGCCTGGACTGACCACACCACGCCTACCGCCGGATTTCAGGACCAGGACCACCCATTAGCCGTGCAAACCCACGATTGAAAGGAGAACAAAAGATGAGCGAAGGTACCACGTGCCCGGTAACGGGCAAATCCGGCAGGACCTCTGCCGGCAGAGGCACATCGAACCGGGACTGGTGGCCGAACCAGCTGAACCTGGGCATCCTCCACCAGCACGCGCCGGCCTCAAACCCCATGGGCACCGACTTCAACTATGCGGAAGAATTCAAGAAGCTTGATCTGGCCGCCCTGAAGCAGGACCTGGCCGCGCTGATGACCGACTCCCAGGAGTGGTGGCCGGCCGACTGGGGGCACTACGGCGGCCTGTTCATCCGCATGGCCTGGCATAGCGCCGGCACCTACCGCACCGGTGACGGACGCGGCGGCGGGGGTACCGGCAACCAGCGGTTTGCGCCGGTCAACAGCTGGCCCGACAACGGCAACCTGGACAAGGCGCGCCGCCTGCTCTGGCCCATCAAGCAGAAATACGGCAACAAGATCTCCTGGGCCGACCTGATGATCCTGGCCGGCAACGTGGCGCTTGAGTCCATGGGTTTCAAGACCTTCGGCTTCGGCGGCGGCCGCGTGGACATCTGGCAGCCCGAGGAGGACATCTACTGGGGTTCCGAGGCCGAATGGCTGGGCGACAAGCGCTACAGCGGCGACCGCGATCTGGAAAACCCCCTGGCTGCCGTGCAGATGGGCCTGATCTATGTGAACCCCGAAGGCCCCAATGGCAACCCCGACCCCGTGGCTTCGGGCCTCGACGTGCGTGAAACCTTCGGCCGCATGGGGATGAATGACGAGGAAACCGTGGCGCTCGTCGCCGGCGGCCACACCTTCGGCAAGGCCCACGGCGCGGGAGACCCGACACTGGTGGGCCCCGAGCCCGAGGCCGCCCCCATCGAAGAGCAGGGGCTGGGGTGGAAGAACAGCTTCGGCACCGGCAAGGGGGTGCATACCACCACCAGCGGCATCGAAGGGGCCTGGAAACCGAACCCCACGACATGGGATAACGGCTACTTCGACATGCTCTTCGGCTACGAGTGGGAGCTGTCCAAGAGCCCGGCCGGAGCCCATCAGTGGCATCCCAAGGACGTGAAGCCGGAGCACATGATTCAGGACGCCCACGACCCGACGAAGAAGCACCGCCCCATGATGACCACGGCCGACCTGTCGCTGCGCTTCGATCCGATCTACGAGCCCATCGCGCGCCGCTTCCACCAGAACCCCGAGGCCCTTGCCGACGCCTTCGCCCGCGCCTGGTTCAAACTGACCCACCGCGACATGGGGCCCAAGGTCCGCTACCTGGGCACTGAAGTCCCGACCGAAGACCTGATCTGGCAGGACCCGCTCCCGGTGGCCGATCACCCCCTGATCGACGCCGGCGACATCGCCAACCTCAAGGCCAAGGTTCTGGCCTCGGGCCTGTCGGTGGCGGAGCTGGTTGCCACCGCCTGGGCCTCGGCCTCCACCTTCCGCGGCTCGGACAAGCGCGGCGGCGCCAACGGTGCCCGCATCCGCCTGGCCCCCCAGAAGGACTGGGAGGTCAACCAGCCGGCGCAGCTGGCCCGGGTGCTGGGGGTGCTCGAAACCATCCGGCAGGCCTTCAACGGCGCCGCGGCGGGGGGAAAGAAGGTCTCCCTGGCGGACCTCATCGTGCTGGCCGGCTGCGCCGCGGTGGAAGCGGCTGCCAAGGCCGCCGGCCACGGGGTGGAGGTCCCCTTTACCCCGGGCCGCACCGACGCCTCCCCGGAGCAGACCGACGTGAAATCGTTCGCCGTGCTGGAGCCCGAGGCCGACGGTTTCCGCAATTACCGGAAGAAGGCCTTCACCGTGTCGGCCGAGGAGATGCTGGTGGACAAGGCGCATCTCCTGACCCTGAGCGCGCCCGAAATGACGGTGCTCGTGGGGGGCCTGCGGGTACTGGGAGCCAACGTCGGCCAGTCGCAGCATGGCGTGTTCACGAATCGGCCGGGGACCCTGACCAACGACTTCTTCGTCAACCTGCTCGACATGGCCACCGCCTGGAAGCCCACCTCCGATGCCGGAGAGACGTTCGAAGGGCGGGACCGCACGACCGGCGACCTCCGGTGGACCGCCACGCGGGTCGACCTCATCTTCGGCTCCAACTCGCAGTTGCGCGCCCTGGCCGAGGTCTATGCCCAGGACGATGCACGGGAGAAGTTCGTGCGTGACTTCGTCGCGGCATGGAACAAGGTCATGGACCAGGACCGCTTTGACAGGGCGAAGTAATACTGCTAATAAAGAGAGCGTCGGAAAACGCTCCACTTCATTGCTCACAAGGAGGAATCAGATGTCCACAAAGGAAAATCTCGCCGAGGCCTTTGCCGGCGAAAGCCAGGCCAACCGGAAATACCTCGCGTTTGCCAAGCAGGCCGAGGTGGACGGCTTCCCCCAGGTGGCCAGGCTCTTCCGGGCCGCCGCCCATGCCGAGACCGTCCATGCCCATGCCCACCTGCGGGCCATGGGAGGGATCAAGAAGACCGTCGAGAACCTGCAATCAGCCATCGAAGGGGAAGGGTTCGAGTTCCAGACCATGTATCCCCCCTACCTGGAAGAGGCCCAGAAGGAGGGGGACCGCATGGCGGAAATCTCCTTCCGCAACGCCCTGGCCGTTGAGGAGATCCACCACGACCTCTACCAGAGGGCCCTGGCAGCGGTGCAGAGCGGCGGCGACCTGGCGGCCCGCCCGGTCTACGTCTGCGAGATCTGCGGCAACACCGTCTACGACGCGGCCCCCGACAAATGCCCCGTTTGCCAGGTGCCCAAGGACCGCTTCACCCTGATCGACTGATCCACTAAACACCACGAAGGAGATTGTTTGATGAGCAGCATAAAGGGAACGAAAACCGAGCAGAACCTCCTGAAGTCCTTCGCCGGCGAGAGCCAGGCCCGCAACCGCTACACCTACTTCGCCGCCGCGGCGAAAAAAGAAGGGTACGTGCAGATCGCCGACATCTTCGAGGAGACCGCCAACCAGGAGAAGGAGCACGCCAAGCGCTTCTTCAAGTTCCTGGAGGGGGGCGACCTGGAGATCACCGCCTGCTTCCCCGCCGGCAGGATCGGCACCACCGCCGAGAACCTCCTGGCTGCCGCCTGCGGCGAGCACGAGGAGCACACAGAGCTCTACCCCGGCTTCGCCGCCATCGCCAAGGAGGAGGGGTTCCCCGCCATCGCGGCGGTCTGGAGCGCCATTTCCGTTGCCGAGAAGCAGCATGAGAAGCGCTACCGGGATCTGCTGGCCAACATCGAGGCCAACCGGGTCTTCGCCCGCGACACCGAGGTGGTCTGGCGCTGCCGCAACTGCGGCTACCTCCACACCGGGAAAGAAGCGCCGGAGATGTGCATCGCCTGCGCCCACCCGAAGGCCCACTTCGAGCTTCTGGGCGAGAACTGGTAGAACAGTCCAAGCCACTACGCAGAGCATCAAAGGGCACTTCCCGAACGGGGAGGTGCCCTTTGTTCATTCATAATGCAGAAATTCTAACAACATACGCGTTGCATACCCTAGTATGGTTACTTATAATTCCACCGACATCCCCCAGCCATTCACTCCCCCAAATCAAAGGAAGATTACCCCCATGGGAATGATGCCGCCAGACACGGGCAAACTCAGCAAAGAAACGATCATCACGCTGGTCGAGGCACTGCCGGTCCCCGCTCTTTTCATCGAAGGCGAAGAAATCAGAGTCAATCGAGCGGCAGAAGAACTCACCGGCTTCGGAAGAGACGAACTGGCGACCCTCGATGAGTGGTTTCGCAAACTCTACGGCCCGGAGCACGAAACTGTCAGGGGACATTACGAAGCCGACAGGATAGCCGGATTCCCCGCCACGCGGCGCGTCTCCATTACGAGAAAGGACGGCAGCCGACGCCTTGTCGAGTTCGGAGCAGCGGGTACTGACCGGATCATCTGCATCATGCATGACATAACCGACCTCGTTGTTGCCCACGAGAAGATGAAGGAGAGCACCGAGCAGTATCGTGTCATCACGAATACGGCCATGGATGGCTTCTGGGTTGTGGACCAGCACGGCGCGATCGTTGAGGCAAACGAAGCGGCCGGTCACATACTGGGGTACAGCCTCGAAGAGCTGTGCACAATGAGGATTGAGGAGATCGATGCCATCGAAAGTCCGGAGGAAACTCAAGCGCATATCCGCAGGGTCATGGAGAGTGGTTATGACCGCTTCGAAACCCGCCATCGCCGCAAGGACGGATGCATCATCGACGTTGAAGTAAGCACGACCTTCCAAACCACCACGAACCATTTTCTGGCATTCATTCGGGACATCACCGAGCGCAAGCGGGCGGAAGACACTCTGCGGCAAAGTGAAGAGCGCTACCGTCGCTTTTCGGCGATCACCTCCGATTACATCTATTGCTGCCGCCGCAGCGGAGCGGCTCCCTACCGGACCATATGGCTGGGAGGAGCGGTGGAAGCGATCACAGGGCATTCAGCGGAGCAAATCCATGAATGGGGCTGCTGGATGACTCTGGTACACCCCGACGATCAGGGCCGGGTGAGCGGTAACATGCTGAAACTGACCCCGGGAAATATCAACGAGGAGGAGTTCAGGATCATCCGGAAGGATGGTGAAGTCCGCTGGATTCGCGAGGTGTGCCGCTGCGAAAAGGGCGACACACCCGACGAACTGCTACTGTTCGGTACGTCCAGGGACATCACCGAACGCAAGCTGGCCGAAGAGGCCCTCAGGAAACTCAACGAGGACCTGGACCGGCGGGTCGCGGAGCGGACCGCCCAACTGGAAGCGGCCATCCGGGAGCAGGAAGCCTTCAGCTACTCTGTTTCCCACGACCTGAGGGCGCCGCTGCGCCACATCAACAGTTACACCAGTATCGTGATGGAAGACTATGGCGACCGGTTTCCAGATGAAGTCCGTGACTACCTCGATCGTATCTGCACGGCGAGCGCGCGCATGGGAGACCTGATCGATGATCTGCTGGAACTGTCACGGGTCGGCCGGGTCGAGATGCATACGAGAACGATTGACCTCAGCAGACGGGCAGCGCGGGTTGCTGCCATGCTTCGGGAAACGGAGCCGGACCGGGCCGTGGAATGGGTCATTGCCGACGGCCTTATAGCCCACGGCGATCCGACCACGATGCGGCAGGTCATGGAAAACCTCCTGGGCAACGCCTGGAAGTACACGGCCAGGAAGCCCCATGCCCGGATCGAATTCGGCAGGACCGTCGTGGGGGGGGAGGAGGCCTTCTTTGTCAGGGACAACGGCGCCGGTTTCGACATGGCCTACAACAGCAAGCTCTTCGGCCCCTTCCAGCGCCTCCACAATGACGCAGAGTTCGAGGGGACCGGCATCGGCCTGGCAACGGTGAAACGGATCATCGAGCGCCACGGCGGCCGGGTCTGGGCCGAAGGGCGCGTCAACGAAGGGGCGACGTTCTACTTCACCCTGCCCGACATCTCCTCCGGCACCCAATCATAGAAAAAATCATAGAAAAAAAGGACACTCCCCGTTTCCAGGAAGTGTCCTTTTTCTTTACAGCGTCAGGAAGGTTTTACTGGCCCCAGGTCCCTGCTCCCCGGTTCCCGCATTTACCGCATCAACTCAAAGAACCGGTCCTCGCAGGTCTCGTCCTTGATATCGATGAACTTGTTGGCGATCTCGGTCACCATGTTGACGACACCCTGGTAGCCGATGAGCGGGTAACGGTGCTTGTTGACCCGGTCCATGATCGGGAAGCCGAACCGGAAGAGGGGGATGCCGGCGTCGCGGGCGGCGAACTTGCCGTGGGAATCGCCGATCATGGCGTCCACCGGGTCGGTCACCAAGAGGCTCCGCATGTGCCAGAGGTCCTTGCCCATGTAGATCTTGCCCTGCTTGCCGTACATGGAGCTGTCCAGCAGCGCCTGCATCTCTTTCTCGAACTTCTTGCTCCCCTTGCTGCAGAGGATGTGGTACGGGATCGCTCCCATCTCCAGCAGGAAGGAGACGTACCCCAGGAGGTAGTCAGGGTCGCCGTAGACGGCGAACTTCTTGCCGTGGATGTACTGGTGGGAGTCGGTCAGGGCGTCCACGGCGCGGCCGCGCTCGGCCTTGATGGACTCGGGGACCGGCTTGCCGAACAGCTCGGAAATTTTCTTGATGAAGGCGTCGGTCTTCTCGATACCCATGGGCATCGGCAGAGAGACGTGCTTGCCGGAGTAGTTGTCCTTGATCCAGGTGAAGGTCTTCGCCGTGGCATAGGGGCCGACGGAGATGGTGGCCTTGCCGTTGATGGAGTCGGCCGCGTCGTCCAGCTTCGTGCCCCCCGGATAGACGTGGTAGCTGCCGTCGCAGGGTGAATCGAAGGATTCGGAGATATCGGCCAGGATGGTGTTGGGGATGCCGAACTCCTTCAGGATGCGGGCATACTCCCGGTAGTTGCCGGTGTTAAAGTCGCAGCCGGGGATCAGGTTCAGCTTGCCGGTGCAGCGACCCTCCACCTGCTTCCCTGCGGTCAGGGTCTGGAGGATGGAGAGAAGCATGGCATCGTAGCCGTGGATGTGGGAGCCGTTGAAGCTCGGGGTGTTGGCGTAGGGCGCCGGGAACTCCTGGGGGATGTGCCCCTTGTTCCGGGCGTTCTTGATGAAGGCGGTCAGGTCGTCGCCGATGATCTCCGGCATGCAGGAGGTGAAGATCGCCATCATCTTCGGCTTGTAGAGCGCCAGGGCGTTCTCCAGCCCCTCGTGGAGGTTGTTCTGGCCGCCGAACACGGCGCCGTCCTCGGTCATGGCGTCGGAGACCGCCGGTGCCGGCTCGCGGAAGTGGCGGTTCAGGGTGGAGCGGTAGTAGGAGGCACACCCCTGTGAGCCGTGGACAAACGGCAGGGTTCCCTCGAACCCGTGGGCGGCCAACTGGGCACCCAGCGGCTGGCAGGCGTGGGGCGGGTTGATGACCAGAGCCTGGCGGGCAAAGTTCTTCTCTTTGTACTCCTCGGTGTTGATCCAGTTCGATACCCGCTTTACTTCTTCCTCGGGAATTTCTGTTACATATTTGACGGCGGCATCTGCGCTCATAGTTATCTCCTCTCCGGATACCAATCCGTATCACGGCAGATTGTGTTTTTGCAGGGGCAGGGAAACCCTGCCCCTACATCAGATCAAAACGGGCTTTTTACCAGCTTCCAGGTGGGGCTGTTTACCGCCATATCGATATCCCGCGCGAAAACCGAAAAACCCTGATAACCGTGGTAGGGACCGGAGTAGTCCCAACTGTGCATCTGGCGGAACGGAATCCCCATCTTCTGGAAGACGTATTTCTCCTTGATGCCGCTGCCGATGAGGTCGGGCTTCAGGGTGTGGACGAACTGCTCCAGCTCGTACTCGGAGGGATCGTCGTAGATGACCGTGGCTTCCGGCATCTCCGGTGCGGTCCGCTCGTAGTCGTCGCCGTGGGCGAACTCGTAGCCGGAACCGACGCACTCCATACCCAGGTCCTCGTAGGCGCCGATGGTGTGGCGCGGGCGGAGGCCACCGACCAGGAGCATCACCTTCTTCCCTTCCAGGCGCGGCCGGTACTCGTCGATGATCGCCTGCATGATCGGGTCGTACTTGGCGATGACCTGCTCAACCTTGTCCTGGATGGTCTGGTCAAACCGCGCGCCGATGGCCCGCAGGCTCTCCCTGATCTTGGTGGGGCCGAAGAAGTTGAACTCGAGCCAGGGAATGCCGAACTTCTCTTCCATCACCTTGCACATGTAGTTCATGGAACGGTAGCAGTGGATCAGGTTCAGCTTCACCTTGTGGGTGGCGGCGATCTTCTCCAGCTCGCCGTCGCCGGTCCAGACCGATTTCACGTTGAGGCCGATCTCCTCCAGGAGCGCCTTGGCACTCCAGACGTCGCCGCCGATGTTGTAGTCACCGATCAGCGAGATGTCATAGGGGCTCTCCGGCTCGGCGAACTCCCGGGTGCCGATGATGTAGTCGCGGATGGTGTCGTTGGAAATGTGGTGCCCCAGCGACTGGGAAACTCCGCGGAAGCCCTCGCAGTTACAGGGGATGATCGGGATATCCAGCTCCTGGGATGACTGCTTGGCGGTGGCGTTGATGTCGTCGCCGATGAGCCCTACCGGGCATTCGGAGAGGACCGAGATCCCCTTGGCCAGCGGGAAGAGTTCCCTGGCCTCGCCGAGCAGCTGCTTCAGCTTCTTGTCGCCGCCATAGACGATGTCCTTCTCCTGGAAGTCGGAGGTGAACTGCATGGCGAAGTTGGTGACGCCGGTGATGCCGCTCATGAGGTTCCGGCGGGTCCCCCAGGAGTACCAGCCGCAGCCGACCGGGCCGTGGGAAACGTGGACCATGTCGCGGATCGGGCCCCAGACGACCCCCTTGGCGCCGGCGTAGGCGCAGCCGCGGGCGCTCATGACGCCGGGAACGGTCTTTCTGTTGGACTTGACGCAGGAGCTGACCCCGTCGTTGGGAGCAAGGTGGGGAGCCCGCTTCTTCTTGGCCTTCTCAGGATATATTTCCAGGGCCTTGTCGATCATCTCCTGGGTGGAATCCTTGGTGATGCCTTCTACTTTTCGTATCGCATGTGACATAGGATGTCTCCTCTGTTCAAATATCTCTGTAGGGGCGGGGTCTCCCCGCCCAGGACGCGAAAACCGCGCCCTTAGATAATCTCCTTATTTCGCCGCCGCTTCCGCAACCCCGACGATGCTCTCGTCCTCGGCCTCCATGATGCCGAACTCCATGAGGAGGTCTTCCAGTTCTTCCATCTCCAGCGGGGTCGGCACCACCAGCATCTTGTTGTCGAGGATCTTCTGGGCCAGCGTACGATACTCATTGGCCTGGGGATGATCCGGGGAGTACTCGATGACCGTCATCCGGCGAAGCTCGGCGCGCTGGACCTGGTTATCGCGGGGGACGAAGTGGATCATCTGGGTGCCGAGCTTGGCGGCCAGGGCCTCGATGAGCTCGTCTTCCCGGTCGGTCTTGCGGGAGTTGCAGATGAGGCCGCCGAGCCGAACCTTGCCGGAGGAGGAGTACTTGAGGATACCCTTGGCGATATTGTTGGCGGCGTACATGGCCATCATCTCGCCGGAGCAGACGATGTAGATCTCTTCCGCCTTGTTCTCCCGGATCGGCATGGCGAACCCGCCGCAGACAACGTCTCCGAGAACGTCGTAGAAGACGAAGTCGAGATCAGGGGTATAGGCGCCATTCTCCTCGAGGAAGTTGATGGCGGTGATAACGCCGCGGCCGGCACAGCCGACCCCCGGCTCGGGACCACCCGACTCGACGCACTTGACGTCGCCATAGCCGACCTTCAACACGTCCTCAAGCTCCAGGTCCTCAACCGTGCCGAGCTCGCGCACCAGATCCATAACCGTGGACTGGGCCTTGGCGTGGAGGATGAGGCGGGTGGAGTCGGCCTTCGGGTCGCAGCCAACAATCATCACCTTCTTGCCGAGGGAGGCGAGGCCCGCCACCGTGTTCTGGGTCGTCGTAGACTTGCCGATGCCACCTTTGCCGTAAATCGCGATCTGTCTCATGTTCCGTCTCCTTTCGTCCACCAATCCGTGGACCGTCTGGGAATGTTCGGGGCAACAAAAAAGGCGCCCCATTCGTGATAATGGCGGCGCCTTTGCCTGTTTCCTCAAGTTCCATGAATACGTCAGCGTATTCGTTCGTGCAGTTTGTTTGTTATCTCTTTAGCACCGAGCGTGCCAAAACTCAACTATTCGATTTTACGGCACCTTGCGCCACAGCAACCCTCTCCCTACCGCCTCATCCAGGAGCATTTGCACAACAATTAATCACCGGTGCAACAAATATCCGTTCTTAGATTCATTACGCACCAAAACAGGATTTCTGCTTAAAAAATAAGATGGGCGCCTGCTCCCGCCAGCGCCCATCTTCGTTCATTCCCCATGACTGCCCTGCGTCTCTACGACTCCGTCAGCAGGATCGCGTCGGCAATCTGGCGCATGCTCTTGCGCTTGTCCATGGCCAGTTTCTGCATCTTGCGGAACGCTTCAGGCTCCGTGAGCCCCTGCTTCTGCATGAGAACACCTTTCGCCCGCTCGATGGCCTTGCGGGTCTCCAGGTTCTCCTTCAGGTCTTCCACCTCCTCCTTGAGCGTCTCCACCTCGTCCGCATGGGCGCAGGCAAGCTCGATGGCGGGCCAGAGGTCCTGATCCCTGAACGGCTTTGTCATGAACCCGCCGATGCCAGCCTCCTTGGCCCGCTTGACCGTTTCGGGGTCGTAACAGGCGGTAAGAAGTATAATCGGGATCTTCAGTTTCATCCGGATATCTCGGGCAGCCGAGATCCCATCCTTCTTGGGCATCGACACGTCGAGGATCGCAATGTCGGGAAGCTTGGCAAGGGCCACCTCCACCGCCTGCTCACCGTCGCCACACTCCAGGATTTCATCGAACCCAAGCTCCTTGAGCCTATTTTTTAGGCTCATCCTGATAATCGGCTCATCATCACACACCAGGACACTTCGCAATGAAATCACCACCTTACCTAGTATTTTACAGCAAGCCACCATCCACAGGGGAAGAACTCAGCATAAAGCGTTCCAACGCAGCACATCCGATTTCCTTTACATCGGCGCTCATCGTGCCAGAATAGACTTTGAAGCATAGTCACTACGTGATGCCATGAGGATTGTCATGAAGAAAAGCCCGATCATCATCGTCGCCCTGCTCGTTGCCGTGGCAGCCGTGGCCTGGTTCGCCACCCGCCGTACCGGTTCCGGTGGCGGGGCGTTGACGGTTTCAGGCACCATCGAAGTCACCGACGTGGAGGTGAGCTTCAAGATCCCGGGACGGGTAAAAGAGCGGCTGGTGGACGAGGGTGAGCCGGTGGAGCACGGCCAGGTGGTGGCCCGGCTCGACGACGAGGACCTGCGCCTGGAGGTTGCCCGGCAGCAGCGTGAGGTGGAGGCCCAGGCGGCCACCCTGCGGGAACTGGAAACAGGCTACCGCCCGGAGGATATCGCCCGGGCCGACGCCGTGGTCAGGCGTGCAAAGGCCGATGCCGAGCGGCTCGAAGCCGACTTCGCGCGCCAGGATGCCCTGCTCCGGCGGGAGGTGATCTCCCGGCGGGACTTCGACGTCTCACGGGCTGCCTACGAGGGTTCACAGGCGGCCCTGCGCGAGGCGCTGGAGCAGCAGAAGCTCATGCACCGGGGCCCCAGGCGGGAGCAGATCGACGCCGCCCGGGCCCGCCATCGCCAGGCCCAGGAGTCGCTGGCCCTGGCGCGCACCCGCCTCGGCTACACCACCGTCGCCTCCCCCATCGCCGGGATCGTCCTCGCCAAGCACGCGGAACCGGGTGAGCAGGTGGCCGCCGGCACCCCCGTCGTGACCGTGGGAGACATCCGCGACACCTGGGTCAGGGCCTACATCGCCGAAACCGACCTGGGCCGCGTCAAGGTGGGACAGAAGGCGCGGATCAAATCCGACACCTGGCCCGACAAGCGCTACGAGGGCACCGTCACCTTCATCGCCCAGGAGGCCGAGTTCACCCCCCGGAACGTGCAGACGGAGAAGGAGCGGGTAAAACTCGTCTACCGGATCAAGATCACCGTCCCGAACCCCACAATGGAACTGAAACCGGGGATGCCGGTGGATGCCGAACTAGGGGTCGGGGACCGGGACAGCAAATAAATTTTCCGTCATGGATGCCATTCGCACCGACAACCTTACCAAACGCTTCGGCGACCTGACCGCCGTGGACGGTCTCTCTCTCACCGTGGCCCAAGGGGAGCTCTTCGGCCTTGTGGGCTCCGACGGGGCGGGGAAGACCACCTCCATGCGGATGCTGGTGGGCATCATGGACCCCTCCGGCGGCGAGGCCCGGGTTCACGACCGCCACACGGTCCGGGAAGCGGAGGCCCTCAAGAGCGAGATCGGCTACATGAGCCAGCGCTTCGGCCTCTACCCCGACCTGACGGTGCAGGAGAACATCGACTTTTATGCCGACATCTACGGCATCCCCCGCCGGGGACGTGGCGAAAAAATAGACAGCCTTCTCGCCTTCAGCAACCTGGCACCCTTCAGGCGCCGCCAGGCGAGAAACCTCTCCGGCGGCATGAAGCAGAAGCTGGGGCTCGCCTGCGCCCTGATCCACACGCCGAAAGTGCTCTTCCTGGACGAGCCGACCAACGGGGTCGATCCGGTCTCCCGCCGGGACTTCTGGCGCATCCTCTACCAGCTCCTGCGGGAAGGGGTCACCATCTTCGTGACCACCGCCTACCTGGACGAGGCGGAGCGCTGCAACCGGGTGGGGCTGATCCACAAGGGGCGGCTTCTGGCCTGCGACGCCCCCCACCGGCTCAAGGGGCTGATGCGGGGGACGATCCTGGAGGTGCGGACCGCGGCCGCCCGCCGCGCAGCCCGCATCCTCCGCGAGCGGCTGCCGGAGGCATCGGTGGGGCTCTTCGGCGACCGGGTCCACGTGGTGACCGGTGAGCCGGAGGAGACGCGCGGCGCCATCGAGGCACTTCTCGGCGGGGAAGGTGTCCCGCTCCTGGGTCTGCGCCCCGTCGAGCCGAGCCTGGAGGATGTGTTCGTGTCGGCGCTGTCGGAAGGGAGGGGCGACCAGTGACCACGGCAGATGGCGGTTCGGCCGTCACCTTGCGAGACCTGTCGAAACGCTTCGGCGACTTCATCGCCGTGAACCGGATCACCCTCGACGTGCGGCGTGGGGAAATCTTCGGCTTCCTCGGTCCCAACGGCGCGGGAAAGTCGACCACCATCCGGATGCTCTGCGGCATCCTCCAGCCCACCGCCGGCAGCGGCACCGTTGCCGGCTTCGACATCGTCCGCGAGCCCGAGGAGATCAAGAAGAACATCGGCTACATGAGCCAGAAGTTCTCCCTCTACGAAGACCTGACCGTGGAGGAGAACATCGACTTCTACGCCGGCATCTACAAGATCCCGGCCGGGAAACGGCGTGAACGCAAGGAGTGGGTGATCGACATGGCGGGGCTGACGGAGCACCGCGCAAGCCGCACCGCCATCCTCTCAGGCGGCTGGAAGCAGCGACTGTCGCTGGGGTGTGCCATCCTCCACGAGCCCCCCATCGTCTTTCTGGACGAACCCACCTCCGGCGTGGACCCCGTCAGCCGCCGCGGCTTCTGGGACCTGATCTACCACCTGGCGGGGGAAGGGGTCACGGTCTTCGTCACCACCCACTACATGGACGAGGCCGAGTACTGCGACCGTCTCGCCCTCATCTACCGGGGTGAGCTGATCGCCCTGGGGACCCCGGAGGAGCTGAAAACCGACCGGATGGCGGAGGAAATCGTGGAGGTGGCCTGCGACCGGCCCCAGGAGGTGATGGGGGAGATCGAGGCGATCCCCGGCGTGAAGCACGCGGCCCTCTTCGGCCGGGGGCTCCACGTGGTGACCGAAGACGCGGCGGCGGCCATCCCGGCCATCGAGGGGCTCCTCGCCACGCGAGACGTGCCGGCTGACCGGGTCGAGCGGATTGTCCCGTCGCTGGAGGATGTCTTCGTCTCCCTCATCGAGGCGCGGGACCGGGAGGAAGCACCGCAGAAGGAGTTCGCCCGATGAAGCTGCAGCGCGTCAAGGCGGTGACCCGCAAGGAGTTCATCCACGTCTTCCGGGACCTGCGGAGCCTCATCATGGGGATCGCCATCCCGATGCTGCTCCTGTTCCTCTTCGGTTACGCCCTCACCCTCGACGTGGACAACGTGCCGCTCATGGTCTGGGACCAGAGCGCCACCCCCGCCAGCCGCGACCTGGTGAGCCGCTTCACCGGCTCCCGCTATTTCACCCTCACGGGGCATGCCCGGGACTACCGGGAGATCGAGGGGGCCATTGACCGGCGGGACGCCATCATGGCGCTGGTGATCCCACGGGACTTCGCCGACACCCTGGCGGCACAGCGACCGGCGCGAGTCCAGGCCATCGTGGACGGGAGCGACTCCAACACCGCCACCATCGCCCTGGGCTATGCCGAGTTCATCGTGAGCGGCCACTCCCGCGGCATCGCCCTGGAACAGAGCCGCCGGGCCACCGCCACCCTTCCCCGTCCTCCCCTGGCCCTGGAGCCCCGGGTCTGGTTCAACGCCGACATGGTCTCCCGCAACGCCATCGTGCCTGGACTCATCGCCGTCATCATGATGGTCATCGCGGCGCTCCTCACCTCCCTCACCGTGGCCCGCGAGTGGGAGACCGGCACCATGGAGCAGCTCATCTCCACCCCCCTCACCGGCGGCGAACTGCTCCTCGGCAAGCTGGTCCCCTACTTCTGCATCGGGCTCTTCGATCTGGTCGTGGCGCTGCTGGCGGGGCGTTTCATCTTCCAGGTGCCGATGCGGGGCGATCGCCCCCTGCTCCTGGCCATGTCGATCCTCTTTCTGTTCGTGGCGCTAGCCCTGGGGGTGCTGATCAGCATCGTCGGCAGGAGCCAGTTCGCCGCCAGCCAGTTCGCCATGGTGGCGACGCTGCTCCCCGCCTTCCTCCTGTCGGGGTTCGTCTTTCCCATCGCCAACATGCCGAAACTTCTCCAGGTCATGACCCACCTGATTCCGGCCCGCTACTTCGTCACCATCCTGCGGGGAATCTACCTGAAGGGGGTGGGGCTTTCGGTGCTGGCCGGCGAGGCCCTCTTCCTGGCGGTGTTCGGCGTTGGCGTCGTGGCGGTGGCGGTCAGGAAGTTCCGGAAGAAGATCTAGCTATGTTCGAACGCCTGAAGACCATGCTCATAAAAGAGGCGATCCAGATCCTGCGGGACCCGAAGATGCGATTCATCATCCTCGTCATCCCGGCAGTGCAGATCACCCTCTTCGGCTACGCGGTCAATACCGACGTGAAGCATATAGCCACCGCCGTGTACGACCAGGACAACAGCCGCACGAGCCGCGACCTGGTGGCAGCGCTGGAGCGCTCCGGCTACTTCGACATGGTCAGGCGGGTGGAGCGGGAAGGGGAAGTCCGGACGCTGCTGGACCGGGGAACAGTCAGTGCCGTGATGCAGGTGAACCGGGGATTCGAGGAGGCGATCCGCGCCGGCCGAACCGCGCCGCTGCAGATCATCGTGGACGGCACCGACCCGAACACCGCCCGGATCGTCCTCAGCTACTCGGTTAAGATCGCCGAGCGCTTCAGCGACCGGATCGTGGCGGAGCGCCTCGTCCGGGCCGGCGGCGGGCTCCTCCCCGCGGGGGCCGTGGAACTGGAGAGCCGGGCCTGGTTCAACGACAACCTGGAGAGCCGCAACTACTATGTGCCGGGAGTCATGGCCTCCATGATCCTCATCGTCACCATGATGCTCTCCAGCATGGCGGTGGTGCGGGAAAAGGAGATCGGCACCATGGAGCAGATCGTCGTCACGCCGATCAAGCGCTGGGAGTTCATCATCGGCAAGATGCTCCCCTTCGCCGTCATCGGCTACATCAACATGACCATCGTCGGTCTGGTGGCCGTCTTCTGGTTCGACGTGCCGGTGCGGGGGAGCCTCCTGCTGCTTGTGGCCGGCACCGCCCTCTACCTGATGAGCACCCTCGGCTTCGGGCTCTTCATCTCCACCGTGAGCCGCACCCAGCAGCAGGCGATGATGAGCTCCTTCATGTTCACCTTCCCGGCCATGCTCCTCTCCGGCTTCGCCTTCCCCATCGAGAACATGCCCCAAAGCGTCCAGTACGCCACCTACCTGAACCCGCTCCGCTACTACCTGATCATCGTCCGGGGAATTTTCCTGAAGGGGGTGGGGGTGGAGATCCTCTGGCCCCAACTGACGGCCCTGGCGCTCCTGGGGAGTGTGGTTCTCACCTTCGCCGTGCAGCGGTTCAGAAAGACCGTGGGATAACCGGACGATCCACGGCCCGCAGGTACGCCTCGATGTCGAACTTGCGCGCGCAGCCGCCGTAACTCATGTAGCGCACCTTGCCGAACACCGGCCGCTCCCCCCACGCCCGGTCGTGGACCCCACCGATGCTCCAGGCAATGCCGGCATAGCCGTTAGGGTCGCGGCCGTCAAGCTCGTACCGGTCGTTGAGCACGATGGCGATCTCCATGGCCTCTTCCGGTGAACCGGTCCATTCGAGGATCTTCTTGGCCCAGTACATCCGGAGATAGCCGTGCATCTTCCCCCGGAGCACCATCTCCCGCTGGGCCCCGTTCCAGAGGGGGTCGTGGGTCTCGCCCCGCTCCAGGGCCTCCCGGCTGTAGCGGTACGGCCGCGGGTCGTCCCGGTGGCTGTCGAGGGTCTGGCGCGCCCAGGCGGGAACCCCGGCGACGCGGTCGTAGTCGGGGTTATGGAGGCAGAAATTGTCCGACAGCTCCCGCCGCACCACCAGCTCCTCCAGGAATGCATCCCGGGCCTCCGGAGGCACATCCGCTGCCAGCACCGCCAGCGCCACCCGCTGGGGAGCCAGGTGGCCGAAGTGGAGGTGGGGTGAAAGCCCCGACTGCCCGGCGGCTGCCGGGTCGTTGCGCCGCTCCGGGTAGGCGGCCAGGCGCTCGGCGACGAATTCGTCCAGGGCCCGGCGGGCGGCCCGCTCCCCCGGCTCGATCCAGGCCACCTCGGGAACGCTTCGGTCCACTGAAAGACCAGCGAGCACCACATCCCACGCCACCGCGGGAGCCGCGGACGGCCAGCTGAAGGGGTGCGGCTGCAGGGTCGGAAAAGGTTCCAGAAAGCGCGGCAGCAGCCGGTGGATCTTCGGCCGGATGGTGTAGGCCCCGAACTCCGCCTTGGGCGACGCGATCCAGCAGGGGACGATATTGTGGGCATCCACCTCCACCAGGGGGCAGATCCCCCGGGCCACCACCTCTGCCTTCCACTGCCGCTTGATCCGCAGCGGGTCGAAATCGGTCACCACGGCCGACGCACCGCATTCCAGTGCAAAACGGCCAATCTCCTCCGCAGGCTCTCCCCGGAAGAGAAAGAACGGTATCCCCTTCGCCGCCAGAGATGCCTCCACCTCACGCAGTCCCTTCAGCATGAACCCGTAGTGACGGATAGTCGCTCCGAGGAACGCCGGTACAAGGCAGAAGGCCACCGCCAGCGGCACCTGCCGCGCCAGGGCCAGCTCCTGCGCATGGAGCAGCGCCCAGTTATCCACTGTCCGCTGGTCCCGGCTCATCCAGCAGACCACTGGGCCGGTACGTTCAGCCCCCTCCCCGATTACACGGATTCGATCCGGATTCATGCGATGCTCCCTCACCATGACGGCCTGCTCGAAGACTGTTCCATTGTAACCACGCCGGTCGCATTTGCAACGGAGGGGAGCGACCGCCATCACTACCTTGCATTAATCTCCCTGTTCGGCTAGAGTGGCCTTGTTGCGTTTTCGCTACACTATCCGGCTCTGAGGGCCCCCCATGAACCAGGAGCAGCAAACAACCATCATTCCCCCAACGGAGCGGGAGCGGAGGAAGCGGAAGCGCGAGGCGGTCATCATCCTCATCTCGCTGATGCTCATCATCGTCCTTACCCGCATGGAGATCCACCTCTCGCAGATCAGCTCCGACGTGCCGATGGGGAGCAACATCATCATCTTCGGCATCATCAACGTCGTCATCCTCCTGATCATCCTCCTCCTTTACCTGGTCTTCCGCAACGTGGCAAAGCTCCTCATGGAACGGCGGGGCAAAGCCCTGGGGGCAAACCTGCGCACGAAGCTGGTCATCGCCTTCATGGGACTGTCGCTGGTTCCGACCATGCTCCTGTTCGTGGTCTCGGCCACCTACGTGAACCAGAGCATCCGCAACTGGTTCAACACCCAGATCGAGACATCGCTATCCGAATCGCTGGAGGTGGCCCAGACCTACTACAAGAACTCGGCCGCCAACGCCCTCTACTACGGCCGCCAGATCAGCGTCATCATCAAGGACGAACGGCTCCTGAACGAAGAAAACCTCCCCCAGCTCAAGGAGTTGATCAAACTGAAGCAGAGGGAGTACAACCTGGGGATCGTGGAGGTCTACTCCTCCCAGAACGAGGAACTGGTGCGGGCCGCCAATCCGGCCGTCCCCCAGGGGGAGTTCACCAACCCCTCCTCCGAGGATATCCGCGCAGGGCTCAACGGCAAGGAACTGACCCGCGTCAATACCGTGGGGAAGGCGGATCTCATCCGTGGGATCGTGCCGGTCTACTCCACCTACAAGGCCGACGAGGTGGTAGGCGCCGTGGTTGTCAACTACCACGTCCCCTACTCACTGGTGGAAAAGATGAAGGAAATCACCGGTTCCTACCAGGAGTTCCGCCAACTGAAGCTCCTCAAGAACCCGATCAGGACCGGCTACATCCTGGCGCTCTTCCTCATTACCATGGTGATCGTCTTTCTGGCGGTCTGGTTCGGGGTCTACCTGGCCAACAGCCTCACTACCCCCCTCATCGAACTGGCCGAGGCGACCCGGCAGGTGGCCGAGGGGAACCTGGATGTCCAGCTGGGGCAGCGATCCAACGACGAACTGGGGCAGTTGATTGCCGCCTTCAACACCATGACCGAGGACCTGCGCAATAACCAGACGGCGCTGCGGAGCGCCAACGAGGAGCTGACCCGGAGCAACCGGGAGCTGGAGCAGCGGCGCCGCTACATGGAGATCGTTCTCCGCAACGTCACCGCCGGGGTCATCGCCGTGGACCGGCATGGACTCCTCACGGCGGTGAACAAGTCGGCGGAACGGCTTTTGCGCATCGACACGGACAAGGTCATCGGCCACTCCTTCCGCGAGGTGCTCAAGGCTGAACAGCTCGACACCCTCAAGGGGCTGCTGCGCGACATGGTCATGTCCAAGCAGGACACCATCAGCCGGCAGGTCACCATCCCGGTCCGCGACACCAAGGCGACGGTCCTCTTCAACCTGACGGTGCTGCGTGACGAGAGCGGCGAGTTCCTGGGAACGGTAGTGGTCTTCGACGACCTCACCCATCTCATCAAGGCCCAGCGGATGGCTGCCTGGCGCGAGGTTGCCCGCCGCATCGCCCACGAGATCAAGAATCCCCTGACGCCGATCCAGCTCTCGGCCCAACGGCTGCGCCGGCGCTACCTCCCCCGCTTCGGCGAGGAGGACAGGGTCTTCGACGAATGCACGGCCATGATCGTCAAGGCGGTGGACGAGATGAAGACCCTGGTGGATGAGTTTTCCTCCTTCGCCCGGATGCCGGCGGCAACCCCGTCACCCAACAGCCTGAACGAGATCATCCGGGAAGCCCTCACCCTCTTCAGGGAAGGGCACCGCACCGTCGAATTCAGCTTCCGGGAAGACGGCAAACTGCCCCCCATGCAGCTGGACCGGGACCAGATCAAGCGGGTCTTCATCAACCTCCTGGACAACGCCGTTGCGGCCATCCAGGGGGAAGGACGGATCGACATCGCCACCCGCTTCGACCCGGAACTGAAGATGGCGGTGGTGACCGTGGCCGACACGGGGCATGGCATCCCCCCCGAAGACAGGCCACGCCTCTTCGAACCCTACTTCTCCACCAAGAAATCAGGGACGGGGCTCGGTCTCGCCATCGTCAACACCGTCATCACCGACCACCACGGCTACATCCGGGTAAAGGACAACGAGCCCCGGGGGACGGTGTTCGTCATCGAACTGCCGGTAACGGCGTAAAACTCTTCCGTGCACCCTCCCCCAG
>RHLS01000084.1 GCA_003712145.1 Desulfuromonadales bacterium | reverse complement strand
AATCTGATTATCTCTGATCTTCCGCTATCCTCGCCAAACATTCCCTCCCCCTTGACGGGGGAGGGTCAGGGTGGGGGTGAAAGAGCCATATATTCAGCCGGTTGAAATATCACCCACCCCCTTGCCCCCTCCCGTCAAGGGAGGGGGATGACCTTGATGGCGGAAGATCAGAGATAATCAGCAAAAACAATATCGAAAACCATGAGCAATTAAGGCCGTGGAAGTTTTGAGGCTTCCTCTGTGCCCCTCCGTGCCCTCTGCGGTTAAAGTTTTTCGTATAGTTTCATGGGTTTTATGGCCCCAGAAGCCGCATGTAATCAGCATAGGGTATCTGCGTCTTCCAGTTCCCCGTGGCACGCCCGGTCACGGATGCACCGACGAAGAACAGCACCACGAACGCGGCGAAGAGGATCGCGTTCACGGCGATTTTCCGGCCGGTCAGTTTCATATCCAGCGCTCCCATGGCCCGGCAGTGGCTCACGCAGCGCCAGCAACCGATGCACTCCTCGGACATGACCCGCTCCTTTGCCATCACCGGGATGTAGGACGGGCATACCTGGGTGCAGACCCCACAGGCCACACAGGCCTTCCCCTCCCGCGTCACTTTCACGGGAGAGAAGACCGACACCAGCCCCAGAAGCGCGCCGTAGGGGCAGAGGTAGCGGCAGAAGGGATTGCGCACCGGAAGGGAAAGGACGATCAGCACGACGATCACCACCAGGGGAATGCCGGAGAGGTGCAGGAAGAAGTCCAGTAGCCGCACATCGGCGACCTTGTGGTAGTCGTCGTGAATGAAGGCCGACACCGCCGCCGGCGGCATGGCCCAAAGGATGGAATAGAGGAAGAAGAGCAGCAGCAGGTACTTGATACCTCTCAGCGCCACGTCGAACCACCGCGGCGGCCGGACATTGCGCTTGAAGAGGACGAACCCCCGCTTCCAGAGGAGCTCCGACAGGGTCCCCACCGGGCATGCCCAGGAGCAGAAGGAGCGCTTGAGGAACAACGACACCGCCACGATTGTAACGAAGAGCACCACGGCGGCCGGATGGACCGGATTGATGGCGCCGTTCACGAGCCAGTCCTTCACCCCCAGCAAACCGGCAATGGGGAGGAAACCATCGACCCCGTCGGCCCGGGGGACGAACGGTGCCATGCCGCCGGTGCGGAAGTGGCGCGCGAAGAGGAACAGCCTGACGCCGAGGTAGACCATGAAGAGGAGGAATCCCCACTGGATGGCGATCCGGAGGGGCTGTACAGAGCGCTTGCTCACGCCGTTGCTCCTTGAGACTTATTATGTCACATGACTGCGGTATCCTCATACCATCGCACACAAGGAGGATACCCCATGGAACCGCTTGTTGTCTTTGGCGCCGGCCTCGTAGCATGGTGCGCCGGCATCACCTTCGTGGACATGCTCCGCGACCGGGCACCCGCCCGGGCCGCGCGGAAGGAAAAGACCCCGGCACAGGCCGTCGTCAGGGAACGGCGCAAATCCGCTGCAGCTCACGGTCGAGGAGGTGCCGCGGCTGCACGTTGGCCAGTGCCCGCAGAAGGCTCCGCTTGACCGTGGGGTTCTCCTTCTCCAGTTCCTTCAGGAGTTCCTTCATGCGCTTGCGTTGAATGTCCGCCTTGCCGCAAACCGGACAGCAGCAGCAGACCACCGGGAAGCGGTTTTCCCGGGCAAAGGGGATGATCTCCCGCTCCTCCACGTAGACCAGGGGCCGGATCACCACCGTTTCGCCGTTGTCGGCCAGCATCCGCGGCGCCATGGCCTTGAGGGTCCCCACGAAGAACTGGTTGAGGAGGAGCGTCTCCACAAAGTCATCCATGTGGTGCCCCAGGGCCAGCTTGTTGCAACCGAACTTCTGGGCCAGGGTGTAGAGGGCGCCGCGCTTGAGGCGGGCGCAGATGGAGCAGTAGGACGAGCCGGGGCGCCGCTTCTCCTTGATAATATCGTAGTGGGTAGTGGCTTCCACGTGGTGGGTGAAGCCGTGCTCCCGCAGGTGCGCCGCGATGACGTCGCTCCGGAACCCGGGGTAGCCCGAGTCGATGGTGAGCGCCACCAGCTCGTACTTCACCGGTGCCCGGCGCCGGAGCTCCTCCAGGATGTGGAGCATGGTGTAGGAATCCTTCCCTCCCGACACCGCCACCGCAACCCGGTCCCCTTCCTCGATCAGGTTGAAGTCGGCGATGGCCCTTCCCGCCTCGTGCTTGATCCGCTTGTACAGCTTTTCGTCCACAAACTCCACGGAAGCCCTCTCTATTGATGATGCGCCTACGGTACCCCACCGGCCTTGCCCAAGTCAAGGAGGAGCGCCCCTTTCCCTTGTCCCCTCGGAACCGTCCTGCTATTATCCCGGTAACGAAAACAAGTATCCGGATACCATGAACCGTTCCGAATCCGACATCATCGAAGTCTCCATCCCGCTCCCCCTCGACACCACCTTCCACTACCGGGTGCCGGAGGCGCTCCGGCCGCGCATTGCCCCGGGAAAGCGGGTCCTCGTTCCCTTCGGCCGGCGGAAGGTGACCGGTTACGTCCTCGGCTTTGCTGCAGGAGAAGAACGCGAGTTGCGCGAGGTGGCCGACGTCCTTGACGACTTCCCGCTGTTTACCCCGCGGGAACTGGAACTCTACCGCTGGGCCGCCGCCTACTACCTCCATCCCCTCGGGGAGGTGATCAAGGCGGCCCTCCCCGCAGGGATCAACATCCAGAGCCGGCAGCAGTCCGCCGATGCTGACGGGGACGGCCATGTCATGACCGGCGGTCAGGCGGTCCGGACTGAGACCGTCTTCCGCGCCGCCATCTCCCCGGCGACCGATGCGCCACGGGGAAAAGCGGCCGCCATTCTCGCCCACCTCCAGGCGGCAGGTGAAGCAACGACGTCTGCGCTTCGCGGCCTCTTCGGCGACTGCGCCCCCCAGCTCCGACGGCTTCGGGAACTGGGCCTCGTGGAGACGGAAACCCGGGAAGTGTATCGGGACCCGTTCCGTGAGGAGGAGGTCATCCCCGACTCGCCCCTCGTACTCAACCCCGGTCAGGCTGAGGCCCGGGACCGGATTACCACGGCCCTTGACGGGGGGCGCTTCGCACCGTTTCTTCTGCGCGGCGTCACCGGCAGCGGCAAGACCGAGGTCTACCTCCAGACCATCGCTCACCTGCTGGAAACGGGACGGACCGCCCTTGTCCTCGTGCCCGAGATCGCCCTCACTCCCCAGCTCGTCAACCGCTTCCGCCGCCGCTTCCGGTGCGGCATCGCGGTGCTGCACAGCGGCCTCTCCGACGGTGAACGGTACGACGAGTGGCGGCGGATCAGGCGGGGCGAGGTTGCCATCGTCATCGGTGCCCGCTCGGCCATCTTCGCCCCCCTGGAGCGGATCGGCATGATCGTCGTGGACGAGGAGCACGAATCATCCTACAAGCAGTCCGAGGGGTTCCGCTACAACGCCCGGGATCTGGCCCTCGTCCGGGGAAAGATGGAGAGCGCCTGCGTCCTTCTCGGCACTGCCACCCCCCAGGTCACCACCTGGCATGCCGCGGCGACCGGAAAGCTCGCCCTCCTCACCCTCCCCGACCGGGCGAACGGCCTGCCGCTTCCCCATGCGGAAATCATCGATGCCCGCGGGCAGAAGGGAGAAGCCATCCTGCCCCCGTTGGCCGAGGGGATCACCGCCAACCTCGCCAGCGGCGGACAGGCCCTTGTCTTCCTCAACCGCCGGGGCTTCGCCACCTGGCTCACCTGCGAGGAGTGCGGCCATGTGCTCCGCTGCCCCAACTGCGCCGTCACCCTCACCTATCACCAGCGGAAGAACCGCCACATCTGTCACTACTGCGACTATACCATCCCTGCCCCCTCGGTCTGCCCCGAATGCAGCAGCACCCAGGTCACGCACCTGGGACTCGGGACCGAACAGGTGGAAGAGCGAATGCGGGAGCGCTTCCCCGACGCCAGGGTGGACCGGATGGACCGGGACACCACCAGGGGCAAGGGGGGACATGCCCGGATCCTCCGCAGGGTGGCCGAGCGGAAGACCGACATCCTCATCGGCACTCAGATGGTCGCCAAGGGGCACGATTTCCCTGGGATCACCCTCGTGGGGATCGTGTCGGTGGAGTCCACCCTGAACATCCCCGACTACCGAAGTGCCGAGCGGACCTTCCAGCTTGTGACACAGTTGATGGGGAG
>RHLS01000109.1 GCA_003712145.1 Desulfuromonadales bacterium | reverse complement strand
CAGAAGCGCCAAGACATCGAGGAAAACGTGGCTTGCTTCGGCAACCGGATATTGCTCGATAATCGTCTTTCTGGTGCTCTTTCTGATGCGGCAGACAAAATGCTTTTCCGCGGCCTGCCACTCATCGAAGTTCTTGTGGCACTGGTAGTAGCGATCCATTACCCCGGTCTGCCCGGGCTCCAGGATCTTGCTCACAAAGGGGCGCTCATCCGCCTTACCGGCGGAGAGAAAGAGCTTTTCCGGGATTGCCCGGTTCAGATCAAACCCGACATGTACCTTGGCCTTCTTTGCACCATCGCGGTAATCGGCCCACTGCATAGAGGCGACCGCATCGATTAGCGAACCGTCAATTCCCACCAAGTCGCCCAGGTCGGGATGGCCTTGGGGGAGCTGGCTTTTTGCCCTGCGTTGAATGAGGTGGTACATCTCCAGCAACTGCTCAACGCCGCGGCTGTTCATTGCCTCAAAGAAGGCGCTACGGCTCACCCCTTCCGGCGGTGCAATGTGGGAGCTGGCAAAACTGTCCTGCTCCAGAACCTGTAGAAGATCACGGCCCGACGTATGCTCGTGCAGATGGAACCAGATCAGGGAGTGCAACTGGTGCTCAAAAGTAAAGGTCAATGGTCTGTTGCTCCTTGATTTCAATGGGGTTATCAAGGGTAGCGCGTCATTGACCGGCTTGGCTAGACGAAAGTACGATAGTTGGTCTGTGGCCCTGGTAAACGGCCGAATATGACGGGGCATTCGCAACCTCTGCAATATCAGTTAGTTACGAATGCGCGCCGTGCCGATTTTTACTCAATGTCAAGCAAAAAATGCAGCAACCAGCTATTTTTATT
>RHLS01000039.1 GCA_003712145.1 Desulfuromonadales bacterium | reverse complement strand
CCTCTCCCCCTCCCTCGGCGCCAGCCGCCACTTCGGCTGTGGCACCGGCCCGGGAGCGGGCCTCGGGACTCAAGGCCGACGGCAGGTTCGCCGAAGCCCTTGACGCTTTTTCCAAAATTTTGACACAGGGTGACCGCTCCGTGCTCGCCGACATCGGCGACTGCCTGGCCAACCTGGGAAAATTCGACGATGCGCTGGCCCTCTACGACGAGGCGGCGGCCCATGCCCCGAACGATCCGCGCCCTGCGGTGGGAACCGGGATTGTCAAACTTATGACTGGCTCACTGGTGGAGGCGGCGGCAGCCTTCATGCGGGCGCTGCGCGACACCCCCGAAGAACCCAGGGCCCTCTGCGGCCTCGGCCTGGTCCGCTGCGGCCAGGAGCGTCACGAGGAAGCCTTCGGGCTCTTCCTGAAGGCCCTGGACGCCGACCCGGAGAACCTCACCGCACTCCACGAACTGGTGAAGCTCGCCTACGGCCTGAACCGCTTCAGCGAGGTAAGCAGCCGCATGGAGCGGTATCTCATGTATCACCCGGCCGACACCGACATGCTCTTCTCCCAGGCCGGACTCCTCTACATGGCCGGCGAACCGGACCGCGCCCGTGACGCCGTGGAGCGCATCCTGGCCCTCTCGCCCGGCTATGACGGAGCGGAGGAGCTCCTCTCGAAAATTGCCGCCCCGGCACCGGAAAGGCCGGAATCCGGGGCCGAAGCCTCGGACCCGCGGCAGCTGAAGGAGGAAGGAAGGTTCGAGGAGGCACTGGCGGCGTTCTCCCGGCTGAAGGATGCCGGCGACCCCTCGGTGCTGGCCGACATGGGGGACTGCGCGGCGAACCTGGGCCGGCTCGACGAGGCCGCCACCCTGTACCAGGAGGCGCTGAAAGGAAACGATACCGATCCGAAGGCCCTGGTGGGGCTCGGCGTGGTCTCCATGGTGCAGGGGAAGCAGGTCAAGGCGGTCACCTGGTTCAACAGGGCCCTGAAGGCCGACCCCGCCAACGCACGGGCCCTCTGCGGCCTCGGCATGGTCCGGAACATGCAGAACAAGCACGACGAGGCCTTCGACTGCTTTGACCGGGCCATCGCCGCCGACCCGGAGAACCTGACCGCCCTGCACGAACTGGTGAAGCTCGCCTACGGCACCGGCAGGTTCGGCGAGACGTCCGCACGGCTCGAAACCTATCTGATGTACCACCCGGCCGACCTGGACATGCTCTACACCCAGGCTGGCATCCTGTTCAAGGACGGCAGGACGGCAGAGGCACTGGAAGCCGTCGAGAAGGTGCTCCTCTTCGCTCCCGAGTACGAGGGGGGGAGCGAGCTCTTCGACACCATCAGACTGGACATGAATGCGTTGTAGGGACAATCCCCCTGCGACACGGACGCGAAAACAGGGCTGACTGACACCATGACCCACTTCGACACAAACATAACCGCCCTGCGCCGCCGCGACCCCGACCTGGCCGACCGGATAGAGGCGACGGAACCCGGCTGCCGCGTGGCGCTGGAACGAGCCCGCAATGGCGAACCGACGGCACGAGTCGGCGACATCTGTATCCACTCCCCCTACAACCCCTCCCGGGAAGCGGAGGAGTGGGCCAGGGCCCAGGCGGAGCGGTTCTCCCCGACGAAGCCCCTGACCGTGGTCGGCTTCGGCCTGGGGCACCACCTGCGGGCATTGGCCGGCCTCGGCTTCGGCGGCACGGTCATCGAGTACGACCTGGAGCTCCTGCGCGCGGCCCTGGAACAGGTGGACCTGGCCGGCGTCCTGGACCGGTTCGCCCTGATGGCCGACGTCCCCCCCGACCAGGTCCGCCGCCGCCACGACCGGCTCCTGAAGGGAAACGTCGCCTCTCACCCCGCCTCGCTCCGGACGAGCCCCGCAACCCTCGGCACCCTCGGCCCCTACGCCGAAGGGCTTGCGCTTGCGGCCGAAGGGGGCCTTCGAATCCTGGTGGTGAACCCCATCTACGGCGGCTCGCTGCCGGCGGCCCACCACTGCGCCCGGGCGCTCCGTGCCCTGGGGCACCAGGTTATCCCCTTCGAGAGCGAAACCCTGGCCCCAGGCATCGACTTCGGCAAACAGTTCACCTACAACCAGAGCAGGCGGGCCTTCCAGGCGGGGCTCACCCAGCTCCTCTCCCAGGCGGTGGAGATCAGGGTCCGGGAGACCCGGCCCGACATGGTGCTGGCCCTGGCCCAGGCCCCCCTTCTGCCCGACACCATGCGGAGGCTGGAGCAGGGGGGGATACCGACCGCTTTCTGGTTCGTGGAGGACTACCGGGTACTCACCTACTGGCGGGAATCGGCTCCCTACGCATCCTATTTCTTCGGCATCCAGAAGGACAACTTCGCCGCGGAGCTGGAGCGGGTCGGCGTCAGCCGCTACGCATATCTTCCCACCTGCGCCGCGCCGGAGGTGCATCGCCCCCTGGAGTTGACCCGGGCCGAGCGGGATGAGTTCGGCAGCCCCCTCTCCTTCGTGGGGGCCGGCTACTACAACCGGCAGATATTCTTCAAAGGGCTCACCGATTACCCCTTCAGGATCTGGGGGAGCGACTGGCCCCTGATCTCCCCCCTCTCCCCGTACCTGCAGCGGCAGAGCGCCCGGATCGACACGGAAACCTGCGTCAGGATCTTCAACGCCTCGGCGGTGAACCTGAATCTCCACTCCTCCACCACCTGCGACGGCGTGGCTCCCGACGGCGACTTCGTCAACCCCCGCACCTTCGAGATCGCCGCCTGTGGCGCCTTCCAACTGGTGGACCGCCGCTCGCTGCTGCCGGAACTCTTCGGGGAGGGCGATCTGGCCACCTTCGGGAGCCTGGCCGAGGCCCGCGATACCATCGACCGCCACCTCCACGACGAGGAGGCCCGCCGTCACGTGGCGCTGCGGGGGCGGGAGCGGGTTCTGGCCGAGCACACCTACGAGCGGCGGATGGAGGAACTTGTGGCCACCATGGTGGGGGCGTTCCCCCATGTGGCGGAGCGGGTACGGAAGCGGATCGAGCGGCGCGGCGAAATCATGGGGAACCTGGAGCGGCACCCGGGACTGGAGAAGCTCCTGGAGCGAATGCCCGACCGGCGCTGGTTCACCCTGCGCAACGCCCTTGAGGGGATCGTCACCGGCGAGGGGAAACTCTCCCGGGCCGAGCGGATATTCCTGATGCTCCAGAACGTCGAGGTGCTGTGGGAGAAGATACCGGAATGAAAGAGATCGCCATCCTCGCCATAGCCCGCTACGGGGACATGATCCAGATGACGCCGCTTCTGCGCCGGCTCCGGCAGGCCCATCCCGGCGCCCGGATCACCGCCATAGTGGAGGACCGTTTCTGCGGCATCCTCCCCCTCATGGAAGGGATCGACCGGACCATCGTCCTGGCCAAACAGGAGATCGCCTGGGAGATCGCCACCGGCGAGACGCCGCTGGCCGCCTACGGCACCATGGACCGCTTCGTCCGCCAACTGGAAGAGGGGGAGTACGACCTGCTGATCAACATCACCTGCTCCCGGCTCTCGGCATTCTTCGCCTCGGCCGTGACGAACCGCAAGGCCACCGGCTTCGTCGCCGACGCCACGGGAAGCCGCCAGATCAAGACCCTCTGGGGGCAGTACATCTTCAGCTGGTTCAACGACAACATCCGCAAGTACAACCCCGTCAACCTGGTGGATATATTCACCCGCCTGGGGTGCGTCGCTCCCGACGGCAAACGGGTGGCACTGGCCGCCACGGAGAAGGGGGAGCAGTTCGCAACGGAGTTCCTGGAGAAGCACGGCCTTGCCGGCAAGCGGCTGGTGGGGCTTCAACTGGGGGCCAGCGAAAAGATCAGGATCTGGCCGCCGGAGCACTTCGCCCGGGTCTCCGACCGGCTCCAGCGGGAGCTGGGGGTCACCACCATCCTCTTCGGCGCCCCCAACGAAAAGGAGCTGGCGGAGCAGGCCCTGGCCGCCATGGAGCTTCCCGCCGTCAACGCCGTGGGCGAGACCGGCATCGAGGAGCTCTTCTCCCTGGTGGGGCGCTGCGCGGCCCTGGTCTCCAACGACACCGGCACCATGCACTTCGCCGCCGCCGCCGGGGTGCCGACGGTGATGCTCTGCATCGGCCCGGCGTTCTTCCGCTGCACCGGCCCCTACGGCGAAGGACACGTGGCACTGCAGCCGGCCCTCCCCTGCTCCCCCTGCCCCTACGGCCTCGACTGCGCCGACCCGGCCTGCCGTACTGCCATCACGCCGGAGGCGGTCTTCAGCGCCTGCCGGCTCCAGCTTGGCGACGGCGATGAACCTGCCGACGGCGACTTCCCCGGGGTACGGGTCTACCGGAGCGGCTTCGCCCCCGACGGCTACCTCACCTGGGACGGCCTCTTCAATATTGACCCAGAGGCCGAGAGCCTGGCCAAGCGCCGGGAGACCATGTGGAAGAGCTGCTTCGACGGAACGGGGAGCGGGGCCGGCGAGCCGAAGGACCCGGTCCTGCGGGACTTCCACCGGCTCATGAACAGAGGGATCCAGACCACCACAGAGATCATGGCGGCGGCCCGGAAGAAGCCCCTGCCGGTGGACAGGATCAAAAGGCTCGGTGACGACGAGGCGGCCATCGAAGGGGAACTGAAGCTGATGGGGTACCGCCACGAGATCCTCGCCCCGGTGGCCACGTTCCTGACCCTGGTGCGGGAAAACATGACCGCCACGGAACTGGCTGACGTTGCACGGGAAACCCGTCTTCTCTACGAAACCGGCCGGAGTCTCGCTGCGAATCTGTAACGGACTGTAATTCCTGGCCGCGCCCCCATCACCCCGTGCCCCGCATATGATTGCCCTAAAGTTTTCGGCCGGATAGCCGATAGATACCATAACGGATCACAATTCCGGGAGGAGCAGAAACCCCATGATCAAACTGACCCGGCTGGACGGCAGCGAGTTCTTCGTGAATCCGGACCTGATAGAGCTCATCGAGGAGACACCCGACACCCACATAACCCTCTCCAACGGCCACAAATACCTGGTTCTGGAGAAGACCGCGGCCATAGTGGACAAGACCATCGACTACAAGGCCCGGATCATGAGGAGGGCCGCCACGGGTACGGCTCGCAAGTACCTGCGGCGGCGTCACCGGGAGGCCTATCGCCTCTGCTGCATCCTCGAGGACTAATCAGCTTCCCCATCAACCGACTCAGGATACGACCCTATGGATATCGCAACAATCATCGGCCTGTGTCTCGGCTTAGGCGCCGTGTTCGGCGGTGCGGTCCTGGAAGGGCTCCACATAACCGCCCTCATCCAGCCGACGGCGGCGCTCATCGTCCTCGGGGGCACCTTCGGCGCCACCTTCATCAGCTTCCCCATGAAGTCGATCATCCAGGCGGCCAAGGATGTCAAGAAGGTGCTCATGCCGCCCAAGGACGACCCGGAGAAGGTGGTCAAGGACATCATCGGCTACGCGGCAAAGGCCAGGCGCAACGGTCTCATCTCCCTGGAGCAGGAGGCCCAGAACGTGAAGGACCCCTTCACCAAGAAGGGAATATCGCTGGTGGTCGACGGCATCGATCCGCAGAAGCTGCGGGAAACCCTGGAGATCGAGCTCACCTACCACGAAGAGCATTCGAAGATGAGCGCGGAATTCTTCGAGGCGGCGGGCGGCTTCGCGCCGACCATCGGCATCATCGGCGCCGTTCTCGGCCTCATCCACGTCATGGGGAACCTCTCCGACTCCTCCAAGCTGGGTGCCGGTATCGCCGTCGCCTTCGTGGCCACGATCTACGGCCTCATGGTCGCCAACATCATCTGCCTCCCCTTCGGCACCAAGATCAAGCACCAGATCAAGGAGGAGCTCCTGATCAAGAGCATGATCATTGAAGGGCTCATCGCCATCCAGAACGGCGAGAACCCTCACTTCATCGAGCAGAAGCTGAAGGCGTTCCTCCACCACGGCGGCAGCGGTGGTGGCGACAAGAAAGAGAAGTAACCCATGGCGCGGCAGAAAAAACACGAAAAAGAGCCGAACCACGAACGGTGGCTCGTCTCCTATGCTGACTTCATCACGCTGCTCTTTGCCGTATTCGTGACCCTCTACGCCATGGGGCAGTCGGACAAGAAGAAGGTTGAACAGGTGATTCAGTCAATGCGGGAATCTTTCGGCTTCACCACCACCGGTTCGGCCCCAAAGCCGGCCGTGCTCGACACCACCGACCTGCGGATCATCCCCTCGCTGTCGCCGGACTTGGCCAACAAGGGGCGGAGCCAGGGCCAGGGGGCCGGCAAGGGCAAGGTGCGGGCCGAGGAGAAGGACTTCCGTGCCATCAAAGCGGCCATGGAGGCCTATCTGGTCAAACAGGGCGCCCAGGAAAAGGTGAGCGTGGGGATCACACGGCGGGGGCTCGTGGTGAGCCTCAAGGAGGCGGGGTTCTTCGACTCGGGAAGCGCCATCGTGCGGGAAAGCGCCTACCCGCTCCTGGCCAAGGTTGCCGAATCCCTGGCCGGCTACGCCAATGGCATCCGGGTGGAGGGGCACACCGATACCGTCCCCATGAGCTCGCACCAGTTCCCCTCCAACTGGGAACTCTCCACGGCCAGGGCCACCAACATCGTCCACTTCCTGACCAAATCCTACGACTTCGACCCCACCGCCATCTCCGCCGCCGGCTTCGGCGAGTTCCGCCCCATCGCCGACAACGCCACCGCCGACGGCCGCTCCAAGAACCGCCGGGTCGACATCGTGCTTCTCTCCGGCGAGGGAGAGAAGGCGGAGCCGGAGACGACTCCCAAACAGTAGCGGCAGACAATCCGTATCAGAAAACGCGAACGGGCCGGGAAGGTACATTCCCGGCCCGTTCATTTTGTGTAGTCACGGGTGGTAATTCAGAATTGCATTCAAGATGACATCTACGTGTAGGGGCTCGGCTTGCCGCGCCCAATCAGTGGCGGACAAAGTCCGGCACTAATGCAGTGATTTTAGTGTCATCTTGATTGCAATGTGGAATAAACACTCTATGACGCTTTCCTCAGATAGGGCAGTTGAAAGTTGCCGGCAACAATGCCGGGCACGGTGATGTCTTCATCAAGCGCCTCCCACCGGAGGGCGAAACCGTTGAGGCGGATTGAAACTTCCTTGAGCTGCTCATCCGACGCCTTCGACAGGATTCTGAACCTGTCTGCAGGGAACCCGACAATTCGTCCATCAGTAAGCTCTACGAAAATGGTCCGATTCTCAGCCCAGGCCCGTATTGCGGCGGGCTCGACGGTTTCCTTGTCAGCGGCCGTGGAATTCATGATAGTTCTCCAGCAAGAGGTCGTGGTGCTCATAGACAAGCCTCTCAAGGTTCCGCAGTTCCGTAGGGGGCACCCCCTTATTCCTTGCCAGCCGGATCGGGTTTAACAGAATTTGCACTCCCCGTCGGGGGTTTCAACATGGATGTGAGGAGGCTCGTTTCCTTCGTCGGAATAGAAGTGAAAACGAACGGAGCCGATTCTGAGAACCGTGGGCATGAGGGGTGACCTTGTCGTCCGGAACAGATGAAAATTTGTGTCAAGTATAGCGGGTGAATGGCATGTTTACAAGCATTGCTACTTGAACCACGCCGCCCGGCAGCCCAGATCGGCAGCCAGCCGCTCCAGTTCGCTGGTTGCCGTGTTTATCAGAACTGCCGCCGACTTCGTCCGCTCCGACATATCGGACATTTTCCCGACCCCCGAGGAGATCTCGACCGCCGTGGCCGCCTGCTCTTCGGTGGCGGTGGCAATCTGGGCGACCATCTGTGATGCGCTGTCACAGGCCGTAACAATCTCGTCGAGCGATTGCCGGGCGATTTCCGCCAGCTTCACCCCTTCTTCCACCCGGCCGCGGCCGGCATCCATCGCCTGGCGGGTTGTTCCGATGTCGGACTGAATGGCGCCGATCATCGCGCCAATCTCTCTGGTCGCCTCCGTTGTCCTCAAAGCCAGGGCGCGAACTTCATCGGCAACGACGGCGAAACCCCGCCCCTGCTCGCCGGCCCGCGCAGCCTCGATGGCGGCGTTCAGAGCCAGGAGATTGGTCTGATCGGCGATGTCGTTGATGACGCCGACAACGCTGCCGATCTGCCCCGAGCTTTCGGCGAGCCGCGTCATGACCGTTGCGGCGGCGCTGACCGCGGTCGCTATCTCCGTCATGGCCTCCACGGTATCTGCCACCACCTTCTGACCGGACCGGGCGGTGGACTGCGACTGTCCCGTCAGTTCCGACGTGGTGACGGCAGCCCTGGCCACATCGGTAACCGTGGCGGACATCTGCTCGATGGCGGTGGCTGACTCCTGAGCCAGCGACGCCTGCGTCCCAACCGCTCCGTCGATGGTCGTGACAGCGCCGGTCAGATCGGCAACCGATCCGACCATCTTGTTAATGGCGCCGGTCAGCTCGACCACGATCTCATTGAGCGTCTCGCTCGAACTGTTGAAATTCCCCGCTAGCTGGCCGAACTCATCCTTGCGCCCAGCATCGAGCCGGGTCGAGAAGTCGCCATCTCCGAAACGGGAGGCAAACCGGCCGAGTTCGCCCACGGACCGCATGACGGACCTCAGGAGATGCTGGCTGAAGAACACCGCCAGAATCAGCACGGCAAGACCCGTCGAAACCACGAGGATGATCGAAGAGTTGAACATCCTGTTGACGCTTGCGATGGCGCTCGCCTGGACCGTTTTCGCCTTTTCGACCCCCTGCTCTCCCAGGCTCTTCTGCTCCGAAACGATCCCCTTGAGCCGTTCGGCGGAAGCGGTCGCCTGGGCCGCAACCTTGATGATATTGGTGAGCCGCTCATAGGTGCCGTTCCGGTTGAACAGCGCGCCATGGATCTCGTTGAACGAGGCGGCCACGGCATCGATGCCGGCAACGCCCTTCAGCCCCTGGCGCAGGGCTGTGGCCCGGGCAAAAAGCGTATCGAGATCCGTTTTTGCCCGCTCCAGTTCCGGCTGGGTGCGGGCAGCGAACAGATCGCGGATCGCGCCTTCACCTCCGCCCCCAGAGAAACCAGATCGCCGTTTTTCCCCAGTTGCTCGCTCACCTTGACCGATTTCGCCAGGGTCTCGTCGAGACGTTTGCCATCGGTGGCCGGGTCTGGCCGGAGGTTGTACATGAAGAAGATTGTTTCCGTCATCTGCCTGCTGGCCCTTGTGGCACTCTCCGCCACGGCCTGGGCTGTCGAACGCGGCACCAAGGAAGAAGCGAAGGCCATCGTGGAAAAGTGTGCTGCGTACATCAAGGAGCAGGGAAAAGAAAAGGCGTTTGCGGAGATAAACAACCCGAAAGGGATGTTTACCTCAAAGGACCTCTACATCTTTGCCTATGATTTCCAGGGAGAGGTCCTCGCCCACGGCGCCAACCAGAAACTGATCGGCAAGAACCTGATCGAGATGAAGGACCCCGACGGCGTACTGGTCATCAAGGGACTTATCGACGAAGCGAACAAGGGAGAAGGCTGGTTCAAGTACAAGTGGACCCATCCGCAGACCAAAAAGGTTGAGGGGAAAGATGCCTTCGTGAAGAAGGTTGACGACTCCCTCTGGATCGGCTGCGGTATTTACCGCGAAGTGAACTGACGCCCGGACTTGACGATAAGGAAGAAAAAAGTCCCGCTCCACTCCTGGTGGCAGCGGGACTTTTTCATTCAAGTCACAGGTCGGCGATCAACTGCCCCATCCGGTGCCCGTAGGTATGCTCGCCGAGCACCCGGCGCCGGGCCTTCTCCATGATGTTCCCCCTGAGCTCAGGCCGCTCCAGGTAATAGAGGGCCTTCTCGGCCGCGTCACCGATGCCGTCGTAAACCGCCACCTCGTCCTCCGCGAACAGTTCGAACAGAGCCCCCTGCCGGTCGGTGAGGAGGAAGCCGTTGCAGAGGGGGACGTCGAAGACCCGCTGGTTGACGGTGTGGGGCATCTGGAGGCTGGTGGCGTTGACGTTGACGGCGCTGGAGGCGTAGACCGCCGGCGTCTCGTGGAAGTAGTTCACGTCGGGATGGGCGTTTATTGACGGGCCGAAGACCTTCTTCCACCCCTCCGGGTCGCCGAAGAAGGTGAGCCCCAGGGGGATGAGCCGCTGGAGGAGCCGGGTCCGGTAGGCGGAGGTGGCGCCGTGGAGGAGGAAGGCCCGGAAGAAGAGCCGCTGCTCGTCATTGGCCAGAAAGTGGCCGGCTTGCGCGATGAGCTCGTCCAGGACCTGGAGCTGGTCGCCCCGCCGGGCGATGATCCTGTCGATGGCCCGATCGGCGAAGGCCATGGCCTCGGCCCCTGCCGGAAACTTGACCGCCAATCGCGCCAGGAACCCGCTCACCAGGGAGTTGCCCACAAAGGAGATGTCGGCCCGGAATCGCTCCTCGAACCGGGCGGCGTCGACCAGGGCCGTGTCGGCGGCCAGGGGGAGGTACGATACCCGGTACCCCTGCCGCGACACGGCGGGGATGTAGCCGCGGTCCCACATGAAGACGTGGCAGGCATCGGGGGGAGGCATCGCCTCGCCGTAGAGGATGAACTCGGGGGAGTCCACGAACCAGAGGGCGAGCGGTATGCCGAGGCGCCGCAGCATCTCCGCGGCCACGCCACGACGGTCGAGGCCGCGCATATTGACGGAGAGGACCAGATCGGGCCGATCCCTAGTGACGGCATCCCGGAAGATGGCCGCCTCCTCCCCCTCCCGCCCGCGACAGTCGAGGGTAATGACCCGGTGGCCTAGGGCCCGGAGGCCGTTGATGCACTCCCGCTGGGCATAGTAGGCCTCGAAAGGGACGAGAACGGTCAGGGACGCGCCTCGACGGTTGGATTTCCCGGTGGCGCCCCCGGGGAGCCCGGCAGTGGCGACGGCCACCTGGTAGTGGTCGTACCATGAGGGGTTGGCGGCCAGCGACGGAGGATGGGGGACAACCCGAAGCGTCCGGGCGTCGAGACCTTGAGGAAGTGGCGGGAAACCGCCGGGGATCATCCCGGTAACCAACTCGATCCTCAGGGAAGGGTCGGAGATCCGCTCCGCGGCAATGGCGGCCAGCCCGGGATAGCGCTCGACAATGACGACCCGCGTCACCTGCGGATTGAGGGCCAGAGTTGGCAGGAGGTGATAGCCGAGACCAGTGCCGAGAAACACGATGGTGGCGGCGTCAAGGCGCCCGGGGACGTGAGATTCAGCCTCCCGGACCGGATCGTAGACCGAGTGGAGACAGGTTTCGCGGCCGTCCTCGCCAATGACGAGCGCCGTCGCTTGACCCCTCCGGCCGGTCGTCACCCGTGCCCCGATGGCAGGGGTGTCGGACGGCAGGGAAGTCACCTGCTCCCTCCGGGTGAAACCCGGTCATTCCTCATCAGGAGCTGACGCCGCTGCTCGCTGAAGAGGTAGGAGATGACAGATTCCCGGTCACTGTCGCCAATCAGGATGAATTTCACGGAAAGGTGGTAGTGGGTTCCCCGCTCCCAGGAAAGGGTGATCTCCTGGCAGCGGAGGACCTCGGCCACGGCACAGACTGCCCGCGGCTGAGGATGGGGAAGGAACAGGATGATCTCAAGGAGCGTGCCCGCTTCGACGAGCTCGGAAACCTTGATCCGCATGCCGCCGCCACTGAGATTGGCGCGGAAAGAGGGGATGTCACGCCCCCTCCAGTCGAGTACCTTGAAACCGGAGCCGTCGGGCACGATCTCGGGCTGGTGCCAGAGCCCCGTGCGGGATGCTGTCCAGCGGGCCTGCACCTCTTCGGGCTCCAGGGGAGGAATAAACTCGTAGATAAAGGGGACCGCAACGTCGAGGCGGAAGTACTCGCGACGCTGCAGCTCCCGGACTCTCCCCGAGAGGCGGATCTGAAACTGGCGGTCGTCGCGGACCTTCTCCACCGCGGCATCGCAGCGGCAGAGAGCCCCGCCGGTCCAGACCGACACAGAGGCCTCCGCCCCCTCCCGGACCGTCCCGGTCGGAGGCAGTTCACCCCCGTAGATCTCCAGCCAGGCCAGATCACCCTTGAGGGAGGTGATGGCGGCGCTCCCGTCGAAGGAACCGGCCTCGCCCAGGCGGACCATCAGGTTGACCCTCTGGAGCTCCTCGAAGTATTTCCCGTATTCGGAAAGCTCTTGTGTCATGGTAAGTTACCGGGAACGGTTTCGTCTATACCTTCTCCCTGAGAGAGACGAAAACCGTCCGCCATTGCTCCAGATGGGGAGCCAGCTCATATTCGATCAGGTCGGCCAGCAGAACCCAGTCCTTCCGCTCCTGGGCCTTCATGGTTTCCTGGAGCAGGGCATTGAGATCATCGACGAAACGGGAAAGCGTACCCCCTCCCACCTGCTCTCTGGCGAAATCGAGGGCAAGGGCCTCTCCCGTGCAATCGAGGGCCTTGACGAGCCAGTCGAAACCATTGAGAAGGTCGATATAGTGGCCTAGTGCCCGCTGCTCGGCTCCCGAGCGGAACAGCGCGGCGGTTTCAAGGGCGAACTGCCGCAGTTCTGTCGCATGGGCGCTGCCGTCGTTGAGGGCATCGGTTATGAGGGCTGCGCCCTCGACCGTGCCGATGATCTGCTCGTGCTGCTTTGCCGCGGATTGAGTCTGCATTCACGCCTCCTTGCATTCGAGGATGGGCCGGCATGCAACCGACCCACGGGATGGGCTGCGCCGGAACCTCCGTCGTTCCGTTTTGTATGATGAGTGGTCTGGCCCGTGTCACAGGGCCGGGGACTGCCTGAGGGGAGATCAGGCAGTGCTGCTCATGTTGTGCCGGTCCTCGCGCCCCCCCTCGTAGCCGTGGAGGGCAGTCCTGCCGCGGGCCAGGGAAGCCATGTCGTCCTGCAGAGCGTCAAGGCGCTGCCGGGCCAGGGCGATCACGAAAGAATCGAGCTCCAGGATCTTCCTGGTTACCTCTTCCTGGAACCGCCGGAACCCGTTCAGCACCGCAACGGTGTCGGGGTCGGCGGAGGACGAGGGAGTGCCGAGAAACGCGGCAAGTTCCTGATCAAACCTGGTCAGGGTGGCAATGATCTGGCCCCGGACTCCGACAGCCCGTTCGAAATCCTCGGGGCTGTTGGTGTCGAAGTGCCTGAGCAGCGCCGTCGCCTCATCGAGCAGAAGCCGGTATTGCTCCTCTCCGCTTACGAGCAGTGCTCCAAGCCGGTCGGCGCTCATCCCGCCTGCCCCACTGCGCGGGACTGGTACCCCTGCGGCTGGAGCGGCTGACCCGCCTCGCGCTCCCTCTTCCATATCTCGATCGCCTCCAGCCAGGTGTCCCGCAGGATCGTCAGGATCCGGACGGCATTCTGAAGGGCTTGCGGCGAATTCTGGATATTGGCCCTGAGGTACTCGTCGATGAGATAGATGTACAGCTGCTCCAGGCGGCGGGAGATATCGCCGCCGATCTCGTGGTTGAGGGTATTCATGAGTTCAGACACGATGGCCTGGGCCTTGCCGATGAACTTTCCCTTGCCGGCGATATCCTTTTTCTCCATCTTTTCCAGGGCAATCTTGGTGAAGTTGATGGCGCCGTCGTATAGCATGATCAGGACCTTCTCGGGACTCGCCGTGTTGACCTGGGTGTTCTGGTACTGGTTGAAGGGTGTGAGCATCTGTGCCTCCTGGGTGAACGTACGTTGATGCGTTGTATTACTGGAGTCGGCTCAGGACGGAAAGCAGGGAATTGCCCTGGGTCTGCAGATTGCTGACCAGTCCCTCCATGGCCGTAAACTGCTTCTTCAGCGCCGCTTCCTTGCGCTCCATCCGGGCTTCCATCCCGTCAATCTGGGTGTCGATGTCCTTGATGCTGTCGGAAAGCCCCCGCACGCGGCTCGAAATGATGCCGTTGGAGGTGGACGAGGGACCTTCGTACAGGTGGGTGAGCTGGTCTATGATCTTGTTGAACTGCTCGGCAACGCCATACTTGTCGGTGGAGAGGCCGGAAACGCCACCGTTTTTCGTGAAGAGGTCCACCACGTCGTTGAAGTTCGTGCTCAGGGCCTCGCTCAGTTTCGCCGAGTCGAGCGTGAGGGTCCCGTCCTTCGCGTTGGAGGTAATGCCGATCTCTGCCATGGTCGAGTATTTTCCGGTAATACCGGTGACAGGGGTGCTGATGACGTTCTGCAACTGGGCCTTGACCGTCCTGAGGGTCGAGTCGCCGGAGAGAACGCCTCCTTTTTTCGAGGTGGCGTTGTATTCCGACTGCTTGTTGATCTGAGCCATTGCCGTATTGTATGCGCCCATGAAATCATTGATCTTCTTCGTCACGCCGGCATCATCGTTACCGACGGTGACGGTGGTTGTGCCACCTTCCTTCAGGAGGTTCAGGGTCACGCCGGGGATAACGTCGGATACGGTGTTGGACGTCTTGGTGATCGGAATGCCGTTGACGGTGAATGACGCGGACGTGCCGGCCTGGTACGCGGGTCCGGCCTTGGTGATGGTCGGGTTGGCATAGGTGGTTCCGCTGACGGGGTCCGTGGTGAGTCCCGCAAAGTCGACGGTATAGTTCTTACCGGTATCCTTGGCGGTGATGACGAGCCGGTAGGGATTGAGCGACCCGTCGTTCATGACCGCGGCGGTGACGTTGGCCCCCGAACCGTTGATTGCCGCGGCGATGCCGTTCAGGGAGTTCTGCCCCTCCGCGATCGTGATGGGCGCTGCGAGCCCCGTGATGGTGATGCTGCCGGTCTTGAAGTTGAGGGCGTCTGCGCTGGCGTACCCCTGGTCGGAAACCTGGCGCTCACTCTTGGCCAGCGTGGTGACCGAGACGCTGTGGGAGCCCGGCGCCGCCGAACTGAGGGCCGTGGCGGTAAGCACCGTGCTGTCGCCCACCGAGGAGGTCTTCCCCATGAAGGTGGAGGCGGTGTTCATCCCCGCGGCCATGCTCTTGAATGAGTTCAGAAAACCGGTGATCTGGTTGTAGATGTCGATCTTGCTCTGGATGGCGGTTTTCTTCTGGGTGAGGATACGTTCGGGAGCTCGCTCCAGATACATGAGCTGGGTTACGAGAGCGTTGGTATCGAGCCCGGTTGCCAGTCCCCCGAGTGAAATGTTGTTTCCCATGGCACGTTCCTCCTTACCTGCCGTTTTGCAAGAACGGCTCCACCTTCACCGCCACCCGGTGAATCAGTCATTCGGTCACCGCCCGCCGCACCCTCCGGGACAGCAAGGCCGGCATGAGCCAGCGGACAGGCCTTCCTGGTATTCTTATCGTCTGCGGACGGAAAAACTTTAGCGCAAAGGAACAGTGCTGCTGTCAAAATATCGGCACTAAAGAAGATCATGGTGGGAGCTAGTCGAAAAATCGACACAAGCGGGAGAGGCGGGGCAAAAAAGAAGGGGGGGCTCTCGCCCCCCCCTCTTCGGGTGCTGCTGGGTCTCCCCCGGGCTTATCCTCTCAGGAGCGAGAGGGCCGACTGCGGGGTCTGGTTGGCCTGGGCCAGGATGGAGGTGCCAGCCTGGGTCAGGATCTGGGCCCGGGTCAGGGCCGCGGACTCGGAGGCGACATCGACGTCGCGGATCCGGGACTCGGCGGCGCTCAGGTTCTCTACGGAAACCTGGAGGTTGTTGATGGTGGACTGGAGGCGGTTCTGGACGGCGCCCAGGGTACCGCGGATGTTGGAGACGTTCGCGATCGCCGAGTCGATGGAAGCGAGGGCGGCAGTTGCTGCGGCACCGGTTGCACCGGCGACGCTGGCGGTGCCAACGCCGATGCTGGAGGCGCCGGCGGCGCTGATGGAGACGGCGATGACGTCGTTGGAGGTGGCGCCGGCGCCCACCTGGAACGAGTAGGAAGCGGCGGTGCCGTCCAGCAGCTTGGAGCCGTTGAATTCACTGGCGCTGGCGATGCGGTCGATCTCGGACTTCAGCTGGGTGAACTCGGAGTCGATGTAGCCACGCTGCGAGGAGCTGACGGTGCCCGTGGCGGCCTGGGTGGCGAGTTCCCTCATCCGGACCAGGATGTTGCTGACTTCGTTCAACGCCCCTTCAGCGGTCTGCACAAGGGAGACACCGTCGTTGGCGTTGCGGACCGCCTGGTTCATGGAACGGGTCTGGGCCCTCATCCCCTCGGAGATGGCGAGACCGGCGGCGTCGTCACCGGCGCGGTTGATCCGGTAGCCGGAGGAAAGACGCTCGAGGGACTTGCCGAGAGAGGTCGAGGTGAGGTTGAGGTTCCGTTGTGCGTTGAGAGAAGCGACGTTGGTGTTGACTGTGAGTGCCATGACTAAATCCTCCGTGAGTTGGGTTGCGGGGTTTCCTTACCCCATTGTTAACGTGTGCTGTTGGTCGGGACCGGCTATGCTCCCCGCCCCGGTCCTTTCGGCGGGTCGGATAACCTCCTTTCCTTCAACGGTACAAGCGCTTACCGAAGCGCGTCCTTTAGTAGTCGTATCGGCGCCCCCCGGAAAACCTTTAGAAAAAAAATGCGCCCCCCATTATTTTTTTCCTGACAAAAAAACCTCCCGGCATATCGCAGGGAGGCTTCTCGTAATTCCAGCATGTTCGAGGCTCAGGCTCCCGTCATCACCCCCACGGCGCCGCTTCGCCGGGCCGCTGCACCGGCCAGAAGGTCCTTCGCCACATCGCTGAAGAACGGGTGCTTCGTCGTAAACTTCCCCCCCTCCAGGACGATCTGCTTGGCAAGCATCCGGTCCGGATTGAGGGCGATGGGCCCCTGGAGATTGACGGTGATGGCCGCGGGATCGGCAGCCATGGTCACCACCGACAGGAAGATAACTTCCGACGACTCGTCAAGACCGAGCTTCTCGCACTCCTCGCCGGTAAAATTCACGGCGTAGCCAGGGAAGCAGTCCTTGGTATCGACCACCACGAAGGCCAGCTCGGCATTGTCCACGGACTGGTACCAGCAGAACGGCCCCAGTTCCGGAGGGGTGAGGAGGATAAACCGCTTCTCGGCAAAGCCGAGCATCCCCTCGGGCATATGGATGATCCTGCTCTCGTCTACAGCAATCTCGCCGAAGCGTTTTGTCTGTACGTTCACGGTTCGTTACTCCTTGGCGCCCGCGACCAGGCAGGTCACGGCATTCTCCAGGTCGGCCAGATTCCACGTGGCGGCAACCTGGTTCTCACGCTGCACCTTCAGGTAGATCTCCTCCCGGTAGATGCGCATGTCGTTGGGGGCCTCGATGCCGAGCCGCACCTGGTTACCCTTCATCTCCACCACCTTGATCCGGATCTGATCGCCGATGGTGACCACTTCGCCCATTTTTCTCGTTAATACCAGCATACGCCCTCCTGGCGCCCGCGCCCCTTACCTGAGATAGTCAAGTAGCGACACCTGAGAGATTTTTCCCGAAGCGGCTATGGCGGCCTCAAAGGCCGTCTGCTGCTTCGACAGGTCGCTCACGACCTGCATAAAGTCCACATCCTGCTTGTCCGAAAGAACCTTGGTAAGGCTGAACTTCATGTCGTCGATCACCTTGCCGGCGCTTTCCAGGCGGTTCATCCGCGCACCCAGGTCGGTGCGGGTGGCGAGGACCTGGTCCGTGGCGGCGACAAGGTTCGGCAACTCCGCCTGGACCCCCGGCTGGTTGTTGGCGTTGAGCTGGGTGATCAGGTTGTCGAAGATGCCAATGATATCGGTTCCGCTGGATCCGGGAGGTGTGCCGCCCCGAAGGAGATTCCCCCCCGAATAGTTGATCGGGACCGAGGCCCCCTTGTCCACCTCGACGGTGATGTCATCATCGGTGCCGCCGAAGTTTCCGGCCGCGTCGAAGGGAGGCGTATCGTTCTTGAAGCCGCCAAAAACGTAGCGACCGTTGATCTGGGTATTTCCCAGCAGGATCATCTGGCTCTTCATGTTCTGGAGCTCATTGGCCGCCGCCGTGCGGGCGTTGGCGTCGTTGGTCTCGTTGGACATCTGGACGGTGAGCTCCCGGGCCCGGGAGAGGATGTTCCCCATCTCGTCCATGGCCGTCTCGGACATGGCGAGCCAGGAGGTGCCGTTGGAGATGTTGCGGGCGTACTGGTCCCCCTGGGCGACGAGCCCCTTCATGTGGAGGATCTGCTGGGCCGTGACCGGATCATCCCCCGGCGCGCTCACCTTGAGGCCGGTGGATGCCTGCTGCTCCAGCTCCTCGGTCCGCTTGCGGATGGTCTGGAGGCTGTTGAGGACCATATTCGCCGTGGTGTTCTGGGTTACACGCATGGTGGCACCTGCCTATCGGACGAGGCCGAGGATCGTGTCCATCATCTCGGCCCCCGTGTTGATGAGTTTCGCTGCTCCTTCAAAAGCCTTTTGATACTTGATGAGGTTTGCCAGCTCCTCGTCCAGCGACACACCGGAGTTGGACTCGCGCAGGTTGTCGAGCTGCCTGAGGACCCCTTCGCTCAGGTCGGAGCTCCGCTGGGCATCCTGAACCGCTACCCCCACCTTGCCGACCAGAGAATTGTAAAAACCACCCAGAGTCATGTTCCCGCCCGACATGGGAAGGATCGTGTCATAGACGCTGGCAATTGACTTGGCGTTCTTGTTGTTGCCGGTGCCGCCGACCGCCGGGTCGACGTCTGCCGCGGCGATATTGTTGGTGTTGGCGATGTTCACCGCGATGCCGCCGATGCCGCTGTAGCCGGCCATGGCCCCCGGGGGGGTGAAGAAGTTGTTCCCCGTGGAACCGGTGAGTCCGAACCCGGCACTGTGGACAGCGTTCACCTGGTTGGCAAGGGTGAAGGCCAGCTCGTCCAGATCCGTGAGGAACGTATTCACCAGCGTGTCGCGCACCTGGAGGGTCCCCCCCATCTCCCCCTGGGAGTTGTTGGGTCCGCCGGCGATGGTGCTGATATCCACCGAGGTGGTCCCGCCGGGGGAAGTGGACAGGATCTTGTAGTAACCGCTGTTGGCCGGGTCGGGCTGGAGCGACAGCGTGGCCGCGTCCTTGCCGATGACCAGCGGCTGCCCCTGGGTGAGGCTGACGGTGAGCATCCCGTCGTTCCCCTCGATATAGGTTAACCCCACATTCTCCGAGAGCTGGCGAACCAGCAGGTCGCGCCTGTCGCGCAGCTCGTTGGCTCTGCCGCTCTGGAGCTCCACCTGGCGGATCTGATCGTTGAGGGAGGCGATCTGGGTGATCTTGTCGTTCACATCGGCGGTGATCCCCTCAAGGGACTGGTTCGCCTCGGTCCGGATGTCGTTCAGGTAGTTGTTGACCCGATGGAACTGGTCCGTGAGCTGGTTGGCCCGGGCCAGGATTGCCTGCCGCTCCGGCTGCCCCTGGGGGTTGGCGGTCAGGTCCTGCCAGGCCTTGAAGAAATCCTGCAGCGACTTGCCGATCCCGTCCGTGCTGAATTCGTTGAAGAGCTGCTCGGCCCGCTTCATGGAGGAAAGGACCGTTTCGCTCCAGCCTCTGGTTGAACCCTCGTTTTTGAGCTGGGTCTGGAGGAAATCGTCGTAGGCCCGCTGGATCTCCGCCACCTGCACGCCGCGGCCCAGGGGGAAGCCCTTGTCCAGCGACGTGGGGGCGGTCTGGAAAACGGTGGTCTGGCGGGAATATCCCGGCGTATTGACGTTGGTGATGTTCTCGCTGGTGACTTCCAGGGCAAGCCGCTGGGCGGCAATGCCGGACTTGGCGATATCGAGAATGCTCAGGACGCTCATGGGTCAGATCTCCCTGCGGAGGAGACCGGCGTTGGCGCCCCGTTCAACCATCTGGCCCGAACCGCCGTAGGTTTCCGCCACCTTGAAGCGACTCTGGAAGAAGGAAAGCGACCGTCCGATGGTGGTGAGGGAACTCTCCAGGAGCCGACGGTTGTCATCCAGCATCCGCCGGATGTCGCTGGCCAGGGAGCCGAGCTTCACCTGTATCGCCGCAAGCTCCGCCCTGTCGGGCTGGGGGGTCCGGGCAATGATCGGGCTGAGGGTGGCGTTGTCCGCAAGACCGTGCCGCTCACCTGCCCGCGCCAGGGCCACCCGGCAGGTCCCGTCCAGCTCCTCCATCAGCGCCGCCACATGGACCTTGCGCGCCGCCGCCACCTGGAGCCGCTCCGTGTCGAAGCTGATGATCGCCTGGCGCTCCTCTTCCAGGAGCCGCACCATCTCTTCCATGCTCGCCCCGCGGGCATCCAGAATATCCACCAGTTCCACCGTGCCGGTTGCCATCTCTGTCAATCCTCCCCTAGCGGACCAGACCGAGCATCTTCCCGGCCACGAGCCGGGAGTCAACCTGGTAGGTACCGTCTGCAATCTGTTGCCTGATGGCGTCAAACTTGTCCGTCCGGGCCGGTGGCTCCACTGTCGCGGCCTTCTTGAGTTCCTCCACCCGCATCGCGCCGAGGGAAAGCTCCACCCGGTCGGGACCGGAACCAACGCCCGCAGTCTGCGACGGTACCTGCTCGGGCCTGCGCTCGGCCTGGGCGTTCCGTGTGGCAGCAATGCCTGAAAGGGAAACTACATCGCTCTCGATTCTCATGGGCTGTCACCCTTGGCCGGCTGTGCCGCACCACCCTGCTCCATCCGCTCCTTCGGCTTCTGCCGCTGGAGGTCGCCAATGATCTGCTTCTCGATTAAGGGGGCTATACCCAACCCTCCCTGGGCAGCAAAGGCGGTGGCATACTCCTGGTCCAGCATGGACCTGAACGTCTCCTCCCCCTTGCCGCCCCCGGTGAGCGTGTCCGTGCCGACGGTCTCCCGCATCGACTTGACCATCATGCCGACCATCATCGCCTCGAAATCCTGGGCCACCTTGCGGGCCGACTTCCGCTCGCGGTCGGAGACGGCGCCTCCCCTGGCGGCAAGCTGCCGGGCGCGGGTGGCCTCGCTCTCCTGCATGAGGGTATCGGTCGGGATGGTTGTCTGCATACAGCTCCTATCGGCAAACCTGGCGAAAACTTTAGCTAAAAATCGAGGCTATGCTCCCCGGTTTCCATACAGCATGTTGCATGCCAATCGCATGCACCATGCACAATGCACAATGTCAGATTTGAGATGATAACAAGGCAGCAAGGAGCAGGCTCCGGAGGCGTACTCGCAGTACGTCGAGGAAGCCGGCGACGCCGCAACGCAGTTAGCGCTCAAATATGACATTGTGCTAAATCACTTCCAGCTCAGCCTGCATTGCCCCCGCCGCCTTGATGGCCTGGAAGATGCCGATCAGGTCCCGCGGCGTCACCCCCAGGGAGTTCAGGGCACGGACCACGTCGCCGATACTGGCCCCTTCCTTCATGACGGCCAGACCGCCACCACCCTCGTTCACCTTGATCTGGGTGCGCGGCACCACGGCCGTTTCGCCGGTATTGCTGAAAGGCTGGGGCTGGGACACCTTGGGAGTCTCCTTGATGAAGAGGGTCAGGTTGCCGTGGGAAACCGCCACCGTGGAGATCCGGACGTTGTCGCCGATGACGATGGTACCGGTCCGCTCGTTGAGGACCACCTTGGCGACGATGTCGGGGCGGACGTCGAGGCGCTCCATCTCGGCCACGAACTCCACCACCCGCCCCTGGTAGGCATCGGGGAGGGTCATCGTCACCGATCCCGGGTCACTGGCTGCGGCGAGCTTTCCCTTGAACCGGTCGTTCACCGCCTGGGCTATGCGGGTGGCGGTGGTAAAGTCGGGCTGGTGGAGGTTCAGGCGCAGTTGCGCCCGGTCGGCCAGCACGTTGGGGAGCTCCCGCTCCACCAGCGCCCCGCTGGGAACCCTCCCGGCCGTCGGGTGATTCTTCTGGGCCGAGGCCGCCTGCCCGCTGTAGGAGAAGGAGTTGGTCAGCACGCCACCCTGGGCCACGGCATACACTTGGCTGTCGGCACCCTTGAGGGGAGTCATGAGCAGGGTACCGCCGGCAATGCTCTTGGCGTCCCCCACCGAGGAGACCAGGATATCGAGCCGGGCCCCCTGCTTGGCGAAGGGGGGGAGGTTGGCGGTCACCATGACGGCGGCCACGTTCTTGACCGTGATGTCGTTACGGTTCACGGTGACCCCCATCCGGTCCAGCATGTTCACCAGCGACTGCACCGGGAACTTGGTCTGGTCGCTGTCGCCGGTGCCGTTGAGCCCCACCACCAAGCCGTAGCCGATGAGCTGGTTATCCCGCACCCCGTCGAAGCTGGCGATGTCCTTGATCCGGATGGCCAGGGCCAACTGAGGGAGGGCAAGAAGGAAAATGACTACTGCAAGAATTCGTTTCATGGTTTTTTCCGTTTTTTAACCACCACAGGCTCCAGAACTAAAACGGCCAAATATAATCTAATATATTCATCAACCACCCCGGCCGCTGCCGGTCGCTGATGACCCCCTTGCCGGTATAGGTGATCCGGGCATCGGCAATGAGGCTGGAGCTGATCTGGTTGTCGGGGGTGATGTCCCGGGGGCGGACGGTCCCCTCCAGGACGATGATCTGGTCCTCGTTGTTCACCTTCACGTTCCGCCGCCCCTCGATCATGAAGTTTCCGTTGGGGAGTACCTCCACGACCTTTGCGCTCATGGTGGCGAAGAGGTTCTCCTTCCGGGTGGTGGCGCCGCTCCCCTGGTACTTGGAGCTGGTGCTGGCCCCTACCAGGTTGTTGGGGTCCGCGTTCGTCCACTTCTGGAAGAGCGTGGCGCTCTTCTCGAGGCCCATGAGGTACGGGATGCTGGCCGAGACGGTGGCATTGCGGTCCGTGTCGGTGGTGGCCTCCTTGCTGGCGCTCGCATTCTCCACGATCACCACCGTCAGGATGTCCCCCTTCTTCCGGGCCTTGAGGTCATCGGCAATCCCCGCCGAAGACGCCTGCCAGATGGAGCCGTTGGCGTAGGTGGTCTTGGGTGCTGGAATCTGCTCGTCAAAGGCGGGGGTCCGCACCTCCGCCTTCTCGATGGCGCACCCGGCCAGAAACAGCCAAACTATTGACACCACCGCTCGTTTCACTGACTGACTCCTGTTTCTCACGGAAAACCTCTAGAAATCGACCTGCACCGTACCCGCGTCTATGACCCGACCGGGCAGTTCCTTGAGGGAGCCGAGGTTCTGCACCATGACGATGTCCCCCTCGGCGCCGTTGCCCCGGGCCTTGCCGGTGGCGGTGAGGCGCATGGTCTGGTTCTCGGCGATGATGGTGACGAGCTGTCCGCTCTTCACCAGCGGCACCCGCTCCAGATTGGCGCCCCGCAGCGGCGTGTTGGCCCGGATGGCGTTTTTCGCCCGCTTGCCCACCACCTCGTCCACGCTCCGGAAGACCTTGCCCGCGGCGCCGGAAATGTCCCGCTTCTGCACCGCCACGTCGGCGGCGCCGATGACATCACCCCGCTCCAGGGAGCGGAGGGTCACCACGGTGTCGGCCAGGGCATCCACCTCCACGGCCACCGGGATGTTCCGCTCCACCCGGTCGTTCACCCGGACGATGACGGCCAGGTTTGCCCGCCCCCATCCTTCCCACTGGGCCGGCGCCGCCACCTCGAAGCTGATCTCGCCGGCAGGGAGCTTCAGATCGCCCATGGAACCGATCCTCTTGATACTGGTCTCCACCCCCAGGCTGGCGGTCTTCTGCCGGACGAACTCGGCCACCGCCTCCCTGAGACGGGCTTCGGAAACCACCTGTCCGTCCGGGGCTCCAAACGCAGCCGTACCGACCACCATCATGAACACTGTCACCAACGTAACGAACCGCATACGTGCCTTTCCCGATCCCTGGTCACCGGTCTACGTTTTTACCGCTTCAGGTTGTTCGCCGTCTGCAGCATCTCGTCGGCGGTCTGGACCGCTTTGGAGTTGACCTCGTAGGCCCGCTGCCCCGTGATCATACTGACCATCTCCTCCATGACGCTCACGTTGCTCATCTCCAGGAATCCCTGGGCCGTGGTGCCGAGGCCGTTCTGCCCCGGAGTGCCGGTAGTGGCGTTGCCCGAGGAATCGGACTGGTTGTAGAGGTTCTTTCCCAGAGCCAGGAGCCCTGACGGGTTGGAGAACGAGGCCAGCTGGATGTTCCCCACGTTGGTGGGTGATGTCTGCCCCGCCTGCGTGACCGACACGGTCCCGTCGTTGCCGACGTTGATGGAGGTGGCGTTGCTGGGGATGACGATCTCGGGGATGATGGGGTAGCCATCGGAGGTCACCACCCGCCCCTGGCTGTCGCGCTTGAAGGAGCCTGCCCGGGTGTAGGCGGTGGTGCCGTCGGGCATCTGCACCTGGTAGAAGCCGTCCCCCTCGATGGCGATGTCCAGCTCGTTGCCGGTCTGGTTGATGTTCCCCTCCGAAAACAGCTTGGTCACCGCCGCCAGCTTGGCGCCGAGGCCGATCTGGATGCCGGCGGGGATCTGGGTGGAGTTGGTTGAAGGGGCGCCGGTGGTCTTCATGTTCTGGTACATGAGATCCTGGAAATCGGCCCGGCTCTTCTTGAACCCCGAGGTATTGACGTTGGCCAGGTTGTTCGCGACGACATCGATGTTCGTCTGCTGGGCCTGCATCCCTGAGGCCGCCGTCCATAATGCACGGATCATGGTCTGTCTCCTTTTGTGTGCGTTTACATCGTGTAGGGGCGCGGTTTCCGCGCCCAGGGCGGGGGAACCCCGCCCCTACGGATCCGATTACAGCTTCCCGATTTCATTGGCCGCCTTGGCGGTCAGGTCGTCGTAGGCCTTGACCACCTTGGTGCACATCTCGAAGTAGCGGTTGGTCTCGATCATCTGCACCATCTCCTGGACAGCGCTCACGTTGGACTCCTCCATGTACCCCTGCCGGACCGGCTCTCCCTTCACCGGCTGCGAGGTGACCTGGGGGTCCGCCGGAACGAAGAGGGCGCTCCCCAGCTTCTGGAAGGCATAGGGTTTCGGGAAATCGACCACCTCCAGGGTCCCCACTTGGCCGCCATCCACGAAGATCTCGCCCTTGGCGTTGATCTCCACCTTGCCGCCGGTGATGGTGATGCCCCCCCCCACCTGGTTGCCGTCGGCGGTCACCAGCTTGCCGGTGCTGTCGAGCCGGAAGTTTCCCTGGCGGGTGTAGGCCTTCTGGCCGTCGGGGGTAGTGACCACGAAGAACCCATCGCCGTCCAGGGCCAGATCAAAGGTATTGCCGGTCTGCTTCACCGGACCCTGGGCGTAGTCGGTAAAGAAAGCGGTCTCGGCATAGATCGGCGCATCGGTCCCGCCGTTGGCTTTTGGCTGGGCATTCACCTGCTGGAGCATACTCTCGAAGGTCATCCGGTCCTTCTTGAAGCCGGGAGTGTTCACGTTGGCCAGGTTGTTGGAAATGACATCGAGCCGCTTCATGGCTGCAATGTTGCCGGTGAGTGCCGAGTAGATGCCGCTGTTCATGGATTCCTCCGCGATAAATCCCCGATGACACGCCTTGTAGGGGCAATTCATGAATTGCCCCTACGGGATCCGCATTACCTCATATTTTTCATCTTCGCCCGCAGGCGGACGATGGCCTGGCTGTGGAGCTGGGAGATGCGTGACTCGGAAAGCTCCAGCACCGCGCCGATCTCCTTCAGGTTCAGCTCCTCGTAGTAGTAGAGGGTAATGACGAGCTTCTCCTTCTCCGGCAGCCCTTCGATGGAATCGGTGAGGGAATCCAGCATCTGACGGGCCATGAGCTGGCTCTGGGGATTCTCGATCCCGGTGTCAGCCAGGATGTCCAGCAGGCCGAAGGGGCTGCCGTCCTCATCCTCCCACGCCTCGTCGAGACTCACGAAGGAGAGGAGGTGGATCTCCTCCAGCATCGAGTGATACTCGTGCACGGTTATCTTCAGCGAGGCCGCCACCTCTTCGCTGGTGGGATTGCGCCCGTACCGGTGCTCGAGCATGCAGAATTCTTTCTCCAGCTTCTTGAACTTGTCCCGCAGGGAGCGGCTGAGCCAGTCCTGGGAGCGGAGTTCGTCGATGATGGTCCCCCTGATCCGCTGCTCGGCAAAGGTCTTGAACTGGACCCCACGGCTGGGGTCGAACCGCTCGGCGGCGGTGATGAGGCCGATGATGGCGGCGCTCATCAGGTCCTCCTGGTCCAGGTGCGGCGGGAGCTGGGAAGCGATTCGCCCCACCAGGAACTTCACCAGCGGCAGATGGGAGACGATCAGCTCGTCCCGGCTCTGGGGCGTCGATCTCTGGGCCTCCTGTTCGTATGCCTTTACCTGACAGTTCATAGGCTCTCCATTCCGGCCTCGGCCCCGAGGAATCTCCTGAAGAAGAATTGCACATTTCCCTTGAGCCGCCGCTCGCCGCCATTTTCAAGGAGCCGCCGCGCCAGGGTCGTGAAGCAGGTGGACGCGGGGGCCTCGGGAAAGAGTTCGATAACCGGCTTCTGGGACTTCACCGCCTCCAGCACCGCGTCGTCCCGCAGGACACACCCGAGATAGTCGAGGGAGATGTCAAGGAACCGGCTCGTCACGTTCGACAGTTTGGCAAACACCTGCAGGGCGTCGTCCGTGTCCTTGGCCATGTTGACCAGCACCTTGAAGTAGCGCTCCCCGTGCCGTGTTGCCAGGAGCTTGATCAGGGCGTACACGTCGGTGATGGAGGTGGGCTCCGGGGTGACCACCACCACGATCTCCTGGGAGGCGGAGTTGAAATAGGTGACATTGTCCGATATCCCCGCCTCGGTGTCGACGATCAGCAGGTCAAAATCCTCCTCCAGGGCGTCCAGCTCGTCCATTATCTTGACACGCTCCTGGAGCCCCAGGGCGGTAAAGTCGGGAAGCCCCGAACCGGCCGGGATGATCCGGATGCCGCCGGGCCCCTCCACGATGATCTCGTCGAGCCGCTTCCTGCCGGCGAAAACGTCGTTCAGGGTGTAGTCCGGGGTGAGCCCCAGGAGCACGTCCACATTCCCGAGCCCCAGATCCGCGTCGATGACCAGCACCTTCTTCTCACGGCCGGCAAGCGCCAGGGCAAGGTTCACGACCACGTTGCTCTTGCCGACGCCACCCTTGCCGCTGGTCACGGAAATGACCCTGATTCCCTTCTTCTGCTTACCATCCCTGGCAAGGGCCGCCGTGGCCTTGCGCTGTTTTTTGACGGAGGTCGCCAACTGACGGAGGCTGTCAGCCTGATCTCCGGTCGTCGCCATGACATTCATTGTCTACTCTCCCCAAGAACAAGTCCGGCAAGTCTGCCAGCCGTGGCAATTTCAAGATCCTCGGGCACCCGCTGCCCGGTGGTGAAGTACGAGAGCGGAAACTTGGTCCGCAGATGGGCATTGACGATGGTGCCGAAGCTCTCGCTCTCATCAAGCTTGGTGAAGATGACACGGGACACCGGCAGCACGCTGAAGCGCTCCACCACCTCCAGGAGCTCCCGATCCCGGGTGGTTGCCGCCAGGCAGAGGTGAATCTCGATGGCGAACCGAGACTCCAGGAAGCCCTTCAATTCTTCGAGCTTTTCGCTGTCCTTGTGGCTTCTGCCGGCCGTGTCGATGAGGATCAGCTCCTTGTCGGAATGGAGCTCCACCGCCGCCTCCAGCTCCGCCGGCGTCGCCGCCACCTCCACCGGCACCCCCATGATGCGGGAGTAGGTCTTCAACTGCTCCACGGCACCGACCCGGAAATTGTCGATGGTGATGAGCGCCGCCCGGTGATTCTCACGCAGGGCATAGTGGGCCGCCAGCTTGGCGATGGTAGTGGTCTTGCCGACTCCGGTGGGTCCCACGAGCGCGATGATCCGGGGGCTGTTCTTCTTCAGGCTCAGGGGCCCGGCGCACTTGATGACGCTCTTGAATGCCTGGGGAAGGAACGAGCGGATCGCCTCCGCCGTCCCGCCCTTTTTCGCCTCGGGCTTCACCTGCTCCATGACCGCCCGCACCGAGCCCCGCTCCAGCCCCTTGCGGTGCAGTTCGCTCATGATCAGCCGGAGCGCCCCCTTGAGCCCCCCTGACTTGACGCCGTCGGCGTCGTCGGCGGCCTTGGCCCGGGCCTGGGCGATCCCCGCCGCCTGGTCCGCCACCAGCGCGCCATCCCCCGCCTCCTTGGCGGCCAGGGTCTTGAAGAGGAGCTTCTTCATCTCCTCCAAATCCTGCTTCTGGATCGGTTTCGCCGCGAAGTCGCGGGTCGCTTCCTGGGGGGCCGCTTCGGGAGCCGGCTTCACCACAGGAGGCACCGGAGCGGGGCTTGCCGTGGCTTCCGCCTCGGCCTTGGCTGCCGCCTCCTTGCGGGAGAGGACCTCCACCCGCTGCCGCAGGTCCTTCAGTTCACGGGCCAGGGGGGCCAACATGGAGCTCTCCAGCATCTCCTTGGCGGAGACGTTCTGCTCCTGGGCCTCCCGGTAGGGGTTTGCCACCGGCACCGGCTGGCGCGGCTTCACCTCCAGGGCCGCGGTCACCTGCACGACCGGCTTCGAGAAGAATCCGAAGAAGCCCCCTTTCCGCTCCTTCTTGGAGGAGAGGATCATGGCGTCCGGGCCGAGCTCGGCCTTGACCATACGGAGTGCTTCCGACATATCCACCGCTTCGAACGTTTTAACCAGCATTGAGCGCCACCACCCCTAACGATTGGATTTTGACGTTGGACGGAATCTCGTTGTGCGAGAGTACTGCAAGATTCGGGACAAACCGCTCGGTGAGCTTCTTCACGTGCCGCCGGATCGACGGCGAGGCGAGCAGCACCGGGCTGCTCCCCACCTGATTGAACTTTTCCATCTCCTGCCGGATGCCGGTCAGGATGAACTGGGCCGTGTTCGGCTCGATGGCCAGATAGCTCCCCTGATCCGACGGCTGGATCGCTTCGGCCACGATCTCCTCCACCCGGCGGTCGAGGCTGATGATGCAGAGGGTCTCGTCGTCGCGCTTGTACTGGTCGATGATGTAGCGGCCCAGGGACTGGCGGACAAACTCGGTCAGCATCTCCGGGTCCTTGGTGAGCCCGCCGTAGTCGGCCAGGGTCTCCAGGATCGACCGCAGGTCCCGCACCGACACCCCTTCCTTCAGGAGGTTCTTGATGACGCGGAGCACCGTCCCCAGATTCAGCAGGTTCGGCACCAGCTCGTCCACCACCTTCGGGAAGCTGGCCGAGAGGTTGTCCAGCAGCTGTTGCAGCTCCTGGCGACCCACCATCTCGTGGGCGTGCTTCTTGATGATCTCGCTGATGTGGGTGGCGATGATCGTCGTGCTGTCCACCACCGTATAGCCGTAGAGCTGGGCCTGCTCCTTCACGTCGGGCCGGATCCATATGGCCGGCAGACCGAAGACCGGCTCAGTGGTCCGCACCCCTTCAACCTGACCGGCAACGGCACCCGAGTCCATGGCCAGGTACTGTCCAGCCAGCTCGCCGCCGCCGACCTTCGCCCCCTTGATCAGGACGTTGTACTCGTTGGGCTTCAGCTGCAGGTTGTCGTGGATATGGATCGGCGGCACCACGAATCCCATTTTCTGGGCGTACTGGCGACGGATCGAGCGGATCCGCTCCAGCAACTCCCCCTCCTGGGCCGCGTCCACCATCGGCACCAGGCCGTACCCCACCTCCAGCTCCAGCATGTCCAGCGGGCGGATCGACGACGCATGGTCAAGCTCCCCCCCATCGGCCGGCGCCGGCAGGGCTTCCAGGTCTTCATCCACCACCTGCGCCGCCTCCCGGGCCATCCGGCCCCCCATGTACGCAGCACCGGAGAGGAGGAAAAACGCGAAGTGGGGCAGCCCCGGGATGAGGCCGAAGGCGAAGAGGACCCCCGACGACATGTAGAAGGCCTTCGGATAATTCAGGAACTGGCCAGTGATCTCGTGGCCGAAGTTCTTCTCGTCGGCCGAGCGGGTCACGATGATACCGGCCGCCGTGGAGATGATCAGCGCCGGGATCTGGGCGATGAGCCCCTCGCCGACGGTCAGCAGCGTATAGTTGGAAAGGGCGGTCTCCAGGGGCATCCCGTTCTGCCAGACACCGATGATGAAGCCGCCGATGATGTTCACCAGCATGATCAGGATGCCGGCAACCGCATCCCCCCGCACGAATTTGCTGGCACCGTCCATGGAGCCGTAGAAGTCGGCCTCCCGCGACACCCGCGACCGGCGCCGACGGGCCTCCTTCTCGTTGATGAGGCCGGAGGAGAGATCCGCGTCGATGGCCATCTGCTTGCCCGGCATGGCGTCCAGGGTGAAGCGGGCCGCAACCTCCGCCACCCGTCCGGCACCCTTGGTGATGACCATGAAGTTGATGATGACCAGGATCAGGAAGATGACCGCCCCCACCACATAATTGCCGCCGACCACGAACTGGCCGAACGCCTTGATCACGTGCCCCGCCGCGTCGACCCCCTCGTTGCCGTGGAGCAGGATGAGCCGCGTGGAAGCGACGTTCAGCGCCAGCCGGAAGAGCGTCGTCACCAGCAGCACCGACGGGAAGACCGAGAAATCAAGCGGCTGCTGGGTGTAGAGGGCCACCAGGAGGATCGCGAGGGCGATGGTGATGTTCGCAGCAAGGAAGATATCCAGCAGGAACGCCGGCAGCGGAATGATCATCAGGGCCAGAACGCCGATGAGAGCGATGGCCATGTAGATATCCGAGTTGCTTTTGTTTGGCTGAAGGTCTAACGCTTCCGCCGCCGGGTGTGCCATAAAAAATCCCCTAGAAAATTCAAGCGCTTTCAGGGCGCACCCGTATTTGTGCAACCGTTGTGCCATACGGATCGGCAAGAATGGGGGGAGGATGGTGACGCGTTGACGGACTGAGGAATGTTTATTGTGCGCTTAAGGACTAAAGAAGCGAAAAGATCTGCCGAAGAGGTACACAGCCATCGAAATCGACGGCATTTTGAAACGGGTCGGTCAAGGTTTTGACTTCAGTGACCATAACACCCTGAAAAACAGTGTAAAAACCGCAAAGGACCGCTCTGCCGCCCTCCATACAAAAAGCCGCTCCACCTCCGAGGTGGAGCGGCTTTTTGCGGTTACAGCGCGCTGATTCAGAGGGGCGAGCACCGCGCAACGCAGCAGACGGCCTCCACAGTAGCTTTTCAACAGCCTGCTAAGGTTGCTCTGAGGCGCGCATCAAGTGTACCGCAAACACCAGGAGCCACAACGAGAGGACTCCTGTTGCGAGGTGCTCAAACAGGCCTGGAGTATTCACAGGATTCCGACTCCATGACATGAGAAGAAGAAAAAACAGTGCCAGAATGCCGGTACCGATGGAGTACCACGTCAAACGCCGCGGCCAACCATGTTGCCGGAAGGAGATGCCCCATGCGATTGCCGCCAGGATACCTGATAAGAAGCCGACAGTGGCAAACAGTCGGTGTAGTTCTTGGCTCGACGAGATCCCCCCGCATCCGGGATCGCAGGGGAACACTCCTGCGCCTATCCGCCCCAGACCTTCAAGGGCAATGAGGCCTGCGGCCAGCGTGGAGCACCATCCTTTTCGGAAGGTCGTCATCAGAACTGAGGCGAAACAGAGATACAGAAGGCCCGTGAATTCGAAAGCGGCATATCGCATCATGACCTCCGTGGAACTCCCTCGCTCCCCAAGCTCGCTGATGTAATGCGTGACGTGATTGAACTCCGGTCGCATAGCTCCCGCCACGCCGATGAGTGACAGCCAAAGGAGCGGGCCAAGGATACCGCATAAAATGCCAAGTCTTCGTAGGCTCATATCGCACGGAAAGGGATGATCTCTGGCTGGTTAAAGTGCGGCTGCTGGGGCCGGCGCGAAGAGCGGCAGCCCCCTGGAAGTTACAGTTGGGTGAGACTCTTGCTGACGAGGGGGAACAGTTCGGGATGAAGAATACTTTCTACTGACACATCAATATCCAGGTCAGGCCAGTAGAGGTGGTTGTCGGAGGGAAGCTCGACGTGAAGAATTTTGGCGACCGGAGCGTCCTTAAACCAGGGGAAATGGTCAAATGGCATGAAGAGCTCTTGCTCCTTTAGAAGCAACCAGATGCCATGCCTTGAGATGTTTGTTACCTCAATTTCCGAAGTGTTTATTCCATGAGCTACGGATCTCATCGTAATGCTCCTCCACGAGACGCTGGGCCTCATTGATTTCCCTGGGTGACAGTCCATGATTTTGCGCGAGTTCAACCGATGGTTCAATCCAGAATTTTGCCTCTCCATTCTCACCATGGACATGGATATGAATCCTTGGCTCTTCTCGGGAGAAGAAATAGAAGCGGAATCCACCTGCTCGGAAAACGGTCGGGCTCATATCTTTAATTCTACCTCTTCTTTACTGTTAATTCACCCCACGTCTGGCTTCAGGGGCCGGAGCGATAGCGACGTTCCCCTGGAAGTAAGGGTTGGGCAAGGTATTATGCTGCCAGTTCCTGTAAAACTTCAGGGTGACGAGTGGCTACCTTGAGGAGCGTAGCAGCTGCCCCAGATGGTAATTTCCTACCTTGCTCCCACTCCTGGAGCGTTCTGACTGAGACCCCGAGAAGCTTTGCGAAAGCAGACTGAGAGAGACCTGTTGCAGCGCGGGCAAGGGCAACTTGGGCTCTCTCGGTGGAAATAACCTCATCTTTTTCAATTGTGCCATCACGCCTCGTAATGACTCGGCGCACAGTGCCGTCAGATTGAGGAATAAATTCTGTCTTTCTGGACCATTGCTGGAGCTTAACCTCGTGCAAGGCCTGAAGAAGCTCTGCATTCAAGTCGCGGGTCTTTTCCCACGATGCCAGTTCGGTTTCGGACAACTTAGCCATGATTGAAACTCTCCTTGATTTGCCTCAGCAAGCCGGGATCGATGTTTTCCTGGACGTTTTTCGCGTACATGGTGACAAGGACAATCTGTCCTTGAGCAAGTCTCAAGAAGTAGATCACCCGGCCACCTCCTCTTTTACACGCCCTTGTGCAGCCCATCGCAATTTACGGCACCCACCCGAGCGTGGGATGACATCACCCGCATCGGGATTGGCTGTCAAATAGACTTGAAGGGAAATGAATTCCTCATCATCCAGATACTTATTTCGGACTGATGCGAACGGGTGCAATTCAATGAATTGAAACATAGAGAAAATATACGCCTAAGACGGATAGTGGTCAAGGAGCTTTATGAAGGAAGTCTTGAGCCCAACGCAGAGTTAACCGGCGTGCGGAGTCAGGCGGCGTAGGGCCGGGCGGCGAACATAGTACGAAGTACCGCAGCCCGGCCCTAAGCCGCCTGCAGTAGCGCGTCCGGATGAACGACCTGTTAGGCCGCACTATTTTGTCTTCGGTGGTACTACGATGTCTGGCTTGATTTCGATGACGCCGAGCATTTCCTCGGCCTTCGCATATTCGGCAGTCAAGCGTTCGAGATCAATCTTGTCGGCCTCGTACAGAGCAAGGTAGCCATTGAAGTGTCTCCAGCCTCGCCAAAGATCATTCAGTTTCTTAGGCAGTTGGAAGTAGGCGATGTATCCGACACTAAGAGCCGATGCAGTAGAGACCACCTTGGTCCAGAAAATGCCCATCTCGGCGGTAAATGCCGCGACAAGCACTGATGAAGTGACCGCGCAGAGTCCAAGAGGAATAATTATCCACTGTACGCGGATGGCATTCAGCTTCCAGTCGTCGTGACTTTTGATGAATCGATCAGGTGCTTTCATCAGATTCTCCCGATGCCCAGAGAGCGTAGCAAAGAGGTTGCAGGGGCAGCTTGAAAAGTCGAAGGACGTGCGTTCGTGCGGCCTAACCCCAACGTCTGGCTTCAGGGGCCGGAGCGATAGCGACGGTCCCCTGGAAGTACGCGTTGGGAGTCTTATTATCGTGTCAATACCTTGTATAACCAAAATATTGTAGAGATAAACAATACGGCTAAAAGGAGCGCGTAAAAGGCTTTGTTGCTATTTTCAGAATCACCGTCACTTGTCTCTGGTATTTCTAGAGGATATTGAATGACATTATTTTGAGACAAGATAGCATTGGCGGCTTCATAGTCGCTTTTTGACACATAAATCCGCCAGATGTACGGCGGCGGGGCTCTTCTTGAAGGCCTGAACTCGCCCGTATATTCTTCTTCGGCTTCGAAATATATATTTGCTTGCCTTAAAACCTCAGCAGCTTCGATAAAATCATATGAGCTTTCTGACTCAAATACTAACTCAGGCTCTTTCATCTGTGGTTGTTCAGTGTTTTCCATATCTTTGAAAGCTGTGCTCAACTTGCCACCCAACGTCTGGCTTCAGGGGCCGGAGCGATAGCGACGGTCCCCTGGAAGTACCGGATAATAGTAAAGGCCTCCTCCTTCT
>RHLS01000083.1 GCA_003712145.1 Desulfuromonadales bacterium | reverse complement strand
CGTATAAGGCCTCCGCTGTCAACAGGCAACACTACCCCCTTCGCGAAATGAGCTTCATTTTTTCGCACGGACACCACCCGCGAGCTTTGCCTGTTGACAGCTTCTGCTTGATTTCTGCACCGGCGTCGGGACCTGAGTCGGTCCTGCACCAAACACGTATCGAGGTTCCGGCCGCCGCTGGCTAACGGCGGCTGCGCGCGGGTTTTGCGCTGCCGCGCACCACCTGGAAACACTTTTGTACCCTTGTACCGTCCCAGTCAAAAACCCTGGCTGGGGATGGGAACATCCCCTCCAGTTAGCTACGGGCTCGGGGAAGGGGCAGAACCGTCAGCCAGACCGCGTGCGCGCGTGGCTGATTCTCTTTCGTTTGTAAAGGAGCGGAGCGGACAGCCAATCAGTAACACTGGCTGCCGGGATGTTCAACCGGCCGAGGCACCGCGGGGGCGGGCTTCAGAGTCTCCCACGAATGCGCTCATTCGAAGCGGTGCCTGGTTCATGGAGCCGTATCCCCGGGGGCTCCAGTTGGGCATCGGGCTGGTGCCGCTCCCTCCACCCCTAGGCGGCCAGGAACTTCTCCTGGTCGAAGGAAACCTGGTTTTTCAGCATGAAGTAGACCGCCCGTCCCAGCTTGTGGGCCAGGATCGACAGCGCCTTCCCCTTGCCGTGCCGGTTTGCGAGCTTCGCCAGGTACGCCTTGGCCGGTTCGTTGTTCTTGAGAAACATCGCCGCCGCCTCGGAGAAGGCCCACTTGAGATGGGCGTTGCCGATCTTCTTGCCGCTCGGCCCCTTCTTCTTGCCGTTGGACTCCCGGGCGCTCTTCACCAGGCGGCAGTAGGAGACGAAATCCTGCACCCGGGGAAAGCGGGCGATATCCTCGGTCTCGTAGAGCATCACCAGGGCCAGGATCTGCCCCACTCCGGGAATGGTCCGCAGTAGCGCCAGCGCCACCGGATCATGGCCCTGGGCGGTTTTCTCGATCGCCTGCTCCAGCTCCTTGATCAGGGGATCGTAGAACTCGATGAGCGCCAGATCCACCGCCATGTTCTTCTGGACCGACCCTTCTCCGAAGCGCGCCAGGAGCCCCCTGCGGTTGCGGGACTTGGCGATGCGGCCCAGGGGCTCTGCCAGATTGTACTGGCTGGCGGTATTCTGGATGTGGGCGTAGAGCTCGGCCCGCTTGCGCACCAGGTGATTGCGCCGGCGCAGCAGATCGCGGGTGGCGCGCATCCGGCGGGGGTAGACATAGGCACACGGGATCATGCCGCCGCGCAAGAGCACTGCGATCTTGTGGGAATCGATCTTGTCGTTCTTCGCCTTGCCGCCGTGGATGGCGCGCATGTAGAGGGCGTGGCCCAGAACAAAGGGGATTCCCTCGTCCTCGCAGAGATCGGCGAGCCAGTACCAGGTGAACATGCACTCGGCACAGACCACGAGATCGTCGCGAAACGGCTTCACGGCCCGCAGAAACGCCTCCGGCTCGGTGCGGATGTTCTTGTGGAGCCGGACCACCCCCTCAGCATCGATGACGCAGAGATACATCCAGTCGGTGTGGAGATCGATGCCACAGTAAAATTGGTGCTGAATCGTGTAAAATTTCATCTGGCCTCCTTCTTTGCGAAGGGAGTATGGGGATACAACCTTCAGCATACCGGAATGGTTCCGGTGCGCCAGAAGGAGGAGGCCTTTACTATTATCCGGTACTTCCAGGGGACCGTCGCTATCGCGCCGGCCCCTGAAGCCTGACGTTGGGAGCTTGTTGCAAGAAACTATCTTTTAGGAGGATGTAAGCGAAAATGAGAGTTGCAAGTCTGTTGGTGGTATCAATGTTTTTCTTGTCAATTACAGGTTGTTCTATCTATTCGGCGGCCCATGCGCCAGGGCCGGTGAATTATCGTGAGGTCCGCGTTGGCAAAGATCGAACGGAAGTTTTTACCACGTTCGGCATGCCAAGGATGTCAGAAATAACCGCAGACGAGCGCAAAGATTATTTTGAATTTACAGATGGCTATCATCAAGCCTGGAAAGGAAGGATTCTTGTCTATCTGGCCGGTGATATCTTCACTATCGGTCTTTCGGAAATCGTATTCTGGCCGCTTGAGGAACTGGCATTGCAAGGGAGCACCGGACGAGCTTACATAACCTATGGATCAGACAACAAGGTGAAGAGCATCAAGGTGGTCTCTGCCAAACTGAATGAACTGTGGTACGAGGACCCGGTATTGACCAAACTCGGTGCTGCGGACCTGGTGCCGTCCCAATCGGCAGAAAAACTTGCTAAAGAATCGCCGGAGGAGAAATAGGACTGACTCCACTATTAGCGGGGAGCTGTCTGCCATGTGTTTTCATAGAATTTGAGTAAGTATTGGGGCAAATCATGGATAAAATGAACGGTCCCAACTGGCACTTCCAGGGGACCGTCGCTACGCGCCGGCCCCTGAAGCCAGACGTTGGGAATTTTCGAAATAGTATGACTCTAAAACATTTGTCGGTGCGTAACTTCTGGGCGTTGCTCATTACGGTAGTAGTAAGCCTGTGTATTTTCGCGGTGACATTCCTCACATACTTTGAGGCGCACAGAAATCACTTGGTTGCCGGTTACAGACCCGCGATACTTGGTAGTTGCGCTTTTTTTGTGTCAATGACATTGGTTGGGTATTGGGTATTCGCTGAAGAGAACTCTTCGCTTCGTTTTGCTAAAGCTCTGGGTGCTGCATTGGCTGAAACCATCGCATTTTGTTTTCTGTTGCTGTTTTTACTTCTAAATACGCTCGGGTCCTGATTTTACAGCATAGGTTCCAACTGGTACTTCCAGGGGACCGTCGCTATCGCGCCGGCCCCTGAAGCCTGACGTTGGGATTTTAATTGAGGAGGGCTAAACAATGGGAGCGATAAAAGATGTAGTAGATCTGCTCACACAGCTTACAACTAGCGTTCAAGATCGTAAACTCGCGTCCGAATTGAATGCTATCCAGTCACTAATACTAAAACTCCAAGCTGAGCATGCCGCTCTCCACGAGACAAATATTGAATTGCGGGAAGAACGGCTTGCTCTCAAGGAGCGAATTCAAGCATTAGAATCACAAATAAAAGAGTTATCTTCTCCCACGCCTACAGGCCCAAATGACGCTCCTAGTTGCCCAAACTGTTCAACTAATACTAAGTCTTACTTTATGAGACCAGTCCCTACAGACTTTGTAAGCATCATGAATGCAACGCATGAATGTCCAAATTGTCATTACAACACCAAAATTAGCTAAGAAACTGAAGCTTGCCTGATGAGGCTGGCAATAGCATAGGCCCCAACTGGTACTTCCAGGGGACCGTCGCTACGCGCCGGCCCCTGAAGCCTGACGTTGGATTGATATAACATGAGGAGGAGTTGTGTCACTGGTAAAAGTTGAAGAGTCGGGCGAGTCTATTGTTTTGTATTTTGGAGGGGAATTTAATAGGATCAATGCCTATACGCTTGCATCTGTATTAACAAACATTGCTGATGCTGCGAAGGCCGCTAATTCCGCAATAAATCCTGGCTACGAAATTGAAGTAGTAGTCGAAGCATTGATCTCTGGCAGCTTCAAAGCCAAAATCCGATCATTATACAGAGGTGCTGCTAATCTTTTCTCCAGTGAAACAGCTAAGGCAATAATTTTGGGTGTTGTCTCTAATTTTATATATCAGCACACGATAGCTCCAGATTCCAACTTAGTAATTAACGTCACTGAAGCAGAAGTGGTAATTCAACACGAAGACAAAACTGTTGTAATCCCTAGAATAATTCACGATGCAATACAAAAAGTAGAAAAAAGCCCACAATTCCGTAAAGGAGTCGGTCAAGCCATCAGAGCTATTGAGGAAGATCCTGAAATAGAGAGCATCGGATTTACTAGAGACGTTTATGATAGGCAGCCAGATATACTAATACCAAGAGATCGGCTTGCAAATCTTCCAACCTTTTTAAATGATACTGACGGTGGTTCAAGAGAGCTAGTAGAAATTACTGATGTTAAAATATTGAGAGCAATATTGGAACGGTCCCGCCGTAGATGGGAATTCGTTTGGAACGGCATGAAAATATCAGCACCAGTGACAGATGAACGGTTCTACGATGACTTTTTTGCGCACAAAATCACTATAGCACCGGGTGACTCTCTTCGTGTTAGTTTAAAAATATGGCAAAAGCGAACTCCAGACGTTGGTATATACATAAATCATACATATGAAGTTATTGAAGTTATTAACCATATCCCGCGCCCAACTCAATCAGCTCTTAACTTATACTAAATGCCCAACGCGTATAAGGCCTCCGCTGTCAACAGGCAACACTACCCCCTTCGCGAAATGAGCTT
>RHLS01000038.1 GCA_003712145.1 Desulfuromonadales bacterium | reverse complement strand
GGGAGGGTGCCGGGGGCGGGGGTACGTGGTGCATGGCTCACTCGATGGTATCGATCCGGCATGCCGGTGAGCGTGGACCGGTCTGGTCACACCACTGCAACCATCTGCCGAAACAACTTGTCTTGATGTTCAACTCCCTGTTCTGACTCACTGTTTATCCTGTGATCTCTGTTCTCAGTGGTTAAGTGCCTTTCTTCGGTTCAGAAGCGCCCATCTCCATCCCCCCCTCTGAAATATTCTTTCTTTATCCATGCTCTGGCTGTGCTCACTGCGGACGTTTGCGGTTACGTCATTGGGGAGTATACTCAACGTTAAGTTCTGTTTACAGTCTGGCATTGTGTGCCCCATAGCGGGAGAAAACCATGGCTGCTCGAATGACGAGGATTACGGTTGCGTGGATGCTCATAGTCATGGACCTGGCTCTCCTGGGATGCGCGGCGCCGCGCCACCGGATGCACCAGGAGACGGCAGGCCGGGCGCAGGGGATCAAGACCGTGGCGCTCATGCTCCCCCCCCTCGATTACGCCGAGGTTTCCGCAGGTGGCGTTGCCGAGCCTCGGCCCGATTGGGCCGAGGAGGGGAGGGTGAATGTGCTGAAGGCCATTGAGAAACGGTTCGGAACGGGTGGCATCCAGCTCAGGCCCCTCCAGGCCGACCCCGACGAAACGTCTGAAGCGGCCGAGGTGTTCGCCCTGTACCAGGCCGTCGTCGCTTCCTACTTCATGCATGCCACAGGTGAGGGGAACAACCCCAACGTCTTCCCCGAGAAGCTCAGCCGGTTCGACTATTCGGTCGGCTCCCTCGAGGGGCTCCTTCGCGATTCGGGGGCTGACGCCCTGCTGATGGTCAAAGGGGTCAACCGGGTTGCCACGGGAGGGCGCACGGCGGTGACGGCGCTCGGCACCATCGCCGGCATAGCCGTCGGCGTCCTGACCGGCGTCGTCCTGCTCCCTTCGGGGTGGGAGGGAGCCTCCCTGAACATGGGGTTGGCCGACAGGTCGGGCACGATCCTCTGGTTCAACGTCGAGGGGAGTACCGGCGGCGATCTGCGAAACCCCGAGACCGCTGATTCGATGATCAACAGCATTCTTTCGTCGTGTCCGGTGGCAAAGCAGTGAAGAGCCTCCTGCTGATTGCGGTGCTCTCCGCGTTTCTGGCCGGCTGTCTGTCCACCCAGCTCCCCTCGATCAAGGGGAAGGGGTTTGCCCTGGAAGAGGATGAACAGCGGATCTGGGCCCAGTCGAAAACCGAAGAGCGGAAGCTGGACCGAAGCGGCCTGATCTACAGGGATCAAGAGCTGGAGCGCTACCTCAATGATCTCGCCCGACGGCTCGTCCCCACCGACATTGCCGCAACGGTACCGTTCACAGTGCGGGTGGTGAAAGATCCGAGCCTCAATGCCTTCACCTATCCCGACGGGAGCTTCTACGTCCACACCGGGATTCTGGCGAGCATGGACAACGAGGCGCAGCTTGCCACCGTCTTTGCCCATGAGATCTCCCATGTCACCCATCGGCACGCTGTGCGGCAGATTCGCGACATGAAAAACAAGACCGCTTTTTTTGCAACCTTGGGGGCCATGACCGGCAACTATGCCGTTCCACTTGGCGCCCTCGGCGCCTTGGCGGCGGTTACCGGGTACAGCCGTGACCTGGAGTCCGAAGCCGACACGGAAGGGCTGCGCCTCATGGTCGACGCCGGCTACGACCCCCGGCAGGCGCCTCAGGCTATGCGGCACCTGCTCCGGGACGCGACGGAGGAGGAACGGAAGGAATCGTACTTCTTCGGCAGCCACCCCCGGCTCAAGGAGCGCCTGGAGAACTTCGAGGAGCTTTGCCGGACCCGCTATGCCGGCCGGACGGGCGGTATCGTCAATGTCGAGGGGTATCTCCGCGCGGTGAGCCCGGCGCTGCTCGAAAACGCCCGTCTCGACCTCAAGGCGGGAAGATTCGAACGGGCCAGGCGGAGTGTCGGGAAATACCTGACGCTGCACGACAACGACGCACAGGCTTATTTTATCCAGGGGGAGACCTGGCGGCAGGAGGGAGGGGAGGGGAGCATCGACAAGGCGCGGGAGAGCTACCTCAGGGCGGTGTCCCTGGATCCCGCCTATCCCGACCCTCACCGTGCCCTGGGTCTCACGGCCTACAAACAGAAGGACCGGGAACAGGCCCGGCGGGAGTTCGAGCGCTACCTCTCCCTGGCTCCCCGGGCCTCGGATCGCGGCCATATCGAGGAGTTGCTCAAGGCTCTGCGGTAAGGAGGCGTACCATGAAAAGACTTCTCGTTGCGCTGGCGATCCTCTGTCTTGCCGGGTGCGGGCCATGGGTAAAGACCGAAGGACCATACTCCGCCGACCCCCTGAATGTGGCGGTCGATCTTCCCCAGGGATGGATGCGGCAGAACACCGGCAAGCATATCCTCATGACAAAAGACGGTGTCCTCCTGCAGGTGATACTCATCAAGCGGATGGATCTCACCCAGGAAAAGCAGTTCCAGTATACGAAAAAGAGGGTAACCGGGGAGATGCTCCCCCAGGAGGTGGCGGAGGTGATCCTCGACGATTTCCAGTCCGATACCGACAACCGCAACCTGCAGGTGGAGGAGAACGTGCCGGCTACCATCGGCGGCAACCAGGGGTTCAAGGTCCGCTTCTCCCACGGGACCGAGCTCGGCCTGCACTACCGCAAGCTCTGCTATGGCTTCCTGAAGGATGGGTGGCTCTATGAGCTGCTGTACTCCGCCCCCCGGCGCCACTACTTCGACAGGGATATGGATGACTTCGAGAAGGTGGTGAGGTCGTTCAGGCTGGTGAAGTGATGTGGCTGTGAACGCCGACTTGAGCGATGCGTGCCGGCCCTTCACCCTGCCGTCGGCAGGTTGATGACAAAGGTCGAACCTTGCCCTTGCCGGCTCTCCACGGCGATCCTTCCGTGATGCTCCTCCACGATCCGCTGGGTGATGGATAATCCCAGGCCGGTGCCGGCCCCCTTGCGGGTGAAGAATGGCTCGAAGATGAGGGGAAGGTCACCCTCTGCGATGCCGGGACCGCTGTCTGCGACGATGATGACGGCGGTGCCGTTGGCTGCGGCGGTCCGCACCGTGATGTTTCCCCCTTTGGGCATTGCCTCTAGGGCGTTCTTGATCAGGTTCAGGAGCGCCTGTTTTATTTTCTCGATGTCGAAGTAAAAGGGTGCCACTTCTCCCGGTGTGAACGCCAACTCCACCCCCTGTCGCTCGCACTCTCGGCGCAGGAGCAGCAGCGTGTCCTGAATGACCCGGTTCAGGTCCCCCTCCCGGAAGTGGGCCTTGGGAGGAGAGGAGAAGTTGAGGAGCGCCGCTATGAGCCGTTCCACCCGCTCGATTTCCTGGAGGGCCTTGCGCATGAGCACCTGGTTGTCCGGGTCGAGGCCGGCCCGGTCGTGGAGGTCGTCCAGCAGGAGCGAGACGCCGGTAAGGGGGTTGCGCACCTCATGGGCGATGCCGGCGGCCAGCTTGCCGAGGGAGGCCAGACGGTCGAGCCGGGTCATTTCTTCCCGGTAGCTCTCCTTCTCGGTCTCGTCCCGCATGGTGACGGTGATTCCCCCGGCGGCGCCGGCGTGGATCGGGAAGAAGCCCACCTCGAAGGAGAGCTCCTTTCCCCCGCGTTCGATGGTGAGCGGCTCGCGGCCGTACCCCTTGTATCCCGCCAGCACGTCCCTGACCCGCCCGTTCATGTCGCCCCATTCCGTGAAGAGCACGCCGTAGTGAGCGCCGATCCGGGCGCAGTCTCCCAGCAGCCGCTTTCCGGTGCCGTTGACGGAGGTGAGGAGCCCTTCGGGTGAAAGGGTCATGATGGCGCTGGAGATGCTCTCCAGAACGCTCTCCTTGAAGTTTCTCTCTTCCATGATGTGTCGGCGGGACTGCTTAAGCTCGTCCAGGGTCTTGAGCAGGCTGTTCTTGCGCTGCTCCAACTCTTCGGCCATCCGGTTGAACGAGCCGGCCAGCTGCCCTACCTCATCCCGGGAGTCGATTTCGACACGGCTGCCGGTCTCCCCGTCGGCCAGCCGGCTGACCCCTTGCGCCAGCATTGCCAGCGGGCGCGTCACGCCGCGGGAGAGAAGCCAGGCGCATGCAACCACCATGAGGGAGGTGACGGCGACGATGAGCATGGAGAGGCGCAGGTGCTCCCGAAGCTGTTCGTTGATGAGGGCTGCGCCGGTGCGGGCGGTCTCGTGGAACTGATCCACCTGGAAACCGATGGTGACCCCGCCGAAGATGCCATGTCTGCCGTAGTCGCCGGTGCCGTAGGCGATGGGGGCGAAGGCCATCACCTTCTTCGCTCCCCCCACGTTGGTGATGTCCACGTAGCCCGATTTCCGCTCCCGCACCATCTGGGCAACCCTTGGATAGTTGGGGTGGATGAAGCCTGCATGGTCGAGGTTGTAGGGAATCCGGCCGGTGTCGATATCTTCCCGGGAAGAGCGTTCCGTGTAGGGGGGGACAAGCCGCCCCCGGGTGTCGACGCCGCGGATGTCCCAGAATTTGGGGTGGGTGATGATCCACCCTTCGTCGTCGAAGAGAAAGGCGTAGTTGCCGCTCTTGTAGGATGGGAAGACCACGAGCCGGTTCTGGCCGGGGCTGATGTGCTGTGAGAACTCCATGAGGTGCCGGTGGTCCAGGGAGAGGACCACGGCCCCGTCGAAGCTGCCGTCAGCGTCAAAGAGGGGGGTGGCGAAGCGGATCACGCCGCGGTATTCCTTGCCGCCAAAGGCCGATTCGGGCTCTTGTGCGCCGGCCAGTTGCTCCGCCTTTGACACGTGAAAACCGGTGAGGCGCGAGACGTAAATCTCGCCCCCCTTGAGGTCCCGTACCTTTGAAAAGTACTCTTCGCTCAGGAACTCGGTGCCGGCGGGGGAGGAGACGTCTCGCAACTCCTCCTTTGGCACGGTCTTGCCGTTGCGGATGACGAAGGTCTCGTGCCCGGTGCGGTCGATGACCGCCAGGGAGCTGTAGCGGGGAATCCATTCGCGCACCTCCCGGGGGGCGGCGGCGGTGCCGTCGCGGCGCCAGATCTCTCCCCTGCGGCTTTCGTAGAAGGGGGTGAGAATGGCAGGGGTGCGGGGGAGGGTGGTGCAGAGAAGAAGGTCGGCCTCGCATTCTTCCAGGAAGTTGGAGATGGTCTCGGCCACCTGCTCGGCCCTGAGCCGCAGGCTCTCGGATGCCTGGAGGTCTGCGGAGTCGGCGATCCGGTCGGCCAGCATCTCGCGCACGTTCCCCAGGTTCACGGCGAGGATGGCCGACGAGACCAGCAGCGGGATCAGCGACAGCAGGAGCGTCGCCACAAGGATCTTCTGGAAGAGGGAGAGGCGTTTCATTGTCTGCCTCCGGCCATGCGGCTGCTCTCGGGGCAGCGCCGGAGCATGGCCATGAAGACCGGGCCGGCGAGGGCGCCGAGACCGGCGGTGGCGAAGGCGATACCCCACTCGCCGTTGATGCCGGGTACAGGCTCCCATCCGCGGCAGAGGTCCAGGGCCCAGCCGAAGACAGTGGGAGAAATCATTCCCAGGGAGTAGCCCACAAGCGACTGCAGTCCCATGGCGGCCCCCAGGTAGGCGGGGGATACAAGTTCGGTGAGTCCCGTGGAGAAGACCGGCGAGTCGGCCACGATCAAGTAGCCGTAGAGGAGTCCCACTGCCACCGCGATGGCCGGCGAGGCATTCACCAGCCAGCCGAAGGTGAACGACAGGAAGGCGCTTGCCAGCATCACGAGGCTGATGGTCCTGGTCCGGCCCAGGCGGTCCGAAACGGTTCCCGTCACGGCAGTGGCGACGGTGCCGATCCCCACGACGCAGGCCGCGGCGGTGGCGGCCCAGCCGGTTGCCCTGCCCGCGGCCAAGCCGTGCTGGATAAGGGCAGCGGTGAAAAAGGGGGCGAGCCAGCTCCGCATCCCGTACATCTCCCACATGTGAGACCCGTAGCCGAGGATCATCAGGAAAGCCGGCTTGTTCCGGACTATCTCCTTCTGGAAGCTCTGATCGGACGTGCGGTGAACCATGGGCCGGTACCCCCGGAAGACCGCCAGGGAGAGGAGTGCCCCCACGTAGACCCCGCCGGAGCAGACGAGGACCGCAGTCCGCCACCCCGCCGCCGATGCCACCGCGCCGGTCACCGCCAGCGACAGCGAAGCACCCAGTACCAGCGCCCCCACGTAGATGCCGACGGCCCGCCCCCGACTTGAGGGCTCAAACCTCTCGGCCACCAGCTTAAGACCCGGCATGTAGGTTCCTCCCATGCCAATGCCGGTCAGGGCGCGCAGCACCATGGCCGAGAGGTAATCGTGCGCGAAGAGCCCGAACAGGAGATTTGCCGTGCCGGACCACAGAGCCGCTGCGATGAAGATGTGTTTGGTGTTGAGCCGGTCGGTGAGGGTGGACAGAATCACTCCCGACGCGATATAGCCAAGCTGGTAGACGGAGAAGATCGACCCTGCCTTTGTGTTGTTCATTCCCCATTCCGCCTTGAGCAGGGGGAGAATGGCCGAATAGTTGATGAACACGAGCATGATGAACATCTGCGCAGTGCAGAGCAGCAGGAGCCAGCGGGTCTTGTCGGAGATGGGAGGTGCCATTGGAGAGCCTGTACTCCGTTCTGAGCCGGGGAACCGGGAAACGACGGCTTTCATTAGTTTGTCGATTATAGCGGCAATCCCCACGGCGGGCAACGGATTTGACCGTCCGTGGAGACAAAAAAAGCCCCGCAAGGGCGGGGCTTTTGGGGCGATGAGTGTGTCGACAACGAGTGTTATCGGGCAATGCCGCGGTTGGTGGTGGGGGTGAAGCCCAGGAAATCGGCCCAGCCGCGGATAAAGCTCTCCATGAAGACGCTCCGGGCGGAAGGCGCGGCAACCGCGATTTCGACGGACTTGGCAGCCTTGGCTGGCCGCAGTGCCAGGCTCAGCACCGCCCCGACGATCAGGAGCGCGCCTGCCAGGGTGAAGGACATGGTGAAGCTGCCGGTCTGGGTGTTGAGCATCTCGGAAACCCGGCCCATGACAAAACCACCCACGCCCCAGGAGGTGAAGAGAATGCCGTAGTTGAGGCCGTAGTTCTTGAGTCCCCAGTAGTCCTTGCTGAAGGAGGGGAAGAGGGAGAGATTCGCGCCGTAGTTGAAGCCGATGAAAGTGGCCAGGAGCACGATGAGGGTTGCATTGGGGGTTCCGGCCCCCACGAGGGGGATCGCGGCGAACATGAGGGCCGCCTGGAGCACGAACACGATGCAGAGGGTTGCCATCCGGCCGATCTTGTCGGAGAGGATGCCGGCCACGACGCGGCCTGCGGCGTTGCCGAGAGCCATGATGGCCACCGCCACGAACGCCATGGACCCCATACTCTTCTTGGCGATGCCGGCCACGCTGCCGATGACCATGAGGCCGGCGCCGGCGCCGATGAAGTAGGCGAGCCAGAGGATGTAGAACTTGCCGGACTTGAGCATCTCGCCTGCCGTGGCGTTCACCGTCGGCTTGGCCGGAGCCGCCTTGGCTGCGGTGTCTGCCTTGGGGGCGTCTGCGGGAACATAGCCGGCCGGGGGGTTCACCAGGAGGAAGGAGAGGCCGCAGACCACCACCGTGAAGGCAGCGGCAAGCACCAGCATGGAGTTCTGGATTCCCATGGAGCCCAGAAGCCAGGTGGACAGCGGTGCGATATAGACCGGGGCCAGGCCGAACCCTGCGACCACGATGCCGGCGATGAGGCCGGTCTTGCTGGAGGGGAACCACTTGAGCGCCGGCGGAGTGGCCGCCGAGTAACCGAAGCCGAAACCTGCTCCGGCCAGGACCCCGAAGCCCATGACCCAGGCCAGGTAGCTGGTGCTCTGGGAGATGAGGGTGAAGCCCGCGCCTACCAGGAGGCCGCCGATGAGGGCCGTGCGGGCTGGGCCGATCTTGTCCTGGGCCTTGCCGGCCAGAATCATCGAGAAGGCAAAGGCAAGGCAGCAGATCGCGTACGGGTCATTGATGGAGGCCTTGTCCCAGTTGAATGCTCCGGGGCCCCCCTTCTCGATGGACGTCTTGATCGCCCCCTTGAAAATGCTCCATGCGTAGAGAACCCCCAGGGCCAGGTTGATGCCTGTCCCGGCCAGGGCCACCTGCCATCCCCTGTTCTTGACCGTTTCCGACATGTTCATACCTCCTTTATTGTTTGATGCGTCCCTTAGCTGTTTTTCATTCACTGGTCTATGAGCAACTTGCATACCATTGTTATAGGATTGCGTATATTTTAAAAAATATCATAAAATACAGGTGCTTGAGCTTGGAGTGCGTTTGCGCACCCGCCGAACGGCAGGATTCGAAATTCGCAACCATGCAAAATCAGGTTATATGCTTTAGTGTGCTTTAAGGATGCTTCGTGGCGGGAAGTGAAGGATATTGCATGTAAAATGAGGTGGTTACGAAAAGTGATGGCGCGGGTGCGATTGATTTGCAGAAATGCGAGGTGGTGGGTTCGCTGTGCAAAAGCAAAAAAGCCTGCTCGATGCAGGCATTTTTTTAGTGAGAGTAAAACTGGTGGTGCTAGCCGACCTCGGCATACTCCCGTTCGCGGAACTCGACGCCGAGGGACTCCGCCAGCCGGCGCACGGCTGCCACGTCGAGCCCTGGCACGGTGACGGCGGTGGCCACCACCTGCGGAATGTGCTTTTTCGCTTCCGTGAGAAATGCGCAGACCCCTGCGAATCCGGCCTCGCCGAAGGGGGTGTTGCAGAGCCGGGCGTAGGTGGCGGCGTCGGCGGCGTTGAGGCTCACGGAGATGCTGTCCACGAGGCCGGCAAGTTCCGGCAGGACGTTGCGGCCATGGACCAGGTTTGCCTGGCCGTCGGTGTTGATCCGGATGCAGTACCCCCGCCTCTTCAGTTCGATGGCAACCTCTTTGATGAGCTCGATCCGGAGCATCGGCTCGCCGAAGCCGCAGAAAACGATCTCGTCAACCGGTCCCGGGTCGCCGATGGCGGCCAGCACCTCGGCGACGGTCGGCTCGTGGTCCAGGTGCAGGAAATGTCCCTTGACGGTGTAGTCGTCGAACTTGGCGCAGAAGGAGCAGCGGTTGGAGCAGCGGTTGGTGATGTTGAGGTACAGGGAGTTCCTGATCCGGTAGGCGATCTGTGTCGCCTGGTCCTCTTCGCCGATGCCGAAGAGGCGCCGGGCGTTGAGCGACGTGATCCGCCCCACGTCCTCCACGGTGAGTCCCTTCAACTCCGCCACCTTTTCGGCGGTGAGGCGGACATAGGCCGGCTCGTTCCGCTTCCCCCGGTGGGGGACCGGTGTCAGGTAGGGGCAGTCGGTCTCGATCAGCAGGTGCTCGGTCCTGATGCCGCGCACCACCTCGCGCAGCTGCTCGTTGGAAGGGTAGGTGACGGTACCGGGGATGGAGACGTAGAACCCCATCTCCACGCATTTCTGCGCCATGGCCAGGTCGCCGGAGAAGCAGTGGAGGACCCCTCCCACCTCGGCCGCCTTCTCCTCACGCAGGATCGCCATGACCCGGCCGTGGGCGTCGCGGTCGTGGACGATGATTGGTAGTTTCAGTTCCCGGGCGAGCCGGATGAAGCGGCGGAAGACCCGCTCCTGCTCGTCGCGGGGTGAACGGTCCCGGTAGAAGTCGAGACCGATCTCGCCGATGGCCACCACCTTGGGATTGCCGGCTGCCAGCTGGCAGACCACGTCGTAGCAGGCGTCGGTCACGCGGGATGCGTCATGGGGGTGGACGCCGACGGCACAGAAGACCCTGTCGTGACCGTTGGCAAGCTCCACGGCGGCACGGCTCGACTCCAGGTCGGCGCCCACGGTGACGATGTGGGAAAGCCCTGCCTCCCAGGCCCGGGCGAGCATGGCGTCGAAATCGGTGGCGAAGTCGCGACCATCGATGTGGGCGTGGGTGTCGATGAGGAACTGGTGCTGGGACATGGGGGGTATCTCCATAAAAAGCCACAGGCGGCCGGGATGGCGCCGCCTGAATCTGGGTGCGGTATGCGATGATCACTAGATTAGCACCAACTGTGCTCTGGTGGCAAGGCATCAGAATCATTCAATAAGAAGTATGGCGGGTCACGCAGCCAATTTTTCCGCCTGTAGCGCTCATCTCCACGGGCATGAGCCATGATCCCCCCTTCCGACGAGGGAACTCCAGCCGTTGACTTCCTTCGGTCGACCGTGTAGGTTTTCTCCGATCACGCCCGAGGTTACGCGAACCATGATTCCTGAACAGATGCCCTCGGCAAACATGACTGTGGGCCGCTTTGCTCCGTCCCCCACAGGGCCGCTCCACACCGGCTCCCTGGTGGCGGCCGTGGGGAGTTACGCCATGGCGAAGCGTTATAGGGGACTCTGGCTCCTCCGGATGGAAGACCTGGACACCCCCCGGGTGGTGCCGGGGATGGCGGACGACATCCTGCGGACCTTGGAGGCCCTTGGGTTTGCGTGGGACGGCGGGATCATCCGGCAGAGCGACCGGACCGACGCCTACCAGGCTGCCCTGGAGCGGCTCCTGGCATCGGGTGATGTCTATCCCTGCGGCTGCTCACGGGCGGAGATCGCCCGGGCCGCCACGGCTCCCCACGACGGGGAAGGGGAGGTAGCCTACCCAAACCTCTGCCGCAATGGCCTGCCGCCGGGGAAGGAGGCCAGGGCGTACCGCGTGAAGGTGAGTCACGTGCCGGTGACCTTCCGAGACCTGGTCCTGGGAGAGAAACGATATGATCTGGCCTCCGTCTGCGGCGATTTTGTGGTGAAGCGGGCCGACGGCCTCTTCGCCTACCAGCTGGCGGTGGTCGTGGACGATGCCGAGCAGGGGGCGAACCAGGTGGTGCGAGGCGCGGACCTTCTCTCCTCGACGCCCAGGCAGATCCACCTTCAGCGGCTCCTCGGATTCGAGACCCCCGTCTACTGCCACCTGCCTCTGGTTACCGGACCCGGCGGCGCCAAGCTCTCCAAGCGGGACAACGCCCTTTCGCTCGACTCCGGCAGGAATCTCGCCGCTGATGGCGGCGGACTGCTTCTGGCGGCCCTGCGGTTTCTGGGGCAGCAGCCACCCCCATCGATGTCGGGCGCGTCATGCCGCGAGATCCTCGCCTGGGCTGCCGACGCCTTCGATCCGGCTCTGATCCCGACTGTCCCTTCATCGCTTCCCTTTTCCCCGTGACATTTCCCCAGTCCGTTGCCGCCAAATCCCACCATTCGTTGCGGATACCCCGCAGTGGTCTATACTCTTCGGAGAATATTCCACCGTCGCTGTTGACTATTCTGCACCCGCCGTATGCCCTCAATGGCCATGCTGTCGTAATATCGGTCTGTTGCGGCTGTGGCACGCCAAATGTAAGACGTCTGTTCAACGAAACCATCCGGAGAGTGTCATGAAGCTGCGTTTCCTGGGGGGCATGCTCGCTGTAGCGACCTGTCTCCTGTTCCCGATCACACCCGCCACTGCCGACGATTCGCCGCGGCACGAAGAGCTGCCGAAGCTCGTCGAGTCGGCCCTTGCCAGCAATCCCGAGCTGAAGGCCTCCCAGGCCCGCTGGGAGATGTTCACGAGCCGCGTGAAGCAGGCGGGCGCGCTTGACGATCCCATGGTCATGTTCAAGTTTCAGAACTTTCTGTTCCGCGATCCGTTCGACTCCCGGCGCGACCCCATGAGCCAGCGGGTCATCGGCATCAGCCAGCAGCTCCCCTTCTGGGGCAAGCGGGCGCTGAAGGAGGAGATCGCGGCGAAGGATGCCGAAGCACTCCGGTGGCAGGTGGAGGAGCGGAAGCTGGAGCTTGCCCGGATGGTGAAAGAGACGTACTACCAGCTGTTCCTCACCGACCGGGAGCAGGAGATCGTCGACCGGAACATCCGGATCATGGATGACTTCATCGCCCTGGCCGAGACCAAGTATTCCGTGGGCCAGGGGGCCCAGCAGGATGTCTTCAAGGCCCAGGTGGAGCGGTCGCGGATGCTCGACATGAAGATCACCCTGGAGCAGCGGCGCAAGAGCTTCCAGGCGACCCTCAACGCGCTCCTCTTCCGCCCCCCTGAGACGCCGGTGGGGTGGGTTCACGATTTCGAGATTAAGCCCCTCGTCCAGTCGGCCGCGCAGCTCCGGTCCCTGGCCGAGGAAAACCGTCCCCAGTACAAGAGCCTGCGGGCGCTCATGGAGAAGGGGGAGGCGGGCCACCGCCTGGCGGAGAAGGAATTCTTCCCGGATTTCAACCTCTCCTTAGAGTACATGCAGCGGGACCCGTTGAGCGAGATGGAGGCGGGCTACGACATGTACTCCGCCGGCGTCACCTTCAACCTCCCTATCCAGAGGGAGCGGCGCCATGCTATGGCGCGGGAGGCGTCGGCCGAAACCGAGATGGCGCGGGCAGAGCTGAACAATCTTTCCAACGGCATCAGCCTCGGCATCGCCGACAACCTGGCCCAGATGGAACGCCGGGACAAGCTGGCACAACTCTACAAGACCGGCATTATCCCCCAGGCGGAGCAGTCGCTGGAGTCGGCCACCATCGGCTACCGGGTGAACAAGGTCGATTTTCTCACCCTGCTGGACAACCGCTTGACCCTTTTCAACTACGAGCGGGAATACTACGAGTCGCTGGCCGAGTACCAGATTCGGCGGGCGCAGCTGGAAGCGCTGGTGGGTACGGACCTGCCGTAGGGGCGCCGCTTACTGCGTCCGAAGTGCTGATGAACCAGGGCGCAGCAAGCGGCGCCCCTACGACAAACGACCGTGAGGTTTTCTGATGATAGTACCGAACAAGTGCATCATTACGCTTCTGATGCTCCTCGTTGCCCTGTCCGCCGGATGCCAGAAAAAAGGTCAGGAGGCGACGAAAGGTGACGGTCACGACCATGCCGCCGAGGCCAAGGTGGAGTACACCTGCCCCATGCACCCCTTCATCGTGAAGGACAAGCCGGGGGCCTGCCCCATCTGCAACATGAACCTGGTGAAGAAGGTGGAGGGTGGCAAGGCCGACGCCAAGGAGCTGGAAAAGCTCTCCCAGGTTGCCCTCTCCACTACCCAGATGGTGATGGCCAACGTGGCGGTCCAGGCGGCCGAGTTTAAGCCCCTGACCAAGGAGATCAGCGCCACCGGCATCGTGTCCTACGACCAGCGCCGGCAGGCGAAGGTGACCGCCTGGGTGGCGGGACGGATCGACCGGCTTTTCGTCAATGCGGTGGGTGACTATGTCTCCAAGGGGAAGCCGGTGGCGGAACTCTACTCTCCCGACCTGGTCTCGGCCCAGCAGGAATACCTCCTGGCCCTCAGAAGTCGCGACCGGCTGAAGGACTCCCCCATTGCCTCCATCTCACAGGGGGGGCAGGGGCTCGTGGCGTCGGCACGGCAGCGGCTTCTTCTCCTGGGGGTGAAGGAAGAGCAGATCGCCGGGCTCGAAAAGGCGGGGCAGCCGAACATCAAGCTGCCGGTCTACACCCCGCTCTCGGGCGTGGTGATCGAGAAGATCGCCCTTGAGGGGCAGTACGTGAACATGGGAGACCCGCTCTTCACCATCGCCGATCTTTCGACGGTCTGGGTGGAGGCGGAGGTCTATGAGAACGAGTTCTCCTTCGTGAAGGTGGGGCAGCCAGTGGAGGTAATGTCCGCCGGCTGGCCCGGCAAGACCTTTGCCGGCCGGGTAGCAATGGTTTATCCCTTCCTCGACCCCAAGACCCGGACCATCAAGGCGCGGATCGAGCTCTCCAACCCGGGGCTGAAACTCAAGCCCGACATGTTCGTGAATGCTCTCATCAAGGTCCCCCTCGGCTCGTCCGTGGTCGTCCCGGCCACGGCGGTCATGGATACCGGCACGCGTCAGATGATCTGGGTGCAGGTGAAGGAGGGGACCTTCGAGCCCCGGGAGGTCAAGGCCGGGGCGCGGATCAGCGACCAGGTGCAGATTCTCTCCGGGCTGGCGCAGGGGGAGATCATCGCCACGTCAGGCGCTTACCTGATCGATTCGGAATCGCAGCTGCGGGGCGGTTCGACCCAGGACCACAGCCAGCACGGCGCCGCGCCGGGGGCGAAGGGTGAGCCGCAGAAGCCGGCCGCTCCCGGCAAGAAGAACGACATGAATATGGATGATATGAAGATGTAAGGGCGGGAATTTATTATGATCGAACGCATTATCGAATATTCCGCCCGCAACCGGATCGTCGTCCTGGCGGCTTTCGCCCTGGTGGTGGCATGGGGCGTCTGGGCGGTTTACAGGACGCCGGTTGACGCCATTCCGGACCTTTCCGACAACCAGGTGATCGTCTTCACCGACTACGCTGGCCGCTCGCCCCAGGTGGTGGAAGACCAGGTGACCTATCCGCTGGTCACCAACCTCCAAGGTCTCCCCCGGGTGAAGGCGGTGCGGGCTTCCTCCGCCTTCGGCTTCTCGATGATCTACGTGATCTTCGACGACAAGGCCGACATCTACTGGGCCCGGACCCGGGTCCTGGAGCGGCTGAACTACGCCTCGTCGCTCCTGCCGGCCGGCGTGACGCCGACCCTGGGTCCCGACGGCACCGGCGTGGGACACGTCTTCTGGTACACCGTCGAGGGGAAGGGATACGACCTGGAGCAACTCCGGACGCTGCAGGACTGGTTCGTTCGCTACCAGCTCAACACCGTTCCCGGAGTGGCCGAGGTGGCCTCCATCGGTGGCTTCGTCCGGGAGTACCAGATCGATCTCGACCCCCACAAGCTCTTCGCTTACAAGGTGACCACGGGCCAGGTGGCCGAGGCGGTGAAACGGGCCAACAACGACGCCGGCGGGCGGCTGGTGGAGCAGGCCGACGCCGAATTCCTGATCCGGGGACGCGGCTACGTGAAGTCGACGGCCGACCTGGAGAATATCGTCGTTGCCGCCGACATGCGCGGCACGCCGGTCTATGTGAAGAACCTGGGGACTGTCCAGACCGGCGGCGCCATCCGGCGGGGACTCCTGGACCTGAACGGCCAGGGGGAGGCGGTTGGCGGCATCGTGGTCATGCGCTACGGCGAGAACGCCAAGGACGTCATCGACCGGGTGAAGGAAAAGATCACGGCCCTGGAGAAGGGGCTTCCTCCCGGGGTCAGGATCGTCACAGCCTACGACCGCTCCGACCTTATCATGCGCGCCATGGGAACGCTGCGCGAGGCGCTCATCGAGATGTCCATCGTGGTGACCCTGGTGGTCATCGTCTTCCTCCTCCACTTCCGCAGCTCCCTGGTGGTGGTGCTGACGCTCCCCATTGCCATGCTGGCCGCCTTCATCACCATGAAATACCTGGGGGTCACCTCCAACATCATGTCCCTGGGGGGGATCGCCATCGCCATCGGCGAGCTGGTGGACGCCGGGGTCGTCATGGTGGAGAACTGCTACCGGCGGCTCTCGGAGCTGCCCGACGAGGAGCGGGACGAGCAGCGGCTGGAGGTGATCATCGACGCCTCCAAGCAGGTGGGACCGGCCATCTTCTCCTCCATGCTGGTGATCATCCTCTCCTTCGTGCCGATCTTCATGCTGGAGGGGAGGGGGGGAAAGCTCTTCCACCCGCTGGCCTTCACCAAGACCTTTGCCATGGTCTTCGCGGCGGTCATCGCCGTCACCCTGGTCCCGGTCCTCTCCTACTACTTCCTAAGGGGAAGGATGCCGAAGGAGGAGGTGAACCCGGTATCCCGCTTCTTCATCGCCGCCTATTCGCCGGTGCTCCGCTGGTGCCTGCAGTGGAAAAAGACGGTCATCGCCCTCAACATCCTGGCCCTGGCCGTGGCGGTGCCGGTCTTCTGGAAGATGGGGAGCGAGTTCATGCCCCCCCTGGACGAAGGATCGCTCCTTTACATGCCGGTGACTCTCCCCAACGTCTCTATAACCGAGGCGAAGCGACTGATACAGGTGCAGGACGCCGTCATCAAGAGCCACCCGGAGGTAGCGTACGTGCTGGGGAAGGTGGGGCGGGCCGAGACCTCCACCGATCCGGCGCCGGTCTCCATGTTCGAGTCGATCATCCTGCTGAAGCCAAAGGAGGAGTGGCGCCCCGGCATCACCAAGGACGACATCATCTCCGAGCTGGACGCGAAGCTCCAGCAGGTGGGGGTGCGCAACGGCTGGACCCAGCCCATCATCAACCGGATCGACATGCTCTCCACCGGCGTGCGGACCACCCTCGGCCTCAAGATCTTCGGCAACGACCTGAACGAGCTGCGGCGGCTCTCCCTCCAGGCCGAGGAGATCATCAAGGCCGTGCCGGGGGCGGTGGACGTGGTGGCCGAGCGGGTCACCGGCGGCAACTACCTGGACATCGACATCGATCGGGAGGCGGCGGCCCGCTATGGCGTGTCCGTGGCCGACATCCAGGAGGTGATCGGCACGGCCTTGGGGGGCGAGACCCTCACCACCGCCGTGGAGGGTCGTAACCGATTCCCGATCCGCATCCGCTACCTGCGCGACTACCGGGACTCCGTCCCGGCCATCCAGCGGATTCTGGTCTCCGGCATGGGAGGCGCCCAGGTGCCGCTCTCCCAAGTGACGAAACTCAAGCTCTCCACCGGCGCGCCGGAGCTTGCCAGCGAGGGGGGGCTGCTTCGCTCCATCGTGTTCCTCAACGTCCGGGGACGCGACATGGGGGCGGTCATGACCGACGCCCGGGAGGCCCTGGAGAAGAACCTGAAGATGCCGCCGGGGTACTATTTCACCTGGGCGGGCCAGTGGGAGGAGCAGCTCCGGGTCAAGAGCCGCCTCCAGATCCTCCTTCCGGTCGGGCTGCTCATCATATTCGTCATCCTCTACTTCACCTTCAGGTCGGGTATCGAGGCTCTGATGGTGATGCTCTCGGTACCCTTCGCCCTTGTGGGAGGGGTCTATCTCGTGGCGCTGCTGGGGTACAACATGTCGGTGGCGGTCTGGGTCGGGTTCATCGCCCTCTACGGCGTGGCGGTGGAGACCGGCGTTGTGATGGTGGTCTATCTCCACGAGGCCCTGGACAAGCGGCTTCTGGCCGGCCCCGTCACCGAGGGGGACATCTACGAGGCCGCCTTCGAGGGGGCGGTACTGCGCCTGCGGCCCAAGCTCATGACCGTCGCCACCTCCCTCATCGGCCTCATCCCCCTCATGTGGGCCACCGGCACTGGCTCCGACGTCATGAAGCCCATCGCCGCCCCCATGATCGGCGGGATGTTCTCGTCAACCATCCACGTCCTCATCATGACTCCGGTGATCTTCGTGCTGATGAAGGTACGGGATCTGCGGAAGGGGAAGCTGAAACATTCCGGAATAAGCCACTGATCAAACGACTACACAACAAAAAAGGAGAACAGACCATGAAAACATTCGCAGTTATCATCGCAGCAGCATCCTTCGCCCTTGCTGCCCCCGTGGCGCTCCTGGCAGCGGATCACGCCGGTCACGACATGAAGCAGCATGCCGCCATGAAGGGGAATGTTGCCCACGAGGAGGTAGTTGACGGGATCAAGTCCGTCTTCACCATCCAGACCATGGCCGAGGCCATGAAGGCCATGGGAATGGAGATGCCCAAGGGGGTGAAGGAGACCCATCACCTGTCGGTCACGTTCACCGATGCCAAAACCGGCAAGGCCATCACCGAGGGTACCGTCAAGGTCAAGGTTCAAGGGCCGGACAAGGCCGCCCAGACAAAGGATCTCATGGGGATGCACGGGCACTTCGGCGGCGACTTCGACCTCTCGAAAAAGGGGAAGTACGGTGTCATGAGCAAGTTCAAGGTGAAGGATGACAAGGTGCGGAGCGCCAAGTTCTGGTACGAGGTGAAGTAGGAAGACTTGTGTGCGTCAGGGGTGTTCGGAGGGGGTGGCCTTGGGGTCATCCCCTTTTTTGGTCTCTGCTCTCTGTCCAGGAACCCCCAACCATCCGGTGCCCAGGAGGCCGAGCAGTGCAGAGGTTATCGCGAGTCCGCCAAAGGAGCCGTTGAACAGCGAAACCATCAGTGTCGCGAGGGGGAACAGGGCGATGTGAAAGAGCATCTCCCCTGTCGTCATGGGCCGTCCGCCGAAGGAGAGGTGAAAGAGCAGGAAGTAGAAGGGACCAGAGAGCCAGATGCCCCAGAGCATGGCCATGGCGACGGACATGAGCCTCCCCTGGGAAGAGGAGGCTTTGACCAGTTGCCAGAAGGCCGTGCCGCAGGCGATGGGGAGGGCGATGGTCTTGGCTGTGACCCAGACCGCCGCGGGCCACATGCCCTTGTAGGCCATTACAAGGGCGTCGGCGCCCCAGAAGAGGAGGGCGCCGACCAGGGGAAAGACAATCCAAATGGTGGTCTTTTTCATGGCGTCCCGCCGGTAACGGTGTAGTTACATACCAGTGTACCAGAGAGAGGGACGATGTGAACCGGCCGTCAGCCGTTATTCTCCTCCACATAGGGCTGATGCAGCTTTACGGGTGAGCCTTTGCGTAACCGCATGTTGAGCATCTCGACCCCCACGGAGAAGGCCATGGCGAAATAGATGTACCCCTTGGGGATGTGCATGCCGAGACCGTCGCCGATGAGAGCCACGCCGATCAGCAGGAGAAAGGAGAGGGCAAGCACCTTGATGGTCGGGTGCTTTTCCACGAAGGCGCTGATCTTGCCGGAGAAGAACATCATGAATCCGACGGCGATGACGACCGCCGCAACCATGATGCCGAGCCTGCTTGCCATGCCGATGGCGGTGATGATGGAATCAAGGGAGAAGACGATATCCAGAAGCAAAATCTGGAAGATGATTCCGGCAAAGGATGCTGCCGCCTTTGCTGAGGAGTGACCTTCTTCCCCCTCCAGTTTCTCGTGGATCTCCATGGTGCTCTTGGCCAGCAGGAAGAGCCCGCCTGCAATGAGGATCAGGTCTCGACCCGAGATCTCCTTCCCGGCCACCGCAAAGAGCGGAGTGGTGAGCCCCATGAGCCAGGTAAGGGAGAACAGAAGCGCCACCCTGGTGAACATTGCCAGCAGCAGGCCGGTGAGCCGGGCCTTCTCCTGCTGATCCTTGGGCAGTTTTGCCGCCAGGATTGAGATGAATATGATGTTGTCGATGCCCAGAACGATTTCAAGGGCGGTGAGAGTTACCAGGGCGATCCAGGCCTGTGGATCGGCGAGCCATTCCATGACGTTGTTCCTTTCGAGGCAGCGTGGTGGAGAGACGGAGCACAGATATACCCGTGGCTGTGCTGGCTGTCAATACCTTGCATGACTGCCCGGTGCGACTCGATCTTCTTGATGGCAGGAAGTGTGGAATAGTCCGCAGAGGGCCTGAGTACAATTCTGCATAAGAAGAATAATCGGTGGATACTTCTTGTGCTGACTTCAATAATATCGGCATGTTATTGATCTGTTCTCTGTTGGCACGACACTTGTTAATGAAATGACATCAGAACGCTCACTCGTGACTGGCCGCGCTTCAGGGCAGGGTGACGGTAACAGGGAGATCCCACATGAACAGAAAAACGATACTCAACGGAGCACTGGTTGTTGCCGCCATTGTCGTGGTCGGCATCTTCGCGTTCTCGGTCCGGCTTGAGGCCTCCGCCGACACGGTGGCGGTGCTGCGGACCCACGGCATGACCTGCGGCAGCTGCTCCTCGCGCATCGAACAGGCATTAAAGGGCCACGCAGGTGTCGCGTCGGTGCAGGTCAGCGTGGATGCAGGGCAGGTTGTGGTGGGCTACGACTCGAAGCTCGTGGGGGCTGAAGCTCTTGCCGAAAAGGTCACGGCTACAGGCTTCGGCAGCAGCATCCTCCAGGTCCTTTCCCCGGACCAGTACAAGGCAATGACCGGAAAGAGCATCGCCGCGGCTCCGTCGAAGGGTGGGTGCGGCGGCGGATGTTGCGGAAAGGGACAGCCGGTTCCTAAATAACGAATTGATTGAAGGGAGTATTCAGGCATGAAAGTTAATCGTATCGTCAAATTCTGTCTTGTGGCACTGGCAGTGGTGCTTGGTGGCGCGGCGGCCGTGGCGGCGTTCGGCATTCCCGGCTTCGGCAAGGGAGAGAAGGTAAAGGCGACTAACGGTGTTGTCACCATCCCGCTGACCAAGGTTTCCGACGGCAAGGCCCATCTCTTTACGTACAAGGTCGATGGCAAGGACGTAAGCTTCTTTGTGGTCAAGGCTCCAGACGGCACGATCAAGACGGCCTTCGATGCCTGCGACGTCTGCTACAAGGAGAAAAAGGGGTACATCCAGGACGGTACCTCCATGACCTGTCGCCAGTGCAACAAGAAGTTCGACACCAATCGGATCGGTCCCCACTCAGTCGGTGGTTGCAACCCCTCCTATCTCCCTTCCACGCTGACGGGTAACAACCTGGTCATCAAGACCGCCGATCTGGATGCCGGAACCCGCTACTTCTGATGTCCCGCGAAACCTGACCGGAGAGCCGAGAGACGATGAAACTTCACACCATCTCCATCAATAACCTGCGCCGCCGCAAGGCGAAAATGGCGTTCCTCACCATCGGACTCATGGTCGGCATCGCCACCATCGTGACCCTGGTGACCCTCACCACCTCCATGTCCAGCGACATCGGCAAGAAGATGGACGAGTTCGGGGCCAACATCCTCATCATGCCCCAGAGCAACGACCTCTCCATGAGCTACGGCGGCATCAGCCTCGGTCGGGTCACCTTCGACCAGCGCGAAATCCGCCAGGAGGATCTGGTCAGGATCACCACCATCAAGAACAGCAAGAACGTCCTCGCCGTCTCCCCCAAGGTACTCGGCGGCGTCCGCCTCGGCGGGAAGGATGCGCTGCTCGTCGGCGTCGACTTCGACAGTGAGTTGAAGATGAAGCAGTGGTGGAGAGTGTTCGGCGAAGTACCCAAAAAAGAAGGAGAAGTTCTCCTTGGAAGCACCGCGGCCGACTCCGCCCACCTGACCCCCGGCGACACCGTTCAGGTTGCCGGCAAGCCGTTCACCGTCGCCGGAGTCCTTGAGCAGACCGGCTCCCAGGACGACTCCCTCGTCTTCATGCCCCTGGCCGGAGCCCAGAAACTTCTCGGCAAGGAGGGGCGGATAACGCTCGTTGAAGTGGCCGCCCTCTGCTCCGGCTGCCCCATCGGCGACATGGTGGTGCAGATCGCCGAGAAGCTCCCCGAGGCCAAGGTCACCGCCATCCAGCAGGTGGTGGAGTCGCGGCTCAAGGCTCTCGACCACTTCAGACGCTTTGCCTATGCCGTGGCCGGCGTCGTCATCTTCATCGGCTCCCTCATCGTCTTCGTCACCATGATGGGGAGCGTCACCGAAAGGACCACCGAGATCGGTGTCTTCCGGGCCATCGGCTTCCGCAGGGGCCACATCATGCGGATCATCCTCCTGGAAGCGGCCCTGGTGAGCCTCCTGGCCGGCGTCCTTGGCTACGCCGCCGGCATGGGGGGCGCCAAGCTCGCCCTGCCGTTCATGGCCGAGTCAAAGGATGCGGCCCTGGTCTGGGATACGACCGTCATGGCCGGCTCAATCGCCCTTTCACTCATTGTCGGAATGCTGGCCAGCCTCTATCCGGCCCTCCACGCCAGCAGGATGGACCCGACGGAAGCCTTGAGGGCGCTGTAGGACAGGCGCGGGGCACAAGCTAGCACTTCAGGGGGAAACGTGACACTCATACGAATTGAGAATCTGAAGAAGCACTACGTGAGCGGCGATGAAACCGTCGAGGCCCTGCGAGGGGTAGACCTCGCCATCGAAGCCGGCGAATTCGTCACCATCATGGGGCAGTCGGGCTCGGGAAAGAGCACGCTCCTGTCGGTCCTGGGCGGCATGAACCATCCGACCGCCGGCACCGTGGAGATGGCAGGCATACAGCTCTACGAGCTCCCCGGCGAGCGGCTCGCCGACTTTCGGGCCGTGAACCTCGGGTTTGTCTTCCAGTCGTTTCACCTCATCCAGTACCTCACGGCCCTGGAGAACGTCATGCTTCCTCTGGCCATCATCAAAATGAAGAAAGCAGAAAAGCTGCAGGCCGCGATGGAAGCCCTTGAGCGGGTAGGGCTTGCCGGAAAGGCCGACCGCCTTCCCAACCAGCTCTCCGGCGGCGAGCAAGAGCGGGTCGCCATTGCCCGCGCCATTGTCAAGAAGCCGCCGATCCTCCTTGCCGACGAGCCCACCGGCAACCTCGACACGAAAACGAGCGAAGAGGTGATGGAGCTCTTCCGTCGCCTCAACGACGAGGGGCAGACCGTGGTCATGGTAACCCATAACCCCGAGAACTGCGCCTATGCCGACCGTTCCATCCACCTCCGGGACGGCGTCGTGGCCGAAGAGCGCAAAGCGGCGGCTATCGCCCGAAGCGCCGCCTGATGCGCTCTGGGAACCACATTGTTTCATCCTCGGCGAAAAAAAGTGTTGACGATGAAAATCTCGTTTGCTATATAACGGGAACCTGTTTCGCGGGAATAACTCAGTGGTAGAGTGCAACCTTGCCAAGGTTGAAGTCGCGGGTTCGAATCCCGTTTCCCGCTCCATTAAAAACCAACTGCTTTCAAGCGGTTAGCCCCATCCGGCCCTTGTGTCTCACTGAAAGTCTCACTGTGAGGAACAAGGGCCGCAGCTTTTTCAGGATTCAGGAAGTCTTCCCCCAGGTATTCCTGGATTGCCCGCCGCTCTTCCACGAGCCCCTGACGGTATCTCCCGTACACCCCGAAGATCATCTTCTTGTCCCGGTGTCCCATGACCTCCACGAGCCGAACCGGTGTCATGCCGACCACGAGCGCCCATTGCACCAGCGAGTGCCGTGAGGAGTAGGGGACCTTGTTGGTAAGCCCTGCCGCTGCCAGGGCGGGGTTCCAGACCGTCTTGCGATAGGAGTTGAAGTCAAACGGCCTGCCGTCCTTCATGGTGAAGGCATACTCTCCCGGCGAAGCTGACGCAGCCGTCATCACCCGTCTTCTGATGGCGTTTGTTACCGGGATATCCCTTTTGCGGTACTGTGTCTTCAGTTTTTCCTTTTCAACGCCCTTGACGATTGAATTACGCACGTGCAGAAGCTGTGGGGTGCTGTCAGCTTTCCTGAACCCCCGTATCTCACTGGCAATCATGCCGGTCATCAGCATGATTTCCGTGACCGGGTGATAGTACGGGTCCATGTTGTCGAGGAACTGCTGCCATTCGCTGAACAGGAAGATTTCCCGCTCCTTCTTCTCCTGCTGCCCCGCATCCTCCCGAATCCGCTTCTTTGCCGCCCGGAACGGATCCCGCAAATCCCACTGGTACTCGTCGCAGGCATCCTCCCAAATGGCCTTCAATGGGATAAGGATATTGCGCTTTCGGTGGGGCGACAGGGGCTTCCCTTTGTGCTTGCCATCCTTCCAGGTGAGCCCGTCCACGAATTCCCGCAGCATCACTCCGCTGATCCGGGTGAAGGGGAGCTTGCCGAAGAAAGGGAGGAGTCGGTACTCGATATCCTTGCGGTAATCGTCCTGCTTGCCCGATGAAAACCGGGGGAGGACATCCTGCAGCCACCGCTTGGTGTACTGGCTGAAGGTCACATGCTCCGGCTCGGGGTGGATTACTCGCTTTTCCTTCTCGGCGAAGAAACGCTTCAACGATTCGTCCGCACCCGGAAACGCCTCGGCAAAACAGAAGGTGCGCTGTTCGATCTTCTCGCCCACTTTGTTCAAAAACCGGGTTAGCTTCTCCCGGTTCTCCCTCGTATCGTCAAGTCCCGACGACATACGGACCCGGCGTTCATGATAGTAAATGTCGACGTATAGGGAGGTGGAGCGTTTCATTTTGACAATGGAGCCGAACGACGGCTTCACGTCGAGAGTTTCCAGATTCATGGCTTTTTTCATTTAGATTCTCTCCATGGCATCCTCCTTTCTATCCGGCTTCAGTGCCAAGATAAATAGGATGCCATGCATGGTTGAATTAGTCAATTAAGTTAATATGTTATATTGATTGCACCCTGTCCGTTGCGGACAGGGTGGCGTCTTTTGCTCCCTTCCTGGGATGGGTCGTTCTCGTCAATCTCCTGGCAATCCTCCATGAGCCGATTGATAAGTTCCTGCCCCCAGGCGAAGCGGATAATCCGATCAAGCTTGATGAAATGCCGGCCCGGCTTGAGTTTGCCGTTGCGAATCCATTTCCACGCCGTCGATTCCGCTATCCCCATCCGCTCGGCAAAGGTAGCGAGGTCAATCATCTCAATGGGTTGTTGGTCCATAGCTGCAATCCTGAGATGCCGTTAAAGTTTCCATCGCGCATCATTCATAAATCGCCACGGCCGAGATCACTCATGATCCCGCCATCTGGCGCGCCGGCAGGTAACTGCCGGGATCTGTCCGCTTGCATATCAAATAATGCAAGCTGACGCAGACATTTTTCAGCCCATAAGAATCAAGAAGGCGAAGGGGGCTCTCGGAGAATGTGAGGAGGGGCAACCTATAACGATGCACCCCTTCAGGCAAGGGTGGTGAATGGCGGGGTTAATCAGGCGAGATTCAAAGCGGGTTTAGTCGTCAGCAATACCAGCGGCGGCAATTTCTGACTCGATTTGGGCAGTGGCCCGTTGAAGCCAAGGATAGGCATAAGTCACGTGGTGATACTGCAGAAGATACTGGCTGCACTCGCGCCAGCTCAGCCCCTGCCGACGTAATTCAGCCACCAACTGGTAATGATGATCGCGAAACTGCGCCGTACGCGGTGCGGCCCGGCGTTTTTTCTGTGCTTTTAAACGGGCGATGCGCAGCGTGCGAATTTCGGCCGCCGCGGCGACCTCTTCCTTGCTCTTCTCCGACTTTTTCCGCATCCGCTGTTCTTCATAGCGCAGGGAATATATGGCAAGGATACGAAGCGAAAAGAGCACTTCAAACTGGTACTGCTTCCAAAGCGCCGCCTTGGCAGAGTCCCCGGCGCGGCCCTCACTGGTAAACCGCTGCACCATTGTGGATTGGCGACGCAGCACCTCGAGCCTGATCGGCTCGCCCTCGCGGCAGAGCCAGCGCTCGAGCGCATCACGCTCGGCCGGACGCAGCTTGGTGAACTCGGCGATGACCTTGTCGGCGCAAGGATAGGTCAACGTTTCGGGATTAATATGGGTTCGGGACATTCTGACACACATCCGTCGGGCACTGGCTACGATGCGGGATACAAGTATAGTATCGGCGCGGCAGACAAAAACTTTACCATCTGGCGTAACTTTACACGCTATACTCAGCGTAACTTTTATCCGAAATATCCACGGAATCACTCCGCTTTATGTGCGACGTGAGGAGCACATAAAGCGGAGGGCGCAGCACTCCGCTCGTCCGAAGCCGAAGGCTTCGGACGTAAATCGCGCCCGGCCGCGGAGCGGGCGGGCGCTGCCGCCATTGAAAAAATGCGTTGATTTTTTCCGCAGATGCGCCGATAATGTTTTTAATCTTGCCGCAAAACGGCACTCCTCTTATTGAGGACACGCGCCTTAGAGCGTAAAATTCCACCCAACCAGCGGAAGCTGCCGCCACATAATTTTGTGGCCGTCGGCCGTGCCCCGCTCACCCCCATGCTCTCTCTCCCGCCCCAGAGAGCGGATGTCGTTTTTAGCATCGCGACATCGGGGGGAACTCACACACCAAAGCGATAGTCCAGTTGTTGACAAAAGAGATGACGCGTTAGCGTCCGGCCCCAAGTGCGTATTAGCATTTGGGGTTTTTTGCATCCTGCATACTGTTATGTCGAGAGAATCTGAGAACGACCCTTTGTCGTTCGCGAAGCATACCGAACTTGCCACAGAGGCAGTTCTTGACGTGGCGCACGTACCGGTGCGCGCAGGGGCGAAAGCCGGAAACGGCACGGTAGCCGGCACTCTTTTGCGGCGGTCATTCATGACCACAAAAGGGCGGGGCCGTCAGGCCCCGGTTCCAGGAATGGGACGAAGCTCGGCCATAGCCACGATTGTGGCGCAGGCCGGAAGCAAAGGACCCGGGATGTCCTATCCGGTAATCAAAGACCCGACATAGCCAGAGTCGGTGAGCAAACTGGCACATAGAGTCAAGTGCAGCAAAAGAGGTAAGCGGCCTCGTAAAAAATCGCAATTGATCTTAAGTCAACTGATCCCTTGCCGGGGGTTCATAAATTCGGCTGCAGTAACGGGAGAAAACATGCGAGGTTCGATAAATTTTCAAGTTCAGGAGTTATTTGGCCACGTCAACTGCATCGGCCAAAGCAAGCATTCGGCCAAGGAAGAGGCCAGAAAAGCGGGTGCCAGGACTTGGCACGAGATCGGGAAGAAGACAGGAATATATAGTTTCAAGTCCGCCGACGACTACAGGGGAATCTGGAGGGACTTGGGAAGCTATGTTAAGAGCACCTTCGGCCTCAATTCACGGACCTTCGATATCGAACAGCTCCGCCAAGAGCATGTCACATCATTTTTGTCCGCCAAGATCGCCGCCGGCTTGGCGGCAAACACCCTGTCAACGTACTGCGCTGCCATGGAAAAATTGGAGGTAGCGCTTTGCCGCCATTCCGCAACTCACGACACCGGCCTGAGCTATGGCTGGGACCTCAGCGGCATTCGCGCCGAAGCGCAGGAAAAACTCGATCGTTTTTCCGGCAACCGCGCCTACGATGCGCCACAACCCCTTGTCGCCGCGATGTCCAACCCCGACGCACGGCTTGCCGCCTCGGTCATGCTCGGCGGCGGTGCGCGGGTCGCCGAGGCGACTTATGTGAAAGAAGAGCAACTGCTTGGTATCGGGCAGGACCCGTGGACCGGGAAGGTGAGCGGGATGCTCCAGATCGACAACGGTAAGGGTGGAAAGGAATACTCAATATATGTGCCGATGGTTGTCTTTCGTGAGCTTGAAAAAGCCGTGGCAGAGGGCAACGGATTGTTCTCGGTCGCGCCGGATGCCGTGCGGGACGGGCTCAAGGAAGCAGCCGCGCGTATCGGCGAGACCTACGAGGGGCATGGCAGCCACGGCTTGCGGTGGAACCATGCGATTGGTCGGATGGGTGAACTGCAACAGGCTGGTTACAGTTATGAGCAGGGTCTGGCTATTGTCAGCGGGGAGATGGGCCATTCCCGAAGCGACATCACCGAGCACTACCTCGGCAAGTAGCACACTGAAGCCGGGGCGAGTGAGATGCCGCGGCTAACGACTCCAGCGATCTGACCGATCCCCGTGATTTTGTCCTGCTTGCGGCAGGACAGATTGGCGCGTTTATCCTTGAAAACACCTTACATACAGCATAAGCTGTAGAAATGCGGAACATAACCAAAAAAGAAATCAACATCCTTCTGACGTCGCGTCAACACAGTATGATCACCCGTCTCCGCGAGACAGGGGTGAACATGTCGAGTATTTCCAGGCTTGCCATCCGCAAATTCGGGGATTCTTCCCTGGAACAGGTTGACGATGGCGCAAAGACAAAGCGTGTCGTCATCTATCTTGAAGCGCAAGATTGCGAAAGCCTGGAGACGATTTCGGCGAGGGAAGGATTGACGCGCTCCGAGGCACTACGACGGCTTATCGCAAAGTATTTATGTGAAAACGAAGACGCTTTGAACCGCCTTTTCTGATTACTGCTGCTGCACCCAAGAATACGGCTCTTAAACAGCCGTATTTTTTTGCGTTGACATATACAGTATATACTGTATAATGAAATTAACGCTGGTTGCCGAGCAAAGACAGGATTTGGATGATTTGTCAGGAGGAGATAGCGATGTTGACGAATAGACGTTTTTCAGTAATAGCCTGCGCAGCAGAATTCGGCATGTCATTTTCACTCAACCTGTTGCCGTCGTTTCATATGCACAAGCAGGCGGTTGTATTGGGGTTGACATTGTTTGTCCTCTACACAACCATCGCGATCGCTCATTCAAAAAGGGCATTGTCGCCAGCGAGAAGACATCTGAGGGGAAGGGCGGGGGAGCGAAATCGATGGGGGTAAAAGATTATTGTCAAGAGCCGGCAGCGCTTCATGACAGGGGGAAGAGAACTACGAGTTACAGCTCCATCAGAACCCTGAGAAACCGAAAAACTATCTTCTGATGCTCCTCGCTTAAGCTCTTCGACATCTCCCTGATGTCATCAAGCCGATCTTCTGCCTCTTTCAAGTGCAAAAAATCAAAGAAATCTTTTAGGGGAACGTTGAGCGTTTGCGCGATCTTTTCAAGCCTGTCGAGGGACGGGTAGCTTTGGCCGACCTCGATGCGGCTCATGTGCCGGGGTTCAACACCAATCAGTTCCGCAAGCTGCTCTTGCGACAACATGCGTACTTTTCTCAGTTCTTTGATTCGAGCACCCAATAGTTGCTTGGTCGTTTTCATCGCTGTCCCCTTGGGCTCAACCTACTCGTTTGGGGAAAGCATTGTAACGACACGTAATGTCTTATAATTGTTGATTATAGACATAATATGGTGTATTAATGGTATCTTATGTAGATGATTGCTAGAAATATGACGTTAAAGGTCTATGTCTCAGACTCAATGATACGGGCTGAATGCGGCCGGAGGAAGAGCAATGTCAGGGATGTCAGTTGTCATGTTGATTATCGCCGGGTCGGTTGCTGGCGGGATTGCCTTGGTTCTCGCTGTGTATGTCGCTGTTCGTGGTGATTCCTCGAAGACTTCAGGCATTGACTGGAAAGCTGCCAGCGCCACTGCGCTGGTTTCCGCCGTTACCGCACCTGTCAGCACTGAAACGGTCCCACTGGCCGTCACCACTCCAACTGCTCCCCCCGTTCCTCTGCGCGAAGAGTTCTCGGCAGAGGCGAGACGGCTGGCAGCGTTGGCCGACAAGGATGAGAACGCTGCAGTGTCGGTGGTCAGGCTCGACAACGTGCGAGCTCACCGCGCCTGCCTTCGCGGTGCCTTCAACCAGGCAACCCGTCGGGTAATCGTGGTTTCTCCCTTTCTTTCCGCCGGTGCACTCCGGGCAGACGATGTGGCGGACCTTGTGCGCGGTGCCCGGAACCGTGGAGTGGAAGTGGTCGTTTTTATCGACAAAGAGTTCAATCTCGATGCTTCCGGCTTGATGAAGGAGTCTTGCCAGAACGCCGTAAAGGCCCTTCTCGATGCCGGCGCAAAGCTGGTGGTCGCCGATAGGGTTCACCACAAGACGCTCATCGTGGATGACGATGCGATCGTTGATGGTTCCTTCAACTGGTTCTCGGCCATGCGTAACGAACGGCATCCACACTTCCGGGAGGAACGGTCGAACCTGATCCGTGGTGCCGGGGCGCGGCGGATGGTGGCGCAGGAGATGGAAAGACTCGCCATGAAATGTGCCGGGTAGAAAGTCGCAGCGAACCATTTCACAGATCCCCCTCCGACAACGTAAGGAAGTGGCAATGAAAAGAATATATCTCATTGTTGTCACCCTGCTGGCCGTCGCAGGCCCGGGTGAAGCCCAGGGAATCAACCCGTATAAGGTGACCAAGAAGACGGTCGCCACATCTTCCGGCCTTTCAATTTCTACCGACCAAGCGGTCGAAAAAGAGGTCGCCCTGCAGGAAAAGCGCGAGGCCGAAGAGGCCGCTGCGAAGGCCGCAGAAGAGGCCAGGGCGCAAGCGGAAGCCAATCGGGAGGCCGGCGTTCGCAAGGGCATCATGGATACAGTCGCTCCCTTCCTCAGGGACTGGGAGACCCAGAAGGCAATCGGTCGCGCGATTATCGGTATTTTTTCGCGCTGATGCCGGCCTCTGAGAGGCCCTTCTACGAGAAAACAGCATTTTCTATTTTGTGCCCAAATTATTGCAATAAACAGGAGGCGCCTGGGATGAACAGTGGATTGCTGAAGGCACTAAGAGCGGTGGCGGTCGTTGGTCTTCTGGGAAACATCGCTGGCTGCGGCACTTTCCAGGTGACCATGAAGGACAAGAACGCACCGGGAGATATCAAGCCCGCGCCCAAAACGGGGCGGATCCACTTCTCCCCATGTGTCGCCAAGGTTCCCCTAATTGACCTCGGAGGAGGAAAGACCAACCTCGACCCGTGGTATGAGCGATACAAGAAGTCCGAAGTGTACACTACGGAGAACGTTCTTGATGTCCTGACCCGACGAAGCGAAGACACGCTACGGGAAAGCGGACATACGGTAACTGTCGGGGCGGATCAGAATGGGTCGGTGGCTGTCCGGATTGCATGTGAGCTTTACGGATTGGCCTCGTGGACAGGGAACAACTCAGTCATACCGGGAATCATCGGAACAGCGCTCACTAACACGCCGATCTTTTCAGGAGGCACGACACCGCATACTGTCATCCTCCTGAAATACGTCTTCAGATTCGACAACGACGATTCCGGTGACCACGATATTGTTCTCAGGGAACACGGATGGTCCAGCATGCATTTGACTACAGGGCAGGGGCATAACCGCGCCATGGAAGAGGCTCTCGAAAATACCCAGAAAAAACTCGCCCAGTTCGCATACAACAGCGTTGCCCAGCCGGATGAGTTCCGTGCGCTGGTCAAGCCGGTCGCCATGCCAACTCCAGCACCCCAATGATTGTATAGCCGCATGTGCACCGCGCTGATTCATCCGAATTCTCAGAGCCGCACTCCGCGCATTTCCATTTCATCATTCATCCTTTTTATTGCTCAACGGGCCGGGAGATCACCGGGCGTCATTTTGGCCCGGTGCATCTTCCTGGTTGGCAGCTCCTATTCAAATCCCCACTTCGCAACCTTTATAACGTGGTACTTCATATCAAATGACACCCTTACAAGCTTTTCCTGTACTCGCCGTTTTGGGGACTCTCTCTCGATGTAGTACCAGTAGGTGTAACCGATTTGTTTGGGCTCGATTTTTTTCGGTTCGTACAGCTTTATGATCTCATCTGGTTTTCCAAGAAATTGAACAACCTCATCAGAGGTCATGCCTTCCGAGACTTCCTTGTAATTTGAAGTGATAACTTTTCTCCGTTCAGGCGGCGCGATGTACGGATACTTGACCTTCATTTCCAGTAATATATCTTGGGCATAAGAAAACGAGACTTGTACAGCGCCGAAAATTGCGAGGATGATTTGAAGTGCCTTTTTTATGTTCATTTCATATCCTGCCAACGGTGCCGCGAGCTGAGCGGCCGAAGTGGAGACTCGCGTAGCGAGTCGTAGCGTAGGACCGCTCCAGGTCGCTGTTCTGCGGCGCGAGTCAGCGCGGCGCAGAACGGCGAGCTGGGTACAGCTCGCGGCACCGTTCTGTGGTCGCGCAGCGACCACAGAACGGCTGGGCGGTGACCGGCGCGGGTTTATCGCGACCGGTCTACTGGCCTTGTTGGGCTTGAACTTGTGACTTTGTCACGTCCCTTCTTGATAAGAAATATACCTACAATCAACATAAGCATTCCTGAATAGATGATTAAGCTTTCAGAACTTTGCATCAGGAATACACTTGATAATGCTATAGCCGATCCAATGAGCATCAAATACATAAAGTTCCTCGGGTTAAAGCCCTGATTAGACTGAGCCTTTTAGGAAATATTTGTAGTAGTATCTCAACTCTCTTCCCGTCACGTAGAGTATGCTTCCCACAACTACCGATACTGCTTCTGAAAGAAATCCGCCTCGAATAATGCCTTTAATGGTGTACTTCGTGCCTATTAAGTTCCAGAGCATCGCCGCGTAGACTCCCATCATGATCAGCCAGACAATAACAGCAACAATGGCGAGATGTTTAATTTCGACTTTCTTTGCCTTGAAGCAAAGCCATAGGTATCCGAGGGTTGATGAATAGTGACTTGCTATTTGGAGATATGTTTCGGGAATGTACTTCTCGAAAGGCATCGCTGCGAATGCTGGAATTATCGCAATTCCGATCACCGTTAAAGCATCTTTCCAGATTTTTGGTTCAATTCCGATTTTCATCTCAGTCTTTTCTCTGCTCAACGGGGCCGCGAGCTGAGCGGCCGAAGTGGAGACTCGCGTAGCGAGTCGTAGCGTAGGACCGCTCCAGGTCGCTGTTCTGCGGCGCGAGTCAGCGCGGCGCAGAACGGCGAGCTGGGTACAGCTCGCGGCCCCGTTCTGTGGTCGCGCAGCGACCACAGAACGGCTGAGAGTGCAGCGGCGGAGCGTAGCGGAGACCGTCTGCCACGCTTTGTTGAATGTTTCGCTTTCTCTACAAGTAGCCGCCTCTCTCTTCCTCAGACAAGCATTGTTGTGATTTTAATACTGGCGGTTTTCGGCAGGTTTGAGTGAAACCAGAAGCTATCAGCTCAATTGTCCCTTCCTGGGTTTCAATCAGGTATTCATATTCTGTCTGATTCAGGATTTTCTGATCAATCTTGGCGATTTCCAGTCCGTTCACAAATTCCAAGTCAATATTGATTCTTAAATTTCGAGCATCGTTGAAACGCAAGGTAGCCGGTGCAACCCAAAAATTGTACGACCTGGATTCTTCCTCTATGACCCATTTCAGAATGTAGTCGATATCCAGGTCTACTGTATCTGCAAGTTGTATTGCGTATATCGAGCAATCGTGCCATCCCATTTGTGGGAAATCAGCTTGCGTCCAAATGGTCTTTTCAAATTTGTTTTCCATTTTATTCTTTCAACGGACGTGGAAATCGTTACAGTTTGGAGTTGTTTTCAATCGGCAAAGCAGAAAACTGCCTTGTCAGCTTTAAGTGCTACTTCACATGTGGACCTGAACGTCTGGAGAACCTTTGTTACGGAAGCATCATAGATGAACCGTTTCATGGTTTCGTCTATTTCCATCATCAATTCATGTAGTTCTTCGGCTATGAACATCGCGTCGGAGTAATAGTCTCTCATTTTAGATAGCTTCGGAAACTTGGATTCGTCAACACCTATCCGCGCAAATATCTTCTCATGTGAACTGACATCGATCTGGAAGAGTTGTCTAGCCTTTGCGGCACTATCTTTCGACTCTCCAACATGTATATCCAGCATACTTTTATCCCTCATTCAACGGCATGAGGCTGACCGGCCTGGTTTTTGGCCGGTCTTGCCGATGGTTGAAACTTTACTTTGTTTTTTGCAGATGATACCTCAGTACAGATTGATTGGTTTCAATTCCCACGGCTACCTCGTTGGAGAAGTTACGGCGCATAGACTCTATGAAAGACGTTTTTGCTTTTCAAGAGTTCTATGGCCTTATCAGAACTCAAGATAGCCTCTTTAAATCTAATCTTAATAATCACTCTATCTTTCTTAGTAATGGCAGATAGCACGCCAGATGGCAAAGTGTCTCCTATGGCCTTCGGATGTAAAACAATATTTATTGTAGAATGAAAGGTGAGTTGTTTATCTTGAATTTGTTTGTCTAGTTCTTCAAGGTACAATAGCACTAGCAGCCGTAGATCTATGTTCGCAAGTGCCTCTGGTTGAAGGATAGTTTTCAGAGATATATCTTTGAGAACTGATGGCAGTGGACGCACCACTTGACTAAAGTTGTCGATTGGATAGGTCAATGGTGAGATTCCTATCAGTTCCACGGACAACCCGTCAATTGGCACCTTGCCGATGTTTCTCACCTGAATTATTGTTTTTAAATCCTCACTTAATACTTTTGGGTCAGTGAAATCTAATTCTTGAGCCGTTACCGATACGATCTCCACTGCTGGTGGCTCTTTGAGCCGGCCCAATGAGATATCATTTGCTTGACGAGCTGTTTCCAGTGCCTCTGTAGCGATCTTGGAACTCGTTCTTGTTCCTATTACCGCAACAACGATGGCAACAACACTGATGATCACACTTATCAATGTCGATATAGCTGTCACTTTTTCCCACATATAAATTTCCTTTCAGGTTTTGATTCAACGTCTTAAGGCTGACCCGTCCGCCCAGTTTTTTCGGGCGGTCGGGTCGTGCCGCAAGTTGGGCACGCCTGTTACTCGTTTCCAAAAATACTATCCGAACTTCGCTCCAATTCAGAGATGTGAGACGATACTTCAGTGACGGTGTGTGAATCGATTCTATAAGTATTTTTATAGCGGACACGCCCATGACCAAATTGGGATCCCCAAATCTGGATTGCCTCAACAGTTACCGTTCCCTTAGATGTACTGATTTTGATGGTTTTCCAAATGTTATGCCAACTTGCTGAGTCCGGTTGACCATAACATAACCCCTCTAATGAACCTGCCTTTTGGGAATCTTTATCTTGCTCATTGTTAAAACGAGAAGTCAGGTTTGGTGTAACCTTAAACCACGAGCGAACAAACCGTATGTGGTCATCTGAACAGTTTGATCCCAGGCCAAGCTCCCTTGTCAAAGCGCATTTCACAAGCCCCTTCTCATCTTTGCCCTCGCAGCCCGCCCCATTTTCAAGAGCATAGAGTGCGAGGATTGCTTTCACCCCCTCCGAAGCTTTCGGAAGACGATCAAGTCGAACTACAGGGTTGGAGTGCTTGTCTAGGTAGAATATGACGGTCTTGTCCGACGCGTTAGCCGGCATTAGTAGCCAAGTAGACGAAATCACTGCAAATGCAACTATTCGAATTGATACATTCATCTTGGTTTTCCTCGGCTTTAAATCAGCTTTTAAATCAGCCTGTTCTGGTTTTCTCGCCTTTTTCGTTTTTTTCGCTTCTTCCTGTACTTCCTTTGCAAAAGGCATCCTGCGACAATCGATATTTCCTGACCTCGCGGGTTTTCAGGATGTTTTCACTTTTCCGAACTGCTCCACCTGCCAACTTCTCCGACACAAAACGAGCTGCCAGCAGATTCCGTATTCAATTTTTTCCGCTCGAACCGCCACCTTCTGCAACTTCGAGCAACTCCGCCGAAACCACCGCGATATATCTCAATCATCATGTTCCAACGGTGCCGCGAGCTGAGCGGCCGAAGTGGAGACTCGCGTAGCGAGTCGTAGCGTAGGACCGCTCCAGGTCGCTGTTCTGCGGCGCGAGTCAGCGCGGCGCAGAACGGCGAGCTGGGTACAGCTCGCGGCACCGTTCTGTGGTCGCGCAGCGACCACAGAACGGCTGGGAGAGCGCAGCGGCGGCGCGCTCTCAGCGCGACGACCGTCTGCCGC
>RHLS01000037.1 GCA_003712145.1 Desulfuromonadales bacterium | reverse complement strand
GACATCAGACTGGTTGAACCTTCACCCTCCCCCTAGCCCCCTCCCGTCAAGGGAGGGGGAAATACTTGTGGAGTTGTGCAACTTGGCTAGGCCGATCAGACCCTCTCCAGCCCCGCAAATCTTACCAGCAGTTTCTTGGGCCCTACCGAGTTGAACCAGACGATCACTTTCTGGTCGTCCCCCTTTCCCTCGATCTTGCGGATGGTGCCGACGCCGAACTTGCCGTGGCGCACCTTCATGCCGAGCCAGATGCCGCCGTCCTCGGGTTCGTCGGGGATCACCTCCACGTCGTCGAAGTCGGGCTCGATCTCCGTCTCGAAGATGGCCGCCAGGTTGTGGCGCGCCGGTTCGGGGGCCTGCGCTTCTCGCTCCATCCCCCGGCCGGTGCCGAAGCCGAAGGAAGACTGGTACTCGTCCTCCAGATCCAGGAGGTCCCGGGGGACGTCGGCGATGAAGCGGGACGGCATGTTCACCTGGTCCTGGCCGAAAAGCCGCCGCCGGCGGGCGTTGGAGAGAAAGAGCCGCTCCCGTGCCCGGGTCATCCCCACGTAGCAGAGGCGCCGCTCCTCCTCCATGGCCTCCGGGTCATCCAGGGAGCGGACGTGGGGGAAGAGCTTTTCCTCCATGCCGATCATGAAGACCAGGGGAAATTCGAGCCCCTTGGCCGCGTGGAGGGTCATGAGGGTGGCCGATTCCCGCTTACCCTCCCCCCGCTCCAGGTCCGACACCAGGGCCACCTGCTCCAGGAAGGCGGCCAGGGTCTTCTCGTCGCTGGACCGCTCGAACTCCTCCATGGCGGAGCAGAGTTCCTGGAGGTTGTCGAGGCGGTCCTGGGCCTCGTCGGTCCGCTCTTCCTTGAGCCGGGCGGCGTAGCCGGTCTCGTTGATGATGCGGGAGGCGAGCTCCGACAGGGGGACCGTCCCGGCGAGGCCGGCGAACTGCTCCATGAGGGCCATGAAGCCGGCGATCTTCCCCCGGGGGCCCGCGGTGAGGAGCCCGCCGGTTGAGGCCTCGCTGAAGGCGTCGTAGAGGATGACCCCCTTGCGGAGCGCCAGTTCCGCCACCTTGTCCACGGTGGCGTGGCCGATCCCCCGGGCCGGGACGTTGATGATCCGCTTGAGGGAGACCTCGTCGGCCGGATTCACGAGGACCTTCAGGTAGGCGAGGATGTCCTTCACCTCCATCCGCTCGTAGAACCGCATCCCCCCCACCATGTGGTAGGGGATCCCGTCGGCCACCATGGCGTCCTCGATGACCCGTGACTGGGCGTTGGTCCGGTAGAAGACCGCCACGTCCCGCAGGTCGCCCCCCCGCCGCACATGCTTTTCGATCTCCCGGCAGACGAAGCGGGCCTCCTCCCGCTCGTCGGAGAGCCGCCGGTAGAGGATGGCCTCGCCGGACGGGTTCTCGCTCCAGAGGGTCTTGGCCTTGCGGCCGCGGTTCCTGGCCACCACGGCCCCGGCCGCGGCCAGGATGTTCCGGGTGGAGCGGTAGTTCTGCTCCAGCTTCACGGTGACCACGCCGGGGAAGTCCTTCTCGAAATCGAGGATGTTCCGGATGTCGGCCCCCCGCCAGCGGTAGATGGACTGGTCGTCGTCCCCCACCACGCAGAGGTTGCGCCGCTCCCCGGCCAGGAGCCGCACGAGCCGATACTGGATCGGGTTGGTGTCCTGGTACTCGTCCACCAGAAGCCAGTGGAACTTGTCCCGGTAGCGCAGGAGCACGTCGGGATGCTCCTCAAGAAGCCGCACCGTCAGCATGAGGAGATCGCCGAAGTCGAGGGCGTTGCACTTCTTCAGCCGCTCCTGGTAGGCACCATAGACCTTGGCCAGCACCTGCCCGGTGAGGTCGCCGGTGGGGATTTCCTGGGGGAGGATGCCGCGGTTCTTGCAGTCGTCGATGGCGGCGGAGAAGGATCGGGCCGGGTAGCGCTTCTCGTCGAGCCCCAGGCCGGCGATGACCTCCTTCAGGAGCTTTTCGGCGTCCTTGTCGTCGTAGATGGCGAAGGAGGAATCGTATCCCAGGTGATGGATGTCCCGACGCAGGAACCGGGCGCAGGTGGAGTGGAAGGTGGCGATGAGGGGTGCCTCCCCTCCCACGAGCTTTTCCACCCGCTCGCGCATCTCGCCGGCCGCCTTGTTGGTGAAGGTGACCGCCAGGATCTGCCACGGCGGCACGCCCCGTTCGAGGATCAGGTGGGCGATACGCTGGACGATGACCCGGGTCTTGCCGGAGCCGGCGCCGGCCAGCACCAGGAGTGGCCCCTCGCCGTGGAGGACGGCCTGTTTCTGGGGGGGATTGAGATTTTTCAGAAGGTCCATGGGGTACCCGTGCTTTCAAGGGAGGACGGTGCGCCCGATGGCGCTCCATCGGGGACTATAGCGGAAAGGGCGCTCCACCGGCAACCCAAAAGAGGCTCATTTTGATTCAACCGCGGCACGAGATGTGGTACACGTAAGGTTTGCGCGAAAAGGAGCTCTTCACCCATGCAGCCAGTCACCAACGACACCTCCGATGGGGCGGCGAAGCCCCGCCGCTCCCTCAAGGACCGCATCAGGCAGCTCAAGTGGCACCTGGGGCTCGCCTGCTTCGTCCTGCTTTCCCTGCCGGTCGCCCTTCTCCCCCGCCGGCTCGCCGTGGGGCTCGGCGGCGCCGTGGGACGCCTCGCCTATCTCCTCCTGGGCCGCATGCGGAGGACCACCGTCGACAACATCCGAAGCGCCCTTCCCTACCTCCAGGCCATGCCGGGGTGGGACCGCGCCCACGGCTCCCCCGAGGAAATCGCGGTACGGACCTTCGCCAACCTCGGCCGGACCGCCGTCGAGGTTATCAAGCTCCACTACGGGCTGGGTGACAGCCTCGTCGAGCAGGTGGAGTGGCGCGGGGTGGAGCACTACCGGAAGGCGAAGGAGCAGGGGAAGGGGGTCCTCTTCATCACGGGGCACTTCGACAACTGGGAACTGGCGGCCCTCTCCTTCGGTACCCACCTCGACGGGGTGGCCGTGGTGGCCCGGCGCCAGAAGTACGCACCGCTCACGGAGTTTCTCGAGCGGCTCCGCAAACGGTTCGGCAACAGCCTCATCTACGCCGATGGCGCCGCCCGGAACATCTTCTTCCGGCTGCGGAAGAACGAGACCATCGGCGTCCTCATGGACCAGGCGGTGCAACCCAATGAAGGGGCCATCGTGGAGTTCTTCGGCCGGGGTGCCTGGACCACCACCATGCCCGCCCTCATCGCCGCCAAGACCGGGGCCGTGCTTCTGCCGGCCTTCAGCCATCGGGAGGGGAACCGGCACGTGGTCGATTTTTACCCGGAGATCCTGCCCGACCCGGCCGGCGACCCCATTGCCACCACCCGGCTCCTCAACCGCTGCATCGAAGAGCAGATCGCCCGGCACCCCGACCAGTGGCTCTGGGTCTATCGCCGATGGAAGCGGGTGAAAGGCTAGGCCGACCGCTTCCCCGCCATCGCCCTGAGCCGCTCCATGTCATGCACGATGACGCGGCTCCCGTCCACCTCGATCAGTCCTTCGTCCTTCAGCTTCCGAAACGAACGCGACAGGGTCTCGCTCACCGTGCCGAGGCGCGATGCAAGCTCCCCCTTCTTGATGTCCAGGTCCAGGTAGGTCGTCCCCTGGAAGGTCGTTGACTTGCGCACGGCCAGTTCCACCAGGTGGGCGGCGAGCCGGGCAGGAACCTCGGCGAAGGAAAGCTCCTCGATCTGCCGGGCGAAGCGGCGCAGCATGAGGGAGAGCGACACGATGAGATTGAGGGAGAAGCGGGGGTTGCGCTCCAGGAGCCCCATGAACGCATCGCGGGGAAAGAAGATCGCCTCCCCCTTCTCCATGGCCCGGGCCTCGGCGGGGTACTTGCCGTCCCCGAAGAAAGCCGCCTCGGCAAAGGTCTCGGCGGGGTGGACGAAGTGGAGGACCTTCTCCTTGCCGTCGGGTGACACCTTGCAGAGCTTCAGGGAGCCGGAGGCGAGGAGGTAGAAACCGGCGGCCGGGTCCCCCTCGGCGAAGATGGTTTCACCCTTGGCGAATGACCGCCGTGTGGCGATGGCCTCCACCTCCTTCAGGTGTTCCTCTTCCAGCCCCGAGAAGAGGAGGGATTTTTTCAGAATGTCCTTGGTTTCCATTGAGTGTCCTTTAGGTGGTGTGATCGATCAGAAGGTTTGTCTGTCGCGGATGTTCGGGTACACTTGTCAGGCAACGGAGGAGATTCCCTCATGAGCGAAACCCACGACCTCGTCATCCTCGGCTCAGGCTCCACCGCGTTCGCCGCGGCCCTTCGGGCCCAGGCCCTTGGTGCCCGGGTGCTCATGGTGGAGAAGAGCGTCCTGGGGGGCACCTGCATCAACTGGGGATGCATCCCGAGCAAGACCCTGATCCATGCGGCGCTATTCTATCAGGAAGGAAAGCTCGGGGCAACGCTGGGCGTCGGCAACGGCGGCGGAGAGATCGATATCGCCCGCCTCACGGCGCGCAAGGACGAGGCGGTGCTCCACCTGCGCACGACCAAGTACCTGGATGTTCTCCAGAACGTCTCGGGGCTCGAACTTCTCAAGGGGACCGGGCGCTTTCTCGCCCCCGACCGGCTGCAGGTGATGGACCGAACGATCAGGAGCGAGCGGTTCCTCATCGCTGTCGGCGGCGAACCGCGGATTCCGCGAATTCCGGGGCTGGACGCGACCCCCTTTCTCACGAGCCGGGGGGCGCTGCTCCTGAAGACCTTCCCAAAAACCCTCATCATCATCGGCGGCGGCGTCATCGCCATGGAACTGGGGCAGATGTTCCAGCGCCTCGGAACGCGAGTGACGGTTCTGGAACACGGCCCCCGGGTCCTGCCCCCCGTGGAGCCGGAGCCTGCCCTGGCGGTGCAGCAGGCCCTGGCCGCCGAGGGGATGGAGTTCGTGGTGAACGTGGGAATCTGTTCCGTTGCCGGCGATGGCAACGGCGTGCGCGTAGAAACCGAACGGGAGGGGGAACGCGGGATGTTCGTCGCCGAGAAGCTCCTCCTGGCCGCGGGAACGGCCCCCGCCACGAAAGGGATCGGCCTGGACAAGGCCGGCGTGGACACCGACAGCCGGGGGTTCATCACCGTCGACAAGCGGATGCGGACCACGACCCCCGGCATCTGGGCCGCCGGCGACTGCACCGGCGGGATGATGATCGCCACCGTCGGCGCCCGTGAGGGAATCACGGCGGTGGACGACATGCTCAATCCCGGCTGCGGCTGCACCATGGATTATCTCTCCATCCCCATGGGGATCTTCACCGACCCCGAGGTGGGAACCGTGGGACACTCCGAGGAGAGTGCCAGGGCCGCCGGATTCGATGTCGAGGTGAACGTCCTGCCGGTTTCGGCCATCCCCAAGGCCCACGTAACCGGTCACACGGCCGGCGTCATCAAAATGGTGGCCGACCGGACCACCGGCCGGCTCCTGGGGGCCCACATCGCCTGCCACCGGGGGGCAGACCTGATCAACGAGGCAGCCCTGGCCATCAGGCTCAAGGCGACGGTTGAGGATCTGGCAAACGCCTTGCACGTCTATCCGTCGATGGCCGAGGGGCTTCGGCTCTGCGCCCAGGGATTCAGCAGGGATGTGAACAGATTGTCGTGCTGCGCCGAATAGCCGGCGCGTTTCTCAACGACCGCTGAATCCGTTGACTTCAACAGATGAGGCGTGAGGCGTAACGTACATACTCCTCGCACCTCGCGCCTCACTAATTCAGGAACGAGGCAGGCCATGGAGACCCCTGCAAAAAGTGCAACCCTTGACCCGGAATTGTCACGCCGGCTCCACCACGCCCTCACCTGCGGCAAGGAGGAACTGTTCCAGGTCGTCCTCGACCCCGCCGCGGATGTGCTCCGGGCGAGTCTCCGCAACCCGGCCCTGGACGATAACCACCTCCTGGCCCTCCTAGGACGCCGCGACCTGGCCGAGGAACTCCTCACGGCGATCTACCGGCTTGAGGCGGTGGCCGAAAACCACAAACTGAAGGTGGCTCTGGTCCACAACCCCAAAACCCCGGCGCAGCTCACCCTGGCGCTCCTCCCCCATCTCTACCTCTTCGAACTTGCCGCCGCCTGCGAACTGCCGGGCGCCACACCCGACCAGCGGGTGGCAGCCGAGCGGGCAATCATCCAGCGGCTCCCCACAACCCCGCTGGGGAACAGGATCACCCTCGCCCGCCGGGCCACCGCCACGGTCCTGGACGCCCTCATGCGGGAAGGGGACGTGCGGGTGGTGGAGCCATGCCTCGGCAACCCGCGTCTCAAGGAATCGTCAGTCTTCCAGCTGGTGTCGAGCCCCCGTGCCACCGCCGAGGCCATCGCCGCCGTTGCCCGCTCCTCACGCTGGGGGAGCCGCCCCAACCTGCGGGGGGCGATGCTGAAAAACCCCTCCACCCCAGCCTCCCTCTTCACCACCCTCCTTCCGTCGGCCCCGACCATGGAGCTCAGGAACCTGGCCGCCTCGGGACGTCTGGGGACAGAGCGAAAGCGCCTCGTGGGCGAAGAACTCAGGCGGCGCGGTTTATAGCCCCGTGCCACAACCATTTCCAGGAGGGGGCTGGGGCTCTCGCGGAGAAAAGCGTCCCGCAAGAAAGCATCGAGAGTTGTTCGGAGGGAAGGCGCCAGAGGAGACTGTGTAACCCGCCTGAAAACCGGCGGGTGACGCTGGACGCTTTTCGGAGCGAGAGCCCCAGCCCCCGACCGGCACCGAAACCGAGCAATAAAAGGTTTACTCCCCCTCTCCGTACCAGCGCCGGATGACGAAGGTCTTCCTTCCCGCCTCGAAACCATCGGCAGGCACCCTCCCCCGCATCACCTCCGCAAGCACCTCTTCCAGCGGTCGCACCGCCACTCCGTCCCTCTTGCCCGGCATCGGACCGAGGCGGCTCTCGATGGTCCGCTCCCGATCGAGCACGATGATCACGTGCCCCTTCCAGACAATGAGGTCCAGGGGCTCAACCCGTTCCCTGATCTCCGCGGCGGAGAGCCCGGCGATGGGAACTCCCCGGCCGTAGCCGATGAGCGCGCTCGTGTTGCGGGGGGTAAAACCGTCAGTCGCCTCGTAGAGGAGCCCCGAGCAGTCGAGCCCCCGCAAAAGCCAGCGCCGTCGGGCCTCGGGAGAAAGCTCCCCTCTCGGCGGGAAGAATTCCAGCATGGCCGGCACCCCGTCCAGAATGTTCCCTCCCCAGACGTAGCGACTCCCTTGGGCAGCCAGGAGCCGCGCGATAACCTTGCCACGAGGCGGGAGCCGTTTCGGGCGCGATGGCGGTTCCCCGGCAACGACACGGACAAAACGATCATCCACGAAATAGCCACGGTTCGCGGGATACGGATACTCATCGGTGGTGACCCGATGGACCACTGATGTGCCTTTGCGGACCGTCCCGTGAACCGTGAAGACCGTCCCCGGCAGAGCGATGAATTCCATCTCCCGGATCTGCCCCTGCCGGTCGGCGCGGACGGTTCTGCCGTCCCGGCCACCGAAAACATCGACAAAGTCCGCGGTGTTGAGGACCGGTGCAGGCATCCGTGCCACGGCGTACCGTTTCGTTTCTCCCGCCACCGCTACGGCTGCGCCTGTCAGAACAATGAAAAAGGCCACTGCGACAGCGGCCTTCGTCCATGCGGACATGCCACTCTCCTTGGGACTACTTGAGAAAATACTGATGCACCGCCGCACCGCCAAGCCAGACGGCGAAGCTCGCCCCCAGGACCACCCCCAGCGGGAGCTGGCGGCGGAAGAGGAAATGGGCCACCGCGAAGAAGAGGATCGTCGGGATGATTCCCCACAGCACCCCCTTCGTGTACCCCTCCATGAGCCGGTAGTCCCCCGGCGCATCGGACCAGAGCCAGAGGAGGACCAGGAGGCTCGTGAGGGGCATGGTGGCGATGAGCCCCCCCAGGGTAGGGAAGCGCTTGCCGATCCGGGCGCAGGCGATGATGATGGCGAGGCTGATGAGGGCCTTGATGAACGTCTGCATGGGGGCTCCTCTCAGCGAAGAATGGCCTCGGCCAGGTCGAACAGCGGGCCGGGCCAGACGCCGAGGGCCAGGATGGCGAGGGTCACGGCGCCGAGACAGACCGCCTCCGCCGCGGTGGGAAGCCGGCCGGTGCCCGCCTCATCCGCCGGTTTCAGGTAGAGGTTCACCACCACCCGCAGGTAGTAGTAGGCCGAGGCCGCCGCCGTGAGGATGCCGATGACCGCCAGCGTCACCTCCCCCGCCTTCAGGGCCGCGAAGAAGATGGCGAACTTCCCCACAAAGCCCACCGTGGGGGGGATTCCCGCCAGGGCGAACATGGCCACGGCCAGCACCCCCCCCTGGAACGGGCGCCGGTAGCCGAGTCCCCGCAACTCATCCACCAGTTCCAGGGGTTTCCCCTCCTCCAGGGAGGCAAGGGCGCCGAAGGCCGCCAGGCCCATGGCCCCGTAGGCCACGGCGTAGAAGGCCGCCGCCTCGTACCCCCGGCCGCCCGCGAGGAGCGCCAGGGTCACGTACCCCATCTGGGCCACGGAGGAGTAGGCGAGCATCCGCTTCACGTTGGGCTGGAGGAGCGCCGCCAGATTCCCCACGGTCATGGAGAGGAGCGCCAGCCCCCAGAGGGGCGCCCGCAGGGGGCCGATGTCCCCCAAGGGGGGGAGGATGAGGAGGAAGAGAGCGATGGCCGCCCCCTTGGAGCCCGCGGCCAGGAAGGCCACCACCGGAGTCGGCCCCCCCTGGTAGACGTCCGGGGTCCAGAGGTGAGCCGGGGCGAGCGACACCTTGAAGGCGAGCCCCGCCAGGAGGAGCCCCCACCCCGCCAGGGCGATCCCTCCGCCCGCGGCCGAGGCGGCCACGGCCCGCCCGATCTCAAGGGTCCCGGTGGCTGTGTAGAGGAGCGCGATGCCGAAGGCCACGAAGGCCGCCGACACGGCCCCCATGAGGAGATACTTGAGCCCTGCCTCCCCGGACGCCGGGCGGTTGTGGTCGTAGGCCACCAGGATGTAGAAGGCGAAGGTAAGGGCCTCCAGCCCCAGGAAGAGGGTCAGGAAGTTGGCCGCGCTGGCCACCACCCCCATGCCGAAGGCGCCGAAGAGGACCGTGGCCGGGTACTCCTCCCCCTCCAGCCCCTGACGGACTGCGTGGTCGTGGGCCAGGAGCAGCGACAGGAGCGCCGTCACCGCGAAGAGGACCAGGAAGGCCCGGGCAAAGGTGGTGAACGCCACCCCCAGGGTTGGCGCCATGGGCTGGGGCGGGGTCTGGAGCGCCCAGAGGGCCGCCCCGGCGCAGACCGCAACGCCGATGGCGGTCCCGTACCGCCCCGGCAGGATGGCGCCGAGGATGAGCATGAGGACGCTCCCGCAGGCGAGGATAAGAAGCGGCATTATTGTCCAGAGATCGGCGATGGTCATGGCGCCACCCCCGTCAAGAGCGCCACCGGCACCTTCAGGATATCGAGCAGCGGCTTCGGATGAACCCCGATGTAGACGTCGATCACCGCCAGCACCGCCAGGATCGCCCCCTCCCGCAGGGTCACGTCAGGCAGCTGCAACGGCCGCCGCTCCGTCTGGAAAAGCACCTCCTGGAGGAGCCTCACCGTGTAGATGAGCGGCAGCACGATGCCGAGAAAGGCGATGGCCCCAGCCGCCGGCGTGGTCCGGAAGACCCCCACGAGGATCAGGAACTCACCCACGAAGTTGTTGAGCCCCGGGAGCCCCGCCGAGGCCATGGCGAAGAAGAGGAAGAAGAAGGAGAAGACCGGCACCTTCCCCCAGAGGCCGCCGAAGGCCGCCACCTCCCGCGTGTGGGTCCGCTCGTCCAGCATCCCCACCAGGGCGAAGAGGGCGGCGGTGGTGAAGCCGTGGTTCACCATCTGGAGGATGGAACCCGACAGGGCCACGGGGCTCCAGGAGGCGATCCCCAGGGCCACGAACCCCATGTGGCCCACGCTGGAGTAAGCCACCATCCGCTTCATGTCCTCCTGGGCGTAGGCGATCCACGAGGCGTAGAGGATGCCGGTGATGGCCAGCACGTAGAGGAGCGGTGTGAACCCCCTGGCCGCCTCGGGGAAGAGGGGATAGCCGAAGCGGACCAGCCCGTAAGCCCCGGTCTTCAGCAGGAGCGCCGCCAGGATCACGCTGCCGGCCGTGGGGGCGTCGGTGTGGGCGTCCGGGAGCCAGGTGTGGACCGGGAAGAGGGGGAACTTGATGGCGAAGGCCAGGAGGAACGCCCCGAAGAGCCACGGCGCCGCGGCATGGGCGATGGGGGCCTTCACCAGAAGCGGCAGGGCAAAGGTGAAGGTGCCGGTGGCGTCCCCGTGGATGAGGTAGACCCCGATGATCGCCAGGAGCATCAGGAGCGACCCCACCAGCGTATAGAGGAAGAACTTCACCGCCGAGTAGATGCGCCGGCCGTGCCCCCAGATGCCGATCAGGAAGAACATCGGGATCAGCATCACCTCCCAGAAGAGATAGAAGAGGACGAGATCAAGGGAGAGGAAAACCCCCATGATTCCGCTCTCCATGAGGAGGATCAGGAAGTAGTGGAGCGCGGTCCGCTCGGTGATGCCGCGCCACGACACGAGCATCGCCACCACCGAGGTGAACGCCGTGAGCGCCACCAGCAGGAGGCTGATCCCGTCCATCCCCAGGAGGTAGCGGATGCCGAACCGCTCGATCCAGGCGGCATCCTCCCAGAGGAAATACCCCGCCGGAGCCCCCGGTGCCGGCGCCAGCCCCGAAGCGGCAAAGAGGAGCCACCCGGCCAGGGCCAGCTCCGCCGCGGCAAACCCCAGGGCAATGGGGCGGGCCGACTTCCGGCAGTTCCAGACCGGCGCCAGGCAGAGGCACCCCGCCAGGGGGAGGAGGATCAGGATTGTGAGGATCGGGTAGGTGGTCAACGTCGGTTACCTGTAACCAGCCTCATTGCACGAGCAAAAAGGCATAGCGGGTTCATCTCCTGGTCGGTTATGAGGGCCTTTCCTTTTCACTTCCCCTCACCAGATAAAGGGGTCAGCGGGGGTCGCCTGAATCTCGTCCCGGTTCGCATCCCAGAAATTGCGCAGCGATTCGCCAAAGATATGTTGCTCGTTGTTCAGTATCGAACGGCAGAGAGGATGCCCCAATTTGACCTTGATGTACACTTCCCAGTCCGACAATTCCGTCAGGGCCGGCGGCTTCAGAAACGACCATCCTCGGCTGGAGCGTGATGATATGGAGAGAATTTCGTCGAACATGTTCAACTGCCGGTAAACGCACGATTTTGCCTTATAGAAAAGCTCTTCCTCCAGAACGGCTCGCAGGCGGAAATAGGCCTCTTCCCGCGAGGCATTCAGCGAGAGATACTTCTGGACGTCCGGGTTGTCGATGACAAACTTGTCGCCATCCATGAGGCGGTTCACGATAACGCTCGTCCGCTCGACCGATTGCGAAATGCGGTCTCGCACGAATGCTGTCACGACCCATCCGGCGCTCACCACCGCCACGATGATCGTCCAATAGAGCTTCGCCTCGTCCATGTATCGCCACCTCCTGGTAAAATCCCATCAACGTCCAACTGCAGCGAGCGCAAGCATCTGAAAGTGTTGTGATACTATTATGAGCGAGGGAGAGCTAACCGGCGCGCAGCTTTTTAACTCCGACTGCCGCGCTTGAAAATTGTGTTGCTTTTTCTTTGACAAAGTGTGTATCAGTGTGTACAAAATGGCTCATGACCAGCAAAGAGATTATAAAGCGGCTTGAAAGCGAAGGCTGGTATTGCGCAGGTGGCAAAGGCGACCACCAAAAGTACAAGCACCCGTTGAAAGCTGGTCATGTAGTTGTACCACACCCCCGAAAAGATATTGCAACCGGAACCTTGCGAAACATTTACCGTCAAGCCGGCTGGGAATGGAGGTAAGAATGTTATATCCCGCATACGTTCACCTTGGTGATGAGGAACACGCTCACGGCGTAACCATTCCCGATTTCCCCGGTTGTTTTTCAGCAGCCGACGAGTGGGATGATCTGCCACATATGATCCAGGAGGCCGCAGAAGTATATTTTGCAGGTGAGGATATTCCCATTCCCGCGCCAACTCCCTTGGAAAAACTGGCTGCAAACCCCGATTATGAGGGCGGCGTATGGCTTTTGGTAGACATTGATCTTGCCAAGCTCAAAGTCAAGGCAAAGCGGGTTAATATCACCTTGTCGGAAAAATTATTATATGAAATTGACCAGTATGCCGAGCAGTACCACATGACCCGTTCCGGTCTATTGGCTCAGGCAGCAGATCAATATATTCATCGCAAACAATCTGCATAAGTATCCTTGTGGTTTTTCATTCCCTGAATGCTGCAATTAGCGCTCACTGCGCTCACCGCTGAAGCGATTGCAGATGCAAGAGCGACCAACTCCCGCATAACCTCCCGCTCCAACCGCTCTTCCTTGGGCAGCTTGCCGGCAAAATCCGGCGAGAGTTCGCGGGTCAGGGTGTACTCAGCCACGCCGACCGGCTTGCGACGGATTCTTTGAGAATCCTGCACCTCTGCCGGGGACTTCCGGGGCTACCAAAGAAATGGTATCAGCCGGTACCGTACTCTCTTCGTATACTCGTCATAGCCTTTCAGTTTCTGTCTCAGGAACTCTTCCTCGATCCTGATCCTGAGCACGAGCGTGCCGACGGGAATGATTGCCAGCACGGCAGCGGCATACGATTCCAGCCAGAGCGCCATGCCGACCATAAGCAGAAGAGCTCCCGCGTACATCGGATGCCTCACCACACGGTAAACCCCACTGTCGATGACCCTTTGCCCTCTTTCTTCCTGTAGCCGCACCACCGACACCGCGAAGGGGTTTTCAAGCATTGCAAGCGTCACAATCCACCAACCGACGGCAAACAGTACGAGCCCCGCGGAAGAGACAGCCGTTCCGGGCCTGGTCATCAGATGAAGCCGGAACAGATCAAGAGGGATGAAGACTATCAGGCCGATGAACGTGGCAACGAGCAGGAGCACGAGGATCTTGTCCGCAAGGGGCTGCCCCTTTTGCACCGGCGGCTTGAAGCGCTCCTGGAGCAAGGCCACGTCAACGCGGTAGAGAGCCGCCGTACTCGCCACCGCCCCCACGAATACCACCCCCAGGAACACCCAGGCGCGCCACCAGTCAAGGGTGCCCGCCGGCAGAAACAGCGACACGCCGAAGACGGCCACATTGGAGACGACGCCTAAAATCAGCTTGAATGCGGACATAGTGCCTCGATGTCCTCAGTCCCCGAAGCAGATCCCGAGATCCCGGGCCGTCAGCACCGTGTCGCCGTCGATGAGAACACGCTTCTGCATCCCCAGGGCCTCTCCGAGGGGGACCATGGCGATGTCCGGCGATTTGAGCGCCACCATGTGGTTGAATTGCCCCTTCTCGATGGCCCGTACCGCGGCCGCGCCGAACCGCAGGGAAAGGAGGCGGTCGAAGGGGGAGGGGGAGCCCCCCCGCTGGAGATGACCCAGGACCATGGAGCGCGAATCCTTGCCGGTGCGCTGGGTGATCTCCCTGGCCACATACTCGGCGATCCCCCCCAGAACCACATGCTGGCGGCCGGCCTCGCCGGAACCCTTGGCGATCACGTCGCCCCCCCTGGGAAGGGCTCCCTCGGCCACGACCACGATGGCGTACCGGTGGCCGTGGAGCTCGTTCTCCATGAGCTTGTCGCAGACCTTGTCGATGTCGAACGGTATCTCCGGAATGAGGATCACGTCCGCGTTGCCGGAGATGCCGCTGTTCAGGGCGATGAAGCCGGCGTTGCGCCCCATGACCTCAACCACCATGACCCGGTCGTGGGACTTGGCCGTGGAGTGGAGACGGTCGATGGCCTCGGTGGCGACGCTGACCGCCGTATCGAAACCGAAGGTGATGACCGTACCCCCCATGTCGTTGTCGATGGTCTTGGGGACGCCGATGACCGGCATCCCCTTTTCGGCGAAACGGTGGGCGATTTCGAGGCTCCCGTCGCCCCCCACGGCAACGAGGGCGTCGAAGCGGAGGCGGCGGAAGTTCTCCATGACCCTGTCCGACAGGTCGCGCAGCTCCGTTTCGCCGGCAGCGTTGGCGACCGGCATCATGAAAGGGTTCCCCTTGTTGGTTGTCCCCAGGATGGTTCCGCCGATGCTGGCGATGCCGTCAACCTTCTCCGGCGTCAGGTTGATGATCTCATCGGTGTTCAGGAGGCCGGCATAGCCGCACTTGATGCCGTACACCTCCCATTGCCGGTTGTGGGCCGCCATGGTGACCGCCTCGATAACCGCGTTCAGGCCCGGCGCATCGCCGCCGCCGGTGTTGATGCAGATCTTCATTCTCTTCGACATGGGCACTCCTGATGGATTCTTGTGATTTTGGTCTGCTATGGGATTGCGGTGAAGAGCACTGCTTCCGTTGGTCGGCTTGAACGGAAGAGCCAGCGTGGTCTAATGCCTTGTTAGTAAATCGACCAACTCCCCGAATATCCTGTCAAATCGTTTGGACGAAAGAGACTTTTCACTATATCTGACGTCCTCGCTCGACTGGTTTTTCCTGCCGTTGAAAACGGCGATAATTTCTTTCTTGGACCATTGCTTCTTGAAGGTCAAAGGGGAAACTGACATATGTTTTGGCAGAAAGATCCAGCCTTCCCCTGTCGAATCCACCAAATTGTACGACTTTTCGGCAACAATGGTGACTTCCGACAACTGCTTTACGAACGATTTTTCGCTTTTGGCCGCGATGACGAATCCATCAATGTCGCAGATTACAGGGTATTTCGGTTCTCGAAAAATAGAGATCAACATGAGTTGATATCCTTGGTGGCGGTAAGTGCCAGAGGTTTGAGATGCTGGTGTTAATCAGTCGGTTCTTTGGGAAGACGCTGGAGGTTTCTTACATATCTTGCCTGATCAAAAGGCCTTTTGTGCTTCAGGACGTGGAATACCTCGACACAAACGGCTTGGGCTATATACGTTTTCGCGATGTCATGTGAAAATCCCAGAGCAATCAAGCGATCAAGAGTTTGTCTTGTTTCCGGGGGATCATTCGCTTTCAGTTGACTATCAACTACTTCCAGAAAAGTCGCTTTAAGTCGTGGGTTAGTCTCTTCATGTCTTGATCTTTTTTTCATTTAGTCACTTTCTATTGCCAACAAGGGGGGACGGCTGAGCGGCAGAGTTATTGGTTCGGTCGTGCCCATTGTTGAACCTCACGTGTTTCTCTACCGTATCAAGTGCAAGTCACCTATTTATTATGGATATACTACCTTTGTATTTTTCTAATAACTTTCCTAGCAATTTACTTACTTCATCTGCCTCGTAGTACGAATTCGGTGATATTTGATAGAAATTTCCATTGCACTTGAATCTATAGCTTTGGACCTCATTACCTTTCACAACAATCTCGAATAAATCTTTTGAAAAATTCATGTCATGCCATTTTCCGTATATCGACAACTTTATATCATTGCCAAACATAAGCATCTTTGTGTTTCTCAACACAGGCACAAAAACAAATATGAATGCAAATGTTGTTAACAACAGCAATATCCAGAGTAGAATGCCTCCATATTTGATTACGAGAACCATGCTTAAGGTCATAAGCAACCCTAAAACGATTGAGTAAATAATAATAACTTGTCTGGCTGGTAAAAATACATGCAATTCATTCTGCATTTTTTCCCCTGTTGCTGGTGTTATTCAAAGCTCTGCAGAAGGCAATTTTTTCCGTTTCAACGGATTGGGAGAACGGCAGCGGTATTAGGCCGCTACTTCTGCCTGGTTGGACCCTCGATCTTAACTTTTGTCCCGTGTCAAGGGTTGACCCCCTTGGGTTGCCGGGTCTTCCAGGTTGAGATGGAGGACGTTTCCGGCCGGCGTTCCCTTGTCCAGGAGCGATTTCGTCAGCAGGTGAAGGATGGTGGTCTTGCCGCTCCTTCTGACGCCGCTGATGGTGAGAATCTCCTTCCTTTCGAGAAGGGTTCTCAGGAGCGGCACCGCCTCGCGCTCAACGGCCCGCATCCATTGTCCGTCGCCGCTCCACCACGGGTTCCAGTAGACGAGTGACTCGTTAAGGTTCATTACAATGATCCATTTTTGACTATATGGCGCATTATGCTGTGCTATTTTGGATTATCAAGCATCGTCACAGAAGAATATAGGGTCAAACTACAATTTCTTAAATTGTATAGAGTTGAGACTTGACCCTCAATTATGCTCTGACCCTTAATTATGCTCCCTATTTCGTAATGCTCCGGGACAGAACGCTGTTGGCTGCATCGAAGACATAACCCGCCTTGACCACATCCGTGACGGTCAAGGTGTAGGTGCCCCGCGTGCCCGTTATGGCGAACCGGGCGCGACCGGACGAATCTGTCTGCGCCGTGGATGCAGTCGTGCCGCCATTCGGCACGGTCCAATGTGCCCGGACAGATGCGCCAACCACGGGCTGGCCGAGGGCATCCCGGACATACACGTTGCCGACAACGCTCGTTTTCCTCCCCTGGACATTTCCGCTGAGGGCGATACTGGTGACCTTCATGCTCCTGGCGGGGGCGGTCACGTTCACCGAGATCTCCTTCTTGGTCCAGTTCCCTAGCGCATCGTTGGCAGATGCCCAGACGGTATACGCGGCGGGCGTGAGACTGCGGGTATCCCAGTTGACCGTGAGGCTCTCCGAGTTCGCAACAGAGCCGAGAATGACGTTCTGACCGGTATACTGGTTCCATAAGCCGATTTCGAGGACCTCCACCCCGACATTGTCGGTGGCTTGGGCGGCAATTGAAATGATCCCGGAGACAGCGGCGCCGTTGGCCGGGGTAAGGATCGAGACGACCGGCGGCGTGACGTCCAGCGGGGAGGAGGGAGCGGTGGCGGTGGCGATAGCCGACCATGGACCCGGACCGGCTACGCCCACGGCCCGGACCCGGTAGTCATAGGTTGTCCCCGCCGCAACGGTCGTGTCCTGGTGGAACGTTGACATGGCCGGTGGCACCAAATTCACTGTCGTCCAAGCCGTCTGTCCGAAGACGCGCCGCTCAAGCTCGTAGGTCCTGGTCAACAGTGTGTCCCCGTTGATCCAGGAGAGGTTGATGGACATGTACGGCTCGGACGAGGTGGCGGGATGCGGCGTGGCGATCAGGCCGACCGGAGCGGCAGGCGGCGGGAGGAGGCCCACGGGGGTGAGCAGGACGGCTCCGGACTGCCCGGACAGGGTGTTGCGCCCAGCCGTCGCGACGACGCGCTGGTCATTCAACATGCAGCCGTAGCCGGTGACGACCCAGCCGGCCGCAGCGGCCGCGGGATCGAGCAGGTTGCCGAGGGCGTAACCGCCCAGGCCGTTAAAGTAGATTCCCGCCCCCTGTTCACTCCAGCAGAGGTCGCCGTGGTTGTTGATATCGTTTGCCGCGGTGTACCTGCTGGTGCCTGAAATGTACTCCCAGCCCGTCCCGGGCAGATAGCGGAAGACGGAGATGATATTGAGCGAACTGGACCTGAGAATGCCTTCGCCGATGATCTGGCCGGAGTTGTTGATGTCCTTGCCGCCAATCGCGTTATAGTTCGTCGGCCCGTTCAGGCCCACATCGGTCAACGTTCCGGTGGCAAGGTCGAAGGTCTGGGTGCCGGACAGGATCACGCCGGCGTCGTTGATGTCGTCCGGGGTCGCGAACCAGCCGTAGCGGGCGTTGAGATCCACCAGCCCGCCGGCATCGGTGTACATCCAGCCGAACCCGTAGGGGGTGCCGAGAATACCGGCCCGCGCGCCCACGACCTGGCCGAGGTTATTGATCCCGGTGGCGTAGGAAGCGAGTTCCCCGGGCAACAAGGGGAGCACCTCGACGGCATACCCGGAATCGGTCGGGGTCCAGCGGACCGCGCGCCGCCCGCTGCTCATGGTGGCGACGCCGACGACCGTGTCCCGGTCGTTGATATCCGTCGGGAAAGCCCCCGTCGCGCCTGCAGGCAGGGGCAACGGCACCCATGGGCCGCCGGCGGCGCTGACCAGCGGCGTCTGGACGCCGGTGGCCGGATCGGTGCGCACGCCCACGACAGTGTTGACGTTATTGATTGCAACCACCGAACCGGTGCCAAGATACTGGACGGTAAAGCTCGGAGGGCCGTCCTGGCAGTGCGCGTTCAGCGCGCCGCCAATAAGACCCAGGAAGAGCAGCAATGTTACCAGGCTAAATGGTACCTTCATAGCGACCTCCTTATTGCCTGATGTCGGAGAAATCTTCTTGCAATGGCATCCTTCGGACTCATTATCTTTAGTCGTATAACGTCTTGAGGGTCTGCCGACTTGACGGCAGCACCCGATTGTTAGGTACTTCCTACCCCCGCATCTCCGCATTCTGTTCAAATCTCTTCAAGTGCTGGCTCAGAATTGTTGCATGCTTTTCAGCGCCCAAGGCCTTAGCTACAGCGATGTGCGATATGAAGCTCCTGTAAGCGTAATTCCAGAAATCATCTGCATGTTCTTCAATTCTTGGTGTTCCTAGCATCCCATTGGTATGGAAGTGCGGTGGATTGCCACCGTACATATCCATGAGGTGGGGAGATGCACCATGCACAAAGCCGGAATAAGCTTTGTATATAGTTTTTGCAGCATCTTTCTGTCTTTTTGGATCTATTTTAACTCCTTCTATTCTTGCCAAGTATGCCTGAATCTGTTTTCTCGGAATCATTGGTCTGTTTTGCTTGGATTCCATCAACGTTCCTGTTTCATCAATCTCTTCTTCCCAAAACGCATCCAGAAACTTCTTGTGTAACTCCGTGATCTTGTCGTTGGTAACGGCGTACACTAAGAACATAATATCTTCATTCGTCTCATCAATAGCCCGCTGAAGGATGCCTTGTTCTTGAACATAACCATTCGCCAACAGCATGGCAGCAGCTCGAACAAGGCTTTGTACGCGGGCTAGTTTCAGGAACATTGCTTGATAGATATCCTTTTCTACAAATCGATATGCAAATCCGAAGGGTAACTTTACCATCCGGGGCCTACTCGGCATCCCACTCTCGAAGTCCCGAAATGTTCGGTCCATCAGTTCCAGCATTTCATTTATGTCTGAATTCATTCTTTTGCACCTAACGGGGCCGCGAGCTGAGCGGCCGCAGTGGAGACGCGCGGTTCTCAGCGTCGCAACGGAGGACCGCTCCAGTTCGCTGTTCTCCGGCGCGAGTCAGCGCGACGGAGGACGGCGAGCTGGGTACAGCTCGCGGCCCCGTTCTCCGGGAGCGCAGCGACCGGAGAACGTCATAAGGCACACCGGCGGAGCGTAGCGGAGACCGAGTGCCGCCGCGGGTTGGCATCATTTACTTATAGGCCGCTTCCGGAAGGTCATAAAGCTTGGCCTCGTATTCACCAATTTCAGTATCACAATATCGGACAAGCATCCCTGCTGGCATCTCAATCTCCATGCTATAACACTTCGTCTTATCTACTCCTGATCGGATTAAAATGAAGTCTGACCATGACAGCGGCGGTGTACTTTTAAAAGAACTCTTTATAAAATCACACAGGCCTGTCGGCTTAGATGTTTTTACAGGGAAAACGTAGTTATGAAGTCTTTGCCGTTCAAGTTCCAAATGCGAAGCCGACATAGAAAAATATTTTATTCCATCAAATCCACCACTGATCGCATTGTTTCTTATGGCCTGTAGAAGTAGCTGAGGTATTATGTATTCTGACTTAAATTGTGCGCTTGAAAATTTTGATCTGACCGCACATGAAGCCAATAATGGCCAACATACAATATATGAGGCAATGTATTCTTCCTCTCTTTGATATCCTTTACCAGCCACAATGTTATAGACGCTCAGGAGATATTGAGGAGTGTAGCTAAAGTCGATTACTTTCAGTTTCTCTGCCCCTGTCATTTTTACAGTATAAACTTTGTCTTTCTGAGGTGGCTGACGTAATTCTTTCCAAGCAACGTATACAGAGGAGGCAAGGTACAGGCTCGGGTAACCTGGGATGCTATAGCGCTGAGTTGCTATCAGGTGCCTTAGTTCAAATGGCACATGGCACATCTCCTCAATAGTATGAGGTCTATTGTCGCAGCACCTCATTCTGAATAGATTTTCGTCATGGTCGGATGCCCATAAGGCACCGTTGATAATTTTATCTAGATCTGGTGAAACTATATTTATGGCTTTTACTAAAGCCTCATAAGCTTTATATGGGCTGCCATTGTAGTAATGCTCAATTGCTTCGGTGATGCCGTTAGTCAACTCGCGTGAACGTGTAACATGCGAGGCCTCAAAATACCGAGTTGACAGTTTAGCAATAGAGTCGTGGTATTCCCGAAATGTACTTTTGATGTAATCTAGAAAGTCAAAAGAAACTGCTGATCTGTCGAGTGGTAGTTGAAAAAAGGGCAATTGCATGAAATCAACAAAATTCATATTTTTTTCTCCTTGTTGCTACTATGCCAACGGCTGTGAGGCGCCAGCGGCGGAGCGAAGCGGAGACCGTCTGCCGCCGATGGTTAGTGCGCTTACCGCTCTCCGCGGATTCTCTTACGTGCCATCTCGCACACAATGAAACGCATCATAGCCTTGTACCACAAAACAAACCCGAGAAGACCAAAGACTGTTATTACGACTGTATCTCCTATCTGCGAGTCTTCGATACCCATTATTTTTCGAACCTTATCCATGTAAATCATTTGCGAAATAGGATCCACCTCGGGAAACCTATTTCTTACTAATTTCCATACCGGAATAAAGGTTGACAAAGATACGAGTGCCAATGCTGCTGCCATGTGAAAAGCAGTTCGTATGTACTCCATTATTACTAGCCTGATATCACTAGCAAGTAGCTGAATTTCTTTTTGCTCTATCTGTTCGCGTCTTTGGTTATATTTGTTGAACCGTTCTGAAACAATAGAGCATAGTGAGGCGATCCAATCTTTGGCATATGCAGCTATAACTCCGACGATAAGACCAACAAATACTACAGTGAACCACCATTCAGGTTTGTTAATTTCTTTGATTATTACATTCATCATTAGTCTTCCCTTGCGCGATAACGGCTGAGAGCTGACCGGCCTGTCTTTTGGGCCGGTCGTGCGCTTAGTTGGCAACAATTTCATTGCGTTGTAAACCTATAAACGCTACCGCCAAACAGCTAAGGCCTCTTTAAAGGTGACCCTTTTCCCGTCCTCGTCACCTAACCACTTACACCACCCACCTGCACCTGTCGTATCGATTGCTCCATTCCATGGACAAATTGTCGGACTTGGCTCACTTGGGTCCAAAATAAGAAATTTTGATGGTATTTTGTCTTTTCTCTTGTCGGGATTTTCAAACTCTAGTCCAACCACAAGGACCCAGTGACTAACATCGTTATTGTACACCCACAATATGACAGGCTTGTTCTCAATTACATGATTCAAAACAAAATCACTGACACGCTTCGGAGATGATTCTTTTTCAGTTTTCGCGTCACTCCGAATCTTCGCCTTTATTTGATCCGTTGCAATGTCTTTGTAGTTAGCAGTAAGCTTTTTCAGTGTTAGTATAGAAGTTCCATGACGAAACAATGCTGGATCTTGCGCAATCTGTGTCATCATGTTCAATGACTTACCTGTCTCGGTCCGTTTAGAGAGTCTCTCCAGTTCTGTCAAGTCGTAATAATCAGCAGCTCCACAGATTATTAATGACATGAATAAACAGTAAGGGCCGCATGCACCGTCGATTGATCCTTGTCGAAGATGGATTGGCTGCTCAGCTTCATTCACAGGTCCACAATGGGACATCTTAATTTTGTCGATCACAACAAACTCTGGCACTATCGTTTTCTCCTTTCTTGCCAACGGCTTGAGGGTCTGCCGCTTGACGGCAGCACCCGAGTGTTGAACCTGTTATTGTGATGATTTGAACTCTCTTGCAACCTTCTGCAAATCTTCATCGGCATCAAACAGGCACTCTTCTATTACTTCAGGCTCAATCAGTTTCAGCTTGATCATATGCTCAACAGCAGACTTTCGGCAGATACTACAAGGTCCATTTTCGTAAACCCATTTCAATGCTTCAAATAAATCAGGAGCTTCGTTCGCATCGCAAATATTTAAAATACTCAATCCGATCCAATGTATGTTTTCGGACTCCAATTTTACTTTCTGTGTTGCAGGCCAGATGATATTCCCGTCGCCAGGTTGATAATTATGTACAAATAGGTCTAAGAGTTCAGAATTCTCTTCGATTGACTCGCCACTTTTTAGCTTCTGTCTTGCAAATTCACCCACAGACGAATCATTAATCTGCGCCAGAGCTGTAAATGCAGCATTTCGTAATTGTTCATTGCTGGACTTTACAAACTCCCAAAGCCTTGGATGAATACTTGGCAATTCAACCCTGCGAAACACCCATAAAAGCCGTAGGCAGACTTGTTCATTTGGTTCTGCAATCAAACGATTAAAAACGGTTTCAAGTTCTTCCTGTGTCGCAGCTCTACCAAAGCTTAGATAATAACCAGGGTACTCGCCGACTTCGGCTGCTGCGTCTTCTAATATTTTTTGAAGTGGGTATTCTCGGCGAATTCGTTCACGGTGTTTTTCTTTAGAATATGGGGTATGTGCTTCATCCCGAAGGTTATACTCCCAATAGGCTCGGATTTTTGGATCAGCAGAGGAAAGCTCTTCTAGTGTGTTCCGTGCTTCAATTGGCACATCATCGTCGTAAAGCTGAGCAAGGGGAGGTGGTTCTTCGTCAGGGTCAATAAGCAGCAAAGTGCCATAATTGCGCGCAAGCCGAACAACAGCATCGACTCCCTCTACTTTCACTAGCTCGCTTGCTCCTACCCAGTTATCATCTGTTCCTGCTGATTGCTGCATCACACGTGAGAGCAAAGCCGAATGTGCTTCCTCATCTCCTCTTGTAGCCATTAATGCTGCAAGTTCACACAATTGCAACAAGTCATAAGTGTCCGTCTCAGTGGCAAGCGCGGTGAGAATGGACGATGTGAATCTCTTGTGTTCCGGAGTCCCTTGAAACATATCAAGAAGCCATTTTGCTCTACTGTCCTCGCACTGTCGGTCATATGCTTGGTCATGAAGACATGCTTCAAATAGTAGGTCTGCCACATCGTGTAGTCCGTATTCGCGGGCATAAAGAAACGTCCGACCCTGACCACGCTGAAGTGCAGATGTAAATTCCTCTCTGGAAAGTCTTCTTGGTTTCATTTTCTTCCTTATTTCTTGGTTCAACGGGGTGAGGCTGACCGGCGGCGCTTTGCGCCGTCCGTGTCCAGCCGTTGGTTCACCGCAAGACACCGGTACATTCACTGAATCCGTCGGAGGGAGCAAAAGGCAGGGTTTAAAGGCTGGAATAAACATTTCGCCGCGAAGCGGCGTGCTCGTCTGCTCCTACGCCTCGACGGCGTTGAGCAGCGGCTCGCCGCTTCGTAGCATGGCTTTTGTCTTTATTCAAGCCTTTTAATCTTCTTGTCTTGCTCCCTTCGACTTTTAGGATTCAGTGCATTTAACTCGGTTTTTGGGTTTGTTGTCTTGGTTTATGTTATTGTTTTTATTAGTCTTTTGCGGTGAACTCGTTAATCACCCGTTAGAGTGTGCTATCTACAAATATATAGAACCATATGCATGTAGATGGAAGTATCTGTATCTATATGGTAGTTGGCTATATAAGTATAGATGGAAGTCTGGTTGTTTTACTTATCCGAATCCATCTACATCTATATACTTTTCCAGCGGCGTACCGACTATGTTGCCGTAGGTGACAAACCATAACTTTTTTTTTGCCTGATGTTACCCCTTGAGCCTATCCCGCCCAAAACGGTGGTTATGCAGATTGTCAAAATCTTTTACAATAAACACAAATATGCCCGGCATGCCCACCGCACCCTCAGTCCCCGAAGCAGATCCCGAGATCCCGGGCCGTCAGCACCGTGTCGCCGTCGATGAGAACACGCTTCTGCATCCCCAGGGCCTCTCCGAGGGGGACCATGGCGATGTCCGGCGATTTGAGCGCCACCATGTGGTTGAATTGCCCCTTCTCGATGGCCCGTACCGCGGCCGCGCCGAACCGCAGGGAAAGGAGGCGGTCGAAGGGGGAGGGGGAGCCCCCCCGCTGGAGATGACCCAGGACCATGGAGCGCGAATCCTTGCCGGTGCGCTGGGTGATCTCCCTGGCCACATACTCGGCGATCCCCCCCAGAACCACATGCTGGCGGCCGGCCTCGCCGGAACCCTTGGCGATCACGTCGCCCCCCCTGGGAAGGGCTCCCTCGGCCACGACCACGATGGCGTACCGGTGGCCGTGGAGCTCGTTCTCCATGAGCTTGTCGCAGACCTTGTCGATGTCGAACGGTATCTCCGGAATGAGGATCACGTCCGCGTTGCCGGAGATGCCGCTGTTCAGGGCGATGAAGCCGGCGTTGCGCCCCATGACCTCAACCACCATGACCCGGTCGTGGGACTTGGCCGTGGAGTGGAGACGGTCGATGGCCTCGGTGGCGACGCTGACCGCCGTATCGAAACCGAAGGTGATGACCGTACCCCCCATGTCGTTGTCGATGGTCTTGGGGACGCCGATGACCGGCATCCCCTTTTCGGCGAAACGGTGGGCGATTTCGAGGCTCCCGTCGCCCCCCACGGCAACGAGGGCGTCGAAGCGGAGGCGGCGGAAGTTCTCCATGACCCTGTCCGACAGGTCGCGCAGCTCCGTTTCGCCGGCAGCGTTGGCGACCGGCATCATGAAAGGGTTCCCCTTGTTGGTTGTCCCCAGGATGGTTCCGCCGATGCTGGCGATGCCGTCAACCTTCTCCGGCGTCAGGTTGATGATCTCATCGGTGTTCAGGAGGCCGGCATAGCCGCACTTGATGCCGTACACCTCCCATTGCCGGTTGTGGGCCGCCATGGTGACCGCCTCGATAACCGCGTTCAGGCCCGGCGCATCGCCGCCGCCGGTGTTGATGCAGATCTTCATTCGTTTCGACATGGGTGCTCCTTCAGGAATCATCTTTTTTCTTTGCCTTACAACGCCCCGCGTTAGCCGCGCCTGCCAGCACTCGCCAGGCGTCGGCTACATGCGGTTAGGCTCATTTGCCATCGACTGTGACCGCATAGACTCGACCATTGGTTGTTGGATCCGAATTGTCCGACGTCGAGAAGAACAACCATTCGGCTTGGCCATCGTGCCAGTGGCTATACCGGCCACGTCCGATATCTCGGATCTCGCCGTATTGGCTGTGGGCAGGCCCCAATCGCTTGCCATCTTCAAGGACAACAAGACGCGAGATCTTCTGTTGTTCTTGAGAGTTCGGGTTGCTGAGACCAAGACCCGGACCCTTGTATCGATACCCGAAGGTCGGGACGTTTTCCTTCACTTTCAAAATCTTGCGAGGATCCATCAGGATCGGTGGTTCTGCCCTGTCGGGAGCAGTGACGGAATAAACCCGGCCATTCTTTCTCGGATCGGAGTTATCGGAGGTCGAAAAGTATACGTACTCCGTGTTTCGATCGTCGATCCAGTGGCTGTAGCGGCCTTTACCGACGTCTTCGATGTCCTTATGCCCACTGTGGTCGGGCCCCAAGGGCTTGTCATCCTCAAGGAGCACGAGCCGTGAGACGTTGTTGTGGTCCAAGTAATCTGGTTTGCTGAGATGAAGACCTTCTGGCCCATAATAGTGGTATCCAAAGCCGTCATACCGTATCCGAATGATCTCCTCCGGCTTAATGGACACAACCGGTCTCTCGGCAAAGAAGCCGCGCATCAACATTGCGATCCCCGATCCGAGCACAATTGTGAGCACTGCGGCCCATAGCGCTCGCCGACGTCCGGCGAGAGGCCACAGACCTTTTCGCCGTAGCTTGGCTGCGACCTCGGCTGCAACGTCGCCCTGCGGTTCCAGAATAGTGACAGCCTTGAGGTAGTTCGGGAGCAGCTTCAGGTCGGTCGGCGAAACCATCACAGGCAGCACGTTCTGCGCCGGATGCAGCCACCTTTCCTGCGCGAAGCTCAGCTCGGTGAGCGTGTACCGACCCCGCTCCACCCCTTGCGGGCTGATCAAGAAAATAAATTTGTGACAACGGGAGATCTCATCCCGGATGCGTCGATTGAATTCTTCTCCAGCCTCAGTTCCTGTGCGATCAAAGAAAACCTGATGGCCTTCTGCGACAAGAGCGAGATAAATTCTCTCGGCAACCGACCGATCCTCAGACGCATACGATAGAAAGATTCTCATGATGTGTGCCTAGATATTTCACCCATATCGCCTGTTTTTCCATTAAGTTTTCATTAAATGACGTCTCCCGGGTCGTCAGGTTCTTGATCGTGCCCCTCTTGGGAGGCCCAATGCTCCTCCCAAGTGATCCCGTAGGGGGCACCGCCCGAGGTGTACCCCGCAATGTGGACAAAATGTTCGTCGCCTTCAGGAAGAAAACGGGCTTTGTCTTCCTGGAGGGTTCTCTTCGTGCGTTTGATCCGTTTATTCATCGTATTGCCCGAGTCCCTCAGATCAGCCACCCCCACGCGAGCCACCCCAGGATCAGGGCCAGCCCCGCCCCGAAACTGAGGAGATAGACCGACACCCGCCCGCAGCTCCAGCGCCCCAAGCCCTGGCCGGTCTTGCCGAGGCCGTCGGCCAGGCGGTCGAGGGAGTCGTCGATCACCCCTTCGTCCACCCGTTGCCAGAGGAAGGAGGCCATGGCCTCGTAGGGGCGGATGAAGAGGATGCGGTAGAGATTGTCAACGTACCAGCCGTTCATGAGGAAGGCGGTGATCCCCCTGGGTTCGGCGGCGGACGCCTCGATCCGGGCCGCGCGCCGCAGCCCTCCGTAGCGGAGGTGGGCGGCGGCGAGGCCGGTGAGGGCCACAAGCGCCGCGACTGCCTCCACCACCATTTCCTCCACATGGGAGAGGTGGGCGCCCCCTTCGGTGAGGGACGTGGCCAGGAAGCGGCCGAGCCAGCCGTCGGCCAGGAATGCCGGGAGGTGGATGAAGCCCCCCAGGAGCCCAAGGATCGCCAGGGGGAGGAGCATGGTGTCCATGATCCGCGGGTTGTGGTGGACCTCCTTCAACCCTTCGCCCCCGAAGACCAGGTAGACCATCCGGAAGGTGTAGAAGGAGGTGAGGAGCGCCGCCAGGAGCCCCAGGCCGAAGAGCCCGCCGTAGAGGAGGCCCCCCTTGGCCCAGACGGCGGCCAGGATGGCGTCCTTGCTGAAGAAGCCGCCGGTGGGGGGAAGACCCGCCAGGCAGGCGGCCCCGGCCAGGAAGGCCCAGAAGGTGAGGGGCATCCGCCGGCGCAGCCCCCCCATTTTGAAGATGTCCTGCTCGTGGTGGAGGGCCGCGATGACGCAGCCGGCCCCCAGGAAGAGGAGCGCCTTGAAGAAGGCGTGCTCCAGCAGGTGGAAGGTGGCGGCGGTGACGGCGCCGGCCCCCACCCCGAGCATCATGTAGCCGATCTGGCTGATGGTTGAGTAGGCGAGCACCCGCTTGAAGTCCCGCTGGACCAGGGCGCAGGATGCGCCGTAGAAGGCGGTGACGGCGCCGGTGACCGCCACGGCGGCCATGACCACGGGGGCGGCACTGAACAGCGGCGACATCCGCGCCATGAGGTAGACCCCGGCGGTGACCATGGTGGCGGCGTGGATCAGGGCCGAGACCGGCGTGGGGCCGGCCATGGCGTCGGGGAGCCAGACCATGAGCGGCACCTGGGCCGATTTCCCCATGGCCCCGGCCAGGAAGAGGAGCCCCAGGGCGGTGATGACCCCCACGGGCATCAGGAACCCCATCTGGTTGATCTGGGTGATGGATTCGGTCTGGAAGAGCTGGAAGCACCAGACGATGCCGATGCCGAAGGCGGTGTCGCCGACGCGGGTGGTGATGAAGGCCTTGCGGCCGGCGGTGGCGTTCTTCGGGTCGGTGTACCAGAAGCCGATGAGGGCGTAGGAGCAGAAGCCGACCCCCTCCCATCCGAGATAGAGGAGCGGCAGGTTCTCCGCCAGGATGAGGACCAGCATGGCGAAAACGAAGAGGTTCAGCAGCGCGAAGAACCGGGCAGGGCTCCCCTCCCCCGCCATGTACCCCACGGCGTAGAGGTGGATCAGGCCACAGACGAAGGTGATCATCAGCGTCATCACCAGGGAGAGGGGGTCGAGATAGAGGGCGATGCCGGCGGTGAAGTCGAAGTCGGCCAGCCAGGTGGCGAGCTCCACCGTGACCGGCGCCCGGTAGGCGGCAAAGGCCAGGAGCGTGCAGACGAACGCCCCCCAAACCGAGGCGCAGGCCAGGACTTCGCACACCCGGCGTGGGAGCTTGCGTCCCACGAGGGCGTTGATTGCGCCCCCCAGGAGGGGCAGGAGGAGTATGAGGGTGAGGTAGAGTTTCATCGGTTACCGGTAGGGGCGCCCCTGCGTGGGCGCCCTCGTGCGACCTCCGAGGAAGCGCTTTCATGGGGGCGGCCACATGGGGCCGCCCCTACGAGTCTTTCAAAGTATCGAACTCATCCGCATCCACCGTCCTCTTCCGCCGGTGGAGGTAGACAACCATGGCCAGGGCGAGCGACACCTCGGCGGAGGTGAGGGCCATGATGACGAGGGAGAAGACCTGGCCGTCGGCCATCCCCCACCGGGCCGCGCCCCCCACGAAGGCGAGCATGGCGGCGTTGAGCATGACCTCGATGCCGATGAGGAGCATGATCAGGTTCATCCGCCATACCAGGACGCAGACGAGTCCCAGGGCGAAGAGGATGCCCGCAAGGATCAGGACGTGTTCGATGGGGACGATCATGGAGTGCGGCTTCCGTTACTTATGGGTAGCATCCTTGACCGTTTCCTTGGTCTTCTCGGCGGCCTTGTCGACGGCCTCCTTGCTCTTGTCAACGGCCTCGCCCACCTTTTCACCGGCCTTCTCGACGGCCTCCTTCCCCTTCTCCGTCGCCTTCCCGATTCCTTCCCCTGTCTTTTCTACTGCCTTGTCGATCTCTTTGCCGGCCTTCTCGGCCGGACCTTCCTCCTTCTTGCTGCATCCGATCGCCGACATCGCCACTACCGCCGCCAGCAGAACAACCATTCCCTTGAGATGTTTCATGGTATTCCTCCTTGAATGAGTTTGCCGGGTTCGTTGCCCGGCTCGTCGGCTACTGCCGCTTCCTTGCCAGATAGAGCGCCCCCACCAGTGCAAAGAGGAGTTGCATGGAGATGACTTCCACTGCCACGCCGTATTTGCCGAAGAGGGTCAGGGCGAATTCCTTCACGCCGATGGCCCTTCCCGTCGCCGACACCGCCGGGGCGCGGGAGGCGACAAGGGTCAGGGCCGACGCCAGGGTCACGGAGCCGAGGACCAGGGCCGGCCACCAGTCGCGGAAGCCGGGGAGCCTCGCCCGCTCCGGGTGCCCCAGGTCCAGCATCATGATCACGAACAGGAAGAGGACCATGATGGCGCCGGCGTAGATGATCACCTCGAATACCGCCACCACCGGCGCCCCGAGCAGGAAGAAGATCACCGCCAGGGCAAAGAACGAGGTGACGAGGTAGACGATGGCATGCACCGCATGCTTCTCGGTGATGGCGAGGATTGTGGCCATGATCGTCACGGCGGCCAGGATGTAAAAGAGTGCCGATTCCATATCGGGTAAAATCTACCACATTGGGGGCGGATTGCAGAAAAAAAGGGGCATCTTCAGGCAGTTTTCTGCCGAAGATGCCCCCTGTTCTCATGGAACATCGAGCCGGTTATGCTACTTGTAGTAGCCTACCGCGCATACCTGGTCGTCCACCTTGGTGACGAAGCTCACCTTGGGCACCGGGTCGGTGCTCCCGGGGCGCGGCCACATATAGGAAACCTCACTGATGGTACCAGCCTTGGCGACAGCATACATCTCCTCGCCGAGGGCCTTGCCCGCTTTGTCCTTCAGCTCCTTCAGGCTCTTCCCCACCAGCTTCGGATGGGCGGTGAAGTTGCCGTCGGGCCCCCCGCAGAAGGGATAGAGGTCCCGGTCCTTGAAGCCACCCTCTCCCTTGGTGAACTTGGCCAGGGCGCCGGCCTTGTCGGCTTTGATTGCGGTTACAGCCTTCTCCAGCATGGCCTTGGCCTCGTCGGCGGTGCCGAACTCTCCGGCCAGGGCCTGGGATGCCACGGCAAGGACTGCCATGACCACAACAGCAAACAAACGAAAACGATTCATGCGACTCTCCTTTCTCTTTCCCTGAGATGAAGCCCCCTGGAGGGCGTAAACCACTGTATCCGCGCAATGTGTGCCTGCGTCGGATTGCATGACATCGAACAAGATGCAACATACAAATATCACATGTGGTTACGATTGTAAATCAATGTTTTAAATTGCTACTGTTCCGTCTGTTGCCGCGGGAGGAAAAATTTTTGCGGAAAAGGAGGGGAGAAACACTGACAGCACGAGTGAACGGGGAGCGGTCTATGGTTCTGTGTTTTCAGGGCATCAAGCCCCGCACGTCCACCGGCTCCTCCTCCCACTTCCCGGCCCCCCGGGGCTGGGCAACGCCGATGCCGGCGTGGCGGTAAAAATTGTACGACGGGTCCTTGCCGCAGCCGTCGATCAGAAGATCTTCCTTCTCGTAGACCAGCTCCATGATGTCCCGCTCACAGATCTCGTAGTCGGGGGTCATCTGGATCGCCAGGGTCGGGCAGGCCTCGGCGCAGAGGCCGCAGAAGATGCAGCGGGAGAAGTTGATCCGGAACCACCGGGCGTAGCGGCGACCGTTCTCCCCTTCGGCCGCCTCCATGGAGATGCAGTCCACCGGGCAGGCGGCGGAGCAGAGGTAGCAGGCCACGCACCGCTCGCCGCCGTCGGGGTCGCGGGTGAGCACGATCCGCGCCCGGTAGCGGGGGGCGGGAGTCCGCTTCACCTCGGGGTATTCCACCGTGACGCTCGTGCGGAAGATGTGCTTCCAGGTGACGAAGAGGCCGGTGGCCAGCGCTTTCAGGTCGTTCAGTATTGACATGGCAGTGTAGGGGCGAGGCGGTGCCTCGCCCGGAAATTGTGCGATCCACGGAAAGGGCGACCCGATGGGTCGCCCCTACGGTCGCGGGGTTAGGCCGTCGCCTTCAGGCGCTGGGCCTTCTTCAGCAGTTCCAGGGTGTCGGGGTGTCCGTTGGTCTCCGCATAGGTCAGGGCCGTGTTGCCGAGCTTCATCTTGGCGGTCGGGTCGGCGCCGGCGGCGAGAAGGTCTTCAACGCACTCGTTGCAGCCGTAGTTGGCCGCCAGCATGAGCGGCGTGTGCCACTCGTTGTCCCGGGCTTCCACCTCGGCCCCAGCCTCCAGGAGCGCCTTGATGGCCCAGGCGTGGCCGCTGGCCGCCGCGTAGTGGAGGGCCGTCTTCCCCTTCTCGCTCTTGGCCTCCAGCTCGGCCCCCCGGGAGAGCAGATCGCGAATCGCCCCCACGTCCCCCGCCTTTGCCGCCTCGATGAGCGGCGTGTGCCCATGCTTGTCCACCGAATTCACATTCTCGACCATGACACATCCTCCTTTGCTTTGTTGCGTGAGAGTTCAGCTGCCTTGGACAATGACGACTTCCCATCGTGGTACGAGCGGATAACCTGCTGACCCCTATCCCCCCTTTCAGTCAGAATAATTCCCGAGCCATGAGCCACCAGCCGGTGGCAAGGATGTTGACGAGCGCCAGGGGGGTCAGGACCTTCCACCCCAGGTGCATGAGCTGATCGTAGCGGAGCCGCGGCAACGTCCCCCGCATCCAGATGAAGAAGAAGGCAAAGGCGAGGGTCTTGACCGAAAACCAGACAAACGGCGGCAGCAGCGGCCCGTGCCACCCGCCGAGGAAGAAGGTCGTCGCCAGCCCCCCCAGGACGATGACGTTGATGTACTCCCCCACGAAGAAGAGGCCGAAGCGCATCCCCGAGTACTCGGTGTGGAACCCGGCCACCAGCTCCCCCTCCGCCTCGGGGATGTCGAAGGGAATCCGCTTGCACTCCGCCGCGATGCTGATGAGAAAGATCACGAACGCCAGGGGCTGGTAGACGATGAACCAGATCCCCTCCTGGGCCGCCACGATGTCCGACAGCCGCAGCGACCCGGCCAGCATCACCGTCGGCACCAGCGACAGCCCCATGGAGAGCTCGTAGGAGATGAGCTGGGCCAGCCCCCGGATGGAGCCGAGCAGCGCATACTTGGAGTTGGACGCCCACCCCCCCAGGGCCACACCATACACCGCAATGGAGGAAAGCGCCATGAAGAAGAGGAGCCCCACGTTCAGGTCCGCCACCTGGAGCGGGATCTCCCTCCCCTGGATCGTGAGCGGCGCCCCGAAGGGGATCACCGCAAAGGTGAGGATCGCCGGGATCGCCGCCATGGCCGGGGCGAGGAAGAAGAGCCACTTGTCGGCCCCGGCGGGGCGGAAATCCTCCTTGGTCAGGAGCTTGATCAGGTCCGCCAGGGGCTGCAGAAGCCCGAACGGCCCCACCCGGTTCGGCCCCTTCCTGTCCTGGATCCAGGCCAGCACCTTCCGCTCGGCAAAGACCAGGTAGGCCGCCAGGGTCAGCACCACGAAGAAGATCAGGGCGATCTTCGCCAGGTGGATGGCTATGTCGAGGGCTATGGTGTCCATGGTTGAGCGTCGATTTTTTCAAGTATCGCCTTGGACGAATAGGATTCCCTGAACTCGGGACTCGTCAGCCAGAGGCGCGCCTGCTCATCGACAGCAAGATGCGTGAAAACTGCAAAAAGGCCGTCGATCAGTCGGTCAATCTCAGTATCGAGGAGTCGCTCCACCACACCCCGATCTATCCCGAGATAGTCGTGGGCAATCCGGTCGCGCATCCCCGCGATGCTTTTCCAATCAATCTCCCCATTGCTTGACCGCAGCTCCTCGGAGAGCTTCTTCGCGTATTCTCCGATCTGCATGAGGTTGAGGAGAATCGCATTGTAGGTCTTGCGGTCATCGAGCATCTGCGCCGTCGTCATCCCCTCTTCCTGGTAGCTGCAGATGTCGTCGCACATTCTGAGAATCGCCGCAAGGTTGCCGAAGTCCCGGTCAAGCATAGAGTGCCCCGCTCTTGATGATTTTACGAATGATCGGCATAAAGATGGTGTCCTCGTCGATCACCTCCGCATGACGCTGAAAAGTGGTTTCGAGCTGCGTCTTCACGTAATCCTTGGCCTCTTCCCTGATCTCCAGTTGCACGTCCCCCTCGAATTTGATGAGCACATCGATATCGCTCTTCTCCGTGGCATCGCCCCTGGCCTGCGAACCAAAGAGGGCAATGTCGGAGACGTGGTATCTCTGATTGAGGATATCCTTCATCTGGCACAATATTTCGAGTATTTCAGAGCTCATGGTTCACCTTCGATGGTTAAGTCGCCCTTTGCATCTACGCCTTTTTCACATATTCCGATTTCAACTGCATGGCGCCGATCCCATCAATCTTGCAGTCGATATCATGGTCGCCATCGACGATGCGGATGTTCCGCACCTTGGTTCCAACTTTCACCACCGATGACGAGCCTTTTATCTTCAGATCCTTGATCACCGTGACGGAGTCGCCGTCATTGAGCACATTCCCGAAGGCATCGCGCACGACGCGGCTTTCCTCCGGGCTCTCTGCCGGCCCGGCCATCGGCCACTCATGGGCGCATTCCGGGCAGACGAACATGGCTCCGTCTTCGTAGATGTATTCCGAGCTGCATTTGGGACATTTGGGTAAACTGCTCACTATTGCTCCTTTTGGGGGTGATTTAATGATTACCGTTTTCTTCCATGTCGAGGATGACATCGGTCATGGGCTCATCTCTCCTACGCCTGTCGCAGCTTTTCAAGCCGCCTGGTCACTTTCAGTCGTTTGGCAAGAGCATCGAGCAGCTCCCTGTCGTATTTGGACTGTACCACTATCCTTGCCGCGTCGAGCAGGTCCTGAGGACCACCCGCCTTGAGTTTCATGGCGACAAGGTACTCCGGAGCAAGCACCCTCACCGTTTTCCCCATGAACTCGATTCCCACCGCGCGCTGCACCGCCTCGGCCTCCCATTTCCTTGTGGCGATGATGCAGTCGATCGGAATACCGGCAATTTCTGCCGTAACGAGCAGCGGCACCGGATCGTCCACGCTGCCGCAATGGACCTGAAATTCGATCCCCTTGGCGCGAAGCGCCTCCGTGAGACTCTCCAGCCCCTTGTCGTGGGCCACCAGCACAAGGATATCGATATCCTCGGTCGCGCGGGGAGTAGCCCATACCGACACGGCGAGGCCGCCAATGAGGGCGTACCCGTCGATGCCTTCCGCCCCGCACACCGATTCGAAAACGTCAATGACTTGGTGAAACTCACTGATCACGCTGTTCTCCCCCCTCGGCGGCAACAACCTCCCTGCCGCTCTCCCTGAGGGCGCGGCACAACTCGGAAAGTTCAAGGGCGCGACGCAGGCGCTCGCCCGGTGTGAGGGATTGCGCTGCCTCGTCGAGTTGTCTCTTTCGTGCGGTCATGACTGCTGAAGATGTCATTCAGGACTCCGAATACTTTTGTTTATCAAGTTATCCACCACGAGCAGCCTGTCACCTTTTCAGTGTCTCTGGACCACAACGGCATAAGGCTGACCAGCCTTCGGCTGGTCGTGCCGCTTTGAAGTCGATCACTATTTCTACTCTTTACCCAAAAATTTTCTTTTTAAGGAACCCTATAAGGAGCAGGCCTACAACAAAAGTTGAGAGAATATAGTGGAATATTTTCCTCGGAATAAATAGTGTGTTTGATTCGAATTCGACCTTTGGGTAGAAGTAATAAGTAATTGTCGCAAAGCATATTGCGGCTAAAATGGTAGCTGCAAAAGATATCATCGTGGTCTGAATGGTTAACGATCCTTGAGCGTACAACATTGACAAGGCAATACCGTTAACACCGCCAATAATCATAGGAACTGCGTTCTGCAATAGTGAATGATAGGTTTTATATTCTTCTAATATTTCTTTTATTCTCAAATAAATTGATGTGGCCTGGTCTTTTGATCTGTCTCCTTCAACGTATATCTCAATACAAGGTGTACCTGTTCTCGGAAATCTAATGTGTAGTTCATTGCCACTAGATCCAAACCTCTTTAAATTTATGTAAATATTTGTAGTTTTTGCTGGAAATTTTTCGTTTTTGTACTCTTCTACTGTATCAAGGTACAATGTGCCAAAATCGTCTTTGATGCTTATCGAGAATTTTTTCTATGGCGGCCCCGGTTTTCTTGGACACGAAAATGAGGTAAATATTGTGTTCAAGGAGGTCGTCAATGGTAAAGGATGAAACTGTCTCCGGTGCTGCGGAA
>RHLS01000082.1 GCA_003712145.1 Desulfuromonadales bacterium | reverse complement strand
TGCCGTTTTAGGACCTGATGCGGGATAAGCTACCCACTAATTCTGCGGAAGAACCATTTATTCAACTATTAACCGGACAGTAGTGATCTTAGAAGTATCGCTGTTGTCATAATCTTCTAGTAGCGAACTAACAACTTCAGTAAATGTAGTTTTTATGTGGTCATTAGAATAAAAAAGCAGTTTACATTCCTTTGGCGAGGCAAAGTCATATGTACTATGACGTGTTATCAGCGAAAATAGCTCTACATATTGGGTGTTTGTTACACTTAAATTCTTTTTGAATAAGAAAAAATATGGGGTGCCATTTTCTCGAAACCATTTCTTGAAAAAGATGTCCCATTTAAACTCTGAGTTATCAAGTGACATTACAATACAGTCAACTAATAATTGCACCAACTCTGAGCGATGTTTCATTTTCAGATCCTCGTAGATTTTAATAATTTGCTCAACGGGCCAGCGCTTGACCTGACGGGCGGTCTTATCGCCCGGTCATGGTCTGAGCGCCTGGTTGGACATATTCAGATTATCCACTGAGATGGATCACCTTCGAATTTGATCTGCATACTTTCATACTGATCCGAATTGTCTTCTAGATGCATTTCAATTTCGTTTGCGAACTCAATGACTATCAGTCGATCATTAACGATTTGGCATCGAACGACTTCCGTGTTCATGAGATCATAGAATCCAGGATCGGGCCATTTCCCTTCTTCCCAATGAGCTATTAGTTCGCCACGCCGGAACAGGTTCACGGGTGACTGGATTGCGAAGTTTACGATTCCGAGCGTGAACTGAAGGTCAAACTGCCCGATTCTGATCTGTGTTGTGAACTCTCCGACAACAGGAGACAGGTCAAGTTCTTTGGGTATCCTGTACATTTATTCCTCTGTCCAACGGATTGAGGGTCTGCTGTGTAGCGTAGCGGAAACAGCAGCACCCGAGTGTTGGGTGTTGTCGCTACTACTCTTTTATAGACATGTTGATGTATATCAAGGCTGACTCAAACTTATGCGGCGGGTGATTTGTGTCCTTAACAAGTGCTTTAACGCAAGTGGTGAGTCCATTTGATGGCCTAATAAGTGTTTCAGAAACTCCACCATCAGGCTTTATTCTTAGAATCAGATCAAAATGGGCTTTCTGTCCTCTGGCTGTATATGATGTGCATGATTTCATGGTGTCTGCCAAAGAGTTGCCGTATGATTGAAAGAACTTTTTGATATAGTCAGAGCCGTCTTTTGAGTCTTCAAATTCCTTTGCTTCCCGTATTAGTTGCTCGAAGGTTGCTTCATCTTTTTCAATGTTTTTCAGTTCGTAAGCATTTTTGTAGGAAGTGAGAATGGCTTTGAAAGCAGGAAGACCTTTTTCAAAATCAGACTTATTTTTTGCGTTATAGACAAGAAAATTGATGGTTTCCTTTTCATCTATGTAACCGACGGCCTCATAATTCCCCCACTGGTCACCGCGAAAGAAGTAGACTTTTGCAGTTTTTCTGTTCGTGAGTGCAATATCTTCTTTAGCTTCTGAAGAGTAGTCTTTGCTCCCGTTATTACGAAAATCCTCTACGGTTCTTCTAACTTGATCTGCGACAGTCCGCACTTCGGAATCCTTGGCAACAGACATTCCGTATGCAATCATTGCGCTGTTTTCCCATGTCTGGCCAGATGGATAGAAAACCATATGGAGACCCTGAGGAATGCCGCTCTGATTGTCTAATACCCATCCATTCGGCGCAGTAAAATTAAACGCATGATCTGCACCAAATAACAAACCAGTCCCCCCCTCAGTAACAGCTGCTTCAGCGTGGCAAGGAATCAGAAGCATCAGCATCAAGATTAATCGCATTAATTTCATCATTTTCCTCCACCCAACGGGGCCGCACTTGACCTGCCGGGCAGTTTTATCGCCCGGACACGGTCCAAGTGCAAGTTGGGCATCACTTTTCTCAAATACGAATGTATGAACGGCATCTCCTATGTCTTTGCCACTGTTCCTCAGCTATTTTAGATTTCTGCGAAAAGTTAAGCGAGTATCGTAAAAAACATCGTCAGCTTTATCACACAACACATGCCTTTCACTTTGGCATAATTTGTTGTATACACTTACTTCAACTGTAGTATTTCCGAGTTTCCAAGAGACTGTCTTAGTAATTCTGATATAATTCACCATGTCTTTCTCTACAGTATTTTCATCGTGGATATTTCCAAATTTATTGTCACACCAAATAACAATTCTATCGAATTTGCTAGTCGAAGAATTGAGCCAATTTACTAACAATCTATTAGTAATTGAATTATTGTCTTTAATATCTACATCTAAATTAGCTTTTACATTTTCGTCATCGACATTTGTTTCAGCAGAATATTTTTGACTGGTTGTAATGTTACTGTATCCACCCGAACCAATTAACGCCCATTTTGTAGATAGATATAATTCGCTATCCTCCAATATTCCCCATTTATAATCAGACCAGAAGTTTTTATTCTCTATCAATTGGGCTAATTCCTGTGATCCACCGTAGCAATTACTAACTATTAAGTATGTTGACATGACGGTAAGCAAAAAATACCTGAGTAAATGTTTCATAGTTAACTCCTGGGAAGGGTATAGCTGAAAGGCAGCCTTCGCAAGGGCATGAGCGGCATCTCCAGCTGCCCGTTTTATGACATCTTGAGGATTGGTCATTATCTTCTCCTTCTGCTCAACGGATTGGCGGTGACCGGCGCGGGTTTATCGCGACCGGTCTACTTGCCTGGTTGAACGCTCCAATCCATTTTCTGGTTTATTCTGGAAGCCGCTTCAGTTGGTCTTCGCCAGTACCGCCACTTCGGCTGCTTGAACGGACTCCGCTTCACGGTCAGTCTTGATAAGCTTTTCTCTATGCATTAGTTGGAAGTTATTTTTCCAATTGTTTCAGTTGCTTGATGCGAGCATTTGTAGATGTTTCCCTGCAACTGTCAAACAGCATTGGCCACATCGATCCTCCTTCAGCCTCATCATTTGCTTCTTTGCGACACTTTGGGTCTCGTTCTTTAAGCCAAGCGCGCTGCTCTTTTTGAAGCGTCTTCTTCTTTGGCGGCGTTAGGGTTCGCATTAATTGCCCATATACACGATTCAGTTCTTTGTCCGATGTTTCGAAGTCGCGTCTCGCGCAGGCATTCATTTGTGTCTGTGTACCAGCATAGTCGCAGTCTTGATCGTTCGACGACCAAGCAGCCATGGGTGTAGTAAGTATCAGTAGCAACAAACTGGCAAGCGAATGGAGTAATTTCATTGTGTTATGCCCCACGACTCGGTCCCATTTGAACCTTTTTCGCCACTCTCGCCATTTCCAGCGATTCGGAGCGTATCCAGTTTCCCGGTTAGCCTCTTTACTTTTTCATTGTTCAACGGGCACGGCTTTGACCTGCCGGGGTTTCGGGCAGGTCGTAAGCCTTGTTGGAAGCTCGTATTTGTTTCCAATTTTCATTTTGTTTCAGGCCTAGCGGTGACTATGTCATGAGTATTTCGGTTGTGTGAGTTTCCTTTAACCAGTTGACCCAAGGCTTCCTTTAGTCGATTGACGTCATGACTGTTTATATGTAAGTGCGGAGCGAATCGGACAGCGTTCCCGCGCTGGCTAATGTAGATGTCCCTTTTCTTCAGTTCTGCAACAAAGTTTCCGGTAAACGTATTCGGTAACTGTGCACCAAACATATGCGGACACCGCTGAGTAACACTCGGCAGTTGAAATCCTAGTTGTTCAAGATGGGTTGCAATCGTTAAATTTATTGCTGCTAACGTCTCAGCGATATTAACAATGCCCCATGCCTTTATTTGTTTCAGCGCGGCAATGGCCCCTGGCAAGATTGTGGGCGTGCATTTTTCACCCACATCGAATTTACGTGCTCCAGTCATATAGGCGTCAGAATACTTTACAAGCGAAGTGAAATCCTCGGCGTTACTGCGTGCAAGCCACGTTTCTTCGAGTGGTCTGGCTTTACGCCATTGCTCTGACACATACAGTAGGCTGAATCCGTATGGACACAGCAGCCATTTGTAACCGGCAGCGACAAGAAAGTCTGGCTTGACTTCTGGAATTGAAAGCGGCATTGCGCCAAGTGACTGAGTTGCGTCAACCACCAGAACGCAGCCTGCGTCGCGGCACGCTTTCCCGATCAGGCTCAAATCAATTAGAGCCCCGTTTGTCCAGTGGCAGGTCGATACTGCGACGACCTTAATGCTCTTGTCGATCCTGTCTAGGATAGCTTGCGTCCAGTTTCCGTCTTCAGGTGTGAGTACAGTTGTCAACACCGCTCCAACTTCCTGAGCCGTTCTTTTCCAAGGCAAAACATTACTCGGGAATTCCTCAGCGATGACCAGGATTTGATCGCCTCTATTTAGGTGTGGCTCAATAGCTCGTGTAGCGCGCCCGGTACCTTGGACACAAGATAAGAGTCACGCAGCCATCTTGAGT
>RHLS01000036.1 GCA_003712145.1 Desulfuromonadales bacterium | reverse complement strand
CCGGGAAAGACCACCCCCCACGGAACATCGGTTACCCGACCGTAAAGTTCTCCGTTGATAAAGTTTCCGAGTCGGCCAAGACCGAGCCCAACAGGACCGGCCAATGCACAGAGGTCCGCCAGAACCGGGAAGCCAATTTTCTTCTTGCGTGCCATATAGAGACCGGCCAGAACCACGCCGATGAGCCCGCCGTGGAACGACATGCCCCCTTCCCATACGGCGAATACCTTCAACGGGTTGGCAAGATAGTAGGAGAACTTGTAGAAGAAGACATAGCCAAGACGCCCACCAAGAATCACTCCGACCGCAATGCTAAAGATGATGTCCGCGACATCATCACTGGTCAATGAGAGTCCACGCCGCTTCGTCCCCCGGAGCACGATGAAATAGGAAGCGATGAACCCAAGAATATACATGAGGCCGTACCATCGGAACTCCAGTGGTCCCAGGCGCAGAAAAACCGGATCAATATGGGGAAACTGCATGATCTTCCTTCCGGGTAAAGTGATCCTACCGTAGCAACAAAAGGGCAGAGTGTCAATCGACGCTGCCCGCGCCGGCATGCCTCCCGGCACAATTGACAAACACGACCACAAGGGCTATAAGGTACGGACATTCCTCGTTAGGATGAGGCGTTTGCACAAACAGAGGCTACTGCCCAGAAACGTCGAAAGACGCCAATGCGGTAGAACAGGTCTGGCCGGATTAAGGCTTTACCCAAGGTAGCTGGTCGCATCACGCCGCCCCCATCATGCAGGGGCGCCACGGTGACGACCTACGTTGTGCTCTGCCGAAACTCGCACCAGGGGGAAAGCCGTGTCATGCGCCCGCAAGGTCCTTTCCTCCGCGAAAGGGCCTTTTTTTTCATGGGGGTGACACCATGAACGCCACAACGCTCGTCAGCGAGCTCCACCTGAGCGCCGTTCTGGACCGGATCGTCATTTACGACCAGGGGCAGGAAATCGGCAAGCTCTGGGATCTCATCATGGTGCCGGTGAGGTCTTTCCCGAAGTATCACACCTCCTCGTGAAGGACGGCCGCACGGTCTACGTGCTCCCGTAGCGGGAGATCACCCTTTTCACCCATTTCGTCATCTCTGCATCCCCTCCTGGATGAGATTCAACGGAAGAAGTACGCCGCGCAGGATGGCGACATTCTGGTCAAGCGCGACATCCTCGACAAGCAGATCGTGGACGTGAACGGCGCCAAGATGGTCCGGGTGAACGACCTGAAGCTTGGCAACCGCAAGGATCTTCTCTGCATCATCTCCGCCGACATCGGCTTTCGGGGAATTGCCCGACGGCTGGGGCACGAACGGCTCGGGCGCGGGCGGCACGTATCTTCCGCAGGGAGCTCCCCCATCAGGAAATCAGTTGGGAATACGTTCAGGCCTTGGAACCCAACGCCTCACGGCTTACGCTCACCATGGCCCGGGACCAGATGGCGGATATGCACCCGGCCGATATCGCCGGCATCATCTCCCAGCTTTCCCACAAGCACATCCAGACCGTCCTCATTTCCCTCGACACGGAGACCGCCGGCGAGGCGATCCACGAACTGGAGCCAGAGCTCAGAAGCCGTATCATCAGCCAACTGGACAGTGAGCAGGCCTCCGACATCCTGGAGGAAATGGCTCCCGACGAGGCGGCGGACGTATTGGGCGATCTGCCCGAAGAGAAGGCCAAGGAGCTTCTGGAGCTCATGGACGAGGAAGAGGCAGAAGAGATCCAGGAACTGCTGGAGCATGAAGAAAACACCGCCGGCGGCCTCATGAACAGCGATTTCATCGCCATCGTCGTGTCGGCGACAGTGGGGGAGGCCCTGGAAGAGGTAAGACGGCTCGCCCCCGAGGTGGAGATGGTCTACTACATTTACATCCTCGACGCTGACGAACGGCCCCTTGGAGTCATGAGTCTCAAGGAGCTCATGATTCGTCCGACCGAAACGCCGGTTGCCGAGGTCATGACCACGAGCCTGAAGACCGTCGGCGTCGAATCGGAGCCTGAGGACGTCCTGGAGTTGATAGCCAAGTACAGCCTGATCGCAGTGCCTGTCCTTGACGAGGACGGGAAGATGGCGGGGATCGTCACTGTTGACGACACTCTTGAACTTTTTCTTCCATATGCCCTGCGCCGTCGGCGTTATAGCCACCACTGAAGAGGTTTATCCCCGCATGTTCACCGGAATCAGCCTCTTAAAATTTTTCAAACCACTCCGGCAGGTGAACGCGAGAAATGTCCTCATCTTCCTCGCCATCCTGGGGCCCGGGGTCATCACCGCTAACGTGGATAACGACGCCGGAGGGATTACCACATACTCCTTGGCCGGAGCCCACTATGGTTACGATCTCCTCTGGCTCATGATCCCCACCACCATCGCCCTGGTGGTGATACAAGAGATGTGCGCCCGGATGGGGGCGGTGACCGGCAAGGGGCTCTCGGACCTTATCCGGGAGTCCTTCGGCGTAAAGGTAACCTTTTACGTTATGATCGCCCTCTTCCTTACCAACATGTGAAACTCGGTCTCCGAGTTCGCCGGCATCGCGGCGAGCCTCGAGATTTTCGGCGTGAGCAAGTATCTCTCGGTGCCGGTGGGTGCACTGCTGGTCTGGCTCCTTATCGTCAAGGGGTCCTACAAAGTGGTGGAGAAGGTTTTCCTGGTGGCCTGCACGGTCTACATTGCCTACCCGATCGCCGCCTTCATGGCTGGCCCCCACTGGGGGGAGATCCTCACGGCCACCGTCACCCCCACCTTCAGGCCCGAGGGTGACTACGTCATCGCCATGATCGGCGTGGTCGGCACCACCATCGCCCCCTGGATGCAGTTTTATCAGCAATCGGCGGTGGTGGAGAAGGGTATCACCATCGACCAGTACAGCTTCTCCCGCCTCGACGTGATCGTCGGCTGCGTGATGGCCATCGTGGTTGCCGTCTTCATCGTCGTCGCCTGCGCTTCCACCATTCACAGTCAGGGGCTGCGGGTGGAAACCGCCGCCGACGCCGCACTTGCCTTGAAGCCTCTGGTGGGGAAGCATGCCTCCGCACTCTTCGCCTTTGGTCTCTTCAATGCTTCACTCTTCGCCGCCTGCATCCTTCCCCTCTCGACCTCCTACTATATCTGCGAGGGGATGGGCTGGGAATCGGGGATCGGCAAAGACTTTCGCCGGGCCCCCCAGTTCTTCTGGTTCTTCACAGTCATCATCGTACTGAGCGCTCTCATCATCCTCATCCCCAACGCGCCGCTCATCACCATCATGTTCATCTCCCAGGTAGTGAACGGCGCCGTGCTCCCTTTCGTCCTGATATTCATGTTGCGGCTCATCAACGACCGCTTCCTGATGGGGAAACACACCAATGGCCCAGCCTTCAACGTGATAGCATGGCTCACGGTGGGAATCATGATCATTCTCACCCTCGTCATGACTCTCGACCTCATGGTTCCTGGACTCTTCGGCCGACTTGGGGGACGATAGATTCAGCTCAAAAATGAATGCGATCCTCCGATACGATAACCATAGGGACCACTGGCATGAAAAAATTTGCCGTCCCCTTGACACTTAGTCGGACCGCGCTAAACTACCTACAAACGTTAACTGATCTTTGAGAATTGCTCTGGGAATCAGGTACAAACCAGCTGTGGTCCTGACACTTAACCAAAGTTACCCTTGTCGTGTTCAGGCGCGGTGAGCATCCCCACCAGTACGGGAAGCCAAAAGCGCTTTCTCGACGCTTACAGTATACACAAGGTCAGGGGGTCCAGCGGTTATACGGTTATCCCGGAGCAAGATTGTGATAATTGGCGCTCAGGGAATGGCGCATCGCGTGTATCTCACATCCGCCAGGCGCGTAACAACCGCCCCAAAAAGGGGAAGCAGTCGGGATTGACTGATCCGAACGGTCGCCAAAGAGCGCTCGGACCGGCATTCAGGATGCTTCTACCGACGGATACGAGAAAGCATCCCCGCTGAACGTCAATTACAAAGAAAAGCCCGGAGGTCCCCCCCTCCGGGCTTTTCCTTTTCGGTATGTGGCAAACTGCGGCTTACTTGCGCAGTTCGGCAGGGACTCCAGCCTTCTGTGCGCTCTCTTTAAGGGCGTTCAGCTTGCCGTTCAGGTCTGCCAGCTTCTCGTCAATCCGTTTAACCTCGGTCTGAAGCCCCAGATATTCGCCGCGACTCATGGTGCCGGGATTGGCGATCTTGGCCTTGCGCTCGGCAAGTTCCCCCTCGTAGACCTTGATGTCGCTCCGCAGCTTATCAAACTCGGCTTTCCAGGCGGCTTCGTCCTTTCCGCCATACACAGTCTTCTTTTCCTGCTTGAGAACCGGCGTTTTCTGGACGTCCTTCTGCTCGACAACCGGTTTCTTCTGCTTGCCCCCCTGCTCTACCACCGTCTCGGTAACCTCCGCGGCAGGGGGTGGCGCATCGGTTATCACGGTAACCTTCTTTCGGTACTTGACAGGAACTTTGCCGAGATCTTCGGTATAACTGACAACCCCTCGCTCGTCCACCCATTTGTAGATGTCGGCAAAGGACGGGACGGCACTTGTCAGTAGCAAAACGGCACAGAGGTATCGCATCACGGTTCTCCTCCTAGGCAGCGCCACTTCCTAGCCCGGGGGCCACGCCATGTGACGCCCGGCGAGGAAGTGGAAGTGAATGTGGAACACCGACTGCCCCGCGTCGGCATTGGTGTTCTGGACGATTCTGAAACCACGCTCGTCCACCCCGCGCTCACGGGCAAGGGACGCCGCAACGCGGTAGACGCGCCCCACGAGAGCATCGTCGGCCGGTGTGAGGTCCAGGGCGTTCACGATGTGTTTCTTCGGTATGAGGAGAAGATGGTGCGGGGCCTCCGGCTTGATATCCTCGATGGCAACGATCTCTTCATCCTCATAGACCTTCTTAGCAGGAATCGTGCCCTCGATTATTTTACAGAAGATGCAGTTGTCCATCAGGTTTCCCTTTCGCGTCGATCCTGACCCGATGCCAGAGATCAGCCCCCTTGAGCCTGAGGTATCGCTCGTCGTGGACGAAGAGGATCACCTGATGCTCGGAGGCGGTGAGGTTAAGTGCCGTTAGTGCCGCGGTTTTCCGCTCATCGTCAAAATTTACCAGAGGGTCGTCGAGAAGAAAAGGCAATTTTCTCCCCCGGGAGAGGATGCCGCCAAGGGCCAATCGCGAGGCGAGATACGCCTGATCCTGCACGCCGCAACTGAAGGACTCCACCGGACGGAGGGCACCGTCTGCACCGATGGCGAGACTGAAGCCGTCGTCAAGTCGAGCCTCCCGGTACCTGCCGGCAGTCAGGTTGTAGAGCTTGCCGTTGATCTCCGTGGAAAGCCGCGCCAGGTAGGTGGCACGGTATTCGTCAAGGGTCTCCCGGAGGATCTCCACGGCAAGTTTCAGGGCACCGATCCGGCGGACGAGGCGCTCCTCGCGAACCTTGAGTTCCTCCCCTTCCTCGGCGATTGCCTCAAGATCCAGCCCTCCCTTGCGGAGCATCGCCAGTTCCTGCTCCTTGACGAGGGCGGCCCGCTCCTTCTCCTTGACCTCACCTTCGAGCCGCCGCATCTTTTCCTCGCTGGCGGCAAACTCCTCGTGGGACATGACCGGAAAGCCCTTGCCGACCGCGTTCTCCATGGCCTCTCGCACAACCGCGAGCTCCCGGGCAAGTTCGGCGCCCTGCACCTTGAGGTCGTCCAGAGGCGGGAGAACCCGAAGGGCGCTCGTCACACGATCCAGCTCACCCATAATCTCCGCTGCCCGCTCCAGTTCCCGCAGAATACCCCGGGCGGCGGCCGGCTCCAATGGCCCCAGATGCTCGGCGATCACCGCCTCGTGACAGGAAACCTCTTCACGCAGCCGGGCAATCTCGGCGGAAAGCCCGTCGCTTCGCCCCTGACGACGTGACACCTCCGCGCTCCGCGCCTGGTTCACCTTGACGGCGCGCAACACAACCACCAGGGTGGCGGCCAGCGCGACGACAGCAAGGACATAGGATGCCGTCGGCATAATAAACCATGCGGCGACCGCCGCTCCCCAGCAGGCGAGAGGCACTAGGAACGTCACAGCCGCAACGGACCGACCAACCGATGCCGGCGCTGCATCGAATTCCGCCAGTTCCTCCTCCAGTTGGGCCAGGCGCTCGCTGACCGCGCAGAACGCCTCGATGGTCCTGCCAAAGCCCTCCGGAAGATCGACCAGCTCCCCCAAAGGAGCGAGCCGAGCCTGGATGGCCTCATGCTGGGCCACCAACGACTCCACCTTCTCCCTCTCTGCCTGGATCCGGTCGAACTCCTTGCGAAGGGTCTCCTCGCGGGCCGCGGCCTCGTGATATTTCCTGACCCGCTGGAGGTATTTGCCTCCCTTGTCCAGGTCTGCCCGCCCGGCATCAATGAAGCCGCGGAGCTCCGCAAGCTCCGGCTCCACCTTCCCGATCTCACCCAGTGTCCGGCTCGCTACACGCCACGCCTCGGCCAGCTCGGCCATCCGGGCGCGCACCTCCTCAAGTTCCCGGTCCTTGGCCCGGCCACCGGGACGCCTGGTCAGCTCGAACAGTTCCTTCTCCAGACTCTCCACCACCGCGTCGTAGTCCATCTCGGCGAAGCCGGTAAGGAGTTGCTTGATCCTGGTGGTGAGCCCGCCGTCCCCCTCGATCTTCAGGTCACGCTGCCCGACATATACGGAATTGCGGAAGATGTCACCCTCGGCAAAGCCCCATATCTCCTCCATCTTCGCAAGGTATTCCTCACGCTCGCTGCTGCGGCCCAAGGGCGAGACCTTCCCCTCGAAGCGCCAAAGAATCGTCTCTCCCTGCCGCTCCACCGCCTGGACTCGATCGGTCAGGAAATCGCGGATGATTGTCATTTCCCGACCGTCGTAGGCAAACCCGACACGGGCCTCGCACCGCTCGCCACCATCCCAGGGCACGAAGCGCTCTTTGTCCCTGCGGAAGCCGAAGATGGTGCCTGCGATGGCAGCCAGAATCGTCGACTTCCCCGCCTCGTTCCGGCCAAAGACCAGGTTCATGCCAGGGCGGAAGGCAAACTCTGCCCCCCGGAAACGGCCGAAGGCAGGAAGCTGCACCGAGGTTATCCAGAGCATCAGGCCCCTCCTCCCCGGGCAAAGCGTCCCATGACGAGCTTAAGGGCCTCCCGGCAGAGAGCCTGCTCCCCATCGGACCCGGCGCGGGCGATCCGCTCGTGGACCTTGCGGATAAAGAGCCCCCGGATGGAGTCTTCGCGCTCCATCCGCTTGACGTGGTCGCTGTTGTAAAGATCCGTCTCGTCCACGAGTTCAAGCCAGGCATACTTCCCCTGGAGCCGGCCGGCCAGGTTGGCCGTGTCGAGGGGCTCCTCCACCGTGCCCGTGAGGCGAACCCGGGCTATCAGGTCGGGCGACGCGATCCGCGCCAGCTCTCCCTCAAGGGCCCCCGCCTCGGGGAAGAGGGAGGCGTCAACTATCAGTTCGTCCACGATACGCGTCTGTATCTGCACCTTCTCAACCGATGCGCTGCCCTGCCCCACCTCCGCGATCAGCACATGGCGTGGCCCGTTCTCGCCGAATTTTTTTCCCTCCGGCGAGCCGGGGTAGCAGGCCACGATCCGTCCTCCCTCCTCCAGGCAGGCAGCGCTATGGTAGTGGCCGAGAGCGATGTAGTCGAGCCCCAGGGCAGAAAGCTCGGCCGTGGAGAAGGGAATGTCCTTCATCCGCATGTCCCACTCGGGACTTCCCTTCAGGGACCCATGCAGGAGACCCACATGGATGCCGTCCCCCTCCCGCCTCAGCATCGACTGGAGAGCCTCGCTGGAGCGGTCCGTGCGAAAGGCAAAGCCGTAGAACCAGACCGCCGTCCCCCGGATATCGAGCCGGAATGGCTCCCCCACCACTGGCTCTTTCAGAATGACGGCTCCTGAGAAGGAATAGCGGTTGAAAACGCTCTCCGCCGAAACCACGTTATCGTGGGTTCCGGGGATCACTACCACGCGGATCCCGCGCCCCTCCAAGCGGCCGAAGCCGTCCTGTACCCGCCCCACGGTCTCCGCGTCCACCTCGGTGGCATCGAAGAGGTCCCCTGCCACCACGAGGCAGTCCACCTCCCGCTTGATGGCCAGGTTCACAATCCGGTCGAAGGTCTTGAGGAAATCGTGCCGACGCTCACGGGCAAGCTCTCCAAAACTCTTTAGATGAGAGGCCAGGTGCAGGTCTGCGGTATGGAGAAGACGAATGGTCATGACTGAGACCCTTTTACCAGATAGATGAGAAATTCCCGGTTTCCCTTCGGCCCAAGAATAGGCGACTCGGTCACGCCGCGTACTGAAAGACCGAGCCCCTCGGCCAGAGAGACGATGTTTTCGACCACTTCCCGGTGCTTCTCCTCATCGCGCACGACCCCTCCCTTGCCGACCTCCCCCTTCCCCACTTCGAACTGGGGCTTGATCAGAGCGACAACAGCGCCGCCTTCACGCACGAGGCGGAGCGTCGGTGGAAGAACCTTGTCGAGGGAGATGAACGAGGCGTCGACCACCGCCAGTTCCGGCATCTCCGCCAGAGCTTGCGGCTCCAGGTAACGGATATTGGTCTTTTCGAGATTCACCACGCGGGAATCCTGGCGCAGTTTCCAGGCGAGCTGTCCATAGCCCACGTCCACGGCGAAAACTTTCCGGGCACCCCGCTGAAGAAGGCAGTCGGTGAACCCGCCAGTCGAGGCCCCTACGTCGATAGCCACGACCCCCGTCACATCGATGCCGAACTCATCGAGGGCCTGGGCCAGCTTGAGCCCACCACGGCTCACATAGGGGATATCCGCCCCCTTAAGCCGAATGTCGGCATCAACCGATACCTGCACCCCTGCCTTGTCCGCCAGATGGTCATTCACAACCACCTGTCCGGCCATAATCAGTGACCGTGCCCGCTCGCGGGACAGGACAAGACCACGGTCCACCAGGATTTTGTCGAGGCGTTCCCTGCGTGCTGTGGATGGAGGCGAAGATGGAGACATACTAGGACTTGGGTTTGCCGTAGGAGGGTCCTTCCTCCGCGGCGATGGGAAGGGCATCGGCAGGAGACGGTGACAACTTTTTTCGGTCAACCTTCCTGTGGCGGTTGAGCAGCCGCACAATCTCCACCACAAGAGGCAGGTCATCGGGATGGAGTTGTCGCAACTCCTTCGCCAGGTCTTCTTCCCGGCCACGGACATCGGCCGAACGGATGCGGACAACGCCGGCGGACAACTCGTCGCGGAAGAAGTGACCAACCGGCACATCGAGCGCCTCGCTGAGCCCGATGAGTATCTTCAGGGATGGAAGCTGCTCTCCCCGCTCGATCTTTCCAATATACGTATAGTCGAGTCCGCCGCTCACCCGGGCCGCCAGCGCCTTCTGGGTCAGGCCCCGCTCGCTTCTCAGCTTTTTCAGTGCTTGTCCGATGTCGCAGTTCAACGGCAACTCCAGTCATATTCCTTGTGCTGGCGGGCATTCGCATCGCCCGACCGTCCCATGGTATAACCCCTTTGGCCCCCGTGTGTCAATGCGATTCACAATACGACCTGTAGTCATATTTACCCTTGACATGAGTGACTGTTAGTCCTATTGTTCTCCAAAAACGCCGTGAGGACACCGTGGACAAACGCCGCATTCTGAGGGCACTTAAAGAGAGCGGTACCTGCGCCCTGCTTACAGGCGATGAAATCAGGCTCTACCTTCTCCTGCTCGCGGCATCTCGCGAAAACGGACAGGGTGTCATCCCACGCAGTGTAATTCGGGAAACCCTAGGCACCAACCACCCACCAATCAGACTCACGCTTGCTTGCATGCGACTTGAGCAGCTCGGGCTGATAGAATTTGACCATCGCCACACACGAAGCGGTAATGAGTTGAGATACCAGGTACACGAACCACTGAACACCGGCATCAAATAACGCACAAGCTTAAATCGGGCTAACAACGGAGACAGAAATGACAATTCCTGAAGAAGAAACCGGCGCTATAGCCCCACCAAACACCAAAGGGCATATCCTCATCGTTGACGATGACCGTAATGTTATTTCCTTTCTGCGTCTGGCCCTTGAAAACGATGGCTATACCATCTCCTGCGCCGAATGCGGAAAACAGGCCCTCGAAATGCTGACAAAAAGATCCTTCGCCGTCATGGTGACCGATCTTAACATGCCGGGGATGGATGGTTTCGAACTGGCGCTCCTGGCCCATGGAATCAGGCAGGACCTGACGATTTTCATGGGCACTGGTCACCAGTATCCGGGAATCCACGAACAGGCCGCATCGGTCGGCATCCGTAAAGTATTCAGCAAGCCCCTCGACTTCGAGCAACTCCAGCACGCACTGCGGGAGGCATCAATGTTAGTTGTAAGAACATAAAATTCAGCGGATCATACAACCGTCACCGCAAAAATGCGCACGGCCATGATCACCAATCGGAAGCAAACTACCTGCGTACGGGAACATGGCAAAAAAATCTTGCAATCACTCCAACACGGTGATATAAGACTAGCTCCCAAGCCGAAGTGGTGGAATTGGTAGACACGCAAGATTCAGGTTCTTGTGCGGGCAACCGTGTGCTGGTTCGAGTCCAGTCTTCGGCACCATAAAAACAAAAGGGCTTTCCGTCATTCGGCGGTAAGCCCTTTTTGTTTTGCCCAGGCAGTTGTTTTGCCCAGACATCCAACCACACTACCATTCGTTACGGTTCCAAGACCGGTGTCGTTATAACGTAACAAAAAGGGCGTCCAATTCCGGACACCCTTTAATGAAACACATCTCCGCCACCCGCTCCGTTCTGGTTTCGAAGCGGCTCTTCTCTCTCAGCCTGGCATAAGTTTCGGAAACATCCGCAACTCAATACCTGACTACAGCACCTTCCGGGCAGTCGGTGACGCTCCAATGGTCAACGAGGTCGTGACTGGTGTAGATATGGCTCCCCAGCCTCTTGGCCTCTAAGCCGCGCTTCACGGTAACCGAAAAGAGACAAAGCCCGTATCCGTCGTAACAGTTCACATACATTATCGCGTCCTCCTTCCCGAATCTAACGCCTGCCTGCCTTCAAAACATGCAAGACATTTGCCAGGTTCTCACAATTGACGCAAACCTGTTGCCGAACCTGTTCCAATGGTTTGCTGATGCAAAACAACACCCGCTCGATATCAGAACCCTTAACCGAAACGAGCCACGTGGTGCCCTAAAAAAGTGCACAAGTGTTTTTTTCGGTCATGATGAGCACGTCAGTCATTTAAAAGCTGGACCGCGGCTCCGCGCTGTTGCCCCCCGCTTCATCTTTTCGCCCTCCACCAGCGAAGTGACTTCATACGGCGTGAGATGACGGTATTCTCCAATCCTCAGTTCTCCCATGGCAAGGGTCCCGTAACGTACCCGCCGCAGGCGCACCACCGAAAGGCTGACCGCCTCGCACATGCGCCGTACCTGGCGGTAGCGCCCCTCGTGGATGGTGACAGATATCCAGGTATTGTTGTCGCTCTGTTTTGTCACCGCCACCCGGGCCGGCGCGGTGGGACCGTCGTCCAGTTCGACCCCGTTCTCAAGGCGCAGGATCTGCTCCCTGGCAACCGCTCCCTTGACCCGGACCAGATACTCCTTGTCCACCTCGTGGCGGGGATGGGCAAGACGGTTGGCCCATTCGCCATCATTGGTCAACAGAAGAAGTCCCTCGGTATTGTAGTCGAGCCGCCCCACGGGGAAGACGCGTACGTTGAGCCCCTTAAGGAGTTCGGTAACGATGGGACGCCCCTGGGGATCCTTCAAGGTGGTGACGTAGCCGACCGGCTTGTTCAGGAGGATGTACACACGCTTGTCCCCAATCTTTACCTGCTTGCCGTCTACGGTGATCATATCACGGGCAGCGTCCGCCTTCACTCCCAGTTCCGTGACCGCTTTGCCGTTCACCGTCACGCGGCCTTCGGTAATGATCCGCTCGGCCTCCCGGCGGGAGGCGATTCCCGCTTGGGAGAGTATCTTCTGCAACCGCTCTTCCATCTGGTCTCCTGAAAAGGCGAAAGGCTAAAGGCGACGGGCATCATCTCCCTACCTTTAGCCTTCAGCTCATTGTATCTGCCGGTCTCGACGCCTACTCGGCGAAGCGGCTCATTTTTCTGAACTTCTGGTACCGCTCTTCCACAAGCTGATCCGGTGGGAGTTCCTTCAGCTCCTTCAAATGCCGGGCAATGGCGTCGTGGAGATTCTTCGCCATTGCCTGGTGGTCGCGGTGGGCGCCGCCAAGGGGCTCCCTGACGATCTCGTCGATGACGTCGAGCTCCTTGAGGTCCTTGGCGGTGAGCTTGAGGGCCTCGGCGGCCTGGGCCCCCTTGGTGCCGTCGGACCAGAGGATGGCTGCGCACCCTTCCGGAGAGATGACGGCGTAGATGGAGTATTCGAGCATGAGGACCCGGTCACCCACGGCGATGGCCAGCGCGCCGCCGGATCCCCCCTCGCCGGTGATGACGACGACGATCGGCACGGTGAGCGCCGCCATCTCGCGCAGGTTGCGGGCGATGGCCTCGGCCTGGCCCCGCTCCTCGGCGCCGATCCCGGGGAATGCGCCAGGGGTGTCAACAAAGGTGACGATCGGCAGCCGGAACCGCTCGGCCATCTCCATTAGACGCAGGGCCTTGCGGTACCCCTCCGGGTTCGGCATGCCGAAATTGCGGTAGACCTTCTCCTTGGTGTCACGCCCCTTCTGGTGGCCGATGACCATGACCGGCTCGCCGTCGAACCGTGCCGGACCGCCGACGATGGCGTGGTCATCACCGAAGAGACGGTCGCCGTGGAGTTCCACGAAGTCGGTAAAGATGGTGTTCAGGTAATCCAGAGTGAAGGGGCGGTCGATGTGGCGGGCCACCTGCACCGTCTGCGAACGGGAGAGATTGGCGAAGATCACCTCGCGCATCGTCTCTACCTTGTCCTCCAGTTTGCGAACCTGCCCGCTCAGCTCGGCGTTGTCACCGGCGATTTCGGCAATCTCCATGATCTTCTTTTCCAGTTCGACGACCGGCTTTTCGAATTCGAGAACGTACTGGGAGGCCATTGTAAGCTCCTTCTCTGTATGTGGATGTCAATAGCTACTCAAACGACACGGCATGATAGCCGAAGAGGTTCTTCACTTCAAGGGAGAGTTCCTCGCTGGCGGCAACCATGTACGAATCAGGCAGCGCGATGGTTGCCCGGCACTGGGCGGGAATCTCGATGGCGAGGACGGTATTGCAACTGCCGGGATGGCGACGCATGATCCCCTGGAGCGATTCCAGGCGGCTGCGGTCAAGGCCGTCGCCGCAGAGGGTGACCACCACCCGCTTCGTCTCCCGGGAGCTCACGTCCCTCAGCAGCGCCACGTCGTTGGCCATGATCTTGGTGCTTTTTTCCCCCTGGTCGATGGTGCCGGTGATGATGAGCGGGTCGTCGGACTTGAGGAGCTCGGAGCACTTGGCAAAGGTCTCGGGGAAGACCACCACCTCCACGGAGCCCAGCAAGTCCTCGACGGTGGCGAAGCCCATCCGGTCCCCCTTCTTGGTGATGCTCTCCTTGAGGCCGACGACGATGCCGCAGAGCTTCACCTCGCTCTTGTCGGCCCGCTCGCCCAGGGTGGCGGTGTCGACGGAGGCGAAGCGCTTCATGTCCTTCTCATAGCGGGCAAGAGGGTGGCCGGTTATGAAGAAGCCGAGGGCTTCCTTTTCCAGCCCCAGCTTCTGCTTGTCGTCCCACTCGGGGATGTCGGGGAGCTGCATCTTCCCTTTCCCGTTGCCGTTGGTCCGGACGATCTCCTCGACGCCGAAAAGCGACACCTGGGCACTCTCCTTCTCCTGCTGGATCTTCTGGCCCAGGGCCATGGCATCCTCAAGGATCGCCATGAGTTGGGAGCGCCGTGCGCCGGTGGAGTCGAAGGCACCGCACTTGATGAGGGATTCCACCACCCGCTTGTTGACCTTGCGCAGGTCCACCCGCTCGCAGAAGTCGAAGATATCCTTGAAGTCACCTTCGGTGCGGGCCTCAAGGATCGCTTCGATGGCCGATTCCCCCACATTCTTGACGGCTCCCATGCCGAAACGGATGGAGTTGCCGAGGACCCGGAATGAGAGGTGCGAGGCGTTGATGTCAGGTGGAAGCACCTCGATCCCCATGTCCCGGCAGTCGGCGATGTTTTTCACCACCTTGTCAGTGTTCCCCATGTCCTCGGTGAGGAGGGCTGCCAGGAACTCCACCGGGTAGTGGGCCTTCAGGTAGGCGGTATGGTAGGCGACCAGGGCGTAGGCGGCCGAGTGGGACTTGTTGAAGCCGTACTCGGCGAACTTGGCCATGAGGTCGAAGATGGCGCCGGCCTTCTGAAGGTCGATGCCGCCGTTCTTCGCCCCTTCCAGGAAGATGTCGCGCTGCTTGGCCATCTCGGCCGGGTCCTTCTTGCCCATGGCGCGGCGCAGCAGGTCGGCGCCCCCGAGGGAGTACCCCCCCAGGGTCCGGGCAATCTGCATGACCTGCTCCTGGTAGACGATGACCCCGTAGGTGTCCTTCAGGATCGGCTCAAGCTGCGGCAGGTCGTAGACCACCTTCTTGCGGCCATGCTTGCGGTCGATGAAGTCGTCCACCATGCCGGAGCCCAAGGGGCCCGGTCGGTAGAGGGCGCAGGCGGCGATGACGTCCTCGAAGCAGGAGGGCTTCAGCTTGACCAGCATCTCCTTCATGCCCGAGGATTCGAGCTGGAAGACGCCGGTGGTATTCCCCGCCGAGATGAGGTCATAGCTCGCCTGGTCGTCGTCACGCAGGGCGGCGATGTCGAAGTTCGGGTCCTTTCCGGCCCGGATCAGCTTCACGGCATTGTGGATGACGGTCAGGTTCTTGAGCCCCAGGAAGTCGAACTTCACCAGGCCGATCTTCTCCACGTACTTCATGGAGTACTGGGTGGTGAGCGAGCCGTTCTTCTGGTCCTTGTAGACCGGGCAGAACTCCTCCAGCATGTCGGGGGCCACCACGACGCCGGCGGCGTGGGTGGAGGCGTGACGAGCAAGACCTTCCAGGCAGAGGGCGATGTCCAGAAGCTCCTTCACCTTCGGATCTTCCTTGGCCAGCTCGTTCAGCTTCGGCTCCTGCTGGAGCGCCTTGTCGAGGGAGATGCCGAGGACTTCCGGCACCAGCTTGGCGATCCGGTCCACCTCGCCGTAGGTCATGTCCAGGGCGCGGCCCACGTCGCGGATGACGGCCCGGGCCGACATGGTCCCGAAGGTGATGATCTGGCAGACCTTGTCGCGGCCATACTTCTCGGTGACGTACTGGATCACCTCCTCGCGCCGGTCCTGGCAGAAGTCCACGTCAATATCAGGCATGGAGATCCGCTCCGGGTTCAGGAACCGCTCGAACAGGAGGTTGTAGGGGATCGGATCGATGTCGGTGATCCGGATGGCGTAGGCGACCAGGGAACCGGCGGCCGAGCCCCGGCCCGGGCCGACGGGAATGCCGTTGTCCTTGGCCCAGTTGATGAAGTCGGCAACGATGATGAAGTAGCCCGGGAACCCCATCTGCCGGATGCAGTCCAGCTCGATCCGCAGGCGGTCCCAGTAGGCCTGCTCCTTCTCCGGCGTCATGGCCGGATTCATGGCGCGGATGGCCGCGAGGCGAGAGACGAGCCCCTTCTTCGCCTCATCCTCCAGCATGTCGTCCAGGCTCATTCCTTCCGGCGGCTCGAACTTGGGGAAGTGATAGGTCTTGAGGTCCAGCTCCAGGTTGCACCGTTCGGCGATCTCAAGGGTATTGGTCACCGCCTCGGGGGCGTAGTGGAACGCGGCCCGCATCTCGTCAGGGGTCTTCACGTAGAACTCGTCGGCGGAGAAGCGCATCCGCGACGGGTCGTTCATGGTCTTGCCGGTCTGGATGCAGAGGAGCACCTCGTGGGCCCGGGCATCCTCGCGGTTCAGGTAGTGGCAGTCGTTGGTGGCCACCAGCGGCAGGCCCAGCTCCCGCGCCACCTCCAGAAGCCGCTTGTTGGCGACATCCTGCTCCGGCAGGGTGTTCTCCTGGAGCTCGATGTAGTAGCGGCCGGGGAAGGTCTCGGCGTACCAGCGGGCCGCCTCCTTCGCCTGGTCCATCTTGTTGAGGTAGCTGAAGTGGGCCACCTCCCCCTTGAGGCAGGCGGAGAGGCAGATGAGCCCTTCGGAGCACTCGGCCAGGATCTCCTTGTCGATGCGGGGACGGCGGTAGAAGCCGTCCTTGTGGCCGGCGGAAACCAGGCGGGAGAGGTTCTTGTAGCCGGTCAGGTTCTCGCAGAGGAGGATCAGGTGGTAGCTCGTCACCGCGTCCGGTGTGGCGGGCGCCGTCTTGCTGAAGCGGGAACCGGGGGCGATGTAGACCTCGGAGCCGATGATCGGCTTGATCCCCTTGTCCCTGCACTTCAGGTAGAACTCCAGGGCGCCGAACATGCTGCCGTGGTCGGTGATGGCAACCGCCGGCATCTCGTGGTCCTTGGCCTTCTTGATCAGGTCACCCAGGCGGATGGCGCCATCGAGGAGGGAGTACTGGGTATGCAGATGCAAGTGTACGAAGCTCATAACTCTGGCCCGCCTATAAAATCGAAGGGAGCCGCGGTTGCCTGCAACTCCCTTTTTACTGTCGCTAAAAAATTTGAACAATTATGCCACGGAACGGTCAACGCTGTCAACAGATCCCTGACATTTCACCAACCATGACACCACGTCACAACATACCGTATTCAATGAATTATTTGGCTACGTGACACCACATGACCGCCGTTTATCAGTCTACGCCGGACAGATCGCGGTAACGGCCTGGAAAAAGCCGATTTTTCATCTACAATAGAGTCACTTTCATATCTTTCATTGGAGGCTCCATGCCCCTGCACGCTTTCGTCATCATGCCCTACGGCACCAAGGAAGGGATCGACTTCGACGCCGTCTACGCGGAACTCATCAGGCCCGCCCTGGAGGGAGAGCAGTTCCAGGTCTACCGGGCTGACGACGAGATCATCGCCGGCAACATCCGCACCGACATGTTCCAGGAGCTGCTTCTGGCCGATCTCGTGGTGGCGGACCTCTCCATCGACAACGCCAACGTCTGGTACGAACTGGGGGTGCGTCACGCGCTCCGGGCCCGGGGGGTCGTGCAGATATGCTCCGCGGCCCGGGAGCGGATGCCCTTCGACGTTTACAGCGACCGCAACCTCCGCTACCGGCTCACCGGTGGGCGCCCCGACCCCGCCTCCCTCGACAGTGACCGTCAGGGCCTTGCCGAGATGGCCCGGGAGACCATCGCCGCCTGGCACGGCCGAAAGATCAGCCCCGTCTTCCACCACCTGGAATTCCTCCAGGAGCCCGACTGGAAGGAACTGAAGGTGGGGGAGGCCCTGGAGTTCTGGGACAAGTACGACGACTGGGCCGACCGGGTCGAAGTGGCCCGCAAGAAGGACCGCCCCGGCGACATCATCGTCCTGGCCGAGGAAATGCCGGTACAGGCCCTGGCGGTGGAGGCCTACCGTACCGCCGGCCGGGCGCTCCATCGGCTCGGCAGGACGGCATTTGCCCTTGAACAGTTCGAGAAGGCCCTCGCCATCGACCCCGACGACCTGGAATCGCTCCAGCAGAAGGGGGTGCTCCTGGGACGGCAAGGGTCCCTCGCCGAGAAGATCGTCTGGCTCCAGGACCTTGCCGAGCTGTACCCCGACAATCCGGAGACCCTTTCGCTCCTGGGGCGGATACGCAAGGACAACTGGGTCTGCTCCTGGCGCCGGTCGGGGGCGGCACCGGAGCAGATGATGGCCGAGGCCGCCTCCTGGGACGGACTTCTCCAGGATGCCATCACTCCCTACAAGCGGGCCTTCCTGAAGGATCCGCGGCACTTCTACTCCGGCATCAACGCCCTGACCCTCTCCATTCTGCTGCGGCACCTGACCGGCACCGGCGACGACATCAAAATCCGCACACTTGAGGGAGCGGTCCGCTGGGCGGTCCATTCGGCCATCTCCCGCGAAACCCCGGAGCGCCGGGACTACTGGGCCCGGGTCACCTGCGGCGACATCGAGGTCCTCACGAGCGACACCCCGGTGGTGGTCAAGGCGTACAAAAACGCCACCATCGCCGCCGAAAGCGACTGGTACGCCCTCGACTCCACCCGGGAGCAGCTCCAGGTGCTGCGGGACCTCCAGTTCCGCATCCCCCAGGTGGAGGCGGCCATCGTCGTCTTCGACCAGGCGCTCTCCAAGCTTCCCGCGCCCTGGGAGCCGCGGCGGGTCTTTCTCTTCAGCGGCCACATGATCGATGCTCCCGGCCGCCCCGAGCCCCGCTTCCCCCCCGACAGGGAACCGATCGCCGCGGCCGCCATCGCCGCCAAGCTCGACGAGCTGGGGGCCGGCCCCGACGACCTGGCCCTCTGCGGCGGGGCCTGCGGCGGGGACCTCCTCTTTGCCGAGGCATGCCTGGCCCGGGGGGTGCGGGTGGAGATGCGGATCACCTTCGACATCCCCGAGTTCCTCAACCGTTCCGTCACCTTTGCCGGCGAGGAATGGCGCGACCGCTTCTTCGCCGTCAGGAACTGCCCCCTCGTCTCCCTCTTCGTCATGCCCGACGAACTGGGGCCGTCCCCCGAAGACGTGAGCCCCTACGTCCGCACCAACCTCTGGCTTCTCTACACGGCCCTCGCCTGGGGCGAGGAGAAGGTCCACTTCATCTGCCTCTGGAACCGCAAGGGTGGCGACGGACCCGGCGGCACCGAACACATGCACGACGAGGTCAACAAGCGAACCGGCCAGGTCCACGTGCTCGACACGAATAAACTCTTCACCCAAGGAGGAACACCATGAGCCAGGAAGCTCTCAAGCAGCGCATCAGCGCACCGGGCCCCAAAAAGATCCTCACCCTTGACGGCGGCGGCATCCGCGGCATCATGACCGTCGAAGTGCTGGCGGGAATCGAGGAAACCATCCGCAAGCAGCAAAACCGCGGCAGCGACTTCGTACTGGCCCACTACTTCGACTTCTTCGCCGGGACCAGCACCGGCGCCATCATCGCCGCCTGTCTCTCCCTCGGCATGTCCACCGCACGGATCCGCGATTTCTATGTGGAAAGCGGTGAACAGATGTTCGACAAGGCCTTTCTCCTCAGGCGCTTCCGCTACAAGTACAATGATGAGAATCTCGCCGGCAAGCTCCAGGAGGAATTCGGCGAAAAAACCACCCTCGGCAGCGACAAGCTCAAGACCCTCCTCATGATGGTCATGCGCAACGCCACCACCGACTCCCCCTGGCCCGTCTCCAACAACCCCGGCGCCAAGTACAACCGGCCCGACCGGCCCGACTGCAACCTCAACATCCCCCTCTGGCAACTGGTCCGGGCCAGCGCCGCCGCGCCGGTATTCTTCCCTCCGGAAGTCGTGAAGGTTGGCGCCCACGAGTTCATCTTCGTGGACGGCGGCACCACCACCTACAATAACCCCGCATTCCAGGCCTTCCTCATGGCCACGGTGGAACCCTACAACCTCGGGTGGGCAACGGGGGAGAATAAACTGCTGGTCGTCTCCGTCGGCACCGGCACGAGCCCCAAGGCCAACGCCGATCTGGCCCCCGATGAGATGAACCTCCTCTACAACGCCGGCTCCATCCCCTCGGCCCTCATATCCGCAGCCCTCAACGAGCAGGACCTCCTCTGCCGAACCTTCGGCCGCTGCCTGGCCGGCGACCCCCTCGACCGGGAGGTAGGGGACATGATCGACAAGCACGGCCCGGTCATGCCCAAGCTTTTCACCTATCTGCGCTACAATGCGGAGCTGACGCGGGAAGGACTCGACAGCCTCGGCCTCCATCACATCGAGCCGAAAACGGTCCAGAAGCTTGATTCGGTGGAGCACATCCCTGAGCTCCAGGAGGTGGGAAAGGCAGTCGTATCGCACAAGATAAAGCCGGAGCACTTTGCGGCGTTCACGTAAGAGGCTCTCAGCAAATAGCGGCAAATCAGCATGTTGCGCACAACATCCTCCAGCTTCACCAGAGGTCGCAACAACAATTATCAGCTTACATACTTACCTCAACACAAGATATTTAAGGTGGTCGGCCATCATGAAAGCGCGAACCTACGACATCTTCATCTCCCACGCCTCGGAGGACGTTGCTGAGGCCCGGTGGCTCCGCCAGACCCTGGGGCAGGCAGGCTGGAAGTCCTTCGTGGCCTCGGACGACCTGAATCTCAAGGTGGGATCGGCGGAATGGAGCAGCAAGGTCGACGAGGCCATCGACCAGAGCGGCCTGGTGGTGGTGATCGTAACCCCCGATTCCCTCGGCTCCCGGTGGGTGGAGTACGAATGGCGCAGTGTCCATACCGACATCCTCGGCCAGCGCCCCGACAAGCCGGGGATGATCATCCCCTGCTGTTTCCGAGAGAAGAGTCCCGACGACCTGGAGCGGGGGCTGCGGCGCTACCAGTCGGTGGACTTCCGCGACCCTGGTCGGCGGACCGGTGCCCTCAACCAGTTGCTGGCGCTCATCGAAAATTTCCTGAAAAAACCCGTGGAAACCCAGGCAAAACGAGCGATGGTGAGGGCCCTGGCCATCGAAGGGGGAGGAGTCCGCGCCCTGATCCCCGGCCGGCTCCTGATGGCCCTGGAGCGGAAACTTCAGGCCATTGCCGGCCCCCAGTCACGCCTGGTCGACCATCTGGACCTCGTGGCCGGAACCTCCACCGGTGGGATACTCGCCTGCCTGCTGACCACCCCGGAGATGGACCTCACCAGGGCCGTCGAGCGGTTCCGCTCCCACCTGGCGGTGGCCTTCAAATCCTCCGGCCTGCTGGATAAGCTCAGGCACTTCTACGATGCCGACGCCCTGCGGCAGGTGATGGCGCAGGGATTCGGCGACCTGAAGCTGAGCCAGCTCTCCACCGCCTGCCTGCTCCCCACCTACGACCTGACCCGGCGCGGCCCGCTGCTCATGGGCCAGCACCGGGCCACGGCCGATCCTGCCGTGGATCTCCTGGTGGCCGACGCGGCCCTGGCCGCCATATCGGTGCCGATCTACTTCGAGCCCTGCGAACTGGCCTTCCCCGACGGCACGAGCCGGCTTCTCATCGACGGCTGCCTCTTTGCCAAGAACCCGGCTGGCATCGCCCTGGACGAGGCCCGCAACCACTTCGTCCCCCGCCCCCTCGCCTCCGACATCTGCCTCCTGTCCCTCGGCTCGGGCCGGCTCACCGACGAGAAACGGGACATGAAGGGCTGGCACTTCTGGGACTGGATGCCGGAACTGCTCCAGATCGCCATGGACTCCACGGCCGACCTGGTCCACGCCGAACTTGCCCAGCTCTACCACGGCATGGGGCGCCCCCAGCAATACCTGCGGATCGACGCGGCACTCCCCAGCGACGCACCGAGCGCCTTCAGGATGGACAACACCACCCCTGAAACACTCGATGCCCTGGAACGACTCGGGGACGAACTGGCACGGCACTACGACGTGGAGCTCGACCAGTTTGCCCGGCTGCTGGCGGCGGAAGGCGGCGGGGAGCAGGAAGCGAATTAGGGATAAACACGGGAAAAGGGGATAAGGATACGCCATCGGGAAGGGGAAAACCCATGCCAACTGCCTCATACAATCCCAATCACAAGGACGTTCTCGACGCCCTGCTCCTGCCCATTCCGGGGGTCAGGGCGGGAAAGATGTTCGGCTATCCGGCATGGTTCGTCGGCCGAAAGCTCTTCGCCTGCGTCTACGAAGACGGCGTCGGGATCAGGGTGCCTGAGGAACTGTCCCAGGAGCTTCTCTCCAGCCCCGACGTGACCCCCTTCCGCCCCATGGGAAAGCCCAGGATGGGCAACTGGGTGCAGATCAACCATGGGGAACCCCTGAGGGGACGCTGCTTGCTATTTTTCTATTAGAAAGTAACCCCTGAGGGGACGCTGCTTGCTATTTTTCTATTAGAAAAGCTTAGGGGGGAAATGGGGGGCGGCCATGAAATTATGCACTGCAGATCATGTCACATTCCCTGCTATATCCCGTCAAGCCCGTATAGAATCTCCCAGTGTTCATAAGGCCCCGAGCTTGCTCTACTACTGGAAGGTCCGAGAGATTGGGTATGTCCGCCACAGCCCTGGCAACTAGACCCAGTCAGCTGTCAGTCGTGCCGTGCAACGCGGTGAACAACTGGCAGCAGAAACGGGTAGCAACTGAGGCCGCTGATAAACGCATAATTTCAGCTGATTATCTCTGATCTTCCGCCACCAAGGTCATCCCCCTCCCTTGACGGGAGGGGGCAAGGGGGTGGGTGATATTTCAACCGGCTGAATATATGGCTCTTTCACCCCCACCCTGACCCTCCCCCGTCAAGGGGGAGGGAATGTTTGGCGAGGATAGCGGAAGATCAGAGATAATCAGATTTCATGGGCGATGGTTGACGTCCCCGATGGTTGACCCATTGTGCCGCCGGTCGGGTTGCCGATGTCGGGGGGCGTGGTAATCTTGAGACATCCCACGGGGATGAGACACGGAGAAAGGAGGAGGTGCCCATGGTGAGGAGATGGTTGGTTGTACTGGCGCTGCTGGCGGCCGGGGTACTGCTGGTGGCGGGGATGGCACCCGCTGCCGTTGAGGCCCCCCGGATCGCCAAGGAGGAGGTTAAGGCCAGGCTCGGGTCCGCCGATGCGGCGATCATCGACGTCCGGTCGTCCGGCGACTGGAAGAAGAGCGATTCGAAAATCCAGGGTGCGGTCAGGGAGGACCCGAAAAAGGTTAAGACGTGGGCGAAGACGTATCCGAAGGATAAGACGTTGATACTCTACTGCGCTTGAGCGAACGAGGGAACCAGCGCCAGTCTGGCGCTGAAGCTGATGGAGATGGGATACAAGAAGGTCTATGCCCTGAAGGGCGGATGGAAGGAGTGGGAGGCGGCGGGCTTCCCCGTGGAGAAGAAGTAGGATGATCGTTCTCAAGCGTTTGATATTTGTGGCGAGCTTGGCACTCGCCGCCGGCGGCTGAGGCGCTCTCCGCGATCTGCGATTCTGAAACGGCCCCTGCATGCAAGGGGCCGTTACTGTTTCCCGGTCATGCGAATACCTCAATTCTTCTTTGATTCAACGAAACTTTCGTCCATAATTTCGCTTGCCGCAGAGAAATCATTGTCCTCGACAAGGTGAAACCCCATGAAAACCATCCGCCTCTTCATATCCTCCACCTTCCGCGACATGCATGCGGAGCGGGACTGGCTGAACCGGGTCGTCTTCCCGGAGCTGCGGAGCCGTTGTCGGCGGCGGGGGGCGGAGTTCGTGGGGGTGGATCTCCGCTGGGGGGTGACGGAGGAGGAGGCCCGGCAGCGGGGGGCCCTGGCGGTCTGTCTCGACGAGATCGAGCGGTGCGACCTCTTCCTGGGGCTCGTGGGGGAGCGCTACGGCTGGGTGCCGCCGCCGGAGGAGGTGCCGGCGGAGCTCTTTGCGGCGGTTCGGGACGGGGGGCAGTTGAGCGACGAGGAGATCACCCTCATGGACGCCTGCTACCAGTGGGACCGGACGGTGGTGCCGGCCCGCTTCCGGCTTCGCCGTGAAGCGGTCATCACCCCGGAGACGGCTGCTGACCTGATCCAGCTCTGGCAGCGGGCCGGACTTCCCCGCGCGGGGGATTCGGTAACGGCCCTGGAGATCCTCCACGGGGCCCTCACCCCCGGTCGGGCCGGGGGAAAGGCCTTTATCTATCTCCGCTCCGAGGGGGTCCACCGCCATGCCGCGTTTCCCCCGGGCTTGGTGCCGATCTTTGCCGAGGCCGACCCCGAAGCCCAGCAGCGGCAGGCCCGCCTGCGGGAGGTGATCCGCTCCGTGGCCGGACCCGGCCTGGTGGTACGGGAGTACCGGGCCGGCTTTGCCGGGTTCAGGATCGACCCCCTCTTCCTGCCGGCGGCGGAGGCCGGGGGAGCACTGGGGGACGGAATCATCGAGCCGGGTGAGTGGGAAGGGCTCAGCGAGGCGGCCCGGGAGGCGGTGGCAGCCCACGGCACCGTTGCCCTTACGGGGATGGAGGAGTTCGGGACGCGGGTCCTGAACGACCTCTGGGGGGCCATGGAGCCGCTCCTGCGGGAGGGGAAGCGGCCGGAAATCACAGGGCAGTCCTGGCACGAGCGATTCTCCCGGGAGCGGGCCGCCCGCTGCCTGGGCCGCGACGAACAGGTGGCGGCGGTTCTGGAACGGCTCCGGGACGAGGGGGAACGGTTTCCCCTGGTGCTGACCGGGCCCCCCGGCTGCGGCAAGTCGACCCTCGTGGCCGCCTGCGTTGAGCGACTGCGGGAGGAATCCCCCGACACGGTGGTGATCCCCTGGTTCGTGGGGGCGGCCCCCGGCTCCACGGAACTGACCGCCATGGTCCGCTCCCTCTGCGAGCAGCTTCGCCGCGCCTGCCGGCTGGATCTGGAGCCCTCCCCCGACCCGGACAAGCTGCGGCTCCAGCTCCCCGCCTTTCTGGCGGCGGCCGGGGCGGTGCGCCCGGTGGCTCTCTTCCTGGACGCCCTGAACCAGTTGGACCCGAGCCGGGGGAGCCACGAGCTGGCCTGGCTTCCGGTCCACCTGGCGCCGGACGTGAAGGTGGTGGTCACCACCCTCGCCGGCCCCTGCCTCGACCGGCTGGCGGCGCGCCTGCCGACGGAACGGATCGTCACCCTGCCTCCTTTGGCGGGGGAGACCCGCGCAGCCATCATCGACGAGCACCTGGCCCGGCGGGGGAAACGCCTTTCGGCGGCCCAGCAGTCCCAGCTCCTCGACGCGGCGGCCCGGCCCGAGGCTGCCCTCCCCCTCTACCTCGTGGCGGCCTTGGAGGAGCTCTGCTGTCACGGCGACTTCGAGACCCTGGCGGAGCGGATCGCGGCCCTCCCACCCACGGTGGCGGAGCTCTTCGACCAGATCCTGGAGCGGCTGGAGCGGGACCACGGTGCGGAGCTGGCCGCAGCGGCGCTCCCGGCCGTTGCCGTCTCCCGGGATGGCCTTCTGGAGGCGGAGATCATCGACCTCCTCCGTGCTGGCGGACTGGCCACCGCCTCCCTCCACTGGACCCGTTTCTACCGGGCACTGGAGCCCTATCTCCGCCCCTCCGACGAAGAGGGTGGCGGCGGGCTCATCGGCTTCTTCCACGACCAGCTCCGCTTTGCCGCGTTCCGTCGCTACCTGGCCATGGAGACCCCTGCCGCCCCGCCCAGCGGGCCGTTCCGGCAGACCCACCAGCGGCTGGCCGACTACTTCCGCGCCGGCGCCCGGAAGAGCAACGGGACGGAGGGGTGGAGCCCGGAGCGGCCCCGCCCTCTGGCCGAGCTCCCCTTCCACCTGACCGGCGCCGGACGGGAGGCGGAGCTGCGGGCTCTCCTCTTGGATTTCACCTTGCTCCAGGCGAAATTTCAGGCCCTCGACGTGGCGGCGCTCCTGGGAGACATTGCACTCCTTCCCGACGATCCGGCCCTCCAACTCCTTGCCAGGGGGCTTCGGCTTTCGACGAGCGTGGTGGCCGCGGACAAGGGCCAGTTCGCCTCCCAGTTGGCGGGGCGGCTCCTGTCGCGGGAGGAGCCGGAACTCCGGGAGCTGGTGAGCCAGGCCGGAGCCCGCCGTGGGGAGACGTGGCTTCGGCCGGTGACCCCATCCCTCTACCAGGCAGGGGGTTCCATCGAGCGGGTCCTCGGCACCCACACCCATCCGGTGCGGGGGGTGGTCATCACCCCCGACGGGAAGCGGGCCGTCTCCGCCGCCGACGATGGAACGCTCCGGGTATGGGACCTGGCGAGCGGCGCTGAGCTTATGGTCCTCAAGGGTCACGAGTCCGAGGTACTGGCCGTGGCGGTCTTTCCCGACGGGCGGCAGATCGCCTCGGGCTCCCGGGACGCCACCGTCCGGCTCTGGGATGCGGAAACGGGCGAATGCCTCCTGATCCTGCGGGGTCACACCATGCCGGTCAGCTCCCTGGCCGTGGCGCCCGACGGGAGCTGGCTCGCTTCGGGCTCCTGGGACAACGCCGTCAGGCTCTGGGACCCGGCCACCGGCAACAAGCGGGGGATCATCTGGGGCCACGCCTACGGGGTGAATGCCGTGGCCGTCACCCCCGACGGCCAGACGCTGGTGTCGGCCTCCTTCGACCGGTCCATCAAGACCTGGGACCCCGTGACCGGAGAGCTGCACCGCGCCTTTCATGGCCACAGCCGGCAGGTGCTGGCCGTGGCGGTGACCCCGGACGGACGCCAGATCGTCTCCGCCTCGGAGGACTGCACCCTGAAGCGGTGGGACCTGCACGAGGGGCGCGAGCTCTGGACCTACTACGGCCACACGGACGGGGTCAGCTGCGTCACGGTCTCTCCCGACGGGCGGGAGCTCATCTCCGCCTCCTGGGACTTCACCCTCAGACGCTGGGATCTGGAACAGCCCCAGGCCCGGGAGATCCTGCGGGGCCACACCTTCAAGGTGAGCGCCGTGGCCTTAACCCCCGACGGCGCCACGGCCGTATCCGCCGCCCAGGACACTACCCTCAAGGTCTGGAACCTGGCCGGCGCCACGGCCTCCCCCCCCCTTCCCGGCCACGGCGCCACGGTCACCGCCGCGGCCTTCACCCCCTCCGGCAGCCGGGTCGTCACCTGTTCCTGGGATCGGAAGATCAAGATCTGGGCCACCACCAGCGGAGCCGAGACCTTAACCCTCACCGGCCATGAGGACTGGGTCAGGGATCTGGCCCTCACCCCCGACGGCCGCCGGGCCGTCTCCGCCTCCCACGACCGGACCGTCCGGGTCTGGGACTTGGAACAGCGCCGGGAGCTCTGGGTTTTCCGCGACCACAACGCCGAAATCTGGTCGGTGGTAATCACCCCCGACGGCCGCCGCGCCTTCTCGGCCGGGCAGGACAGTACGCTCCGGGAGTGGGATCTGGAAACCTTCCAGCCCCTCGGCGTGACCGGCCTCCCCTCGCCGGCCCGGGTGACCGACTGCTCCCCCGACGGCACGCTCCTGGCCCTGGTGGCCCACTTCCCCACCTTCATCATCCGGGATCTTCGTTCCGGCTCCTTGCGCCCCTACCCGCCCCAGCACCGGGACCAGGTGAACGATTGCGCCTTTCTCCCCGACGGCCGCCGCCTCCTCACCGCATCCAGCGACCGGACACTTAAACTGTGGGACCTCACCACCGGACAGGTCCTCTATACCCTCCGGGGACACAGCCGGGAGATCTGGAGCATCGCCGTCACCCCCGACGGCCGACGGGCCGTCTCCGCCTCCGACGACCGGAGCCTCATCCTCTGGGACCTGGAGAGCTTGAAACCCCTCGCCACCTTCACCGGCGACGGAGCGCTGGTACCAGCGGCAATCGCGCCCGACTTCAGGACTGTCATCACCGGCGACGAGGCAGGGGTGGTGCATCTGCTGCGGGTGGAGGGGGGACGGTAGGGATTGGCCCTGACAGCGGAAAGAAAAGACTCCCTTGAAGCCATCCGTCCTTGCCCTATACTTTAGCAATCACCGCCCCGAACCGCTTTCCTAAGAGGTGTCCTATGGCTGAACCACCCTATGGAGTCATCTGGAACCGCATGAAATCGGGAAAAGTCGTTCCCTTTCTGGGAGCGGGAGCATCCATGGCGGGTCGTCCCTCCGGCGCGCCCTGGGATCCCAAGAACCCGTCATTTCTCCCCAGCGGACGGGAGTTGTCGAACTTTCTCGCGTCCGAAACCATGTTCCCCTCCGAGTATCCGGGAGACCGGGATGATCTGGCCAAGGTAACGTCCTACTACGCCGATATTTCCGGGCGTCGCACCCTCCGGGAACGCCTGCGCGAAGTGCTCAATCACCCGTACCAGATCGGGGAGCTCCACACGTTTCTCGCCTCCGTGCCGGCCCATCAGGTCATAGTGGCAACCAATTACGACACCCTCCTCGAGCAGGCTTTCCGCAAGGCCGGCAAGCCCTATGATCTAGTGATCTATCCCGCCGACCGCAAAGACATCGCCAATGCCGTCCTCTGGTGGCCCCACGGCAAAACGGAACCGGTCATCAAAGCCCCCAACGACCTGGATCTGGATCTCGAAAAGACAACCGTCATCTACAAGATGCACGGCACCCTGGAACCTGATACCGACACATGGGACAACTTCGTGATAACGGAGGAGGATTACGTGGAATTCCTCTCCCGGATGACGGCCAACACGGCCATCCCCGCCATCTTCTACGATCATTTCCGTGAACGGAGCTTTCTCTTTCTGGGTTACAGCCTCAGTGACTGGAACCTGAGAGTCATCCTGAAAAACCTGAGCAAATGCTTTTCCCCCAAGCGGGGTGGCGATCAGGACGAGGAGACACTCCCCTCGTGGGCGATACAGTTCAAGCCGTCGGAACTTGCCCGCAGGCTGTGGGAAAAACGGAATGTCAGCATCTTCGACCTCACCCTGGATGAATTTACCCTGAAGATGAAGCAGCAGGGAGGCTAGCATGCCACTGCCGAGTTCGTTCTGCCCCTATGTGGGGCTTCAGCCCTACACGGAAGAGGAGCGCGACTTCTTTTTCGGCCGCGAGCGGGACCAGCGCGTGATCGCCTCAAACCTCTATGCCTCATCCATGACCATCCTCTATGGCGCCAGCGGCGTCGGCAAGAGCTCGGTCCTGATGGCCGGTGTCGTGCCGATGCTCCGCACAAGGGCCCGTACCGCCGTGGTCGTGTTCCGGGATTGGCAGCGGTACGATTTCCTGACCGCCCTCAAGGGCGAATGCCTGAAGTGCGTTGCGCTGGCAACGCAGAAAACCGTTAAGACAGCCGTGGACCGACCCCTGGACGAGCTTCTTTTCAGCGTCGGCGAGGAATTCGGCGGCACCATCCTCATCCTGCTCGATCAGTTCGAGGAGTACTTTCTCTATCACCCCGAATCGGAGGCCGGCAACACCTTCGACGGCGAATTTGCCCGGGCGGTGAATCGCGACGATGTTGACGCCAACTTTCTCCTGGCGCTGCGGGAGGACGGGCTGTCACGGCTGGACCGCTTCCGGGCGCGGATCCCCAACCTCATGGGGAATCTCCTGCGCCTGCGGCACCTGGACGCGGCCGCCGCTGAGGATGCCATACGCAAACCGCTCACGGCCTACAACGATCAACTGGACCAGGGAGAAACGGCGGTGACCATCGAGGACGACCTGGTCAGGACGATCATCGACCAGGTGCGCTCGGGATCGGTCTCCCTTGCCCCGTCGGCGGGCGCCGGCCAACCGCAGGATGTGGAGGACGACACCCGGATCGAAACCCCCTTTCTGCAGCTCGTCCTTCAGCGCCTGTGGGAAGAGGAACGGGGCGCCAGCTCGCACACCCTCCGGTTGGCTACGCTGCAGAAATTGGGTGGTGCTCAGGAAATCGTACGGACCCATCTGGATGCGGTAATGGCACAACTGGAACCACGGGAGCAGACCCTGTGCGCCGGGTTTTTCGACCGTCTGGTGACCCCTTCCGGCACGAAGGTCGCCTGCCGCCTCGACGATCTGGGCAAATGGGCCGGAGACCTGGCGGACCAGGTGCTCCCCGTGGTGAACGTCCTCTCGGAAAGCCGGATCCTCCGCACCATCGCCGCCCCCGCAAGCCAGCCCGGGATGCCGCCCAGTTACGAGATTTTTCACGATGTTCTCGCCCCCGCGGTCTTGGACTGGCGGCGCAGGTTTGTGGAGCAGCAGACCCTGGAGGAGATCAGGCGAGAGGAACAGAACAAGCGCGACCAGGAACGGGCGGAACGAGAGCGAGAGCAGGAGCTTGAAAAAACGAGGGAAAAGTCTCGGCGGATGCGCATCATCGCAACAGCGGCCCTGTGCGTCATGGCCCTGCTTGCCAGCCTCACCTTCTATGCCTTCCAGCAACGAAAAGAGGCGATCCGTTCCCAGAAACTGGCGGTCGCATCTCAGGAACTGGCTCAACAGCGACTGCACAGGATCAAGAACAGCATTCCCTTGATAAAAGCCGCCCTTTCAGATGATCCCTTCAAAAATCTGGACAAACTGGCTGCGTCAACTCCCGAACTCTTCAACAAGGACATCACGTTCAAGGTCACGTACAAGAGTCTCAACTACACGAACCCCAATGGTTCCAGTGTCTACAATTTTAAGATTTTTCCGGAGATTGCCTCAATTCCCGGCGGCATCAAGAGCATTGCATCCATAACCTATCGCATGGCCCATCCCACTTTCGCGGTTCAGCTTGTACCGACCAGCCCCAATGACAAGTTCACCATCGCCTACAACGGCTGGGGGACCATCGATGTCATCGCAATCATCGAATACGCCGACCCGGAAGAAGCTCCGACCATTGCGATAATCGATATGGAAAAGGTGCAGACCCCGGAATGAATGCACTGCACCAATCCGGCTCGCTCGACAATTAGGAACTGCCCTGATAAGCTTTTTTCAATCTCGCGCTCCGTTGGAAGAGGAACTCCTGAGAATGAACACGGGAGGATGAGCAGAAACCGCTCAACAGACAAAACGGAACATTTCTACTTCCTATAATCCTCTACAATACAAATAGTTGAGAAATTGTTGACTTGGATTCTACTTCAGAAGTTTGTAGTAAGCTGGAGGATGGCCGGATCTGGTCAATAACGAGTTTTAGCTATTCAACCAACAAACCCAAAGGAGGTCGAAAATGAGCGACAACAGCACATGCCCGGTAACAGGAAAATCTGGTAGAACTCCTGCCGGCAGGGGCACCTCGAACCGCGACTGGTGGCCCAACCAACTGAATCTTGGCATCCTTCACCAGCACGCGCCGGCCTCAAACCCCATGGGCCCCGATTTCAACTATTCGGAAGAATTCAAGAAGCTTGATTTCGCCGCCCTGAAGAAGGACCTGTTCGCGCTGATGACCGACTCCCAGGACTGGTGGCCTGCCGACTGGGGGCACTATGGCGGCCTCTTCATCCGCATGGCCTGGCACAGCGCCGGCACCTACCGCACCGGTGACGGACGCGGCGGCGGTGGTACCGGCAACCAGCGGTTTGCGCCGATCAACAGCTGGCCCGACAACGGCAACCTGGACAAGGCGCGCCGCCTGCTCTGGCCCATCAAGCAGAAATACGGCAACAAAATCTCCTGGGCCGACCTGATGATCCTGGCCGGCAACGTGGCGCTGGAGTCCATGGGCTTCAAGACCTTCGGTTTTGGTGGTGGTCGCGTGGACATCTGGCAGCCCGAGGAAGACATCTACTGGGGTTCCGAAGCCGAATGGCTGGGCGACAAGCGCTACACCGGCGACCGCGAGTTGGAGAACCCGCTGGCTGCCGTGCAGATGGGCCTGATCTATGTGAACCCCGAAGGCCCCAACGGCAACCCCGACCCCGTGGCTTCGGGCCGCGATGTGCGTGAGACCTTCGGCCGCATGGGCATGAACGATGAGGAAACCGTCGCGCTCGTCGCCGGCGGCCACACCTTCGGCAAAGCCCACGGCGCGGGCGACCCGAAACTGGTGGGCCCCGAGCCCGAGGCCGCCCCGCTGGAAGAAATGGGCCTGGGCTGGAAGAACAGCTTCGGCACCGGCAAGGGGGTCCACACCACCACCAGCGGCATTGAAGGGGCCTGGAAACCGAACCCCACGACATGGGACAACGGCTACTTCGACATGCTCTTCGGCTACGAGTGGGAGCTGTCCAAGAGTCCGGCCGGCGCCCATCAGTGGCATCCCGCGGACGTGAAGCCGGAGCACATGATTCCGGATGCCCATGACCCATCGCTGAAGCACCGGCCCATGATGACCACGGCCGACCTGTCGCTGCGCTTCGACCCAATCTACGAGCCCATCGCCCGCCGCTTCCACAAGGACCCGCAGGCCCTTGCCGACGCCTTCGCCCGCGCCTGGTTCAAGCTGACCCACCGCGACATGGGGCCCAAGGTCCGCTACCTTGGGCCTGAAGTCCCGGCCGAAGACCTGATCTGGCAGGACCCGCTCCCCGCCGTCGATCACCCCCTGATAGACGCCAGGGACATTGCCGACCTCAAAGCCAAGGTTCTGGCCTCGGGCCTGTCGGTGGCGGAGCTGGTTGCCACCGCCTGGGCCTCGGCCTCCACCTTCCGCGGGTCGGACAAGCGCGGCGGCGTCAACGGCGCCCGCATCCGTCTGGCGCCGCAGAAGGACTGGGAGGTCAACCAGCCGGCGCAGCTGGCCAGGGTGCTGGGCGTGCTCGAAACCATCCAGCGGGACTTCAACGGCGCCCAGACGGGCGGGAAGAAGGTCTCCATGGCGGACCTCATCGTGCTGGCCGGCTGTGCAGCGGTCGAAGCCGCGGCCAGGGCTGCCGGCCACGGGGTGGATGTCCCCTTCACCCCGGGTCGCACTGACGCCCCGCAGGACCAGACCGATGTGAAATCGTTCGCCGTGCTGAAGCCCGAGGCCGACGGTTTCCGCAATTACCGGAAAAAGGCATTCACCGTGTCGGCCGAGGAAATGCTGGTGGACAAGGCACACCTGCTGACCCTGAGCGCGCCCGAAATGACTGTGCTTGTCGGTGGCCTGCGCGTGCTGGGCGCCAACGCAGACCAGTCGCAGCATGGCGTTTTCACGAAACGGCCGGGGGCGCTGACCAGCGACTTCTTCGTCAACCTGCTCGACATGGCCACCGTGTGGAAGCCCACGTCCGATGCCGGGGACATGTTCGAAGGGCGCGACCGCACTACGGGCGAGCTCAAGTGGACCGCTACCCGGGTCGACCTGGTATTCGGCTCCAACTCGCAGTTGCGTGCCCTGTCGGAGGTCTATGCTCAGGATGATGCGCAGGAAAAGTTCGTGCGCGACTTCGTCGCGGCCTGGAACAAGGTCATGAACCTGGACCGCTTCGAACTCATCTGATCGCAGGAGGCATTGGGTACACTATTATTTGTTGAATAACATTGCTCTTACTTGACGAATAGAATGTCCCTCGCAGATTCCCCTGCAACAGGGTCTTGCGTGAGGATTGAAGAAGGACTGCCCCTGGAGCGTCACCCCAGGGGCAGTTGTGCTTGAGGAGAAAAAAAGCTAGTATTCATACGACATGTAGCCATCCGAGAGGGTCTTCATGAACGCGACAATGGCGTCCTCCTCCATGTCGCTCAGACCAAGATTTCCCAGTTCGGTCCTGTTCACGTTAGCGGATACCTCCGGTGCCGGCCAGCAGGTCATCTTCTCCCGAGGATCACCGGAGTAGCAGGTGGGAAACTTGTCCCGCGTGTTGTAAAAATGCACGATTTCCTTCAGGCTCTTGAAGTAGCCGTTGTGCCCGAAGGCCTTGACGAACATCGGGTAGGGGCGCTTGTCCACATTCCTGAGGGTCGGCACCTTGTGCTTGCCGTAGTTCTTGTCGGCGTACATCTTGAAATCCATGCGGCTCTTGAGGAAGCCGCCAAGCCCCGGATCGATCCACTTCTTGCCGTCGGGATTGTCAGGCTGATAGTAGAACGGATTCTGCGGGTTTTTCGGGATACCCAGGTTGTCGAAGGTGTAATCCGTAAAGAGGGGGTACGTCTTCCCGCAATAATCACTGGCATTGCTATAGGGGTCGGCACATGCTGAATCTTTGCAATCATTGCCGCTGGCACATATCTGCTCCATGGTGCTTATGTGGCAATTGGCGCACTTCCCCTTGCCGTTGAAGAGATCGAGTCCCCATTTTTCCTTGTCCGACAGCTTGGCCTTCCCTTTCAGGTAGTAGTCGTACTTGGACGTAAAGGCATTTACCTCTTTCGATGCCTCATATGCCGCGATGGAGTAGGCAATGTCGTTGTACGCGACATTCACCTTCGCCCTGGTCATGCTGTCCAGGTTGAACGGCCCCTGGTACGGATCTGAACAGGCACTCTCGAATTTGATGGTGGCTGGCCACATGATATCGCACGCACCTGGCCATACCTGCTTGAAAAGCATACCGTAGTCCGCGGAATTGCATACCCGGTACACCACGCATGCGGCATCCGGAAGGGCCTGCTCCTTCGGGTTCAGGAACGGCCCCTGGGCCTGATCGGCTGCGGGGTTGCCCAGCTTCTCGCCGGTTGCCCTGCCGTCCCAGAAGTTTCCACCCACAAACATCCCGTCGGAAACGTTCACCAGACGGAAGAAGGGACTCTGGGTGGCATAGGCCGAACTGGGGGGCTTGCGGTTACCGAACCGCCCCGGGATTGATCCTTCGTAGACCGCACCACCATTGTTGATGTAACTGTCAGGACCGGTCCAGCCGGCCTCGGGGCCGTGGCACTCAGCGCACGACTGGTTCTTTTTGATGGAAAGCCTTTCGTCGAAGAAGATCTTCTTCCCCACCTCTTCCTTGCACGTCAGTCCCGATGTCCCCGCAACCGCCCCTCCTGCAGTGAGAAGCAGAGCAGCCGCCGCTGCCAAGAGTCTTTTTGTAACCATCCCTGGTCCTCCTTTGTACGATATAAGTCCTTGATCGCCAGCGGTGCGCCGGCACCGTGACGACATGTCCGCTCACATTCCCTGTGGCACGAACTTTATTTCACCTCCTCCCAAAGGAATCGATCGGCAATAGACAGCCGCAATCCACAACAGTCCCCCTTCCCGGCAAAGCCAGCCCACTGTGAGATTCGTCGGCAACCACAACTGGCTCAGCGAGGCAAAATATTAGCAATATCAAATAATATCCTTTAATCGTAGATTGTCAAACTGGAATCATGACTAACCCATAAGGATTGATTGGCAAGAAGCTCGGCAAAATAAATAAATAACTCCAATTCCTTCCCTTGCCACCTTCCGCAGCGGCTCTATACTTTCCCTATAGCAACAATCCCGAATAATCGAGCCAGGGAGGTCCAGCGGACCGAACTGTGACGATCCTCACAACCTGAACCCAGGAGCACGTCATGGCCATCGACACAAAGCAACCGATACAACTCCGCATCCCCGGCACGGAAATCACGGAACCGATTCCGGAGGTTCCACCCGAAACCACCGGCCAGATTACTATCAAAGAGGTACGCACCTTCCGGATCAGCGCAGCGCGAGCCGGCGAGACGGAAACGCCGGTTATCGAGAGCCACCCCGACGACATCGTAGAGGTGGAGCTCGAGGACGGCACCCGATTCTGGACCTCCCAAGAGCGGCTGCGGACCGAAGTGCTCGGCCTGGCCGGCACCCGGGCGGCGGACGGGGTGGTGGAACTGCCGGCCACCATCGCCCGGCGGAGCGCCACGCGGGGATTCGTCGGCAAGATCGTCATCAAGACCCTGAAGTTCTTCAAGATCGACGTGGCGGAGAAGGCGGCCCGCTTCATTTCCGGAAAGCTGGAGAACCACCTGCTCGGGACAAAGGGTGACAACCGGGGCCCGGGGCTCTACCGTTTCCTGCCGGGGGCGGAACTGCAGCTCGCTCCGGTTTCCGAGGCCGTGGTCACCCTGCCGGCGGACCGGCCGTCGCTCCTCTTTCTCCACGGCACCGCCTCGTCCACGGCAGGGAGCTTCGGCAAGCTTTGGACAGAGAAGCGGCGGACCCAGCGGGAACAGCTCCTCACCCCCTACGAGGGGCGGGTCTTCGGCCTTGAGCACGAAACCTTGACCAAAAGCCCCATCGACAACGCCATCGCCGTTGCGGAGCGGCTTCCGCCAGGAGCGCGGCTTCACCTGGTGTCCCATTCGCGAGGGGGGATGGTGGGTGAACTCCTCTGCCGGGCCGGCATGGAGGGGGGGCGCGACCCCTTCGACGCAGCCGACCTCAGCTTCTTCGCGGAGCGCAACCCCGACAAGGCCCGGGGAGACCTGGAGCGCCTCAACTCCCTGCTCAGGGAAAAGCGGTTTAGAATCGAGCGGTTCGTGCGGGTGGCCTGCCCCGCCCGGGGGACCACCCTTGCCTCGGAGCGGCTCGACATCTACCTGTCGGTGCTGTTCAACCTCCTGGGAGCCTATGGTTTCATCACCAAGCTGTCGGGTGGGATCATCACCAGCATCTTCAGCGAATTGATCATGGCGGTGGCCAAGGAGCGGACCGACCCCACGGTGCTGCCGGGGATCGAGGCGATGGTCCCTTCCTCTCCCCTGGTGGCGCTCCTGAACCGGGCCAAGGCCCCCGTTGCCGGGGAGCTGCGGGTGATCGCCGGGGATATCGAGGGGGACAACGTCCTGAGCGCCATTGGAACCCTCCTGACGGACCCCCTCTACCAGGACGACCACGACCTGGTGGTGAACACCGACGCCATGTTCGGCGGCTCCGAGCGCTCCGGCAGGGCGGGCTTCCTTTTCCGGCGGGGCCCCGACGTGAACCACTTCAGCTACTTCGAGAACGCCGACAGCGCCGAGGGGCTCGCCCGGACCCTCTCCCGGACCGGCTCGGAGGCCGACGGGTTCGAGCCCTTCTCGGTTCGCGAAACCGACAGCGGCACCCCCCCCTACGAGAAGCGGGACGTGGCGGACGGACTGCCGGTGGTCTTCGTGCTGCCGGGAATCATGGGGAGCCACCTGGCCATCGACGAGAATCGTATATGGCTGGATCCCCTCGACATCGCCGTGGGGAAGTTCAAGCTCCTGGGCTACGGCACGCCAAACCTGGTCCAGGCTGAAGCCCCCCTCTGGATGTTCTACGGCGGCCTGGTCAAGCATCTGGCCAGAACCCACCGGGTTGAGCCCTTCCCCTTCGACTGGCGGCTCTCGGTCTTTGACGAGGCGAAACGCCTCGCCGCCGCCATCACCAAGGCCCTGGACGAGACGGAAAAGAGCCGGCAGCCGGTGAGTATCGTGGCCCACTCCATGGGGGGGCTCGTTGCCCGGGCCATGGTCGCGGCCCACAGGGAGGTATGGGAGCGGATGAAGGGGCGCGCCGAGGCGCGGCTCATCATGCTCGGCACCCCCAACGGCGGTTCCCATGCGGTTGCCCAGGTGCTCACGGGGCGCGACAGCCTCATCCGCAAACTGGCCCTCCTGGACACGACGCGCAAGCAGCGGGACCTGATCGGCATCGTGGCGAAGTTCCCCGGACTCCTGGAGATGCTGCCGGCCCTGTCCAGCTTCGACCTCTTCGATGCCTCGGCGTGGCAGAACCTGGCGGCCGCCGACCCGGAGAAGGGGACTTGGCAGCCCCCCACCGCCGCGGCGCTGAAAGCGGCCCATGCCAACCGGGAGAAGCTGGCCAGCTCCCCCATCGACCCGGAGCGGATGCTCTACATCGCCGGCTGCGCGCCGGCAACACCGGTGGACCTTACCCTTGAGGGGGAGGGAGCGGGCCAGCGTCTGGTCTTCCACGCCACACCCCGGGGCGATGGCAGGGTGCCGTGGGACACCGGCATCCCGAACGGCGTCAGAACCTGGTTCCTGCAGGCCTCCCATGGCGACCTCCCCGCCTGCGACGAGGGTTTCGACGCCATCACCGACCTTCTGAGGCGCGGCACCACCGACCGCCTTCCCACAGCCCCCCCCGAGACCCGCGGCGTGCCCGATCGCTTCGAGCTGCCGGCGGAGCGAACCCCCCTCTACCCCGACTTCACTGACCTGGCACGCACCGCGATGGGTGCGGGACGGACGAAACAGAAGCGCCGCACCGAACGCAAGATCCAGATCAGCGTCCGTCACGGAAACCTGGCCTTTGCCGGCCATCCGGTCCTGGTGGGGCACTACAGGGGGGATACCATCGTCAGCGCTGAAGCGTACCTGGACCGGACCCTCGACGGCCGGCTCAGCGCACGGCACCGGCTGAGGATATACCCCGGCGACGACGACACGGCCGAGGTCTTCCTCAACCCGGAATGGGAGCAGTCCCAGAGGGGGGACGGCAAGCCGCCCGGCGCTATCGTCATCGGCCTCGGCGAGGTGGGCAAACTTTCCCCAGGCCGACTCCTGCGGGCAGTCTCCCGGGGAGCGCGCTCCTACTCGCTATCGCGGGCCGAATGCCCGCAGGTCAAAAGCGGCAAGGCGGGCACCGCCGGCATCAGCTGCCTCCTGGTGGGTACCGGGGCAGGCGGCGTGTCGGTTCAGGACGCGGTGACCGCCATCCTGCGCGGCATCATTGACGCCAACCGCTCCATCGCCGATTCGGGGCGCCCCGGCCTCGCCCCCATCGAAGATGTGGAGTTTGTGGAACTCTTCGAGGACCGAGCCATCCAGGCGGCACGGACCCTCGCGCGGCTGCGCAACGACCCGGAGATTTCCCGCGCCTTTGCCATCGACCAGGATCCGCTGGTCCTCCCACTAGAGGGGGGGATGCGCCGGGCCAGCTTCATCGAAGAGGATCCGTGGTGGCAGCGGCTCCAGATCACAGAGGACGAGGAGGCACGCCTCTCCTACAATCTCCTTACCGACCGGGCCCGGGCCGAAGTCTACCTGCAGCAGTCCCAGCGGAGCCTGGCCGACACCTTCATCGAGGAAATGTCCTCAACCACCGCCAGCAGCGAAGGGGTGGCCGTGACCCTCTTCGAGATGCTGGTCCCCAACGAGATCAAGGAGTATGCCCCCGACCGCCGGGATATGGTGCTGGTGCTGAACGACGCCGCGGCCCGCTACCCGTGGGAGATGATGCAGGAGCGGCGGCGGAGCGATGACACCGGCCAGGACCGCAAGCCTCTGGCCGTTCAGGCCGGCATGGTACGACAGCTCCTCGTGGAGAAGTTCCGTGACCGGGTGGTGACGGCCCGGGACACCACGGCCCTGGTCATCGGCAACCCGTCCACCCCCTTCGCCAACCTTCCCGCGGCCGAGCAGGAGGCCCGGGAGGTGGAGAAGGCCCTGAAGGCCTCCGGGTACGCCATAACCCCGCTCATTGGCCCCGAGGCGACGGGCCCCGCGATCCTTACGGAACTCTTCGCCCGGGATTACCGGATCGTCCATCTGGCCGGTCACGGCGTGTTCGAATACCGCCCCCCGGTGCCGTGCGGCTCCTGCCACCAGCAGACCGACGGCACCCCGTTCACCGGCATGGTCATCGGCGAGAACCAGTTCCTGACGGCGGCCCAGATCCGACAGATGCGATCGGTGCCGCAACTGGTCTTCGTCAACTGCTGCCACCTGGGAAAGATCGACGACAAGCAACCGCCCCGCAACGTTCCTCCGAACCTGGCCGCCAACGTGGCAACCGAACTGATCCGGATGGGGGTACGGGGAGTGGTGGCCGCCGGATGGGCCGTGCAGGACGATGCCGCGGCTCTCTTCGCCGCCACCTTCTACCGGGAGATTCTGGCCGGATCGACCTTCGGCTACGCTACCCACGCGGCGCGCGCAGCCACCTACGCCGCCCATCCCGAGGCCAACACCTGGGGTGCCTACCAGTGCTACGGCGACCCGGACTTCACCCTTGGCAAGGGGGATAGCGCGCCCCTGGTCCGCAGACGGAGAATCTCCTTCACCACCCCCTCCGAAGCGATCGTCGACCTTGAAAACATCGCCGCCGCGGCAAAGACCGCTCGGGGACCGGCCGTTGACGCACACCTGAAGACGATCAGGGAGATCGAGCAGAGTGTCCCGCCGGGCTGGCTTGCCTCCGGCGCCCTGCAGGCAGCGTTGGGGCAGGCATGGGGCGAGCTCAAGCGGTTCGCGGAAGCAGTCGACCACTACCGCAGGGCCATCGCCGACGACAGGGGCCTCGCCACCATCAAAACCGCGGAGCAGCTCTGGAACCTGCAGTCCCGCTGGGCCCAGGAGCTGGCCGCAAACGATCCGGCGCGGGCCCTCGAGCTCGTCAAGGAGGCGGAGAAGAGGCTCGAGGAGCTGAACAGAGCCCTTGGAGAAACCGGGGAACGGCTGGCACTGCTGGGGAGCGTCGCCAAGCGACGGATGATGATCGCCACGGAAGTGGCGGCAAAGCGGGACGCCCTCTACGCCATGGCGGAGCATTACCGCCGGGCCTACGAGCTGGGAGCGGAGCTGGGAAGGCCCGACTTTTACCCCCTCGTGAACCAGCTGGCGTCCCAGACCCTGGCCTATCTTCTCGAAGAGAAGGGCGAATTGCCGCCCGGCTTCGGAGCAGCCGTTGACAAAGCCATTCAGCTTGCCGAAGACGAACACCGCAACAAACCGAATTTCTGGAACACGGTCGCGCCGGTGGACTGCCTCCTCCTGAGACATCTGGCTGAAGGAGACCTGTCCGACTACACCACCGAGATCAGCGACGATTATGCCAGGGCGAAGAATCTGGGATCGCCGCGGGAGTTCCAGTCGGTGCTTGACCAGCTTGACTTCCTGGCGAAGATCATCACCTCCGCGCCGGTAAACGAGATACGTCGCGGGCTGTTAGCGGCCCTGCGGGAGATCCGGCAGTCGGCGGAAGCCGCGGGTACCGGTGACGAACCGCGGCAGGGGATTATCCTGGTCGATCTCAAGCCGACTACGCCCGGAGCCTTTCCGAAATCAAATCTCGGCGAAGTGCGGTCCATCTACACCCACACCCCGCTGGCCGTCGGAACCGGATTCCCCCTGCGGTTGAAGCGCTC
>RHLS01000035.1 GCA_003712145.1 Desulfuromonadales bacterium | reverse complement strand
GGGAATGGGAGATCGGTTCGTGTTCGTGGGGGTGGGAATGGGGCCCTGAGTCGCTCCCGGCGGGATGGTCGTGGCGATGGTGCTCGTCGTGCTCGTGGCGATGCTCGTGGACCAGTGCCGGATGGAAATGGGGATGCTCGTGCCGTTCCCGGAGCAGAAGCCATGCTCCGCATCCCAGGAGAATCCCGGCCGCCAGCAGCTTCCCCGTGAACTGCTCGCCGGGGAACAGGAGCGCCAGGAGCGCCCCCGCGAAGGGGGCCGTGGCGAAGTAGGCGGCGGTGCGCGCTGCTCCCTGGGCCCGGAGTGAATACATGAAGAGGACGATGCTCGCCCCGTAGCAGAGGCCGCCGAGCAGCAGTCCGGCGGCAATGTAGCGCAGGGGGGGAAGCGGCGCGTCGAGCGCGCATGCGAGCGCGAGGGAAAAGGAACCGGCCGCAAGACCCTTGACGCGGACGACGACGAACGGATCGCACACCGACAGCCGCCGCTCCACGTTGTTGTCCAGTCCCCAGAACAGGCAGGCCGCCACGACCAGCATCACCCCCGGCGAGAACTTCATGGCGCCGAGGGAGCCGGAGAGGCTCAGGATCGCCGCGCCGGCGCCGGTGAGGAGGGATGCCGACCAGATGCGCCGTGAGACCGGTTCGCGGAAAAAGAGCGCGGCAAGGAGGGCCGTGGCAACCCCTTCCAGGGACAGCAGGAGGGAGGCCACCGACGCCGGCGTAAGGCGAAGCCCCAGCAACAGAAGCAGGGGGGCGACAACGCCGCCCCCCGCCACGTTCAACGCAAGCCAGCCATAGTCGCTTCCCCTGAGGGGCTTCTCCGCAACGGCGTCTCCGGCGGCGCGGCGTCGGAGAGGTGCGAGAAGCACCATCGCCAGGCCGCACCCGAGGTAGAGGAGTCCGGAAAGGACGAGGGGTTCGGCCCCGGCAAGGAGGATCTTCGAAAACGGGGCGGCGGCGCCGAAACAAAGCGCCGACGCAATGGCGATGATCCCCGGATGAATGCGTCGCCCGTCAAGGCTGGCCATGTTTTCCTCCCGCACACCAAGTATACAGAAGTATTGCTTTTCGTTTCATGATTCCCACCAGAAAATGGGAAGAGCCCCCGCGCCGGCCGGCGCGGGGGACTTTGGTCAGGATTTCGGCGTGCTCCCGAATTTCAGGTAAAGGGACGGCAGCACCACCATGTTGAGGATGGTGGAGGAGAGAAGCCCTCCGAGAATGACGATCGCCAGGGGGGAGAGGATCTCGTTCCCCGGCTTGTCGGCGGCGACGGCGAAGGGTATGAGCGCCAGCCCCGCGGCCAGGGCCGTCATGATGACCGGCCGCAACCGTTCGATCGACCCCTGATGCACTGCCTCCGGCAGGCTCTTCCCCTCGTGTTCCATCAAGTGCTTGTAGTGGGAGATAAGCAGAATCCCGTTGCGTGTGGCGATGCCGAACAGGGTGATGAAACCGACCAGCGAGGCGACGCTGATCACCTTGGTGGTGAAAAAGACCGCCAGGATTCCGCCGATGAAAGCGAGCGGCAGGTTTACCATGACCAGGAAGGCGTTCCTGAAGGAGCGGAATTCGATGTAGAGGATCAGGACGATGAAGAGTAGCGATACCAGACTCAACAGACCGATGGTCCTCGTAGCCTCGGCCTCGCTCTCGAACTGGCCTCCATACTCCACGTAATACCCCTCGGGGAGTTTGACCCGCTGCTCGATGCGGCTCTTGACGTCATTGAAGACGCTGCGCAGGTCCCGGCCCGCCACGTTTGATTGCACCACGATCTTGCGTTGGGCGTTCTCCCGGGTGATGGTGTTCGGTCCCTTGGCGGAAACGACCTTTGCCACGGTGGAAAGGGGAACCTTGACCCCGGCAGGGGTATCGATCATGACGCTTTCGATGGTGCCTGTGCTGGTGCGGGCGCTGTCGGGAAACTTCACCACCACGTCGAATCCCCGGTCTCCTTCCAGGGTACGGGTGACGGTCATGCCGGCGGTCGCGGCCTCCATCGCCTCCGCCACGCCGGACATGGTGAGGTTGTACCGGGCCATCTGCACCCGGTCGGGAACAATCCGGACCTGGGGAATATCCTTCTGCTGTTCCACCGACAGATCCGCCAGGCCGGGAACGTCGGCTATGGCGGCCCGGATCTCTTCCGCCGTGATCCGAAGCCGGTACAGCTCCGGACCATAGACTTTGATGGCGAGGTTGGCCATGGTGCCGGAGAGCATGTGGTCGATGCGGTGGCCGATCGGCTGGCCGAAGGTGATGGTGGCCGGCATGCCGGCCATTGCCTTGCGCAGTTCCGCCATGACGTCGCCGAGCTGGCGCTCTTTCATGTCCAGCTTGGCCTCGATCTCCGTCATGCTGGCGGCTTTTCCGTGCTCGTCCATGTCCCCGCGCCCGGTTCTGCGGGCAGTCTTGGTGACGTTCGGATGGGCCAGGAGCGTCTGTTCCACCTTGAGGGCTATCGCTGCCGATTGTTCCAGGGAGGTTCCCGGCGAGGTGACGATGACCACCGTCAAGGCTCCCTCGTTGAAAGCGGGAAGAAAGGAGCGGCCGGTCATGGCGAAGGGAATCATGGACAGGGCAAAGGCAACCACCGATCCTGCGATCACAATTTTCGGCCGCTTGATGGCCAGGTCGAGCACGGGTCGATACATGCGCTGCAGCCAGCGGACCACGGCGCTCTCTTCCTCCTTCTCCAGGCACTTGGCCCGTGGCAAGAGGTACGAACAGAGTGCCGGCGTGACGGTCAGGGCGACAATCAGCGATGCGCCGATGGAGACCATGTAGGAGATGCCGAGGGGACGCAGGAGACGCCCCTCGACGCCGGAGAGGAAGAAGAGCGGCATGAAGACCATGAGGATGATCATGGTGGCGTTGACGATGGACGCGCGAATTTCCTTTGAGGCGTCGAAGATCACCGTGAGCGCCGGGAGCCGTTCACTCTCCGGTTTCAGCCGGTTTTCCCGCAGCCGCCGAAAGACGTTCTCCACGTCGATGATGGCGTCGTCGACGATGACGCCGATGGCGATGGCCATCCCCCCCAGGGTCATGGTGTTTATGGAAATGTCGAAAATCTTGAGGGCAAAGATGGCGAACAGCAGCGACAGCGGCATGGCGGCAATGGATATGAGGGTGGTCCTCACATTGCCCAGGAAGAGGAAGAGGATGACGATAACCAGCAGCGCGCCTTCGGTCAGCACCTTCTTGATGTTGTCAATGGCCCGCTCGATGAAGTCGGACTGCCGGAAAATGTCGGTCTCCAGCTTCATGCCGGCCGGCAGCCCCTTCTGCAGTTCCGCGAGCTTTCCATCCAGGCGCTTGGTCAGTTCAAGGGTATTGGCGGTCGGATGCTTCTGAATCGATATGACCACCCCCGGCTTGGCGTTGGCGGAAGCCTCGCCGTACCTGAAGGCGGGACCGATGACGACACGGGCCACGTCCCGCACCAGCACCGGCACGCCCCCCTGGCTTTTCACCACTACCTGCTCCAGGTCGGCCGGGGTGCGAACCCGGCCTACACCGCGAATCATGTACTCCTGGCCGTTTGTTTTCATTACCCCGGCGGCGAAATTTTCATTGGCCCCCTTGAGGGCCGTGATCACCTCGCCCACCGTTACTCCAAAGGCCTGCAGGCGTTGCTGGTCCAGTTCCACATGATACTGGCGGGTGTCGCCGCCGATGTTGGACACCTGGGATACTCCATTCACCGCCAGGAGCCGCTTGCGCACCACGAAGTCCGCGGTTTCCTTCAATTCCATGGTGGTATGCCGGTCGCTGACCAGGGCCACGTGCATTATCTCCCCCATGATCGAGGAGATCGGCGCCAGTTGGGGCACCGCATCGGCCGGCAAAACCCCGGCCAGGGACTGCAGTTTTTCGTTCACCACCTGGCGGGCCTTGTAGATGTCGGTACCCCAGGTGAATTCGACCCAGACCGTGGAAAGACCGGCCACCGTATAGGAACGGACCCGGCGCACGCCACTTGAGCCGGTGACGGCCGTTTCGATCGGATAGGTGACGACCGTCTCAACCTCCTCCGTGGCCATCCCGTGGGCTTCGGTGATGATGGTAACCGTCGGCGCGGTCAGGTCCGGCAGCACATCAACCGGCATCTTGACGGTTATGTATGTCCCGACCACCAGAACCAGCAGTGACGCCACAACGACGATCAGCCGGCTTTCCAGGGCCAGTCGGATTATTTTATCGAGCATGAAGTCTCTCCTTAATGGGCATGACCCTGGTCGGCACCGCCCTTGGCGGCGGACTCGGCCCGTTTGACATAGTAGGCGCCGCGGGTTACCACCCGCTCGTCCTCCTTGAGTCCACCGGCAACCTGCACAAAACCGGCATCTTCGACGCCGATCTTAACCTCCCGCCGGTCGAAGGCCTCCCCCGTCGAATGGACAAAGACGAACCAGCGCCCCTCGTCGTCGAAGAGGGCCTCCTTGGGCACTGAAAGGACGTCGGCGACGGAGCCGGTGCGCACGGTGACCGTGGCGAACATGCCCGCCTTGAGGCGGCCGCCGGGGTTCGGCACCGCAAAGATGACCGGGAGGGTCCGGGTCTGGGGATCGAGCATGTCCCCCACGGAGACGAGGTTCGCCGCCGGGAACTCCCCCTCCATCCCGGTTACGGTGAAGGTGGCGTTGGGCTTGGCCGGGAGCTTGCCGGCCTCCACCGCCGGGATGCTGGTCTTGAGCCAGAGGGTCCCGGTGTTGGCGATCCGGACAATCGGCTGGCCCGCCTCGACCCCCCGGCCGTTTCCGGCGGCAACTTCCACCACCGTGCCGGCCATGGGGGCCCGCACCTCGATCCGGCCGCCGTTGGCCCCGGAAACGCTGTTCATCGACTTTTCCAGCGGAGCCATGACGGCCCGGGCGCTCTGGAGGGTCGCCTCGGCTTCTTCCACCCGTTTTTTCGGGGCAATCTTCGCCTCATGGAGCCGCACAGCCCGGTCATACTCCAGCTGGGCCAGATTGAGACGACTCTTCGCCTCCCCATAGGCGCTGGAGAGCTGGCCGATCCCACCGTCCGGGCGGGTCGGCGGCTCGATCACCGCCACCACCTGCCCCTTCGCCACCCGCTGCCCCACAAAAGGGAGGGTCCGGCTCACCGAGAGAACCCCGGACAGGGGCGCGGAGACGGTGGCCTCGGCATTGCTCTGGGGAACCAGCTCGCCGGCTGCCGAAAAGCCCGCCGCCAGGGAGCGCCGCTGCGGCTTCGCGACCATGAAGTCGACGACCCACTGCTGCTCCTTCAGGAACGAAATGGCGCCATCGCCGCCAAAGACCACCTCCGCCGCGCCGTCAACCTTGGGCGCCGGCTTGCCGCCGTCGCCGTGGTCGGGCTTCGGCTGTTCACCCGGGGCCGCCACCGCAATGCCGGGGATCACGATCCGGTCGTCGAACCCCTTTCCCCCGGGGACGAGTTCCAGAACCGCCGGACCCGCCGTGGGGGGGGTAAGTTCCGCCCGGTAAATGCCAGGCCGCACCGGCTTGGGGAGGGTGATGGTCTGGGGCGCGCCCGTTGCCGGCTTGAGCGTCACCGTGAGTGGACCCTCGGTCACCGGCTTGAAGTCCGAGAGCCGGGTCAGGTGGATGAGGATTCCCCCCTTCTTTCCCGCTTGCGGAGGGTCCGCCTCGAAATAGACGTCGGTCTTGTCGCTCCAGGCGGTCACCTTGAGGGGCTCCGCCTCTTCCGCCGGGGCCTCCGCCTTGTGCTTCTCCCGGCTGCAGCCCGTCAGAAGCGCCAGCGCAAGGAGGACCAGAGCCCCATATTTCTTCATCGTCGTCAACGTTATCATTGCACTCCTCCTTGGTTCTCCGCCGGATCGACCCCGAGGGTCGCCTCCAGGGTTGCGCGGGCGAGATCACGGTTATGGGTTTCCGCCAGGAACCCCTCCCGCACCTCGTAGTATTTCTTCTGTTCCTCGATGACGGCGAGGATGCCGATCTCCCCGAGCCGGTACGCCTCCTGGACGATCTTCAGGTTTTCGTCGAGGCGGGGAATGATCTCCTGCTCGTAGAGGGTTACCGCCTCTTCCGCCGCCTGGAGCCGCGCCAGCTCCGCCGCCACCTCGCGCGCCACCGACTGCCGGGCCGCGCCGAGCCGGGCATCGGCCCCCCCCGCGCGGCCCCGGGCCTCCTGAACGCCCGCCTGGTTGCGGTCGAATACGGGGAGGGGGATCGACAGCCGCACTCCCAGGAGGTTGTCGTGGGTCTTGGGCTCAGAGGTTCCGATATCGTCGGTGCTCCGCACGTGGGTGTAGAAGAGCCCCGCCGTCAGATTCGGCAGGCGCTCCGCCTCGGCCGCCTCCATGGCCGCGTCGGCTGCGGCCCGCGCCGCCGTCAGGGCCTTCAGGTCCGGCCGGTGGGCAAGGGCCAGGCGAGCCAGATCGTCGGGCGTGCCCGTTACTGGACGATGGGTCGGCGGCTCACCCGGCTCCAGATCGGCGAGGGGATCGAGTCCCATAAGCGTCAGCAGTCGGGAACGGATGGCCGGCAGCTCCCTCCGGGCATCGAGGACGCGCCCCGTCCCCCGGGCCGCCTCCACCCGGGCAAGGTTCACCTCCAGCTCCGGGACGTCGCCGGCCGCGTATCGCTGCCGCGCAATCTCAAGGAGCTGGCGGTTGAGGTCCGCGGAGCCCTTGGCCAAGTCAAGGCGGCGGTTCGCCAGGACGTGCTCCAGGAACGCCCGCTTGACCTCCAGGGTCAGGAGTCGCTGCCGGTCGGCGAGGCGCAGGTCGACTTCCTCCGCTTCCCGCTCGGCCACCGCGAGCCGTTTCGTCCGCTTTCCGCCGAGGACGAACTCCTGGGCAAGCCCCACGGAAAAGCTGTTTTCGTCGGAGCTGCCGGTGAGAGCCCCGCTCGCCCCTTCCAGCTCCAGGGTCGGATTGGCCCAGAGGCCCGCGCGGGTGACGGCTGCCCGGGCGATCTCCCGCTCGGACTTCAGGGCCTTGAGTTCGCCATTGTGCTCAAGGGCCATGGCCACGGCGTCGGCGAGGGGAAGGGGCCTGTCCGCGGCCGCTACGGGCAACGCCAGGGCGACGACGCATGCAGGCGCCGCCATGGCACGCAAAATTCTGCCATACAGTTTCATGATGGTTGATTCTCCCTTCATCCCGTGCCATCGGCGGCCGAGGCATCATCGCGGACGATGGCGCAAACGGACGCTTCTCCAGGGAGAAGCGACATTACCGCAGGCGCGGGACGCGTTTATTGCGTAGATCAGGATTTGAAAGACATGGTTGGCGGAGCTGCTGAAGACCGATTTGGACGGGGCCGTATTCCGGGCGCACTTCCGCCGTAAAAGTCAGGCGAGGTTCTGCGGGGGGATAAAACGTTCGAGGTAGACTTCTGGGAGAACGGCAAAGGGCTCGCACACCGTAATGTGCGCTGCATGGGAAGCGGGAGTCAGTACGGCGTTAGCCGTGAGTAAGTAGAGTGGTGAGTGATGGTCGCTACTGAGATGGTCATGGCCCGGGTCGCCATGATCGTGGTCCGGGCAGGAGTCGGCAGGGATGTTTTGCGCATGAGCTGTTTCATGGGTCCGGTCGGCATCCAAACCCAGCTCCTCCAGGATGTGGGCGCTGCCGTGGACGCACGAAAGAACCAGCTGCACGGCGAGGATGCAGATGATGCAGATGGATGGAAGTAGCAGAGGGATTTTCTTCATGGCGCCCGCTCTCATTAAGGTAACGGCCTCAACTATACGGTGGTTGATTCTTCCTTGTCAAGCCTGTTGTTGTCCAGCCCGCTGTTTGCCGGGTACATAAAGAGCCCTGTGCACTCAGGGAAGTGCACAGGGCTCTTTTTTGGCTGCTTACGTTATTGATGATGCTTAATCGAGCTTGACCGGCACCTTGGCCTTCAGGGCGAACTTGCCACCCTTCACGGCCAGGAGCGCGAGAGGGGTCTTGATGGGCTCGCGGTTGTCGCGGATGGTGATGGTGCCGGAAACCCCTTCGTAGTTCTTGGTCTGGGCCAGGGCGGTCTTGAAGACCTTCGGGTCGGTGCTGTTGGCGCGCTTCATGGCGTCAGCCAGCATCATCACGCCGTCATATCCCTGGGCGTCGAAGAGACCAGGCTCAGTACCGTTGAACTTCTTCTTGTAGGATTCGACGAACTTGGCAGTAACCGGAGACGCCTGCTCGGGGGAGAAGCCGAGAGCAGACATGGAACCTTCGGCCGCCGGACCGCCCAGTTCGATGAACTTCGGCGAGAAGAGACCGTCGCCGCCGAACATGTTGGCCTTCAGACCCTGCTTGCGGGCTTCCTTCATGATGAGGGCGCCTTCGGTGTAGTAGCCGGAGAAGAAGATGACGTCGGGCTTCTTGGCCTTGATGTTGGTGACCTGGGCGCTGAAGTCCTTGTCGCCGTCTTTGACCTTCTCGTCGGCAACGATCTCGATACCTTTACCCTTGGCGGCATCCCGGAAGGTCTGGGAGAGGCCGACGGAGTAATCGTTGTTGTCGGAGGTGATCACCGCCACCTTCTTGTAGCCGAGGTCCTTGGCGAAGAAGTCGATGCAGGCCGGGATGGCGACGCTGTCGAGAAGGGTGTTACGGAAGATGAAGTCGCCATTCTCCACGACGCCGGGGCCGGTGGCGCCGGCCGAGAGGAGGACCACCTGCGCCTTCTGGGCGATGGGGGCGGCTACCTTGGTGATGCCGGTGGTGGGGTCGCCGACGATGGCAACGACGTTGTCACGGCTGATCAGCTTCTGGGTGACCGAAGCACCTTCCTGCTTGTCGCCACGGTTGTCGGCCTCAACGATCTCGATCTTCTTGCCGTTAATGCCGCCGGCGGCGTTCACCTCTTCGGCGGCCATCTTCATACCGTCGAGGGTCGGCTTGCCGAACATGGCCACGTCGCCGGTGAGGGCGCCGAGGAAGCCGATCTTGATGGTATCCCCTGCCGCAGCCTTCGGTGCCTCGCCGGGAGCCTCTTCCTTCTTCTTGCAGCCAGCGCCGACCCCGAGGGCGGCCACAACAGCGGCGGTCATCAGTACGGAGCCGATTGTTCTCATCTTCATAGTTTTCCTCCTTGAGCGTTGAGTACAGCGAAACGGAGACGCGGTTACTTGCCGCCGCCGCCCTGCTTCATCAGGGCATCGACCATATCGTTTGCTTCCTTGAGCTTCTGCTCAAGCTTCTTCAGTTCCTCGGCGGAATAGACCTTCTTCCCCTTTTTGATCTCGGCCTGAAGCTTCTTGACCTTCTTCTGGAGGGTATCGACCTCGCCGGCGCAGTTCTTGGAGGCGAGGAGGCACATATCCTTCTCTTCCTTGGTCATCTCGGCGGCGAACGCCGGAACGGTCGCCGAAAAGGCAAAAGCGGTCATCATCAGTACGGCCATCTTCTTCATGGGGGCAACCTCCTGTCGGTTCGAATGATGTGTATTCAGAGGGAATGATGGGCGGGGGGAGAGCCCCCGGCCCCGGGCATCGTCAGCCTAGAACGCGTAGTTGAGGATCAGGGAGCCCATGTAGGGATCGCGCGGATCTTCAGCGCCGGCGGCAACGCCGTTGTAGTAATCGCCGAGGATGACGTAGGCGCCACGAACGCTGGCGGTCATGTTGTCGAAGAGCTTGTAGTCGACCGAAGCGTTGACCTCGGTGCCGAGGTAGCTGCTCTTGTTGGCCTGCCCCGTAACCGGGTTGACCGGCTTGTTGCCGTTATCCTTGGCAACGGCGGCAAAACCGGCGTTGACGCTGGTGGAAAGCTTGGAGGTGATGGGGAGGTCGTAGCCGATGAACCCGGCGATGACCCCCTGGTCCTTGTTGTTGGAGGTGTAGACAATGGCGTTGTCGATGGTCATGGCATAGGCGTCCCGGAAGAGGAGCTGCATGTTGCCGTTATAGAAACCGTGCTCGTCCTGAACGCTCTGGAAGGCGTTGGTGGTGCTGCTTCCCCCCTTGTCACCGGAGACGTAGAGGAACTCGGTCCGGGCGGTACCGGGGCCGATCTTGCCCCGGGCACCCACGTTGCCAGCAAAGGCGCTGACGTGACGGGAAACCGGAGCACGGAGGGAACCGAACTGATAGAGGAAGAAACCATCAATGGTAACCAGCCCCAAGTTCGCCTCCGCGTTGACTCCGATGTTGTGGACGGTGTTTGTGTCGCCTTGCTGCTGTATGATGTAGTCTCGCACGAATGTATCGGTTTCACTCCGATCGTCGTCGATGAAATAATAGGCGCCGCCGACCTTGATGTCCTTGGTCACGGCGTACTTGGCGGTGGCTGCCACCATGTCACGGGTCTTTTTACCGGGAATGGTGCCTTTATCATCAAACCGGAAGAAGCCGGCCGCCGCGTCGAGCTTGCCGAAAGAACGGGAAACGAGGAGACCTGCCATGTCGGCATCGAAGAGAACTCCCTTGAAGGCATCATAATAGGGCTGCATGCCGACTTTCACGTTGGAGCCCGTAAGGGGGCAGTTAAAGTCCAGGTATACACTCTTGGTTTCAATGTTGACGGTATCGGCACCGATGGCGCCACCCTTGTTCCGAGCGTTCGTGTATGAAGCATCACCCCAGCGGGAATCGATCTCGAAGTGAGTCACCAGCTTAAGGTCGTCATTGGCCTTAGCGATGTACATAATACGGGCCCGCTGTTCAATATATGTAGCGGTTGGAACTTTCTTGTCGAGGTTGTCTGGCTTGTAAAAGCCATACGGCACCCCTTCAGGGCTATTAATAACAGGAGTAGCGTTGAAATTGTTAACCACTCCCTTCAGCCGGAACATCCCGTGGAACTCGTTCTCCAGCGCCAGGGCGGGCACCGCGGTGGCGGCGGTCAGTGCCGCGGCAGCGGCAAGTGCGAGCGTTTGCTTCTTGAATCCCATGTACTCCTCCTTCGTGGTGATGTGATGACAACACAAATCCTGACTGAATTCCTTCCTGCGACAACCGTTTCGCCTGACCACCTCCCTTCGGCCTTGGAAAGCGACGCCGTTGTTGCCAAGGAGAAATCATCGTCAGAGAATCTGACTGAGGAAAAGCTTCGTCCTTTCGTGGGTCGGGTTCTGGAAGAAATGCTCCGGCGTCCCTTCCTCCACGATCTTTCCGTAATCCATGAAGATCACCCGGTCGGCAACCTCCCGGGCGAATCCCATCTCGTGGGTGACGACCACCATGGTCATCCCCTCCAGGGCGAGGTTCTTCATGACGTCGAGGACCTCGCCGATCATCTCCGGGTCCAGGGCCGAGGTCGGCTCGTCGAAGAGCATCAGCTTCGGGTCCATGGCCAGGGCCCGGGCGATGGCCACCCGCTGCTGCTGGCCGCCGGAAAGCTTGCCGGGATAGGCGTCGGCCTTTTCGGCCAGACCCACCTTGGCCAGAAGCGCCTTGGCCTTGGCTTCCGCCTCCACCTGGGTCCGCTTCCGGACGACGATCTGGGCTAGGGTGATGTTTTCGAGCACCGTCTTGTGGGGAAAGAGGTTGAAGGACTGGAAGACCATCCCCACCTCCTCCCGCAGCGCGTTGATGTCGGTGGCCGGGGCGTAGAGGTCGATACCGTCCACGACGATGCTCCCCCCGTCGATCTGCTCCAGCCTGTTGAGGGAGCGGAGCAGGGTGCTCTTCCCCGACCCGGAGGGGCCGATGATGACCACCTTCTCCCCCTCGCTGACATCGAAGGAGACCCGGTCGAGGGCCCTGAGTTCCCCGTACCGCTTGACCACCTCCCGCACCGCTACCATGCCTGTGCGCTCACTTCCCTTCACTGATCCGTTCCTCCATGATCCCGATCAGCTTCGAGAAGAAGAGCGTGATGATCAGGTAGATAAGGGCGATAATCGTGTACGTCTCGAAGTAGGCGAAGGATTCCGACGCAAACTCCCTGCCCCGGCGCAGGATATCGGCCACCGCAAGGATGGAGACCAGCGACGAGTCCTTCAGGAGCGCGATGAACTCGTTGCCTATGGGGGGAAGCACCACCTTGAAGGCCTGGGGGACGATCACGTGGCGCATGGCCTGGCCGTTGGTCATGCCGAGGGAGCGGGCCGCCTCCATCTGCCCCTTGGGAATGGACTGGATGCCAGCCCGGAACACCTCGCCCATGTACGCGCCGTAGCAGACGGCCATGGCCAGGATGGCGCTGGCTATGTCCGGCACGTGGACGAAGCGCCCCAACGCGTAGTAGATGTAAAAGAGCTGGACCAGCAACGGGATGCCGCGGATGATCTCCACATAGAGGGATGCGGCCCCGTTGATGAACCGGTTGGACGAGATCCGCCCCAACCCCGTCACGAGACCGATCACCAGGGAGAGGAGGATCGCGCCGACGGTCACCTCGAAGGTGACGAGGATGCCGTCGGGGACAAACTTGAGGATGTTCAGGTACGGGTCGGGCCTGCTCGCCGCCAGGAAGACAAGGAGGGCTAGGGCACCAAAAAAGGCAAAGCGCCATGCGGTGAAGAGGCCGATGTCGCTTTTGCTCGGAATTGCGGCGCCGTCGCCGACATCAACGACGGCAGGCCGTACCCGATCGTTATCAGCCATCTATCTGAGCCACTTCTTTCTGAGTTGCTCATCGATCTTCTTGGCCCTGACGGCCTTGATCCCCTTGTTGAGCTGGTCCACAAGGGCCTTGTCACCCTTCTTGACGACGATGCCGTAGGACTCCTGGGTGAAGGACTTGCCCACGATCTTGAACTTGGCCTTGTATTCTGCCTTTTGGAGAGCATAGTGGGCGGCGGTCGGCTCATCGCAGACAACACCGACAATGCGGCCGGCTGCCATGTCTTCGAAGGCCAGGCCGATCTCGTCATAGTTCTTCAGCTCGACACCCTGCACCTTCTTGATCTCGAAGGCACCGGTGGTGCCGATCTGGGCGCCAACCTTCTTCCCCTTGAGGTCGGCAATCCTCGTCGTCTTGGCGTCCGTCTTGGGCACGACAAGAATCTGGCCAATGTTGATGTAGGGGTCGGAGAAGTCGTACTGCTTCTTCCGCTCATCGGTTATGGTGACGGAGGAAATGATGGCGTCGTAGCGCCCGGAGGCCAGACCGGCGAAGATGCCGTCCCAGGCGGTGTTCTTGTACTCGACGGTGAGGCCGGCTTCCTTGGCGATTGCGTTCATGAAGTCGATGTCGAAGCCGACGATCTTCTTGGTGGCGTCAACCATCTCCATGGGGGGCCAGGTGGCGTCAGTTGCAACGCTTATGGTCTTATTTGCGGCAGCGTCTGCCTGTTGCGGAACAGCAGCGACGAGGGTGAGTCCGGCAAGTGCGATCAGCGTCAGGGCCCGGCGGATTGCGTTCATGGTTCCTCCCCAGTTCTCGTTAATGGTGCTCAAAAATTGTTTATCACGGCTTAAATCTGGGTACTTTTAAAATTATTGAGGCGTGATGTCAACAGTTTTACGCCTCCCGTACCAGTGTGGCGCCATTTTTGTTTACTTTTGACCCCTAAATGTTTAAGAATATCAAACCATTGATCTCTCACGGCAACTCCCTTAATCCAATGATGAAATTCCTCGCCATAGCTGCCCTTGTCCTGACCACCCTCTTCTGGGGTGTCACCTTTACCATCGTCAAAGACGCCGTCGCCCGGGTCGATGTCTTCGTCTTCCTTGCCCAGCGGTTCGTTCTGGCGTGTGCAGTGATCCTTCCCCTCTGCCTGGCACGCCGCCGCCCCCTCAAGGGGCAGGCCCTGCGCCACGGCGCCGTGCTGGGAGCTTTCCTCTTTGGCTCCTACGCCTTCCAGACCATGGCCCTTCGCTACACGACCGCGTCGAACACCGGCTTTCTCACCGGCCTGAGCGTGGTGCTCGTGCCGGTCATCGGAGCCCGATTCTTTAGCCACACCATCTCGCCGACGGTCAAATGGGGCGTTTCACTGGCGGTTCCCGGCCTCTTTCTCCTCTGCACCAACGGCGCGCTCAACCTGAACGTTGGCGACCTGCTGGCGGCCATCTGCGCCGTCTGCATCTCGCTCCACCTGATTCTTACCGGCTCATTCGCCCGGGACAACGACGTCTTCTGGCTCACCGCCGTGCAGTTCGGCACCGTGGCCCTCATGAGCCTGGGGGTGGCGACGGCATCCGGGAACCCTGTCCTTGCCTGGCACCCGGACATCCTGTGGGCGCTGGTCATCTGCGCCCTCTTCGCGACGGTCTTCGCTTTCCTGGTCCAGACGTTCATGCAGCGGGTCATCAGCCCCGCCCACACGGCCCTCATCTTCTGCATGGAGCCGGTCTTCGCCGCCCTGTACGCCTACGGGGCAGCCGGCGAGCGGCTCGGTCCCTACGGCTACCTGGGAGCACTCCTCATCCTGGGGGGGATGATCGTATCGGAGCTCCCGAGCGCAAGCAGCTCGCCCGAGGCCTCTTCCACCGCGTAACCATATATCGTGCCGATCGATCAACAGGAGACCATCGACCCATGACCAACGACGCACAGCAGTCGACGGAACGCCGCCTACAGTTCGCCAGCGACAACTATGCAGGGATCTGCCCCGAGGCTTGGGAGTCCATGGCGGCCGCCAACCGGGGCTATGCCTGCTCCTATGGCGATGACCCCTGGACCGAGCGTGCCTGCCGACTCATGCGTGATTTCTTCGAGACCGACTGCGAGGTTTTCTTCGTCTTCAACGGTACCGCGGCCAACTCCCTGGCACTGGCCTCCCTCTGCCACTCGTTCCACAGCATCATCTGCCACGAAACCTCCCACGTGGAGACCGACGAATGCGGCGCCGCAGAGTTCTTTTCCAACGGCACCAAGATCCTCCTGGTGCCGGGAGAGCATGGCAAGGTGGACCTGGAGGCGGTGGATCATACAGTCCATCGTCGTTCCGACATCCACTACCCGAAACCGAAGGCCCTGAGCATCACCCAGGCCACGGAGCTCGGCACCCTCTACACGGTGGACGAGCTTCACCGGGTGGGGGAACTGGCCCGCCGGTTGTCGCTGAAGGTCCACATGGACGGCGCCCGTTTCGCCAACGCCGTTGCGGCCCTGGGCGTTCATCCCAGCGAGCTCACCTGGAAGGCGGGGGTCGATGTCCTCTGCTTCGGCGGCACCAAGAACGGCATGGCCGTGGGCGAAGCGGTCATCTTCTTCAACCGGGAGCTTGCGGCCGAGTTCGATTACCGCTGCAAGCAGTCGGGTCAGCTCGCCTCCAAGATGCGTTTTCTTGCCGCCCCCTGGGTCGGGCTCCTGGAAAGCGGCGCACTGCTCAAGCATGCGGCCCACGCCAACGCCTGTGCCGCCGCGCTGGAGGCCCGGCTCAGGGCTATCCCCGGCGTGGGGATCCGTTTCCCCCGCCAGGCGAATTCGGTCTTCGCGGATCTGCCTCCCGGCGTCGTGAGCGCGCTCCAGGCAAAAGGGTGGCACTTCTACACCTTCATCGGATCGGGGGGCGCCCGCTTCATGTGCTCCTGGGAAACCACCGACGGGGACGTCGAGCACCTGGCCTCGGATATCGAGGCGGCAGCCAGGTAGTATATCTGCCTGCCAATCGTTTCCCTTGATGGCGTATCCTTATTACATACACCATCCCGCCCGGGCTGTTCGTCATGATTTCAGGATGTTGCAACATCTTCACTATCCGCGGCATACCTTCGGCTCGTGCCGACTGTATGCCGCCCCCATACTATCGCCCCTCTGCCGCCAGGCGTAACACCTCTCCCATAAAAAACTTAACAATAATTACGGCTAGTTATAAACAATTTTAACTTTTTTCATGGCATGGCACACCCGCTGCAATAAATAAAAACAAAAGCAGCCGGAAGCTACCAACCGGCAGACACCAGGAGGATGCCATGAAAACCACAGCCAACGCCATTATCGCCACCATCGTCAGCGTTTCTCCCGCCTTTGCCGCCAGCGGCGCGGCAGCAGACGAAGGCGGTTTCCTCACCATCGTTTTCCTGGCCTTCGGGGCCGCTGTCGTGGCTTTCCAGGTCGTCCCGGCCCTGGTGCTCCTCGGCTCGATGCTCAAGGGCGCCTTCTCGGCCAAGACGGAAGAGTCAGTTAGCGCACGGTAACTGAAGGATGCACGAAAGAGACCACACCGATCCGAGCCCGGAACGTATAGATCACAGGAGGATGCCATGAGAACGAGAATAGCAGCCAGCGCAGTGGCAACGGTTTTGGGAAGCGTATCGTCGGCCTTCGCAGCCTCGGGAGCACGGGAAGACAACAGTGGCGTATTCGCCTGGATTTTCCTCGGATTCTGCGCCCTCATCATCGTCGCCCAGTTGATCCCCTCGGTCCTCACCACGATCGGCATGGCCAAGGGCGTGGCAGACAGCGTCGGCCGCAAGGAAGCCGTGAAGCACTCCTGAGGCTCGGCAGCATAACCGGCGGTGCTACCTCCTCGCCGGGGCGCATGCCAGGAAAGGAACCATGGAAGGGATAAACGAATGAGGCCGTCGCCCAATCATAGGCAGACGGCCTTTCGTTCTTATATGCGAGACGTTTTTGTACCACCAAGTATCAAATCACCCCTTTTCCTCCCTCTTTCGTCGCCGCAATTCCACGAAGAACCCGCTCAGGATCCCGGCGCACTCCTCCTCACGCACCAGCGGGGTGAGGGCGACCCGGTGGTTCAGGCGCCGGTCGTCGGACAGATCGTACAGGGAACCGGCGGCCCCCCCCTTGGGGTCGTAACAGCCAAAGACCACCCGCTCGATCCGCGAAAGGATGATGGCCCCCATGCACATGAGGCACGGCTCCAGCGTGACGTAGAGGACCGAGCCGGTGAGACGCCAGTTGTCGAGACGCTTCGCGGCCTGGCGAATGGCGATCATCTCGGCATGGGCCGACGGATCGTTCTTGCCTTCCCGCAGGTTGTACCCTCGGCCGATGATCGTACCGTCCCGGACGATCACAGCCCCGATGGGAACCTCGCCCCGGGCGGCCGCCTTCTCCGCCTCCCGCAGGGCCTTACCCATCCAGTGGGCATCGTCCTCGATGGCGTTCCTCGCGTTTCGCGTCATCCTCTTTTCCTTTCCCGACTTACCAGGCACCTTCAATCAGCATCAAGGCCATCAGAGCGCCTCCCATGTCGTCATACAAGATCGTGTGCCAAGTTTGGCATCATTGCTCACGTCATCGGGGCACGGTGCGATTCACCAGGCGCTTCTTTCGACCATGCGATCCCCTCATAACGCGCCCCATGGCGCCTGCACGGACAAGACTACCACCAGAAAGAACCAACCCTCCACAACAAAATAGCCGATGAGCACCGCTGCCGGCGAGGTCAGCGCAAAAAGAGCCGGAAGCTGGTTGTTGAAGTCAGTCCGGCACTCCCTAATGCACGTGTTCGTGCTTTAGTGCCCAACGGGGTGCCTCCATGTCAACTCCGCTAACGACCATCCCTGATCATCCGAGTCGGCCGATCAGGTTTCACCGGCGCCACCATTCATGCGCCCGCCAGCGAGGAGTACCTCCATAAAAACTTTATTGACAGCCCCAAAACGACTGTGCTATACAGCTAATTCATTCCCCGTTAGCTCAGTCGGTAGAGCAGGTGGCTGTTAACCACCTTGTCCGTGGTTCGAGTCCGCGACGGGGAGCCATACAGGGACAAAGCTGGGCACTCTAGGAAGTTGCCCTGACTTTGTTGGCATACGAAGTGCGCCTGCCAAGGAGCGATAGCTCCCAGACAGGCGCACTTCTTTTTTGTCCACTCGGATTTCGTCCACCAGAAGTCTTAGGTACTCTTTCCCGAAGTTCGACCCCCTATCCTGCAACTTTTCCTTGAGCGCCGCACAGAAGGCATTGACTTGCTTTTTCCCGAGCTGTGCAAGGGGAAGCTCCTTCTGCCTCCGTAGCCCTGCCATTTCCGTCAAGATTTCTTGCCGCCTCGCCTTATGCTTGTTGACCCTCTCTTGCAGGGTGCCGTCAATTGGGATAAGCCCCTTTTCGACTGCCTCGTAAAGTCGGTCAGTCTGATCTCCGAGGGTATCCAACTCTCGTTTCAGTTTCTTTAGCAGCTCATCGTGATCCGCGCTGGAGTGTTTCAGGTTTTTCTGTAGCTCCCTCATCATGACTTCGACCCGTTCGGGAGTAAAGATCCGGCTGGCAACCGCTTGCAGGACGAGAGAGTCGAGCTTTTCCATGGGGATGTTGCTATTCGTGCAATTGCTCCCCTTGGCAAGGTCGTTGATCCTGCCGGAGCACTTATAATAACGGTAACGGCCACCCTTGCCGGTGGCGATGGTCATGCCTGCGCCGCATGTTCCGCACCTGACAAGGCCAGTCAGGAGAGTTGGAGAATTGACCACTCGGGGCGGGACATTCGCCGGGGAGCGGTCGTTAAGTCTTTGCTGTACCTGGGCGAATGTGTGAGGATCAATCGCCGGCTCTACCGTGACGGTGATCCACTCAGATTCCGGCTTGAGTCGCCGCGTTTTCGCTTCTGTCTTGTTGAAAGTGTATTCGCCGAGATATAGGCGATTGGAAAGCATTTCGTGAATGATAGTCTTTCTCCACCGTTTTCCCCGCATGGTAAGGCCACGCTCGTTGAGGTGGGCGGCAATCCCCTTGACGCCAAGCGCTTCCCCTTGGTGTCCATCGAGGTAGAGTCGGAATATCCGGTTGACAGTAGCGGCTTCTGCTGGGTCCGGCTCTATGCGCTTCTTTTTACCCTTGTTTCCCGGCGCTGCAACTTCTACCTTGCGGAAGCCATAGGGAGGCGTTGAACCGTTGAAGAAACCTTGCCGAGCATTTTCCTTCATGGCCCGGAGGGTATGTTTTGCGTTTTCCTTGCTCTGGTATTCGTCAAACAGGCTGAAGATACGCCGAGCCATTTCACCGGCAGGATCGTCACTCGTCTGCTGAGTGATGGAAATGAGTTGCACGCCCGCCTTTTTGAGCTGCCGCTCGTAGAGGCCGAACTCGATGGAGTCACGGAAGAAGCGGGAGAGACTGTGCACTATAATTGCTTCGTAGGGAGGAGGGACGGCGCAGGCCTCGGCGATCATTTGCTGAAAGACTGGCCGACGGTCATCGGTTGCAGAGGCTCCCGGCTCGATGTATTCCACGGCAACGCTGAACTTTCGGACCTTGCACCACTCCTTCATCTGGCGGAGTTGGTCAGGGATCGAAAGCTCTTTTTCCGCCTGCTTAGTGGTGGATACTCGCGCATAGAGAGACACTATCATGATATTATTCCTCCTCGTTCTGCCTTAATACCATTAACAGCAAGTCGCCCAGATGAGCCTGAACGAGCCTGATTTCTTCCGGCAATACGGAATTGCCCGACGTCTTGAACTTACACCTAATAGTCATGCCGTCAAATGTCGTTGCATCATCCACCCACGATGCACCCCTTCTTTAGCACAGTGTATTCCTGCCCGAGCCTTACCATTCCTTGCTGCTGAAAAGCCTGTCCAATTCCTTGCCGAGTCCGGATTTCCCGAATTCATCGAGAATAAGTTTCCTGCATGCCTGAAACTGACTTTCAGACAGAGCCGTCTGCACGATCAAAAGCACCCGGTTAAGGCGGGGATTTATAAGGTTGTCGATGTGCTCTTTCGTTACCATTCGCCTGACTGGATTTCCTTTATCCGTTTATCAACGTCAATCTGCCACGCCAAAGGTTCATGAAGCTGCTTAATGAAGCCACCAATGTGCTTCAAGGCGTCGTCTGCTTCTATCGGCTCCTTGCCGGTTTGAACACAATGGACGGCTGCCACCCGTTTCAGATAGCCATAGATAGCAATTGCCATCCGCATCATTCTTTCTTCAAGTACCGCGTTCTTGCCGAACACCCGGTCAATCCCTAAGTGGTTTAGCTGTTCTATCTTTCCTTGCAGGTCTTTCCATAACGGATGCAACGGCCAGCGCGAAGAATTGCTGTCGCTCGTCGGTTGCCTGAGCGTGTCGTGTTCTTCGGCGAGGTAGCGCAAGAGGTCGCCTTGCTGCTCTTTCAGGTTGTCAAAGGTGATTATGTCGAAACGTTTCAGGACCGGTTTCCTGATCTGCCATTCGATACGCCAGACGTTTTCATCCTGTTCCCACAGGAGATAAAACCATACCTTGCTGCTTTGCTGCTTTATCTCCGCCACCTTGTCATATACCCGCAGGACAACATCGCCCTTGCCGAAGCTGAATGTTTGCACCTTGCCGTCTTCCCGGTATTGGCTGTCTTTGCTGGAACGGCTTACAAAACTGTTTTCGTCGAAGTCAATTGAAGGCAGGTGATAATCAAAGCAGAAATCAACGCGTGACAGACTCTCATCTCGATAAGGTCGATAGCCGACTGAAGCGACCCACTTCAGGAATTTGTCATGGAGGAGGAAGGCGGATTCACGCCAAAGAGCTTGACTTCGGAAAGTGACGAAGAAATTGGGCCTGTTGTATTCGCCCATCTCAATCTTGAAATCCTCATTACTGATGATGAGGGGATAACCGGAAGCGGAACCATAAGGGTGAAGGAGGAAACTGGAGTTGCCCAAGATGACCGGCGCAGGGTTTTTGCTTTTTGACTGTCGGATTGATTCCTTTTGCTCTGCCAGTAGGCCAAAGTCGAGTCCCTGCCGTTCAATGGCGTGCAGGAAGTAGGCACATTGAAGGGTATCAATGCCATGAATCAGAAGCTTGAAGGGCTGGCGATCCATAAACTACTTCAGCCCCTTTTTCTGCTCTGCTTTAAGCTTCTCCTTCAAATGCTTCGGAGGATTGTCCAAGTACATATCGTTATAATTGCCATCCCCCATGACTTCTTTTGTTAATTCGGCCTTATCCCGTTTTTCGCTCAATTCACGTGCCCACGCTTTGCACTCACTCACCGGGATATAGCAATAGAAAGTAGCATTTGCGGATAGCTTCTTCTTTCCCTTAAAGAAGAGAGAATCTGTTGTTACATGGAAAACGAAGCCTGTTAATCCACCCGTTTTAAGTTTTTTATGTACCCCCGGGCGTGAAACGCGCGCATACATGGCGACACCGCCGGGAGAGACTGCACCGTCACCATGGCATATGTCAAAAACAGCATCCGACCACTTGGAGCCATCAGCTTCCGTTCCATATGCACGGTAAAGCCGTGTACCTGGGTCAGGCACGCCGATTATTTCTTTAAGGTGCTCCGGTATCTCCACAAAAGGGAAAGGTGCGTTGCTCATGTACTGCCTCCATCGGAGTTTATGAATCGTACCCTTACTCCATGTACCAAGCATTGTCAAGCAGTTTATGATTCGTAATCTCAAAACCAAAACCCTTTGCGGAGAAGGTAACAGTCTATGCACTGTTCACCTGATCGCCCCTGCAAATATTTTCTGCGATGATCACCTTCAGCGGAAAGGCGGCTGTTGACCGGGGGGATTCTCCCCCCGCTTGCCCCCCTTAGTGGTGTTTCGAGCAGTTACTCCTAGCGGTCGAAAGCAGTGATGGTTTGAGACGGACAGAAACGAATGAACTTGTCAGGAAGGATAGCTTAAGCTAGATTGCGACGAATAAATGGGGATGGTGTATTTTCAAGCCCCCGTGTTACTGAAACGGGGCCTAAGTCGAAAGGGGATCATATGGGAGAGGCCGCAACTCAACTCACTTTAATAAGCAAGTCTGGAAAAGATTCATGCTCAGTTAGAGATTATATTTACAAACGTCAAACCCCTGAAATCATAATTGCCTTCTGCGGTGCTGTTGGCAGTGGAGTTTCAACCGTAGCAAAAGAACTGCACAATCAAATGTTGAAGAGTAGTTATAATTATAAAGTTGAATACATCAAAGTAAGTGAAATAATCAGTACTCTTGCCTCCGTTGTTAAAAGCTCAATTGACGATCGTTGGTACTCAGAGTTTAGTGTAAAGGGTAAAAGAATTAGTAGCTTGCAGGAAATTGGCAATGCCTTAAGAAAAGATTATTCTCATGATATTCTGGCCCAATTCATAATTGGGAAAATTAACCAGACAAGAGCAGACCGCCACTTGTCGGATGATGGTAGAAAAAAATTGTTGGAAGGAGAAGATCCAGCCGAACCATTACGTATTGTTTGGATAATTGATAGTCTTAAGAATCCAGAAGAAGTAGAAACTTTACGTGCCGTATACGGCTCTATGTTTTATTTAATAGGAGTGCTATGTCCAGAGGACAAAAGACAGGCCCGTTTGATAAACAAAGATGTCACTGCCACAGAGGCTAGCTTAATAATTGACAAAGATAAATCGGAGCCAGACAAGTTTGGGCAACAATTGATAGATACTATACATAAATCTGATTATTTTATAAGCAATAGTTATGAAAATACAGAACCTGTAAAGATTAGTATACAAAGATGTATCGATATTTTATTTGGAGAAACCAAGACCCCGACAAAAAACGAGCATGCTATGTTTGTTGCACAATCGGCAGCTTATAATTCTGCTTGTCTGTCTAGACAAGTAGGTGCATCTATAGCAGACACAGATGGGACAATAATATCTTACGGGTGTAACGATGTGCCTAAGTACGGAGGCGGTCTTTATTGCACAGAAGATGGCTGCAATGATAACAGATGTTATAAAACCCACGATATCGCATGCCGCAGTACTAAAGAAAAAGATAAGATAAAAGCCATAATTAATGGGATCATTGATGGTAAGCTTTCAGACGGAATAAAAACCGATGAGTTATTGGAGGTAATAATAAAACAATCAGGTATAAAGAATTTGACAGAGTATTCAAAGGCTGTTCATGCCGAAATGGACGCAATACTCAAAATGGTGAGAAGTGAAGGGAGTATCCCTAAAGGTAGTACAATGTTCGTCACTACTTATCCTTGCCACAATTGCGCAAAACACATTGTTGCGTCAGGCATTACAACAGTTTACTATATTGAGCCATACGAGAAAAGCTTGGCATCAAAACTGCACAGTGATTCAATAACGTTGGACCCTGAGAAAACTGAACGCAAAGTGCGATTTATTCCGTTTGATGGCGTTGCCCCACGGCAATTTCAGAAATTTTTCAAAATGCATGGAGATAGAAAAGGCGCTGCAGATATTTCTATCGAAACATTGCAAAGCAAGATTCCAATTTCCGAAAAATTCTTGGACACTTATGGTTTTTATGAGGGGAAAGTCTTAGAAAGCTTGAAAGAGATGGAACTCTCTAGTATGCTTCAAGCGAGTTTGAGAGGAGGTGGCGAAAGTGAAGAAAAAAAACCGGGGGAAAGTAAGTGATTTCAACGAGCTTCCACTTTTTGCCAGCAAAATTGACGTGCAAGCCCCCACTGCAGTTGATAATAACATCGTCTGCATACATACGTGGCGAACTGAGAAGAAGCTGAGCGCCAAGCCTGATTTTATCTCGGCTTACATTAATCTAGCCAATAAGATTAAATGGTAGTTAGTCGCTTTTTACAAGGATGACCCTCTCTTCCCAGTGCCCATTTTTGTCCTCGCTGGGGAGCCAAACGTGACGCTCAGCAAATTCTTTTGCTGAGCTCAATATAGATGGATCTATGGCAGGCAACTCCCATAGGTCCATTTTTATTTTCCCCACCTTTTTTTCCATTCTTGTCTTTCCCCTCTTATTCGAAGGAGACGACGGTATCAGGCAGCAGAAGTTTCAATTTGAATCGTCTTCAAGATATGCATCTTGACAATTTTGTTTGTTTCACCTGTAATGAGAAACGTTTGTTGTGACTGGTGAATCCATGAAAAGCATTCGACCCACCATCAAATTTTCGGCGCTGCTGCTGCTTGCACTGACGCTGCACGTACTCGCGCACAGCCTTGTTTTGCCGCGGTTTGGGTTAACCTCGGTCCAGCAACAGGCTGCCTATTCAGCATCTCTTGCGGATAGTGACAGCGAAGAGCAAGAGCACCAGGGTGATTTCAAGCCTCCTAAGCATTCATTCATCGACTACTCAAACTTTTTTTCAGCCAACTGCCTTCTCCCCGTCTACGACCCGGAAGTTTCCCGACTGCTGTCCTATGAGCCTTACCAGGCACTACCAACGGTTTACCTGGAGATACACGTCCCCCCGGATTGCCTCGCCTGATTTCCACCCCGTCTGCCATAAAACCCACTGACCGCTTTAAGAAAGCGGCCGGTTTCTTCTCGCTGATCGACACCGGTGCTGTAACTTTATCCGCTTGTCCGCTGAGCTTCCTCGGTCGAGCGGACTCGTGCCGGATTCACGGCATGAACGTCCTGCTCTGGCCTCGCAGCGCACTGCACAGGAAGGCTGCACGGCTGTCGGTCCATTACCGCTACAACGCGGGATGGGGGCCTCACGATCCCATCCCGCGCACACCCATAGGAGACAATGCAATGGATAAGAATACTGCAGAAGCAACATCAACTCCGGACAGAACCCTGGTCGGCATTCTGACCGGCAGCCCCAATGACCTGCCAACTGTCGTCAAGGTGCGCGACACCCTGACCGAACTGGGTATTAAAAGTGAAATCATCGTTGCGTCGGCCCACCGGACCCCGGACAAGGTCTTGGCCTACCTCGACCGTGCCCACCGGGAAGGGGTGCAGGTGCTGATCGGCTGCGCCGGGGTTGCCGCCCACCTGGCCGGCGTCATTGCCGGGCATACCCGCCTGCCGGTTATCGGCCTGCCCCTGGGCAACGGACCGTTGACCGGCCTGGACAGCCTTCTCTCCACCGTCCAGATGCCGCCGGGAGTGCCGGTTGCCACCGTGGCCATCGACGGGGCCCGCAACGCCGCGATGCTGGCGGCCCGAATCCTGGCCTTGAAATACCCGGAAATCGACCGGGCGCTGGAACAGGCGGCCAGGCGGGAGCGTGAACGCTACGACCTGACCGCCGACGAAGCTCTGGCAAAACTGACTTCCTGAACTGACGCTACCAGAGGTGTATTCACCATGAAAGATCTCGAACGCTTCATAACCGGCTTCCGCAGCTTTCAGAAAGATTATTTCGGGCCGGAGGGCTCGCAATTCGAGCCCCTCAAGCAGGGGCAAAGCCCCAAGACCATGATCATCGGGTGTTCCGACTCGCGGGTTGACCCGGCCATCCTGACCAACTGCGCGCCGGGAGACATCTTCACTGTCCGCAACGTGGCCAATCTGGTCCCACCCTACGAAGAAGACGGGGGTAGGCACGGCGTCAGCGCCGCCCTTGAATTCGCCGTCTGTCATCTGGGGGTGGAGCATATCATTGTGCTTGGTCACTCCCAGTGCGGCGGCATCAATGCGCTCATGGCCGGCAGTTGCGGCTGCAAGGGGGATGGCTTCATCTCCAGCTGGATGTCTATCGCCGCGCCGGCCCGGGAGAAGGTGCTGGCGGAGTTGCCGGGCAAAGATCCAAAGTTGCAGCAAAGGGCCGCCGAGCAGGCGGCCATTCTCCTCTCCCTGGAGAATCTCCACTCCTTCCCCTGGATCGATCAGCGGGTGAACGCCGGTGCCCTGTCGCTGCATGGCTGGTATTTTGACCTGAATGCCGGTGAACTGTCCGAATACCGTCAGGGCTCCGGCCTGTTCCAGAAGATTTACTAACCCAATAACAGTAAAGGATCACACCACATGTCCATACTTCTGAACACCGATTTACCCGACCTTAACCTGGTTGCCCGCGGCAAGGTCCGCGACATCTATGACCTGGGCGAGACCCTGCTGATCGTCACCACCGACCGGATCTCGGCCTTTGACGTCATCATGAACGAGGGGATTCCCGACAAGGGGTATGTCCTCACGCAGATATCCGCCTTCTGGTTCCGCCAGATGGAAGATATTATTCCCAACCACATCATCTCCACCGAGGTGCAGGACTTTCCTGCCGCATGCCGGCCCTATGCGGACATTCTGGAAGGTCGCTCCATGCTGGTCAAAAAGGCAAAGCCCCTGCCGGTGGAGTGTATCGTGCGTGGCTATATCTCCGGTTCGGGCTGGAAGGATTACAAGGCCACCGGCGCCATCTGCGGCATCAGGCTGCCCGCCGGTCTCGTGGAATCAGACAAGCTGGAGGAACCGATTTTCACCCCGTCCACCAAGGCGGAACTGGGCGAGCATGACGAGAACATCTCCTTTGAGCGCTGCGTGGAGCTGGTCGGGACGGAAACCGCCGAGAAAATCCGCGACGTGACCATCGCCATCTACACGCGTGCCCGGGATATCGCCGCGGCAAAAGGGATCATCATTGCCGACACCAAGTTCGAGTACGGTATCCACAACGGTGAGCTGATCATCATCGACGAGTGCATGACGCCGGACTCATCCCGTTTCTGGCCCATGGACAGCTACCGGCCCGGAGGTCCCCAACCCTCCTTTGACAAGCAGTTTCTGCGGGACTATCTGGAGACGCTCGACTGGGGCAAGTGCGCTCCGCCGCCGCCGCTGCCGGACGAGATCATACGCAAGACCGGGGAAAAATACCGGGAAGCCCTGGTGCGGTTGACCGGAACAGAAACGTGAGCCCACAGGGGAGGGATGATTGCAGTGCAACGAGCTATGCAGCGTCATGCCATTGTGCAAAGCCAGCTTCAGCGCATCCACCAGATTTCATCTGGATAAGGGAGCAATTCCATGAATGACGATATCAAACTGCTGCAAGAGAAAATCCATTCAGACATCAGGTTTGTGCTGGACTGTTTCCGGGAGGTGCTGCTTGAGCTGGGAGAGACAGAGCTGGCATCGATTATCCCCTGGCGAGACGATTCCCGGTCATTCAATGAACAGGTTGCTCCCGAGCGGGCGTGTCAGCTCTATTCCATAGCCTTTCAACTGCTCGGAATGGTTGAGGAGAATGCTGCGGTTCAGGTGCGCCGCATGGTGGAGAGCGAAAACGGTCTGTCGGCTGAGCGGGGTTTGTGGGGCAATACCTTGCTGAAGCTGAAAGCCGATGGCTTCACGGAAGACGAAATCGCTGCGAGCCTTGGAGCTGTCCATGTTGAACCGGTGCTGACGGCTCATCCCACCGAGGCAAAACGGGCGTCGGTCATTGCCAAGCACCGAGCGCTCTATCTCTTGCTGGCGAAGCGGGAAAATCCCATTCTGACGCCGGTGGAGCAGCGCCAGATACGCGATGAGATCAAGGAATCGCTGGAGCTGCTCTGGCGAACCGGCAATATCTATCTTGAAAAGCCGGAGGTGCGGTCAGAGCGAAGCAATGTCATCCACTACCTGAAAAACGTATTCCCGCAAACCCTGCCGATCCTGGACACCAGGCTCCAGGCTGCCTGGCAGGATGCGGGGTTTGCGGCCGACAGTCTCAAGCAGCACCAGCTTACCCGGCTGAGCTTCGGCACCTGGGTCGGCGGCGACCGGGACGGGCATCCATTGGTCACGGCAGAGGTGACGCACGAGTCTCTTCAGGATCTGCGGCTTAATGCTCTCTCGGTTATTCGCCGCCGTCTGGTGGATCTGGCCGCCAAGCTCAGTCTCTCCGACTATCTTCAACCGGTTCCGGATGTTCTCAGACAATGGATACATGATCGGGCGGCACAGCTCGGAACCGCCGGTGCTGAAGCCGTGGCCCGCAATCCGGTTGAACCGTGGCGTCAGGCACTCAACCTCATTATAAGCTGTCTGCCATTGACCGTCGTTCGTGACCATGTGACGACTCTGGACGATACCTCGGGGTACTATAAAATACCGTCTGAATTGTCAGAGGATCTCGCCATGCTTGACGGTTCACTCCGGGCAGTAGGTGCTGTGCGCCTCGCTGATATGGAGCTGTTCAATCTCCGGCGCCTGGTCGACTCGGTCGGCTTCCACCTGGCCGTATTGGACATTCGTCAGAACAGCGCCTTCCACGATCGCGCCGTTGCGCAGCTGCTTGCCGCTGCGGGCATTGAGGACAGTGACTTCTCCGGGTGGTCGGAAGAAAAACGGATCACGTTTCTTACCCGAGAACTTGCTTCACCGCGTCCGTTTCTGCTTCCCGGCTTTCGTGCCGGTGCAGAAGCTGATGCCGTTCTTTACTGCTATCGGGTGCTGGCAGATCACATCCGCATGTATGGGGGTGACGGCATTGGATCACTGATCGTCAGCATGACCAGGAGCTGCTCCGACCTGCTGACTGTTTACCTGCTGGCGCGAGAGGTTGGACTGCTCGTGTATCAGGAGACAGGATGCCGATCACTGCTGCGGGTTGTGCCGTTGTTTGAAACAATCGATGACTTGCAGGGTGCTCCACTGATTCTACAGCAGTTTTTGTCACACCCGATAACCAGAAATACACTTGGAGCAGCAGAGGGAAAAAGGCCACTCCAGCAGGTGATGGTCGGCTACAGCGACAGCTGCAAAGATGGCGGCATCATAGCCAGCCACGGGGCACTTTACAAGGCACAGTTCGAACTCACCGAAGTCGGTGACCTCTTTGATACGGACCTCTGCTTCTTTCATGGTCGCGGCGGCTCAATCGGCCGTGGCGCCGGTCCGACGTTCCGGTTTCTCGAAGCGTTGCCGCAAGGGTCGCTGCGTGGTTCATTCCGCATGACCGAGCAGGGGGAGACGATCTCCCAGAAATATTCGAACCTGCTGACCGCCACCTATAATCTGGAACTGCAGCTGGCCGGGGTTCTGGGGATGACGGTACGCGCTTCACGCCCGGTCACCTCGGCGCCGGAACAGCCCACGATCATGGGACTCCTTGTTGAAGCCAGCCGGCAGACCTATGAGAAGCTGATTTCCTGCGATGGATTCATGGAGTTTTTTTCCCAGGCAACACCGATCGATGTAATGGAGCAGCTGCGCATCGGCTCCCGGCCGTCGCGGCGCACCGGGCGCAGGACCCTGGCAGACCTGCGGGCGATTCCCTGGGTGTTCAGCTGGAACCAGTCACGCTATCTCCTGCCCAGCTGGTATGGCGCCGGCACTGCGCTTTCCCGGCTGCACGAGTCGCAGCCAGACCTCTTTGAACTGCTGTGTGCGGACATTGCCCGGTTCCCGCTCCTGCGCTATCTCTTCATGAACGTGGAACTGGCGACACTGCAGGCTGACCAGGATATCATGCACCTCTACGCAGATCTTGTGGATAATCGGGAACTTCGCACGCATTTTTCCGGGATGATCGACGCGGAATTCGAGTTGACGGTGAATTTTCTCGGACACCTGTTCAGGGAACCGCTTGCCGTTCGGCGCCCCATGCAACTGGCGGCAATGGCCCTTCGCAAAGCGCCGCTTGAAGTTCTGCACCGGCAACAGATACACCTGCTGCGGGAATGGAGAAAAACACGGGACGCCGACACTGTCTGCTCCAGGTCGGATGCATTGCTGGGCGAACTGTTTCTTTCAGTCAATGCCATTGCGGGTGGCGTCAGGAATACGGGGTGATTGTGTTCAACAGCATCAACCTCAGAAGCACTTCGCAACGGCCTTCTGCACCAGCAACCACCATCGTGATGAAGGAGAACCATCGAAATGAACATTGAAAAAGGGATGGACAAAATTGTCAAAACCCTGCGGGTCATGATTACCGATCAGCCCGGCTATCTCGGTCGCCTGACCACCGCCATCGGCGCCGAGGGGGGCAATATCGGCGACATTCGGCTGCTCAGTTCGGGACTTACCCACAACATCCGCGAGATAACCGTCTACGTGGACAATGACCGTCATCTGGAGATGATCCTCAAGGCCATTGCCATGGTGGAGGGGGTCATCGTCGAGGAAGTGATCGACCGCGTGCAAAAGGTACACGAAGGTGGCAAGATCGCCATGAAGAGCAGGGTGGAGATAAAAACCCTTGGTGATATACGCAAGATCTACACGCCTGGTGTTGCCTCCATCTGCCGACAGATCCAGCACAATCCCAGACTGGCTGATACCTATACCGCCATCGTCAACACGGTGGCGATTGTCACCAACGGCACCGCCATCCTTGGTCTGGGGGACATCGGGCCAGTGGCCGGCATGCCGGTCATGGAGGGGAAGGCGGTCCTCTTCGACCACCTGGTCGGCATCTCCGGGGTGCCGATCCTGCTGCGAAGCAAGAACGTAGACCACATCGTTGACACCATCTGGCATATGGCCCCCACCTTCGGGGCCATCAAACTGGAGGACATCGCGGCACCTGACTGTTTCGAGATCGAGCGGCGACTCGTTGAGATGCTGGATATTCCGGTCATGCACGATGACCAGCACGGCACGGCGGTGGTGGTGCTGGCGTCGCTCTTGAATGCCACCCGCTTCACCGGCACCAGGCTGCAGAACTCCAGCATCGGCATCATTGGTCTTGGCGCGGCCGGCACCGGGATCGCCAAACTACTCATGGCCTATGGAGTGAAAAAGATTATAGGCACTGACCTGAATTCAGGAGCTATGGAAATGTTACAGTCCTTGGGTGGAGAGGCCACTGATCTGGCAGGAGTCATGGAGCGTTCCCAGATCGTGATCGCCACCACCGGCTGCCCAGGACTGATCAAGCCTGAAATGGTAAAGGCCGGGCAGGTCATCCTGGCGCTCTCCAATCCTGATGCCGAGATCAAACCACAGGAGGCGATGGCTGCTGGCGCCTCGTTTGCTGCCGACGGCAAGAGCATCAATAACGCCCTGGCTTTTCCCGGCATCTTCAGGGGAGCGCTGAACGCCCATGCCAAGCGGATCAACAACCAGATGCTGATTGCCGCGGCCAAGGCCATTGCCAGTCATGCGGAAGAAGGTGAACTGGTGCCGGGCATTCTTAATCCGAAAGTTCACTTGGCCGTGGCTCAAGCGGTTGAGCGCGGGGCGCTGGAGTCTGGTGTCAGCAAACCCCGGGACTAAAACTGATCGTCGCGCGCTCCCCGCATTGACAGCCGATGGGAGCCGGTTACACTCCTCACAAGACCCATTGATTGTCAGCAGGACGCGGAGAGACAATGCCCGAGGAAGTCCTTGCCACATTCACCGTGCGCCGCCTGTCCATCCTGAACGAGAGCGGGGATGCCGACGAAGGGCTCATGCCCCCTCTCTCCGACGCCGAAATCCGGCGCATGCACGAGCTGATGGTGCTGGCACGGACATTCGACGAGCGGGCACTGACCCTGCAGCGGGAGGGACGACTCGGCACCTACCCCCCCATCCTGGGTCAGGAGGCGGCCCAGGTGGGAAGCGCCCTCGCCCTTCACCCCGCCGACTGGGTCTTCCCCTCCTTCCGGGAGATGGGGGTCCATCTCACCCTCGGCTACCCCATCCACCTGCTCTTCCAGTACTGGGCCGGCGACGGACGCGGCCTGCGGACCCCCGAGAACCTCACTATCTTCCCCATCTGCGTCTCCGTGGGTACCCACATCCCCCACGCGGTGGGGGCGGCCATGGCGGCCCGCTACCGGCGCGACCCGGTGGCGGTCTGCTGTTTCTTCGGCGACGGCGCCACCTCCAAGGGGGACTTCCACGAGGGGTTCAACCTGGCGGGGGTATTCCGGCTGCCGGTGGTCTTCATCTGCCAGAACAACCAGTGGGCGATCTCCGTTCCCCTCCAGCGGCAGACCGCGGCCGCCACCCTGGCGCAGAAGGCCGTTGCCTACGGCTTTGAGGGGGTGCAGGTGGACGGGAACGACGTCTTCGCCGTCCACCGGGCCGCGCGGGAGGCGCTGGATAAGGCCCGGAGCGGCGGCGGACCCACCTTCATCGAATGCCTCACCTACCGGATGGCGGACCACACCACGGCCGACGACGCCGCCCGCTACCGCCCGCAGGAGGAGGTTGAGACCTGGCGCGGCCGGGACCCGATCCTGCGGCTGGAGCGGTTCATGACGCAGCGCGGACTCTGGAGCGAGGAGTACGCGAGGGAGACGAAGGAGGCGGCAACCAAGGCCGTGGACGAGGGGGTGCGGACCATGGAGGCGTCCCCTCCCCCCGCGCCGGAAGAGTTGTTCGATCATACCGGTGCAACCCTCACCCCCCGGCAGGCGGCGCAACGGAAGGAGCCCTGACATGGCGCAGCTTACGATGGTCCAGGCCATAAACCTCGCCCTGCGCCAGGAGATGGAGCGGGACGACCGGGTGGTGGTGCTCGGGGAGGACGTGGGGAGGGACGGCGGCGTGTTCCGCGTCACCGAGGGGCTCTTGGAGCGGTTCGGAGCCGAGCGGTTGATCGACACCCCACTGGCGGAGTCGGCCATCGTCGGCGCGGCCATCGGCATGGCGGCCTACGGCCTGCGCCCCGTGGCCGAGATCCAGTTCATGGGGTTCATCTACGCCGCCGTTGACCAGCTCTTCGCCCATGCGGCGCGGCTCCGCTCCCGTTCGCGGGGGCGCTACACCTGCCCGCTGGTGGTGCGGACGCCGTATGGTGGGGGAATCAAGGCGCCGGAGCTCCACGAGGAGAGCACCGAGGCATTCTTCTGCCACATGCCGGGGATCAAGGTGGTGGTGCCATCGGGGCCTTACAGCGCCAAGGGGCTCCTCACCGCCGCCATCCGGGACCCGGACCCGGTCCTCTTCCTGGAGCCGACCCGGCTCTACCGCATGATGAGGGAGGAGGTACCGGAGGACGACTATACCCTTCCCCTGGGCCAGGCGCGGGTGGTCCGGGAAGGAACGGCGGTGACGGTGATCGCCTGGGGAGGCATGCTGGAGCGGGTATTGAAGGCGGTGGTGCCCTACGACGCCGATGTGATCGATCTCCTTACCCTGAACCCCTTCGACGGGGCGACCGTGCTCGCATCGGTGCGGAAGACCGGCCGGGCGGTCATCGTCCACGAGGCGGCCAAGACCGGCGGCTTCGGCGCCGAGATCGCCGCCACCATCGCCGAGGAGGGGATTCTCCACCTGCGGGGGCCGGTCCTGCGGGTCGCCGCCCCCGACGTCACCATGCCGCTGCCGAAGATGGAGGAGCACTATCTCCCCGGAGTGGAGCAGATCACCCGGACCATTGACGAGGTCTTGAGGTACTGACATGCCCTACGAGTTCAAACTTCCCGACCTGGGCGAGGGAATCGCCGAGGTGGAGTTGCGGCGGTGGCTGGTCGCGGAGGGTGACCGGGTCGCCGAGCACCAGCCCGTTGCCGAAGTGGAAACCGACAAGGCGGTGGTGGAGGTCCCCTCCCCCCGCGCCGGAAGAATCGGCCGCCTGATGCGCCGGGAGGGGGAGACCCTGCAGGTGGGCGAGACCCTCCTGACCATCTGCGAGGAGGGAGAGGCTCCCCGGGAACGGCCGAAGTCGGTCGGTATCGTCGGCGAACTGCCCGAGGCCGAAGAAGAGGAAGAGCCGCTGGTTCTGGCAACTCCGGCGGTACGCAAACAGGCGCGGGAGCAAGGGATCGACCTGCGGAAGATCCGCGGTAGCGGCCCCCGGGGGAGCATCACCGCCGAAGACCTGGAACGGGGAGCGGCTCCCCCTCGCCAGCCCGCCGGCGAGGTGTCCGGGCCGGTGGAGCGGGTGCCGCTGCGCGGGGTGCGGCGGGCGATCGCCCGGAACGTCATCGCCTCCCAGCGGAACACCGCCTTTGTCACCGGGATGGAAGAGGCGGACATCACCGACCTCTGGGAGCTGAGGGAGCGGGAACAGCAGGCCGTCGAGGCCCACGGGACCCACCTCACCTTCCTCCCCTTCTTCATCAAGGCGGCCCAGCACGCCCTGCGCGAGCACCCCTGCCTGAACGCCTCCATCGACGATGCCGCGGAGGAGATCATCCTCAAGAAGGAGTACCACTTCGGCATCGCCGTGGAGACCCCCGACGGCCTCATGGTGCCGGTCATCCGAGACGTGGGCACCAAGAGCATCCTCGAACTGGGGGCGGAACTCCAGCGCCTGGGGAAGAAAGCCCGGGAGCGGACCATCGCCCTTGACGAGCTTCGGGGAAGCACCTTCTCCATCACCAACTACGGCCATTTCGGCGGCGTCTTCGCCACCCCGATCATCAACTGGCCCGACGTGGCGATCCTCGGCTTCGGCCGCATCGCCGAGCGGCCGTGGGTCCACCGGGGGGCCATCGCCATCCGGAGGATCCTCCCCCTCTCACTCACCTTCGACCACCGGGTCACCGACGGAGCCGATGCGGCCCTGTTCCTGGCAAAGGTGGTCCGGTACCTGGAAGACCCGGGGCTCCTCTTCATCGAGAGCGTATGAGGGACCTGGACTGCCTCTTCACCCCACGCTCCATCGCCCTGATCGGCGCCTCGCCGGATGCGGGGCACCTGGGGGGGGTCGTTTTCTCCAACCTCAGGGCCTTCCGGGGAAGGCTCTACCCGGTCAACCCGCGCCACCGGGAAATCGGCGGCATTGTTGCCTTCCCCTCCATCCGGGACCTTCCCGAACCGGTGGACCTCTCCGTCATCCTCCGCCCGGCCGCGGAAATCCCCCACCTTCTGGCGGAGCACGCCGGCAGGGCCCGCTGCGCGGTCATCGTCAGCGCCGGCTTTGCCGAGACGGGAGCCGATGCCTTGCAACGGGAGGTGGAGCAGCTCGGCAGGGAGCTGGGAATCAGGCTCATGGGCCCCAACTGCCTGGGCGTCTTCAACCCCTACCGAAGGCTCGACACCTTCTTCCTCCCCCACGATCGGTTCCGGCGGCCGCGACGGGGGAATGTGGCGGTCGTCTCCCAGAGCGGCGCCCTCCTCGTCTGCCTGCTGGAGGCCCTGGCCCGGGCCGGGCGCGGCGTGTCGCGGGGGATCAACTACGGCAACGCCGTGGACATCGACGCCCCGGACCTCTTCGACTACCTGGCCGACGACCCGGAGACCGGGGTGGTGATCGCCTACCTGGAGTCGGTGGGGGACGGACGACGCTTCATGGCGGCGGCAGCGGCGCTGGAGAGACGCAAGCCGCTCATCATCCTCAAGGCGGGAAAGGGGGCCGGGGGAGCCCGGGCGGCCTTCTCCCACACCGGCCGCCTTGCCGGAAACTACGAGGTGTTCAGCTCGATCCTGGGACAGTTCGGCATCAGGGAGGCGGGCACGTTCGAGGAACTGCTCGATGCCACCCATGCCCTTTCCCGGCAGCGCCCTGCCCCCGGCAGGCGGGTCTGCATCGTGACCAATGCCGGTGGTCTCGGAGTGCTGGCCGCCGACGAGTGCTCGCGCCAGGGGCTCGTGCTCTCTCCCCTTCCCGCGGATGTCCAGCTGCGGCTGCGGGAGAACCTTCCCCCCTTCTACTCTGTCGGCAACCCCCTCGATCTCACCGGCCAGGTGACCGATGGCGAGTACCTGACGGCGCTCCATGAAATCCAGGACTCCTGCGACGGTATCTTCGTCATCGCCCATACCGGCGTGGCCGGGATAACGCCGCGGCTGGCGGCGCTCCTGGCGGATTTCCGGTCCCTGTCGGGAAAGCCGCTCGTGGTGCTTCTGGGCCAAGGGGGAACCGGTGCAAAGCTGGCCCGGCTGCTGGAACGGGACGGGATCCCCTGCTACCCTTCGCCTGAGCGGGGGGTGCGGGGGCTCCGGGCACTGCTCGGCACAGGAGGGGAGCCATGACCCGGACGGCCGCACAACTGGAGCGGTTTCTGTCGAGCCGCGAGGGCCAACGGGAGGGGGTTCCGGAGCCGGAGGTCAAGGGCCTCCTGCGGGAACTGGGATTGCCGGTCCCCGCCGGGATCTTTATCCCAGCCGGCGACCCTGTTCCGTCACCGTTCCCCCTCCCCTTCCCCCTGGTGGCCAAGGTGGTCTCACCGGCTATCGCCTCAAAGAGCGACGTGGGGGGCGTGAGGATCGGCATCGGGGATCGAAACGAGCTGGCAGCGGCGGTTGCGAATCTTTCGGCCATCGCCGCTGCCGACGGGGTGCTGGTGGAGGAGCAGGCCCGGCCGGGAGTGGAAGTAATCGTCGGGGGAATCGTCGACCCGCAGTTCGGGCCGGTGGTCATGGTCGGCCTGGGAGGGCTGTTCGTGGAGTTGTTCCGCGACGTGGCCTTCGCCCTGGCCCCCCTAGAGCGGAACGCAGCGCGTCGGCTCGTGGGCCGCATGAAGGGGGCGGCGGTGCTGGGGGGCTATCGGGGAAGGGCTCCCGTTGACGGGGAGGCGCTGGTTTCGGTGATCGTCACCGTGTCCGAACTGATCGGAAGCGGTATCATCGGAGAAATCGACCTGAACCCGGTGATACTCTGTCCGGACGGGGCCATGGTGGTCGACGCGAAGATGACGGTGCTCGGCACATCCCGCTGCGCTTGCATTTGACCACATTGTCAGTCAAACTATGAATAGTGACACACATATCCTCAGGGGAGGCTCCTATGTATTCCATGGACAATGTCGGCAGAAACACCATCGCGATGGTTCTGGCCGGGGGTAAGGGGGAACGACTCAGCCCGCTCACGAAGCGTCGGGCCAAACCGAGCGTCGCCTTCGGCGGGAAATACAAGATCATCGACTTTGTCCTGAGCAACCTGTTCAACTCGGGCATAAAAAAAGTCTACATCCTCACCCAGTACCGGGCATTTTCACTGAACAAGCATATCCGGGAATCATGGGGCAAATGGACGGGCCTCGGTGAATTCTATGTGGCCATCTCCCCCGAAACCAGCAGCGAAAGCGAGGAATGGTTCAGGGGCACGGCCGATGCCATCATCCAGTACCTCCGCTTCGTCGAGTCCTCTGATGCCGATTTCGTCGCTATCTTCGGCGGCGACCACATTTACAAGATGGACGTCTCCCAGATGATCAACTTTCACCGGATGAACCGGGCAGACATCACCATTGCCGCCCTGGAAGTCCCCGTGGAAGAGGCCAGCCGCTTCGGCGTCTTTTCCGTGGACGACGACGCACGGGTGACCGCCTTCACCGAAAAGCCCGAACAGCCGGAAACGATCCCGGGACGGGAGACCTGCTTCGCCTCCATGGGCAACTACATCTTTTCCACCAAGAAGCTGATCGAGGTTCTGCTGGAGGGGAAAAAGCACCATGCCGACCTGGATTTCGGCAAGCACGTGATCCCGATGATGCTGGAGAGCGGCGACCGGGTGTTCGCCTACAACTTCAATGACAACGTGATTCCCGGCATGAAGGCCGAGGAGCGGGGCTACTGGAAGGATGTGGGGACCATCGATTCCTACTACGAGGCCAACATGGACCTCATCAACGTCTCGCCGCAGCTGAATCTCTACAACTACAAGTGGCCCATCCTCACCAACCAGGGGAACCTGCCGCCGGCCAAGACCGTGTTCGACGATGACGATCGCCGCGGCGTGAACATCAACTCCTACGTCTGCGCCGGCTGTATCACCAGTGGCAGCACGGTCCGGCGCTCTATCCTCGGCCCCCTCTGCAAGGTCAACAGCTACAGCCTGGTGGAGGATTCGATCCTCTTCGATAACGTCACCGTCGGCCGGCACGCACGGATCAGGCGGGCGATCATCGACCGGAATGTGGTGATCCCGGACGGCTCGGTCATCGGCTACGACCTGGAAGAAGACCGGCGCAAGGGGTATACGGTGACGGAATCGGGGATCGTCGTGGTGCCGAGAAAGGACAAGTGAGGGGGGTAGTGCCTAGAAGTCCCTGTACGCCATGGCGCGCTCCACCCGGTCCCGTGCCAGGGCCATGGCCGCGGCGCGGGGCAGGATCGCCTCGGCGGCCGCCTTCTCCAGGATCAGCCGGGTGTTCCTCCGGATCCGCTCGCCGATGCTCGTAAAGGCCTCCTGCTCGCTCCTGCCGGCATACTCCATGGCCGCCATGATGACCCCCCCGGCGTTGGCGATGAAGTCGGGAACGGCGAGGACGCCGCGCCGGTGCAGCAGCTCCTCCGCCCCGACCGTGACCGGGATGTTGGCCCCCTGCAGAATCAGACGGGCCGTGACGGCGCCGGCGTTCCCCTCGTGGATCACATCCGGGGTCGCCGCCGGGATCAGGATGTCGCACGGCACGCCGAACAGCTCCTCCGCCGTTATCCGGCGTCCCTTGCCATAGTTTACGACGCTGCCGGACTCCTCCTTGACCGTCAACAGAGTGTTCAGGTCGATGCCGTCCGGGTCATGCACCCCGCCCCGCGAATCCGACACGGCCACCACCATCGCTCCCTTTGCCGCAAGAAAACGGGCCGCGGCCTTTCCCACGCTGCCATACCCTTGGATTGCCACCCGCGCCCCCGTCAGCTCGATGCCGGCTACGGGAGCGGCAACCTCGGCAGACGCCGCCAGACCGAAACCGGTGGCCCCCAGCCTGTCCAGCGGGAGCCCGCCGATCTCCTCGGGAAGCCCCACCGCCCTGCCGGTTTCGTCATGGACCCAGGCCATGGCCGTCTCGTCACACCCCATGTCCGGACCGGGGATGTAGTCCACAAGCTCCCTGATCATGCGGGCGAAGACCCGGAAGCAGCGCTCCCTGTCCACGGTTGCCGGGTCGGCGATAATCCCCGCCTTGGCTCCGCCGTGGGGAAGGCCTGCCAGGGAGTTCTTCAGGGTCATGGTCCGCGCCAGGCGCCACACCTCGTCAGTGGTCACCCGGGGCGACACCCTCACCCCCCCGATGGCCGGGCCGAGGGCGGTGTTGTCGATCACCACCACCGCCCGGAGCCGCTCCCTGGCGGAGTAAAGCTCGATGACCCTGGCCGGGCCGATGTCGTCGTACGGTAGCGCGCTCATGAATGAACTGTAGCAGCAATCAGACGGTTGGCAAGGAAAGACGGCACGGCAAAGGCGACGGGTCAGGTTCGCCCGAAGGTCCGCGCCAGGTCATTGTCGATGACATAGATGCAGACTTCCTTTGCCCCGTGCCTGGTGTAGCGGTACTTGGTGCCGAGGTTGTTGACGAGGAAGGTGACGTCGTCCCTGATCCGCTTGTCGTAGGTCTTGAAGTCGTCGCGGCCGAAGTCCTTGATGGCCCTGCGGAAGTTGACGTTGTCCAGGAACGGGTCGAGGGCCTTCTCCTTCAGGTTGAAGACGTAGCGCTCGAAGAGGGCTTTGAAGAGCTTCGTATCGGTGATGGCGCGTCCTTCAAAGAGGATTTCCTGCGAAAGGGTCTGGCCGGCGTACTCTTTCTGCGTCTCCGCCCGGAACGCCCGGAGCCGGTACAGATCGACTCCGGCCCCCAGGAGGCGGTTCTCGATCCCCTCCAGGTAGGCCTCGGTGATGTGGAGTTTCTCGCCGGTCCAGGTGCAGGTCTCGTCCACATCGGGCTCGAAGTTGATGGCAAAGAGGTAGTTCTGCACTTCCCGGGCGATCTGGTCCTCGTTGTAGTAGTAGAGGGATTCCTTCACCTCCTGGAGGACGGTGAAATTGTAAAGGCTCATGAGGGAATCGAGGAACCCGGCGGGAATCTGCCGCCCCAGCTCCGGGTGGACCTTGGTGAAGTAGGCGGTGAGGGTGGTCATGGTGATCAGCTTGTCCTTGCGGGCATAGGTGGAGTAGAAGTCGCTGAAGATATTGATGGCATCGCGCCCGGAGAAACCCGTGTCCCCCTCGTTCTCGCTCTCGGCGATGATCCGGCGCCGCCGCTTGGCGGTGAGGTTTTTCCGGTCCTCCTCCGTGAGCCAGGCAGGGATGTGGCCGGTATAGATCTCCATCTTGAGGAGCTGGAGGTTGAAGTCGCAGAACATGCCGTAGCGGTGCGGCTCGGGGATCCACTCGTGCATGGCCAGGGACCGCTCGCTCATCCGCGAGGAGATGATGATCCGGGCGAAGTTGTGCAGTACCCGCGGCAGGAAGCTGTGGTCGATCTGCTTGCCGAAGACGTTGCGATAGATCTCCACCTCGGTGTTGAGGTCGAGGACGTAGGGGATCTTGATGTACTGGATCCGGTCCAGAAACGACTGGTAGCTCTCGACGTTCTTCTTGTCCTCCGGATTCATGAGGGCCAGGAAGAGGGAATCGACGTTCTCCTCCAGGTCGTCAACCTTGTGGACCCCCTCGCTGACGATGTTGTGGAGCTCGATGAGCCGGTCGGTGTTGTGACCCTTCACGTCCATGAGGGCGTAGATGCCGTTGTTGGTCTTGGCGTACTGGGAGAAGAGGTACTTCACCTGGTTGCTGTCCTTGAGCACGCCGTTGATCCTGCCCTGCAGCATCTCGTTGGTGAAGACGCTGTGGCGCATCGGCTTGTCACCCGGGTTGAAGACGCTGACCCCCTCACCCAGGCGCCGGTTGAACTGGTAGGGTCGGGCATGGAGCATCCTGAGCACCGCGGCCGGGCTCTTGAGCCGTGAAAGGAGGGCATGGTAGAGGGAGCTGCAGATGGTGCAGGAGGTGTTCCGGAAGACCCACTCGTACTCCTTCTCGGTGAAAAGCCGCCACTTCATCTCGTCGTTCCGGAAGAGGTCGTCGAAAAACTGGCGCCGGTGCTGCTTGGGAATGACGAGGAGCGGGTTGTCGTGGGAGGGGCAGGGAATCTCCACGAAGTCGTCACCCGGGTGGAGGGCGTGCTCCGCCTCAAGGAGCTCCTCCTGGTTGAACTCGTGCTCTTCCAGGAGCTTGGAGAGCTTGTCGAGAAACACCGTCGTCTCGTGCCGGGTAAAGCCGCCGAAGGCGTTGCGGTCCAGGCGCCAGACCGCCTCGTAGCGCATCCCCTCCAAGGTATTGGCGTAGTTCTCGAACTTGAGGAGCAGATTGTTCAGGAAGGTGCTCTTGCCGCTCCCCGGCGGGCCCTCGAAGACGTAGATCTTGTTCTGCTGGGCGCCGCGCTTCAGGGCGTCCACAAGTCCCACCAGCCGGTTGGCGAAGAGCCGGTCGGCGAAGAAGGGGTGGTCGGACCCTTCCACAAAGAGCCGGCGGCAGTCGTAGGAGACGTAGTGGATCGACTCGGGGTCGTCCGGGTACTCGTCCTCTCCGACGCTGATATGGCCCATGACCATGTCGTTGAAGACCTGGAAGACGTTGCGGATCACCCGCGTCGGGTTGGCGACGAGGGTCTCCAGGAACTCCGCGAAGGAAATGGGCCCCCGCTGCTCCCATTCGTTCACGCTCTGGTCGATATGCTGCAGTGCCCGGGTGATGGTGTCCATGAACGGTCCCTAGAGTGAGGTCTTAGACAGGCTGCGGTTCTCCATGGTGTAGAGGAACCGCCGCCAGTGGATTTTCTTCGCCTCTCCAGCCCGAGGGGAGGAGGCCTGATTCCTTTCCTCGGGAGGAGCGGCAACCACCTCGCTGGTCTCCAGCTGCACCGGCCCGCCCCAGAGGAACTCGATCCCCAGCATGGTGTTGGCAATGAAATCGCTGATCAGGGGCTTCCCTTCGAACCGGTGGACCAGGTAGAGAGACCGCCCCCCGCCCTTCTCCATGTCCACCTCGATCCGCGGCGGGTGGTAGAGGGACTCCAGGAGCATGGCGCGGTAATCCTCGGCCTTGCGGCTCTTCACGTAGTACTGCCAGCGCATCTGCTCCTTGTTGAGCCGTTTGCCCACCACGAAAAGCTTGTGCCGGTTGACGAAATCCTGGTCCACGAAGGTGGTGATGAAGGTGAAGTCGCAGAGATTCTCCCTCACCGCGAAGATCCTATCCCCTCCCGCGCCCGTGGCCCCATCGAACTGTTCCCGGGCGTGGCTGTCGGCCAGGCGCTGGAAATCGAGCGAAATCTTCCCTTTGTCAGCCAGCTCCTCGATGTGGTGGAAAAGCCGCATGCCGATGGCGTACGGGTTGAGACCCACCCGGTGGAGCGAGGTGACCCCCGAGTGGACCCGGGCGAAGTCCACCTCATGCCCCCTTATCCGGTCGTCGGTAAGGAAGAGCTTCTCATGCCAGTAGCTGGCCCACCCCTCGTTCATGATCTTGGAGCGGACCTGGGGCTGGAAGTAGACCGAGGTGGAGCGGATCACCTCCAGGACCGACTTCATCCACTTGTTCTCGTCCTGGTTCAGGAACTCGGAGTGCTCCATGATGAACTGCATCAGGTCGAGCCGCTTCTCCTTCCCCCCCCTGGAGTGTTTGAGATAGACCGCCTCGAACTCGGGGTGCTTCGCCACCACGTCGGCGAAGAAGGTCTCCTCGCCGAGCCCTCCCTGCTCCCGCATGCAACGGTTGTAGCGCTCGATCTCGTTGACATATTCCGCGGTCTTCACCTTCTTGACTGACTGGAGAAAGACGTCGAAGTAGTAGTCGAGCCGTTTCGGAAACGCCGGCCGCTCCTGCCGGAAGATGCCGGAGAGCTCGTCGAAGTAGCCGACCATGTTGTCGATGGCACGGCCGAACTCGATCACGTAATCAACCCACCGGCCGTGCTCCGAACGGAGCCGCGCGATGAGCCGCTTGTCGGCCAGGGCCTTGCCGGTCAGGTCGTACTCCCAGGTGTGGCGGAAGTAGAGATTGTTCTGGAAGAAGTCGATGTGGGCCAGCACGTGGTAGAAGATCATCACGTTCAGCCAGTCGGGGTTGTTGTCGTTGTAGAAGGAGATGGGGGGACGGGTGTTGATGACCGTCTCGTAGGGGTTGTGGGGGTAGAGCTCATACTTCCCCTTCTCCCTCATCACTTCCACATCGTGGACCCAGTAGTCGTAGAGGGTCGGGATCATCACTTTGGGGTGGAGCTCCAGCATGTCCCGGTTGGTGACAATGTACTCCAGGGTCTCGTCGGAGAAACGCAGCCCCGCGTCCCGCGCCCGCGCCTTGCACCCTTCCATGATCTCTTTTGTATGCTGATTGATGAGTTCCATAATGTGGCTCTACGTAGGGGCGCCGCTTGCTGCGCCCTTGCATCCGGTAACGGGCGCGGCAAGCAGCGCCCCTACCCCATGAAATCCCTATGTAATCAATTTCCTGATCCCCTCGATGATCCGCCCCTCTTCAGCATCGTCCCCCATCACATCCAGCCGCAGGAACTCCGGCTTCTCCTCCAGGAGCCCCGACCGCTTCAGGTAGCGCTCCACCTCGGTGGCCCCCCGAGAGCCGTAGGCGGTATGCTCGGCGATGGTGATCCCTACCCGGTTGGCGTAGGTGAGCATCCGCCGAAGCTCCGGCAGGGTCTCCTCGCCGTTGGAGTCCCAGTCGTCGCCGTCGGTTCCCTGGAAGACGTAGATGTTGTAGTCCTTGGCCAGACTCTCCTTTTCCACGATATCGTTCACCAGCTTGTAGGCGGCGGCCACCCGCGTCCCCCCCGCCACCCGGAGGCTGTGGTAGGTGTAAAAGTCGGGGACCTCCCGGGCGTCGTTGTCATGGAGCACGAAGCGCGTCTCCACCTGCCGGGCGAACTGGTAGAGGAGCCAGCTGTAGATCAGCACATGCTGGGAGCAGACCAACTCCGTCGCCTTCCCCTCCATGGATCCCGAGTAGTCGCGGATGAAGAAGACCAGCGCCTGGGACTCGTATTCCAGCTCCCGTGAGAGGATGCGGTAGACCCGGTCCTTGGGCGAGATGACGAGCCGCGTCGTGTCGATGGCGGAAACGTCGGGGATATTGCCGAGGGTGACGTTGGTCTCGATGACCCGCCGCAGTGTCTGCTTCTTCTCCAGAATCTGGCCAAAGCCCCGGTTGCGGTCGGTGAGGTCGTAGGTGTAGTGGGAGAGGGAGCTCTTCTTCCCCTTCTCCTTCAGGTTGGGGAGGTTGAACCGCTCCGTCAGGATCCGCCCCAGGTCGTAGGCGGACGATTCCAGCTCGTGCCCCTCCCCTTCCCCATGCCCTGCCGTGCCGGTC
>RHLS01000034.1 GCA_003712145.1 Desulfuromonadales bacterium | reverse complement strand
GTCTCGCACACGGGGAGGATTCTCGGGGAGTTTCTGAATGTCCGGAGGGGATGACCCATGCGTTGAGCGGTCAGCGTCGGATGGTGAAAGTGACATCCAAAATTGTCGTGGTGCGGTATAATGGTAATATGAAGAGGCAAGGAAAAAGGTCCGGTGGTACGGTCCGCTGATGATGGTTCGGAGAGATGGGCCGCGACCGGAAAGGAGGCGTGTCATGAGAGGCTCTGAAATCAAGAGGATGCTCACGGAGAACGTGAGATCGGAACATCGGTTTGTCAGATGGTGGCGGAAGGAAAACGACTTCTTCGATTACGATCTGATCGACCGGTTCCTGGAAGGCGTATCCAGTGGCGAGGAGATTGGCGGGATTGAACTCTTGACCATGGACGAGATGCTTGAGGAACTCAGACGGGTGAGCGGCAACCGGGTGACGGTCGTCCACGGGGAGGCCGGGGATTCCGTGAAGTGGATCCATGGCGGGAGCGGTGGTGAGCGGGTCGATGTCTGCATGTACACACCCGAAGCCCTGCTGACCATTTACGATGCCGAGACCCGTGGCAACCCGGTCTGCTGATCGGGTGCACAGGATGAGGGAAGGGCCGCTGCTCAAGGGAGCGCGGCCTTTTTTCGTGGCGGGGCCGGAGGGTGCGTAGAGGGTGATGACGCAGTGCTTAAATGTTGTGCAAAGCGGTGAATCCTCCCAAGTATTGGCCCTGTTTTGTCGTGATCCGCAATGTTGTCCACAGGGGTATCAACAGTTGCTGTTGACTGTAAACCCTTGTCAAGAGCAGTGTCGCAGGGTGATGCGCTGCAACCCGCCGGGAGTTATGCACTTTTCAGTGATTCTGGCTTGTTGGCCGGTGTTCCGGTGGATGTCTGGCCGAAGTGGAGCAGGTGGCAGCGACAGGAGCGAGTCACGATGGTTTTTTCCCTGCTGGCAGATCTGATTGTGTTTTTGCATGCCCTGTTCGTCATCTTTGTGGTGGCGGGTGGGGTTGCCGTCCTCCGCTGGCGGCGGCTCGCCTGGCTCCACCTTCCTGCCGCCGTCTGGGGTGCTTATATCGAGCTGAGCGGCGGCGTCTGTCCGCTCACCCATCTCGAAGTGTACCTGCGACGGCTGGCGGGCGAAGCGGGGTATGCCGGAAGTTTCCTCGGGCACTACCTGGTGCCTCTTCTTTACCCCGCCGGCCTGACGCGGGGCGGTCAGATTGTTCTCGGCGTTGGCGTGGTGCTGCTGAACCTGGTGGTGTACGCCGTGGTTCTGGGGCGGAAGCGATATCGAAGAGGCTGGAGATCCCGGGATTGAAAGCAAAGAGCCTGCAATCGCAGGCTCTTTGCTTTCTGGCTCCGTTGTCCGGGAGAGGCGATGTCAGGTGCTATGCCACCCTGAAGTGGGCCACGAGCCGCTGAAGCTCCTCCGCCTGCCGGGCCAGCTGGGATGCTGCCGTTGCCGATTCCTGGGCACCCCGCGAGGTCACCTGTACCACCTCGGTGATCTGCTGGATGTTCCCGGAGATCTCGCTGGTGGTGGCAGTCTGCTGCTCGGCAGCCGTGGCGATCTGGCTCACCTGCATCCCCACCGCGTTGATCTGTTCCAGAATCTCGCTGATGGCTTCACCGGAACGGCCCGCCTCGGCGGTGCCCGCTTCCACCTCGTGAACCCCCTCTTCCATGGTGGCCACGGCCCCCCTGGTTTCCGACTGGATTGCCTTGATCATGGCGCTGATCTCTTTCGTCGCCCGGGTGGTCCGCTCCGCCAGCGCCCTGACTTCATCGGCCACCACCGCGAAGCCGCGCCCCTGCTCGCCGGCACGGGCCGCCTCGATGGCCGCGTTGAGGGCCAGGAGGTTTGTCTGGTCGGCGATGTCCTCGATGGTGCCGACGATGGCTCCGATCTGGTCGCTGCGGGTCCCCAGGCTCTCCACGGTCGCCGCCGTGGCCTTCACCCGCTGGGCGATCCGGTCCATGACGGAAACGGTCTTTTCCACCACCTGTGCCCCGGTCTGGGCCGCACTGGTTGCGTGCTGTGAAGCTTCGGCCGCCCGATGGCAGGTCTGGGCGATGTCCCCGGAGGTGGCCGCCATCTCCTCAGAGGCGGTTGCCACCGTTGATGCCTGGCATGCCACTTCCTCGGCTCCCGTGGCCATCTGCTCGGAGGTGCTGAAGAGCTGGTTCGCCGCCGAGGACACCTGCGTTGAGGTGTCGGTCACCTTGCCGATGACCGAGCGGAGATTCTCCACCATGGTGGCGAAGGCGGTGGCCAGTTGGCCGACTTCGTCACGGGAATCCGTCGCAATGGCCACGCTCAGGTCCCCGTTGGCGACTTTGCCGGCGTCATCGGCCAGCCGCTGCACGGGCCCGCAGATGGCTGCGGCCAGGCGGTTGCTCAGGACCAGGCCTACCACGACGCATAGGATGATGAAGGCGGCGAAGCCGTACTGGGCTTTCTTGTAAACTTCTGCTATGTGGGTTCCCGCTTCGTTGCCTTCCTTGATATTTATCTCCGTAAGTCCTTCAACTATCTTGATTGTGGCGTCGAAGCTCTTCTTGCTGACGTTCCAAAGATTCTGTTTCCCCTCATCGGCTTTCCCCTGTTTCGCCAGGTCGAAGGTTTTAACCGCGTCGGCAAAGTAAAGCGCGGCCTTTTCCTGGAGTGCCGAGACCTGCTTTTTCTCTGCCTCGTCCATTCTCAATTTCCCGAAGGCTTCCAACACCTCCTTCAGCTTCTTCTGGTTGTCGTTGAAGCGCTTTTCGTATTTGGCCAGGTCGTCGGCGTTGGTAACGATGAGCGACTGGAGCTCCGAGCGCCGCGCAGTCCCGATGGCGTCGTCGGCCGCCTTGAGGTGAACGATGGTCGGGAGATGGTTTGTCGCGAACTCTTCACCCTTCCTGTTCACGAGGGCCAGTTTCGATAGGGCGAAGATTCCCAGGACGATGATCAGGAAGAGCATTGCCAGGTAGCCGAGGGTGATCTTGCGTTTGATGCCGAGAGCTTTGAATGCATTCATTGTGCTGCCTCCAGAATGGTTTCGAACAGCGTGAAAAGGTGTCGTTACTGGTACGTATCGGCAACTGAACTGATAAGTTTAGAAATTATTTATGCTTACCCCTGGGAAGCCGCCAGGCGTGCGGATGTACTTGATGCACAAAAAGCAAACAAATGTGTTGAAAAATTTCTAACAATGCCTATAAAATGTGCGCCCGTAGCGAAGGGTTGGCAGGGCGGTGATATGTGTGCTTAATGAATGGGCAGCTACTATCAGTGGAAAGGGAGGGAACATGACTGCACAGCTGGACGAGAAGGTTGAACCGATCTACCAGGAGGTTCTCCGGCGCAATCCGGGGGAGACGGAGTTCCATCAGGCGGTGCGGGAGGTGCTGGAATCCTTGGGGCCGGTGCTGGTGAAGCACCCCGAGTTCCGGGAGCGGAAGATCATCGAGCGGATCTGCGAGCCCGAGCGCCAGATCATCTTCCGGGTACCGTGGCAGGACGACAAGGGGGAGGTCCAGATCAACCGTGGCTTCCGGGTGGAGTTCAACAGCGCCTTGGGTCCGTACAAGGGGGGGCTCCGGTTTCACCCTTCGGTCTATCTGGGGATCATCAAATTCCTCGGATTCGAGCAGATCTTCAAGAACTCCCTGACCGGCATGCCGATCGGCGGCGGGAAGGGGGGCTCCGACTTCGACCCCAAGGGACGCTCAGACGACGAGATCATGCGCTTCTGCCAGAGCTTCATGACCGAGCTCTACCGTCACCTGGGCGAGTACACCGACGTGCCGGCCGGGGATATCGGGGTTGGCGGCCGGGAGATCGGCTATCTGTTCGGCCAGTACAAGCGGATCACCAACCGTTACGAGTCGGGAGTCCTCACCGGCAAGGGGTTAGACTACGGCGGCTCCCTCGTCCGAACCGAGGCAACGGGGTATGGTGCTACCTTCTTCGTGAAGGAGATGCTGCGGGTCCGCGGCGAGTCCTTCGAGGGGAAGACCTGTCTCGTTTCGGGCTCCGGGAACGTGGCCATCTACACCATCGAGAAGATCCACCAACTCGGCGGCAAGGTGGTTGCCTGCTCCGACTCCAACGGTGTCATCCATGACGACAAGGGAATCGACCTGGACCTGGTCAAGCAACTGAAAGAGGTGGAGCGCCGCCGCATCCAGGACTATGTGGAGTTCCGCAAGCACGCCCACTACCTCCCTGGCGGCAACATCTGGGACATCCCCTGCCAGGTGGCCATGCCGTCGGCCACCCAGAACGAAATCAATGGCCGCGATGCCCTGTCCCTCGTGAAGAACGGCTGTATCGCCGTGGGCGAGGGGGCAAACATGCCGACCACGCCGGAAGGGGTGCGGATTTTCCTCGACGCGGGTATCGCCTATGGCCCCGGCAAGGCCGCCAACGCCGGCGGTGTTGCTACTTCCGCCCTGGAGATGCAGCAGAACGCCAGCCGTGACGCCTGGAGCTTCGAGTACACGGAGAAGCGGCTGGCCGAGATCATGAAGGGTATCCACGACCTCTGCTACGAGATGGCCGATGAATACGGGATGCCGGGAAATTACGTGATAGGCGCCAATATCGCCGGGTTCATCAAGGTGGCGAAGGCGATGGTTTCCCATGGGTTGATCTAGGAGTATCCAGATGTGAGGGGGGCGGGCGGCATTGGTGAATGCTGTCCACCCTCGTTTTTTGCGGAGCGGATAACAAAAAAGGCCCGCTGGAGCGGGCCTTTCAAAAGGAGATCAACCCCGGGGGGCTGTTTCTCGTAGTGTTCCGGTTCAGTCCTTTTCAGGCCTTTTGAACCTCATCGCCTTGCGGCGCTTACGCTCGGCTTCCGCCTGCTTGCGCTTCTTCTTCACCGAAGGCTTCTCGTAGTATTGCCGCTTCTTCATTTCCTTGAAGAACCCCTCCATCTGGAGCTTGCGCTTCAGGTTCTTCATGGCGCGTTCGATATCGTTTCCCTGGACGGCAATTTGCAAAGGTATGTCCCCTCCTTCCTTTCGGGCAGCGTGAATGTCCGCCCGTTGCTGCTCTGAAATAAAAAAACCCCGAAGCCCTTAAAGCCTCCTGGGGTGGTCAACTTCAAAAGGTAGTGAAGTTTATCACAAACCCATCATGTTGTATGCAAAATAATGCACGGCAGAAGAAATCTTCGCTGTGCCGCTGCACATGGCGGTACGTGCTTCAGAGGGTGTAGAGCGTATCGTCGTGGGCAGGTGCGGTGTACTTCCGCTTGAGCCCCCTGATCCCTTCGCGGGAGAAGGGATTCTCCTCGTCGAAGAGGTCTCCCATCTCTTCCTCGATCTTTTCCGGGTCCTCACCCGCTTCGAGTCGGCGCATGGCCTCCTCGAAGCCTGGACCCAGCTTCATCCCCGTGGCATCCTGGAGCTTGCGCATGAAGTGAGCCATGGCCCGCGGATCGTTCTCGTCCATTCCTTCCATCTCGCCGGCAAGACCCATCATGGCCCGTTCCAGCCTCTCCTCGTCCATATCGGGCATCCCCTCCACCAGCTCGTCCGTTCCCCCTTTGGAGAAGGCAAAGCGGGAAACCTGTCGCTCCAGTTCCTGCCGACCGCAGCGAGGACAATCGGGGCGACGGTCGGTATTAACCCGGCGGGAGAGGAAGTTGAAGATGGTGTGGCAGTCTGCGCAATAGAATTCATAGACCGGCATGATTGGCCTCCGTGCTGTGATGTATGAATCCGGTACGAAGAAGACTAATCATTTCCGCGTGTCAGGTCAAGGCCGCATATGTTGCCTTGTGGAGCGTCCATGGTACCCTTGAGTGAAGTGAAGCACAGCACATTCCAGGAGGTTGGGCATGAAGAGAGCAGCGGGGGTTCTGGCGGCAATGGCATCGGCTGTGGTTCTGACGGGAGGCGTCTGGGCGTCGGAGCCCGGCAAGGTCTACTCGCCGGCCGAGGAGATGGGAAAGAAGGAAAAGAAGCTTCAGGAGAAACAAGCCGAGCAGCAGAAAAAGATGACGGAGTATGATAAGGAGATGCGCGAGAAGTCGGCCGAGAAGCAGAAGAAAATGACCGAGCACGAGAAGGAGATGAAGGAGAAGATGCAGCACAAGGAAGGCGAAATGGAGAAAAAGCATGAGAGGGAAATGGATAAGATGAAGAAGAAGGAGAACCGGCTGAAGGAAAAGCACGCGAAGGAGAAGGAAAAGATGAAGAAAAAGCAGGAGCAGTACGAGCAGATGAAGGAGGATACGAAGAAGGGGTATTAGCCCTCGACGGAAACAAGGAAGGGGTTGAAGAGGCCGGCCCGCTCCAGGGTGCGCATGGTGGCGGCGTATCCCTGGGTGATTACCCGGCTCAGCTCATGCTCCCGCTCCAGAAAGATCAGCACCGGGAGGTTTCCGTACAGGGAGAAGCCGAACCGTTCGTCCATGGCGCGGGCTGTGCGGGCCTCCAGTTCCAGTCCCCGCTCCTGGGTGGCTGCCACGTAGTGCATGGGGAAGCCGACTACGGTACGGTCGAGGCTCTCAACGAAGCTCCGCTTTTCCTCGGTCGTGAGTTCCGCGAAGTCGGCCCCGCACCACCTGCTCTCTTTCGTTGCGAGGAGCGCCCGACAGGAGAAGGGGCGCACGCCGTAGACGCCGCAGGTGCCGTCGCCGGCCAGGAGCGGGCAGGCGCCGAGCTTCCTGCGGTGGAGCCGGAGCCAGGATTTGAGGTCGGTCATCATGGGGATGAGCGCACGGATCTTCGCCACATGTTCCCGCACCGCGGCCGCCTGTATATCGGTGATTGCTTCGGTAATGATGAGGGCTTCGGTGAAGGTGGCGTTTACCGCCAGGCTGCAGCAGGTGCCGCACCCCCTGCCGCAGTGAATCGTGCCTCCTGCCGTGCTGTAGCTCTCGATCCATTCATCGCTGAATGAATCAAATCCGGCGTGTTCCCGGCGTAGTTCTTCCGTCAGTGTCTGCCACATGCCCCTGCTCCTCCCGAGACCGCACTGTAAGCACTGATTGAGTTCTCCGTCAAGGGTAACACGGATTCGGTGCTTGACACGGCTCATTCAAAGCTGCTACGGTCGATTATCACAAAATCAGCTGTTCCCGGATACAACGTCATCGTAGGCCCCGGAATAACCCGGGGCTTTTTTCTTTGCGGAACACGGAAAGAAGGAGTTTCATGGATTTTCAATCGTTCAATTTTCATCCCCACATCGCGGCAGGTGTCGAGGCGGCAGGCTATGTAACGCCGACGCCGATCCAGGCCCAGGCGATCCCGCCGGTCATGGAGGGGCGCGACGTGATGGGGCTGGCCCAGACTGGCACCGGCAAGACCGCCGCATTTGTGCTGCCGATCCTGCAGCGTCTCATGCACGGGGGGCGTGGCCACGTCCGTGCCCTGATCGTCGCTCCTACCCGCGAGCTGGCGGAGCAGATTCACGAGGCCATCGGCTCCCTGGGGAAGCAGGCCCGGATCAGGAGCGTCACGGTCTATGGGGGGGTCAACGTGAACCCGCAGGTGCAGAAGCTCAAGGGCGGTGTGGAGGTTGTCGTGGCCTGCCCGGGGCGGCTTCTGGACCACATCGGTCAGGGGACCATCGATCTTGCGAAACTGGAAGTGCTGGTGCTGGACGAGGCTGACCAGATGTTCGACATGGGTTTTCTCCCCGACATCAAACGGATTTTGAAGCACCTCCCCCAGAAGCGTCAGACCCTGCTTTTTTCTGCCACCATGCCGGACGACATCAAGCGGCTTGCCCACGATATCCTGCGCGATCCGGTCACGGTGCAGGTGGGCTCCGTCGCCCCGCCGGTCACCGTCACCCACGCCATCTACCCGGTGGAGCAGCATCTGAAGACGGGGCTTCTGCTGGAGCTCCTGCGTCATACCGATACGGAATCAGTGCTGGTCTTCACCCGCACCAAGCACCGGGCCAAGCGCCTGGGCGAACAGTTGGAAAAGGCCGGCTACAAGGCGGCGTCGCTCCAGGGTAACCTCTCCCAGAACCGTCGCCAGGCCGCCCTTGACGGCTTCCGCGACGGCACTTTCCAGATCCTGGTGGCCACCGACATCGCAGCCCGGGGGATCGATGTCTCCCAAGTCTCCCACGTCATCAACTATGACATCCCCGACACGGCCGAGGCGTATATCCACCGGATCGGCCGCACCGGCCGCGCCGCCCGCAGCGGCGATGCCTTCACCATGGTGACCGGCGAGGATGCGCTGATGGTCCGCACCATCGAGCGGACCCTCAAAGCTCCCCTGGAGCGTCGCACCGTGGAGGGATTCGATTACAGCGTCCCCGCGCCGAAAAAGGACACCGAGTTCGCCCGTCCGCCGATGCCCCCCCGCAGACCTGCCGGGGAGAAGAAGGGGGGCGCCCAGCAGAAGCAGGCGACCAAGCCGGGTGCCGCCAAATCGAAGAGCTCCGAGCGCCAGCATCAGAAGGATGGGCTGACTGCGCACACAACCGGGAGCCCGAAACAGCGCGGCAACCATGCGCGGCGTACCAGCTGACAGCTGAGTTTGCCAGTGACGTGGAAAAGGGACAGGCCTGAATGGCTTGTCCCTTTTTTTGTGGTGCGCCGGGCTACACCTCTGACACCGTAACCGCCATCCCCTCCAGTTCCCCTTCCAGGCAGGAAATGAGGTTCTCCACCATCCCCCGGTAGTCGGCGGGCAGTTCATCCACGCCGCGAAGCGCGGTGTCGAGGCGCCGCGCCGCGGCCAGCGCCGCTTTGAGAGGGACTGACGGGTCGCTCACCGGTTCCTCGCGGGTCTTTGTCACCTCCTTGAACTGCTTCAGTACCGTGGGGTGGCTCCGCTCCCGGTCCACGATGCTCTTTCGCAGGTCGGCGTACTCATCGTCGGAAAATCCTTTTTCTTCCTTCGCCTGGCGCAGCAGGTCGATGGAGCGGTAGTCGGGGAGGGGGCGCGGCTCCTCGCGGCGGGCCATCAGTTCCGGTTCGTGCTTCTCCATGTAGCGGTAGGCCAGGGTCAGTTTCTGGGCAGTCTCCTTCTTGATCCTGATCTCCCGCGTGCAGTACTCCTCGAAGCTTCCGTAGCCCCAGTCGCGGTAAAGGGTACGGGAGCTGACCACGAGGAGCCGGTCTCCCAGTTCCACCCAGGAGGATTTGAAGCGTTTGGCGGAGTCGAGTACCTGGTAGCGCTCGGAGGAAGGGTCGAGTTCGTCCATGATCCGCCCGATGAAGCGTTCTCCGGACGATTTGGGCATGTCGGTCATTGCTGGTTCCTTGGTTCAGTGGTAGGGGGGCAGAGTTCTTCAATAGTCAGGCGTACCTCGTCGCCCTTTACCGGCACGGTCAGGTGGGCGTCCATGCCCGCCGCCAGGCACCGCTCGTCGTCGCCCGCCATGGCGAAGGCGGTAAGGGCACAGATGGGAATATGGCCGCCGGTTTCCCGCTCCAGCTCCCGGATGAGCCGGGTCGCCTCGAAGCCATCCACCTTCGGCATCCGCACATCCATGAAGATCATATCATAGCAGCCGCGTTGCCACATTTCCACCGCCTCGTTCCCGTCGACGGCGATATCGACGCGGTGGCCCAGCCGCTCGAGGATCCGAAGGACGAGCCGCTGGTTTACCTCCACGTCCTCGGCCACAAGGATCGACAAGGCGCGCGTCGCGCTGGAAGGGGTCGGCGGTTCCGCCGGAGGGGGGAGTTCGACTGGCTCTTCGGAGGCGCGCTTCATGCGGCAGGTGAAGGAGAAGGTGCTCCCCTGCCCCGGCAGGCTGTCCACCCGGATCTCGCCTCCCATGAGGGTCACGAGGCTCCGGCAGATGGCGAGACCCAGACCGGTGCCGCCGTAGCGGCGGGTGGTGGATGTTTCTCCCTGGCTGAAGGGTTCGAAGAGCCGCTCCCGCACCATTTCGCTGATGCCGATGCCGGTGTCGCGAATGATCACATGCAGGAAGACCTCAGTGCCATGCTCTGCAATGACCGACATCTCCACTGTCACCATTCCCTTTTCGGTGAACTTGAGGGCGTTGCCCGCCAGGTTGAGGAGCACCTGGCGCAGACGCATCGGGTCGCCTGACAGGCGTCGCGGCACATTCTCCGCGACCGAGGTGCCGAATTCCAGCCCCTTCTGTCGGGCGACCGGTTCCAGGTGGCGCATGGCGGCATCGACGAGCTCGCGCGGCGCGAAGGGTATCTCTTCCAGTTCGACCCGCGCCGCCTCGATCTTGGAGCAGTCGAGGATGTTGTTGATGATGCCCAGAAGGTTGTCGGCCGAGTATCTGATCAATTCCAGGTATTCGCGTTGCGTGGCGCTGAGCTCCGTGTCGAGAGCTAGGTCGGTCATGCCGATGATGCCGTTCATGGGGGTGCGGATCTCATGACTCATGGTGGCGACGAAGGCCGACTTGGCGCGGTTGGCCGCCTCGGCCGCGTCCCTCGCCAGCACCAGTTCGGCGGACTGGGTATCGAGCCGTTCCATGAGGCCGTTGAAGGAGCGGACAAGCAGCCCGATCTCGTCGTTGCTCTCTATGGTGATGCGGGGCCCTCCGGCTGTTATGGGGGAGTCCTGGATGTGTTCGGCGAAGGCGACGAGCTTCCCGGCGATGCGCCCGGTGACGAGCCAGGCGAAGCAGAGGGAGAGAATCGCCCCAAAGAGGGTGAGGGCGATGAACACTTTACTGAAGCGGGAGAAGGAAGAGAAGGCCTCATCGACAGGGAAGTTGGCTGCCAGGATCCAGTCAACCGTCCGCAGGCGTTTGAACGACGCGATGGTGCGCAGGCCGCGGGAGTTGACGGTTTCCCCCGACCCGTTGAAGCCGGCGATGGCCTTGTCGAAGAGGCGGTTTGCCCCCGGAGGGACGTCCTGCTTCATGATGCGGGTCCGGTCGGGGTGGATGATGATGGTGCGGTCCGTGCCGTACAGGTAGAGATAGCCGGTCTTGCCGATCTGCTCCCTGTGGATGGCCGTGAGAAAGTTGTTCTTCAGCAGGTCGATGCTTCCCGCCAGAACGCCGATGATCCTGCCGTCGGCGTCGCGGACCGGCGCCGTCATCATGACGAGGGGAGTACCGCCGGGCCGAGTGGAGCGGAAAGGCTGGGAAATGGCCGGTGTTCCGGTGGTGATGGTGTTCCTGAAATAATCGCGGAAGGAGAAATTCCTGCCCATGAGTTCGGGCTTGGGGGGGGCGCTGCCGATCATCTCTCCCGAGGCGGAGAACAGGTAGATGCCGTTGTCGAACATCCGCTGGATACCGACCTGCTGGTCGAGAAACCGTTGGGCCGCGACGCGGTTCCCGGCGGCGTCCGGTGGGACCAGCCGGGCCACCGCCGTGACTGCGTCCAGGTTTTCACGCAATTCGGCATCGATGTTCTGTGCATAGAGCGACACCAGGGCAAACTGCTGAGCGCCGATCCGTTCCCGCTCCGCGTGGCGGTAATGCCCCAGAATGCCGACGGTGAAGCCGGTAAGGAGAAAGAGTGCCAGCCCCCAGACACTCCAGACGATTTTCTTGCGGATGCTGATAAATTTCATGGCCGAACCCTGTGTAGAGTGTAAGGTTCAATAGTTACCTTATCGGCATGTCGGATGCAATACTCCAGTTGTTTTGGCAGAGTGCGCCTTGACGGAACCTGCAAACTTGTGTCATCTTCAACGCAGTTTCGCGTTGCTACAGTCATCAAAAGGAGTTCAGCCGCATGGGCTTGAAGATTCTCATGGCAGCATCGGAATGCGTCCCCTTTGCCAAGGAGGGGGGGCTGGCGGACGTGGTGGGGGTGCTCCCCAAGCACCTGGCCCGCATGGGGCACGACGTGCGGGTGGTAATGCCCCGCTACTACAGGGTGGGTCTGGAGCAATACGGTCTGAAGCTCCTTCCCGGCGTCCTCACAGTGCCGATGGGGATCATCGGCAACCAGTATTGCGGGGTCTACGAGGGGCGTCTGCCGGGATCCGACGTGCCGGTCTACTTCCTGGAGCACGAGGGGTACTACGGCCGCGCCGGTCTCTACGAGGTGAACAACGAGGGTTTCCTCGACAACGACAACCGCTTCATCTTCCTCTCCAAGGCCGCACTGGAGCTGCCGAAGATGATCGGCTTCACTCCCGACCTGATCCATGCCCATGACTGGCATACGGCCGCCGTGCCGGTGCTGGTCAACACTGCCTACGCCGCCGACCCCCAGGTGGGGGAGAAACCGACGGTCCTCACCGTCCACAACATGCAGTACCAGGGGAACTTCTACGAGGGGGCCATGGATGTCCTCGACGTCGGATGGGAGCACTTCACCTTCCTGGGGCTGGAGAAGGACGGCGAGATGAACCTCCTCAAGGGGGGGCTCTACCATGCCACCGTGCTCAACACCGTCAGCGAAGGATACGCCCGGGAGATGCAGACCGCCGAGTACGGCTGGGGGCTCGACGGAGTGGTCAGGGAGCGGGCCGCCGACCTGTACGGCATCCTCAACGGGGTCGACTATGAGGACTGGAACCCGGAGACCGACCCCCACATCGCGGCCTGCTACTCGATTGATGACCTTGCGGGCAAGAAGCTCTGCAAGCGGGATCTCCAGCGGACCTTCGGCCTTCCCGAGCGGGACGACGTGCCGATCATCGGCCTGGTGTCGCGGCTGGTGAAGCAGAAGGGGATCGACGTGCTGGCCGAGGCGATGCCCCGGATCATGGCGCTGGACGTGCAGTTCATCATGCTGGGCGCCGGGGAGCCGTGGTCCCACTTCTATTTTGGCGACATCAGGAACGCCTACCCGGACAAGTTTGGTTTCCACGTGGGGTACAACAACCCGCTTGCCCACCAGATCGAGGCGGGCGCCGATTTCTTCCTGATGCCCTCGGCCTTCGAGCCGTGCGGCCTCAACCAGATGTACAGCCTCCGCTACGGGACGCTCCCCATCGTGCGGGCGACGGGGGGGCTCGATGACAGCGTGGACAACTTCAACGAGAAAACCCTCGACGGCACCGGCTTCAAGTTCAGGGACCTGAATGCCGGCGCCCTCTTCGATACCGTCGGTTGGGCGGTCCACACCTGGTATCAGCGCAAGGACGCCATGGCCGAGCTGATCAGCAACGCCATGACCAGGCGCTTCACCTGGGAGGATGCGGCGGAGAAGTACGAAAAGCTCTACCACCGCGCGCTGCGCAAACGTCTGGGGGAGAGAGCGTATACGCAGCGGTATGGGAAACAATGAAAAAGGGGAGGCAGCGATGCCTCCCCTTTTCTTCCAGTCTGTGCGTCCGTCAGCCTACTTCTTGTGGCACTCGCCGCACTTCTGCGGTCCCTTGCCCATCTCCTTGTGACAGCCGATGCAGGTCTTGTGGGCCCAGTCCTTTCCCATGCCGGCGATCTTCCCGCCGGCCTCTGTCTCGTGGCAGGCTTTGCACTCCCCCTTTACTCCGGCGTGCTTCTTGTGGTCGAAGGTGACGTTGCCGTTTTTGGCCGGGAGAACGACAACCTTGTCGTGGGCCAGAGCGCCGGCGGCGCAGAACAGGGTGAGTGCAGCGGCTGCGATCAGTCTCTTCATGCTGTATCTCCTTTCGGCTGAAAACAATCTCCACCTATTGTAGAGGGTAAGACTCCGATTGCAAGGAGTGAATGGTAAAACAAAAGGGAGATGCTGCCATCTCACCCCGCTTTTCTCAATGTGTTGTCCCTTCTAGACCGCCTTGGCGGCGGCGTTTTCGGGTTCGTCTCCTGATCCCGTTCCCTTTGACCACTCATCCAGCTTTGTCATGACCGCGTCAAAGGTCTTCCGGGATATCTCGGGGAGTTGCATGCCGAAATCCTTCTTCGCCATCTCGAATCCCTTGGTGACACCTTCCTTTATCTTTTCCAGGAGTGACACATCATCACCCGCCAGGGACGTTACGAGCTCCACGATCCGGTCGGATGTCTGCTCCACCCCCCAGTAGCCGTCGTCGGCCACCAGCTTTTGTGCCTCTTCGGGGGTCATCTCCTCGATCTTCATCGTTTTGCCGTCACCGATGTCAATGGTGGTCGCGATCCCCTGCTCTTTGAAGGTCTTGGCCACCAGTTCGCGCAGCATGAGGAACTTGCTGCCCAGCCGCCTGGCCTCCTCAATCTGCCGGTCGTAGGTTACTTCTCCGGCCTCTTGGTTTTCCTCGCCGAGGGAAACCCTGTCTTCAACGCTGTTCCGGAAATCCTTTTCCTCCCTCCGCTCCGCTCCGCGGCGCAGGTCCACAGCGTCACGCACACGGTCCGTGCGAGGGGTGACACCTATACTCTGTGGGCTTGCCTCAATTACCATGACACTCTCTCCTTTCGCGGCTGGTTGTGAGGGGTGCTGCCGAAAAAACATTTATCTTCCAAGCAATTATAGCAAACTGAATGCAATTTTCAACCGCTCGTTTCTTGACTCCCCTTTCACCATGATCTACAGTTTTAGTACCGTTTACCAGTGAACGGAATTGCTACCGGGGGAGACGCGACCATGGGCGGAGACAAGCCTCGCACAGCCGACCCGCGTGAAGACGGGACGGCACGCGGGCGGATCGTCGAGGTGTTGAAAGAGAACGATGAACGCTACGGCAGCCTGTTCAGGAAGAGCCACGCAGTCATGCTCCTCATCGACCCGGAAACGGGAAGAATCCTCGATGCCAATCCCGCGGCGGTCTCGTTCTACGGCTACCGCCGGCAAAAGCTCCTCTCCCTGCGGATCTTTGACCTCAATATCCTGCCCGAAGAGCAGGTGATGGCGAAGTTGAAGCGGCTATTGGAGGATGGAAGCCGGCAGTTCCTGTTTCAGCACCGCCTTGCCTACGGGGATATCAGGGATGTGGAAGTCTACAGCGGCCCCATCACGGTGGAGGGGAAGAACCTCCTTTTCTCCATCGTCCACGATGTCACTGCCCGAAGGCGGGCGGAAGAGGCGCTCCGGGAGAGCGAAGCGCGGTACCGTTCGCTGTACACCTCCATGAACGAAGGTTTTGCTCTGCACGACGTCATCTGCGACAGCGCCGGGAACGCCGTTGACTATATCATCCGCGATGTGAACCCCTCGTACGAAGAGATCACCGGCCTGAAACGGGACCATGTTGTCGGCGCGCGGGCTTCCGAGTTGTACGGCACCGGCGCGCCTCCCTACCTGGAGCTTTTCGCCGGGGTGGCCGCGTCGGGGAAGCCGGTCATATTCGAGACTACCTTCGAGCCCATGGGCAAGTCCTTCCGGATTTCGGTTTTTTCTCCTTCCCGGGGGATGTTCGCCACGGTCTTCGAGGATATAACCGAGCTGAAAAGGATCCGGGGCGATCTTGAGAGGCGTGTGGGGGAGCGCACCGCGGAACTGGCCCGGACCGTGGTGACCCTGCAGGGGGAGATCGAGGAGCGGATCGAAGTCGAAAAAGCACTGCAGGATGAGATCGCCGAGCGGATGCGGGCCATGGAGGAGCTGCGTCTGAAGGACAAGATGCTGATGCAGCAGAGCCGTCTGGCGGCCATGGGGGAGATGATCGGAAACATCGCCCACCAGTGGCGCCAGCCGCTCAACACCCTGGGGCTCCTCGTGCAGCAGCTGGCTACCGAGTGCGAAATGGCAGGTGAGCATCGTTCGATAGTCGAAGAGAGCACAACTATGGCCATGGACCTTATTTTTCACATGTCCCAGACCATCGACGACTTCCGCACTTTTTACCAGCCGGACAAGGAGCAGGTCAGATTCAGCGCCAACCAGGTTGTTGCCAGGACGGTTTCTCTCGTCGACGGGAGTTTCAGGGGGCAGGGGATACGCATCGACCTGGTGGCGCGGGAAGAACTCTTCATTCGCGGGTATCCCAACGAGTTCTCGCAGGTGGTGATGAACCTGCTCCTCAATGCCCGGGACGCGTTTGCCGGGCAGACGGTCGTTGATCCGGCGGTGAGGGTTTCTATCGCCCGGAAGGAGGAGCTGGCGGTCGTGACCGTTGGCGATAACGCAGGGGGAATCCCTGACGAGATCATGGACAGGATCTTCGACCCCTACTTTACCACCAAGGGGCCTGACAAGGGGACGGGGATCGGACTCTACATGTCGAAGGCAATCATTGAGAAAAGCATGAACGGCAGGCTCTCCGCGAGAAATGTCGGAGGGGGTGCCGAATTCAGGATAGAGGTGGACAATGCAGCCATCTGATGCCAGTTCACTGCCACTTTCCGTGCTTTACGTGGAGGATGATGCCACCGCCAGGCAAATTGCCTGCAGGATTATTTCCATGAAATTCCCCGGCCTGGTCGTCCATATGGCGGGGAACGGGCGGGAGGGGCTCGAAGCCTTTACGGCACACCAGCCGGACATCGTCATCACCGACATCACCATGCCGGAGATGGATGGCATCCGGATGGCCGGGGCCATCAGGGAGATCGATGCCTCTGCCCGCATCATCGTCGTCACCGCCTACAGTGACTCGCAATACCTGATGGAAGCCATAAATATGGGAATCAGTCAGTACGTGCTGAAGCCGATCGATCGGACCAAGCTCTGCGCGGCCATTGAAACGTGCCTGGGGGGGATACTGCTGGAGCGGCGGGTGAGGGCGCAGAACGCCCATATCCGCAAGCTTTCCCTTGCCGTCGAGCAGAGCCCCAGCATGGTCATGATCACCGACGCCGACGGCACCATCGAGTATGTGAATCCGAAATTCACCGAGATCACCGGATACAGTGCCGAGGAGGTCATCAACCGGAATCCGCGCATGATGCAGTCCGGCTATACGGCGCCGGAAGTGTATGAAAACCTCTGGAAAACCATTGCCGGCGGGGGCGACTGGCACGGCGAGATACTGAACAGGAAGAAGAATGGCGACCTCTACTGGGAATCTTCCTCAATCTCCTCCATTTCCGGAGAAAACGGAGAGATCAGCCATTATGTGGCGGTCAAGGAGGACATATCCGACAGGAAAGAGGCGGAGCAGGAGATCGCTCTCCTGACAGCGAACCTTGCGGCCCGTGCCCAGGAACTGGAGGAGGTGAACCAGGAGCTGGAGGAGGCCAACAAGGAACTGGAGGCCTTCAACTACACGGTATCCCACGACCTGCGCACTCCCCTGACCACCATCAGCGGCTACACCCAGCTTCTGCTGGAGACGCACGCCGAGAGGCTGGGCGACGACTGCGCCGGTTACCTCGGGGAGATCGGCAAATCAACCAGGCGGATGAACCGGCTGATCGACGACCTGCTGGAATTTTCCCGGTCCAGCCGGCAGGAGCTGCACCGGGAAACGGTGGACCTCAGCGCCCTGGCACGGGAAATTGTCCTGGAACTTACGGTGGGCGACCCGCATCGCCGGGCCGAGTTTTCCCTTGCCGACGGGGTCACCTGCCACGGAGACCGGGGGCTCATGGAGGTGGTCATGCAGAACCTCCTGGGCAACGCCTGGAAATATACCGGAAAGAACGACGTTGCGGTTATCGAGTTCGGCATTACCGACACGGAGGGGCAGCCGGAGTACTACGTCCGCGATAATGGCATCGGGTTCGACTCAAGCCAGGCCCACAGGCTCTTCGGCACCTTCCAGCGCCTGCACCCTGCCGGCGAGTTCGAAGGGACGGGGATCGGCCTCGCCACGGTGCATCGCATCATCAAACGCCACGGCGGCAGCATTCGGGCCGAAGGTGAGCCGGGTAAGGGAGCGGCGTTCTTTTTTACGCTGTGAATGTTATTGCTTCGGTGGCTAAACATATGAACGGTAGGGGCGGCGCTTGCTCCGCCCAATCGGGGCGCGGCAAGCAGCGCCCCTACTAGTCCCGGTATCGTTTCAGCAGGTCATCGTAGGCATCGATCCGCCGGTCCCGCAGAAACGGCCAGATACGGCGGACCGATTCGCTTCGCGCCAGGTCGATCTCGGTGATCAGAAGCTCCTCCTGATCGTTGGATGCCTGGGCCAGAACTTCACCCTGGGGGCCGGCCACGAAGCTTGAGCCCCAGAACTGGCTGCCGGGAAGGTGGCCGGAGGGGTCGGGTTCGTGCCCCACCCGGTTCACGCTCACCACCGGAATGCCGTTGGCCACGGCGTGACCCCGCTGGATGGTGACCCACGCCTCTTTCTGGCGGATCTTCTCAGCATCCTCGTCCCGGGGGTCCCAGCCGATGGCGGTAGGGTAGATCAGCATCTCCGCCCCGGCCAGGGCCATGAGCCGGGCCGCCTCCGGATACCACTGGTCCCAGCAGACCAGCACGCCAAGTTTACCCACCGACGTCCTCACCGGCTCGAACCCCAGATCCCCTGGCGTAAAGTAGAACTTCTCGTAGTACCCCGGATCATCGGGGATGTGCATCTTGCGGTACTTTCCGACCAGGGAGCCGTCCTTCTCGAAGACCACGGCGGTATTGTGGTAGAGGCCCGGCGCCCGCTTCTCGAAGAGCGATGCCACCAGCACCACGCCGAACTCCTTTGCCACGCCGCCGAGCAGGTCGGTGGTGGGTCCGGGGATCGGCTCGGCCAGGTCGAAGTGGGCGGTGTCCTCGTTCTGGCAGAAGTAGGGGCCGGCGTGGAGTTCCTGGAGCACCACCAGCTTCGCGCCCAGGGCGCTCGCCTTGCGGATGTTCTCGATGCTCTTGGCCAGGTTCAGGTCTTTGTCGGTGGTGCAGGTCTGCTGGACAAGGGCGACGGTGATTTTTGACATGTGAAGTCTCCGTGGAGACGCCCCGCCGGGGCGTCTGATGTCTTGAAATCTGTGGCATTCAGGAGACGCCCCGGCGGGGCGTCTCTACGGTGCAAGGGTTCCCTTCGGTAGCTGCATGGTCACGCAGTGCAGTGACCCGTGCTGGAGGATCAGCGGCCGGCAATCTATGCCGACGATCTCCCGGCCCGGGAATGCCTGGCCGATGGCTTCCAGGGCCGCCGCGTCGCCGGGGTCGTCGTAGGTGGGAACCAGGACGGCGCCGTTCACCACCAGGAAGTTGGCGTAGGTGGCCGGCAGCCGCTGGCCGTCTTCATCATGGCAGGCCCGGGGCCAGGGGAGGGGGATCAGACGATAGGGTTCCCCTGCGCGGGTCCGGAAGTTCTTCAACTCCTTTTCCATCAGGAAGAGGGCCGTGTAGTGCTCGTCTCCGGCGTCGTCACAGCGGAGGTAGACGATGGTGTCGTCCGGGGCCAGTCGGGCAAGGGTGTCCACGTGGGAGTCGGTGTCATCGCCGGCCAGAAAACCGTTCTCCAGCCAAAGGATATGGTCGGCGCCCAGCTTTTCTCCCAGGGCCGCCTCGAGCTCTTCCCGCGTGAGATGCGGGTTGCGGTTCGGGTTCAGCAGGCACTCGGCGGTGGTGAGGATGGTCCCCTTCCCGTCGCTCTCGATGCTTCCTCCCTCCATGATCAGTCCGATCACCTCCGACGGCGTGTCGCCGAAGGCTCCCAGGTGCTTCAGGCGGCGGGTGATGAGGTTATCCCGGTCGGCGGCGAACTTGAGCCCCCAGCCGTTGAAGCCGAAGTCCAGCAGCACCGGCCTGCCGTCGCGCTCCACGGTGATGGGGCCGAAGTCCCGGGCCCAGGTGTCGTTGGAGGGGATCTCCTCGATCCGCACCCGGTCCAGCCGGGCACCCACGGCGCTGAGGATGGCGGCGGTCCGTTCCCCGTCGGCGGCCACCACCAGGGCGGTCTCGAAGCGGGTTATTGTCTTGACGAGCTCGGCAAAGACCAGTTCCACCATGGGGAGCCAAGGGAGCCAGTCACTCTCTTCGTGGGGCCAGGCGAGGAGGACGGCGTCCTGCTCTTCCCATTCGGCGGGGAGGCGTATGGTCATGATCTCTCTCTTTTCCTCGGATATAAGGGAAATATCAGTTGATTCCAAGTCCCTAGGCAAGAAATCCTATAAAAAATACCAGGTAAATGCAATCGGGTTTTTGTTAGCGGTTTAACGGCGGATAATTAATGACGGTGCATGTTTGTGGCTTTTTTGCAAACTTTTTCCAAAAGTACTCAAGTCGGCGGGATCTGCCGCCGATATGAGTTACTGTGCTACGACGCACGAGGTTCGAGGAACCGCTGAAACTCTCAAATCCGTGACAGAAGAGGTGATGAACGATGAGTGCATGGAAAAACCTGAACGTAAGGACCAAGATTTTCACTCTGGTGGCGGCGGGGTGTCTGGGGCTCATCATCGTGGGGGGCGTCGGACTCGCCAACTCGAAAAAACTGGCAGAGAGCATACGTGAGGCCAACACTGCGACGAAGCACGTAGGGGTCCTTTCCGGGATGAAAACCAGTTTTCTCCAGATGCGCCTCGCCGTGGTGTACATGCTTGCCCTGAGCGACCCGGCAAAGATCGAGGAAAAGGGGAAGGATTACCAGACCAGGGCCGATGAGGTGAAGAAGGCCATTGACGCGTACCTCAAGGAGGAACTCGACGCGAAGGAGAAAGAGCAGTTCGCCATCTTCAAGAGCGGCTTCGATGCGTATCTGGCAGAGGGGGGGAAGCTGGCCGACATGGCGCGCGCCGCCGCTGCATCGGGCCGGCCTGAGGAACGGGCGGCGGCCATGGAGTTCGCCACCACGAAAGTGGCCCCCCTCTATGTGAAGCCGGCCGAGGCGGTGGCGACACTGGTCGATTACAACATCAAGGCCGGGGAGGCGATTTTCCAGGCGGACATGGCATCCTACCGCCGGTCGGTCACTTTCATGATCGTATTTGTGGTCGGGATCGTCCTGGCTGCCGTCCTCGTAGGGCTGGCCATCGCCTCGTCCATCAGCAATCCCCTCAACAAGGTGCTCGATGTCCTCTCACGGGTTGCCGCCGGCGACCTGACCGCCCGGGCCGACGTGGATTCCCGCGACGAGATGGGGCGCCTGGCCGTTGAGGTGAACACCACGGCGGAGAAGATCAGTACCGTCATTTCCCTGGTTTCCCATAACGCCACCCAGGTGACCGCCGCGGCCACGCAGCTCCACGCGACGGCCTCCCTGATGTCCGAAGGGGCGGAAGAGGTGGCCGGCCAGGCCGCCACCGTGGCCACCGCCAGCGAGGAGATGGCAGCCACCTCGGAGGATGTCGCCCGCAACTGCACCATGGCGGCGGAGAGCTCCCGTCACGCCAACGACAGGGCCGAGACCGGCGCCGCCGTGGTCCAGGAGACCCTGACGGTCATGAACCGGATCGCCGACCGGGTCCGCTCGTCGGCCCGGACCGTGGAGAGCCTGGGTGCCCGGAGCGACCAGATCGGGGAGATCATCGGCACCATCGAGGATATCGCCGATCAGACCAACCTGCTGGCCCTGAACGCGGCCATCGAGGCTGCCCGGGCGGGGGAGCAGGGGCGCGGCTTCGCTGTCGTCGCCGACGAGGTGCGGGCCCTGGCCGAACGGACCACCCGGGCCACCAAGGAGATCGCCCAGATGATCAAGGCGATCCAGCAGGAGACCAGGGGGGCTGTCGCCTCCATGGAGGAAGGGGTGAAGGAGGTCGAGAAGGGGACATCCGATGCCGCCAAGTCCGGCGAAGCCCTGCACGCGATCCTTGACCAGATCGGCGGCGTCACCATCCAGGTGAGCCAGATCGCCACCGCCGCCGAGGAGCAGACCTCGACCACGGGCGAGATCAACAACAACATCCAGCAGATCACCGACGTGGTCCAGCACACCGCCCGGGGAGCCGAGGAATCCGCCCAGGCGGCCGAGCAGCTGGCCAGGCTGGCCGAGGAGCTCCAGTCGCTGGTGGAGAAGTTCACGCTGGCGGCGTAGTACGGATCATGGTGCATATCACAGCCTGAAACATGCAGCCCGCGAACGTATTCGCGGGCTATTTTTTTGTCCGGGGAGAACACTTTGCCTGTTCCCTAAAGTTCATCAGGAAAAACCCGATAAGCTGTATGGGGTATCCCGGATGGAGTGATGAAATTACTCCTTCTGCAACCAATAAATACGCATTGAGGAGGTTACCATGAAGATCAGATCCAAGATGCTCTTGATTCTTCTGCTCCCTGCAATAGGCCTGGTCTGGTTCGCCGCGACGGAGATTTTCACGGCCTACCGGCAGATGACCGACATGCGGAGGGCGGCCGAGGTGACAAACCTGGCGGTGAAGGTAAGCGCGCTGATCCATGAGGTGCAGAAGGAGCGGGGGATGACGGCCGGCTTCCTGGCCTCGGGCGGTGCCACGTTCCGCGATGAGCTGGAGAAGCAGCGCCACAATACCGACGCCAGGGCCACCGAGTTGAAGGGGCTTGTTTCCGCGGGCGACGGACGGTTCGCTCACCTCAAGGCGCCCCTCGATGCGGCAACTGCCCAGATCGCGAAGCTTTCCGAGATACGCTCCGCGGCCACTGCTCTGAACATGCCGGTCAAGGACGCCATCGGCTTTTATACGGGGATGATTACCTCGTGGCTCGATGTGGTGACGACCGTGGCGCGGAGCAGTGCCCACCATGACCTCGCCGGCCAGTCTGTGGCCTATGCTGCCTTTCTGGGTGCCAAGGAGCAGGTGGGGCGCGAACGGGCGACACTGAACGCGGTGTTCACCGCCGGCAGTTTCGACGAGGAGTCCTACCGGCGCTTCATTTCGATCCTCTCGGCCCAGCAGACCCTGCTCGGCACCTTCAATGCCTACGCCACGGACCCGGCCCGCGCCGCCCTGAAGGAGAAGGTGGAGGGGGAGGTGAGCCGTCCCGTGGAGGAGATGCGGAAGGTCGCTCTGGAAAAACATGCCACCGGCGGTTTCGGGATCGACCCCAAGGTCTGGTTTGCAGCCATCACCAGGAAGATTGAGGCCATGAAGGGAGTGGAGGATACCCTTTCGGCAGGGCTCAACGATGCGGCCGCCCGGCTGGCCGGCGAGGCGAAATCGACCCTGGTGCGAAGTGCCGCCATCGCTCTCCTGCTCCTCGCCCTGGCGGGAGTTGGCGGTCTTCTGCTGGTGGCCAGCGTCATGCGCCCCATCGGCAACATTCTGGTAATACTCAAGGATATGGCCGAAGGGGAGGGTGACCTGACCCGGCGTCTCGATGCCGGTTCTCGCGACGAACTGGGGGAAATCTGCGGCTGGTTCAACCTCTTCATCGAGAAGCTCCACGGCATTATCGGCCAGGTGGCCCTGAACACGGCCCAGCTTGCCTCCGCTGCGGCCCACGTCTACGGCACCAGCGAGCAGATGGCGACCGGTGCCGAGGAGCTGGCATGCCAGGCAGGAACCGTTGCCACCGCCGGCGAGGAGATGGCAGCAACCAGCGCCGAGATTGCCCAGAACTGCGTCATGGCCGCCGAGGGTGCCCGGCACGCCACCTCCTCCGCATCGTCCGGCGTCACGGTGGTCGAGGGGACCGTTACCGTCATGGGACGGATCGCCGAACGGGTCACGGTGGCGTCGCAGACGGTGGAGAGCCTCGGCTCCCGCAGCGACCAGATCGGCGCCATTGTCGGGACCATCGAGGACATTGCCGACCAGACGAACCTTCTGGCGCTGAACGCCGCCATCGAGGCGGCCCGGGCCGGCGAGCAGGGACGGGGATTCGCCGTGGTGGCCGACGAGGTGCGGGCCTTGGCGGAGCGGACCACCAAGGCCACCAAGGAGATTGCCCAGATGATCAGAGCGATTCAGCAGGAGACCCGGGGGGCGGTGGCTTCCATGGAAGAGGGAGTCAAGGAGGTGGAGCGGGGGACCACTGAGGCCGGAAAATCCGGCGAGGCCCTGCGGGAGATCCTGGACCAGATCAACGCCGTGGCCATGCAGGTGAACCAGATCGCCACCGCCGCCGAGGAGCAGACCGCCACCACCAGCGAGATCTCCAGCAATATGCAGCAGATAACCGACGTGGTACAGGAGACCGCCCGGGGCGCCCAGGAAACGGCCGGTGCCGCCAACCAGCTCAACCGGCTGGCCGAAGACCTCCAGCGGCTGGTGGGGCAGTTCCGTCTGGCGGGGTGACACAGGAGATGGATGACCCGCCGAAAAAAGAATCTGCCTACAAATAAATTAAAGTTTCCCCAACTACTGTCGATACATAGAACTATATTCATGGAATAAGACCCATGATTGTGCCCAAGGGAGGGTTGCGGCGTAGGCCGTGCCCTCCTTTTCTGTTTAATGTGCCTGAAAAGGAGGAGATGACGATGAAATCCATGTTTCAGCCCGCCGTAGTTATCATGAACCGACTTTCCTACACCGGAAAGATGGTGATCACTGGGAGCGTTTTCCTGATTCCCATCGTCATTCTCTCCTGGTTTCTGGTGAGGGAGGTGAACGAGTTTGTCTCCTTTGCCGCCAAGGAGCGTCTCGGCGGGGAATACGCGGTTCCCCTGAAGGGGCTCCTGCGGGATGTGCAGAGTCACCGTGGACTGGCGACGCTCTCCCTTTCCGGCAACAGCCAGGCGGCTGCGGCGTTGCCGGCTGCAATGACGAAGATCGACGAGGGGTTCAAGCGGCTCGATGACGTTGAAAAACGCCTGGGGAGCGAACTGGGCACCGGTGAGGCACTGAAGGCTCTCAGGGAGAAGCGGGCCTTTCTCGTTCCCGCCCCGGGACAGACCGCCCGCCAGACCTTTGCCGCCCATAATGCATTCGTTGCAGATCTGATGGCTCTCATCGTCCTTGTGGCCGACAACTCCAACCTGACCCTCGACCCGGACATTGACAGCTACTATCTGATGGATACCATCATCACCAAGCTACCGGCTCTCTCCGATGCCCTGTCCCAGGCCACGACCCTTGCGTCTGACATCCTTGCCCGGAAGTCCATGACCTCCGACGATAAGACCGAGTTGATCGTCCTGACGGGGCAGATATCCGGTCTGCAGGAGGCGGTGACGAAGAACCTCCAGTCCGTCTTCAAAAAGAACCCGTCCCTTGCGGCAAAACTTGACAAACAGGGCAAGGGGATTGCCGATGGTGCCAAGGCCTTCGTGGCGGGAGTCCAGCGGAGCATTCTGGATGTGACGACGATCGAGCAGTCACCGGGAGCTGTGGAGTCTCTCTCCCGTGCCTCACTCGACAGCATCTTTGCCGGTTTCGACGCCATGGCGCCGGAGCTCGATGCCCTGCTCGCCGTGCGGATCGATGGGTTTGAGCGCCACAAGTGGATGATGCTTGCCGTGAGTGCCACAGCGGTTTGCATAGGGGTATATCTTTTCATCGGATTTTCCATCGCGGTGCGAAGCTCCATGCGGGGCATGCTGGCCGAATGGGAGTACATTGCCGAGAGCGGCGACCTGACCCGTAGGCTGGAGCCACCGTCCAGGGACGAGATTGGCGACCTCTGTGGCCGGTTCAATGCCTTCATCGAGAGGATTGCCGCCATGATGGCCAGGGTGGCCCACAGTTCCACCGAGGTGGCCGCCGCGTCGGGTCAGCTTCATGTCACCGCCGAACGGATGGCCGAAGGGGCAGGCGCCGTTGCCCTGCAGGTGGGTACGGTCGCAACCGCCAGCGAAGAGATGGCGGCCACCTCTGCCGATATTGCCCGCACCTGCGTGAGTGCCGCCGAGTTCTCCCGGGTAGCCAATGAGAGTGCGTCCCGGGGGGCTGCCGTGGTGACCGGAACCCTTGCGGTCATGGAACGGATCGCCGGCCGGGTACGGTCTGTGTCCCGCTCCATCGGGAGCCTGGGGGAGCGCGGTGACCAGATCGGCGAGATCGTTGGCACCATCGAGGACATTGCCGACCAGACGAACCTTCTTGCCCTGAACGCCGCCATTGAGGCGGCCAGGGCCGGCGAACAGGGGCGGGGCTTCGCCGTGGTTGCCGATGAGGTGCGGGCCCTGGCCGAGCGGACCACGAGAGCCACCAAGGAGATCGCCCAGATGATCCGAGCCATCCAGACCGAGACCCGCGACGCGGTGGCATCGATGGAAGAGGGGGTCCGGGAGGTTGAGTCGGGGACCGGGGACGCCGCCCGCTCGGGCGAAGCCCTTCAGGAGATCCTCACCCAGGTGGGGGAGGTTGCCATGCAGGTGAACCAGATAGCCACCGCCGCCGAGGAGCAGACCGCCACCACCACTGAGGTGACCGGCACCATGGTTCAGATCAATGACGTGGTTGAAGAAACCAGCTGTGGCGCCCGGGAGTCAGTGGAGGCGGCACTGCGTCTGAACAATCTGGCTGACGAGTTGCAACGGATGGTGGGGCAGTTCCGGCTGGCGTCGTAGACGCGGCGCAACCTGCCAATATGAAAATGAACAGGGCCGGCTGCCGCCGGCCTTTTTTCGTATCAGAAAATTCGTTATCAAGTAATCTGCGTTTCCGCCGATACGAGAACAAAGGCGTCGATACGCCCTGATCTCTGTGCAGGAGACGATGCATGTTTGTTGAATGGAACGAATCCTATGCCATTGGCGTGGACGAGATAGACCGGCAGCACCGGGAACTCTTTGCCCGTTTCGAAGATCTGATGAATGCCGTCGGCTCGGGTAGGGGAAAGGCCGATCTTGTGCCGCTCATCGGGTTCCTTGACGCGTATGCGGCTACCCATTTCCATGAAGAAGAGCAGCTCCACATGCGCCACCACTACCCCGAGTCCTGTTTCCACCGCGACGCCCACGCCATTTTCCTGGGGAGGCTGAGCGCCCTCAAGACGGAGGTTGAGGCAAAGGGGGCGTCGAACCATCTGGTCATCGAGACGGGAAAGGTGCTGTTCCGCTGGCTCGTGGACCACGTCTGCGGCATGGATCGGCAGTTCGGCGACTTTCTGCGCACCGGCGTCGAAGAGGCCTAAGAACCTTCCCCTGTGGAGATGGACCCCGACCTTTCGTAATTGCAGCACCGCCGCGCGGGGCACCATCCCGCCCTTCCGCGTGTTTCTTCCCGCTTGATTCCCATTTCACTCACCATCGACAAATCCGCGGTTGCACGGCAGGGATTCGGAAGGTATCCTTGGAGTCTGTCGGACTTAGGGTTAATCTGCTGCAAATCCGTCTGGACGGTCCATATTTCGCTGCTTTCTTGGTCAATAGAATAACTATTGACCTGCAAAATCGGCAAAATCTGGCCTCGCCCAGCCGAATTTTCGCTACGATTTCCTAAGTCCAACAGACTCCTTGACCGAACGCTTCCGGAGGTATCCCATGTCCCGTCCCGAGACAGTCAATCTTCCCTTCAACGCAACGGTGCTTGCCGACCGTTTCGTTCCGGCCACTCAGGGTATGCCCGACAGCGGCGAGCCGGGGATATGGGCCGTGATCCGCGGCGGTGCGCTGGTGGTGGAGCAGCGGGAGGGGGGCCTGTGCCTGCCGGCAGGTGAACGGCCTGCGTGGCTTCCGGCAGGGGCGGACCCCGTGGTGATCGGCCGCTGGGAGGGACGTCCCCTGCGGGCGGTGCCCATGGCCGCCAGGGAGGAGCTGCCCCCATCCGTTGTGGCGGAACCCTTCAACGCCTCTGCCGAGCGGCTCGACGAGGCTACCCTGACCCTGGGCGGCATGGCCCAGCAGGTGCTCCACTGGGAACGGAACAGCCGCTGCTGTCCCCGGTGCGGTGCTGTGACGGAACGGATTTCCGGAGGCTGGGGGAAACGCTGTGTCGCCTGCGACGCCGAGCATTTCCCCCACATTCACCCCTGCGTCATCGTGCTGGTGCGCCGCGGTGACGAGTTTCTCCTGGCCCGCAAGCCTGAGTGGGCGCCGGGCCGCTACGGCCTGGTGGCCGGATTTCTCGACATGGGAGAATCCCTGGAGGAGTGTGTCCGACGGGAGGTGCGGGAGGAGACCGGCGTGGAGGTGACGAACATCCGCTATGTGGGAAGCCAGTGCTGGCCCTTCCCGAGCCAGCTCATGGCGGGCTTCGTGGCCGACTACGCCGGCGGCGAGATCCGTGTCGACGCCACGGAGATCGAGGATGCCCGCTGGTTCTGCACCGACCTGATGCCCCCTTCGATTCCGCCCCGCCGGAGCATCGCCCGGTGGATCATCGACCACTATGCCCTCAACCTGGAGGAATCATGACCACAACCATACTTGCCGTCCTCTGCCGTCTTGCCGTCGCCCTCTGGGTTGGCGGCGCGGCCCTGTTCACTTTTGTTCTCACCCCCATCATCTTCCGCGTCGAGGACAGGGACGCAGCGGGCCGCATCGTCGGCTACCTCTTCCCCGGCTACTTCCGCTGGGGACTTGTCTGCGGCGCCGTGGCCCTCGTCTGCCTGCTGGTGACCCGGGGCAGACAGTGGGTTCCGGCGACGGCGCTCCTGGCCGCCATGGTGGCGTTCACTGCCTTCCAGGCTTTTTACATAGAGCCGAGGGCGGCGGAGATCAAGAGGCAGATTCCCTCCTTCGTCACGACCCCCAAGGACCACCCGATGAGGCGGGAGTTCTCAAAGCTCCACGGCGTTTCCGCCGTCTGCAACCTGGCCGTCATCGCCGGCGGCGTGATAGTCGTCGTCCTGCTCTGACCGATCCCCTTTTTCCCCGTATCCGCACCAAGCCGCACAGCGTTACGTTGTGCGGCTTTTTTCGTGTTTTTTCACGTGATTGCTCAAGTTTATCCATGCCGGACCGATACGGTATATATGGTGCGTCGGTACGGGGCGGCCCGGTTGCCGTCTGGTCGTATCTGCGTGAATCAAAACGGAAGCGAAACGATACATCGGAGGTTGGGCAATGAAAAAGCGGATGTCGGTGGTGATCGGTTCTCTGTGCGTGCTCTGTGCGCTGCTCCTTCTGACGGGATGCGGCGGGGGCTCCAGCAGCAGCAGTAGCGGCAGCAGCGGCGGAGGCGGCGGAAGCGGCGGGAGTGCCGGGTCTGTCCAGGGAAGTGCCAATTAAGGTCGCTACGTGTCGTGACAAGGGGAGGAAAGAGCATGAAAAGAAGGATAGTGAAGATCCTGTGTGCTTCGGCGGCACTTCTCGTGGCCGGTGTCCAGGGGGCGTTGGCCCTTCCCGCCGGCACCTACGGCATCACCGTCAGCAAGATGAACAGCAACGCCACCCTGACGGATCTCCAGACCATATCGGCCACGGCGGACGGCACCGGGAAGCTCTCCTTCCTGCTGTCGACGCTGCCGAACAGTGACGAGGCGAATTTCATCGTCTTCACCATCAAGGATGGCAACGGCGCAGTCGTCCGCCGGGGCATCGTGCCTGCTCCCCCGGCTGGAGATTCGAACCAGGTCGGCATCAACGACCTGGCCACGGACCAGGCCGCTGCCTTCATCGACGCGGCCCAGAAGGCAGGGTCCGACGACCCGATCCTGGCCGCGTACCTGCTGACGCTGCTCAGGTCGCCCGAAGTCTCCGCCGCGGACATCCTCAAGCTCGGGACCCTCGGCAAGGATGCGATCACGGGCGCCGGCGGCTTCGAGGATTACATCGTCACCAACGGGGCATCGCCCGCCAAGCTCGCGGCGCTGAAGAAATGCCTGATCCATAACCCCGACGCCACCAAGAGGACCCTGCGGCAGTTCGCCAAGGGCTTCTACACGGCCGTTGAGAGCAACAACGCCACCACCGCCAAGGACGAGATGCAGAAGGCCGGGGGGCTCATGGCCGATGTGTTCATGGATGCCGCCGCCTGCGCCGACGTGGAGCTGGGGCTCATCACCAACGCCCACGAGGCGGCCGGCGACGCCGCTGGCGCGAGCGGCGCCATTACTCTCGGTGACCCCAATTGCATCGCCGCAAACGTCCTGACCTCCATCGACCAGTCCATGTCGGCATTCAACCGGAAAATCGGCATGGTGAAGATGGTCACCGAATACACCAATGCGCTGAACGCCCTTGGCGCCACCGGCTCCCAGGTGAACCAGTTCATCGCCGCCGCCACGGCCATGGCCCAGGCAACGGCCGCCATCGACGCCCAGTATGGTGAATACTTCATGAATCCCGCCGCCTACATCCAGGCCAACGGCGGTGATGCCACGACCATCAGGCAGGCGATAGACGCACTGTACAACACGGCCTGGAGCACGTTCCAGACCGCCATTGCCTCGTCCAACGGAGAGATCGCGGCCATGAAGGCCACCATCATGGCGGTATTTCCCGGCATCACCCTGCCGCAGGATTTCGGCAAGTTTTACGATATGAGCGGGACTCCGAATAACTGGCCGGTGCAGCAGGTTGTCATGGTCAACTGGCTCATGGGGCTCAAGATGAACGGCGGCAGCTTCAGCTATACCCGCGCCACGACGCCGATTCCGACCATGATGCAGAACTGGATGGGGGTCTGCTCGAATCCGCAGTACTGGGACAAGATAACCTGTCAGAACAACGGGGGGACCTGGACCTCCCAGCGTCGCACCTACACAACGCCGTCGGCGGCATTCAACGCGTACCTGGGACTTCAGGAGGATGTGAGCATCGCCGAGATGACCAAGTTCTCCATCTGGGACAATGGCAACCAGCCCACCTCCAACCAGCGTATGGCGGCCGAACAGGCGTTCATGGCAGAGCTTGCGGCCATCAAGGCCAACTTCGTCGCCACGAAAAGCGCCGGCGGCAGTTCGGCGAGCAGTGCGGAAAAGAGTGCGGTTGTCAAACTCATGCTGCAGCCCCAGGCGAACTGACGGCTGACGTTCCGGCGGCGTCGCGGGGGATGATCCCCTTCGGCGCCGCTTCCATTTACCCATGACGCTCTCAAGGACTTTCACCGCATCGCTTATCCTCCACCTGGCAGTTTTTCTGCTGCTCTACCGGCTTGCCCTCACCGGGAACCATCCCCCCGAACCTGTCGTCACCACCCGATGGACCATTGATCTCGCCACGGCGCTTCTCGCAGAAGATCCCCGGGAGCCGGGGGCGCGGAACGTCTCCGCTGCCAGGGATGTCACCCCGGACACCTGGCCGCCTGATCCGGGGGCGGTGCCGGCGAACGGCGCCGCGGCATTGCTTCCCGCCCGGGAGGAGGCCGTGGATGCGGCCGAAGATGGCGCTGCTGCTGCACGCGCCGAACCTGGTCCCCAGGCGGGAACGGAGTCGATGGCACAGGCCGGCCAGGCGATCATAAACGCCATGACCATGCAGGCCGTCATCGTCAAGACCGGGCATTACTACGCCGTTACCGGCAGGACGCTGAAGGGGATGCTGGAGAGCGCGCTCCCGTACGAGGAGAGACGCAGGCTGGAAGGGTGTACGGGTACGGTCGTGGTCAGCTACGGGAGTGGAGACCGTCCCGATTCATTTGCCATAGACGCCACCGACGATCAATTTCGCACCGCGCTGAACGACACGATCCGCTGGGAGGCGCTCTCCGCTCCCCGGAATTACCTCCTCCCCCACACGAAAGTCACCTTCTCCATCCGCGTGGCGAACGGGCGGGTCGGGGTAGGCATTGCCCTGAGCTGACCCCGGCGATGGCAGCCCCTTCGCCGCATCCTCTCTTCCGTCCTTCTGTTTTTTTGTGATACTCTTTCCGCATGATCACGACTACTATCCCCGTCTATCCCGTGTCCCGGCCCCTGTCCCTTGACGACAAGCCTCTCCTGGACGAAGCCTTCGCACGGCTCCAGCCTCGCGTTTCCGAGCTCACCTTCGCCAATCTCTACCTCTTCCGCACGGCCCACGACTACCGTCTGACCCTGGTCGGCGACTCCATCGTGGTGCTGGGCAAGGGGTACGCCGGCGGGGCGTACTTCCTGCCGCCCCTCACCGGTGACGCGGGGGGAGCGCTCCAGATGCTTCTGAACGATGGCCTGACCCTCTACGGCGCCGACGATGCCTTCGTGGCGCGCCATTTCACGGGGGAAGGGTTCCCGGTGGAAGAGGACCGCGATGCCTTCGACTACCTCCACCTCCGCCAGGAACTGGCCGAGCTCCCCGGCAACCGGTTCCACAAGAAGAAAAACCGCGTCAACTACTTCGCCGTCCGGCACGCCTTCACCGTTGAGCCTTACGCCGAGGGGCACCGTGAAGGATGCGCGGCACTGGTGCGGGAGTGGCTCCGGGTCCGCTCCGGCATCGACTCCCCCTCGCTGGAATTGGAAACCGCGGCGACGGTGGAGGCCCTGTCCCTCGCCCCCCTGCTGGGGCTTGCCGGGGTGGTGGTGACCGTGGAGGGCCGGCTGGTGGCCTTTGCCCTGGGGGAGCGGCTCAACCGGGACACCGCCGTCTGTCATTTCGAAAAAGCCGACCCGTTCATGGAGGGGCTTGCCCAGCTGGTGGACCGGGAGTTCAACCGGCTCCTCTTCACCGACTGCACGTACGTCAACCGCGAACAGGACCTGGGGGAACCGGGGTTGAGGGCGGCGAAGCTGTCGTACCACCCCGTGGAGCTGGTGAAGAAATACCGGGCATGCAGGGTGTGATCAGCGTGAACGACGACATCCGCCGGCACTACGAACGCTACACCTATCCGCACTACCCGCTTCTGGCCGCGGTGCGCCCCTGCGACACCTACGCCCTCAATCTCGATTCCCTCCATGCCCGTTTCAACGGTGTCCTGCCGGGCCCCCACGTCCGGCGCATCCTCCTGGCCGGTTGCGGCAGTTTCTCCCCCTATCCGACGTCACTCGCAAACCCCGGCGTGCCGGTCACGGCTCTGGACCTCTCCCGGTCGAACCTCCGGCGCGCACGGCTCCATGCATACCTTCACGGCCGCTTCGGCATCGACTGGCAACGGGGCGACCTCCTCGATCCCGCGGCGGTGCCGGGAGAGTACGGCTTTATCGACTGCTTCGGGGTGCTCCACCATCTGGAGGACCCTCTGGCGGGGCTGCGGGCACTGGAGCGTCGGCTGGCGCCGGGGGGGATCGTCAGGGTGATGGTTTACAGCCGGGGCGCGCGGCGCGGGGCCGAGTCGATCCGCAAGGCACTGCGGCTCCTCGGAGTGAAGGATATGCCGACGGTGAAAAGGCTCATCCGGCGGGCGCGCCAGGACTCCCGGTTCGGCGGCTACGTGCGCGAGGCGCCGGAGCTCTCCTTCGACAGCGGCATTGCCGACGCCTTCCTGCACCCCCGGGCCCGGACCTACCGGATCGACGAGTTCATGGCGCTGGTCGGGGAAACGTCGCTTCGGCCGCTCCTCTTTGCGCACCGGGGTGCCCTTCCCGGGGTTGCGGCCGAGGTGGAGCGTCTGCGGCGGATCGAGGCGGACCGGGAAGATGAGCCGAATTTCATCCTCTATCTGGGGCGCGAAACCACTGGTGGCTGCGGCCTTGCCGCCGATGCGTCCGTCATGCTCAACCCGGCCCTTCGCTCCTGCGTGGGAGCGCTTCGGCTCGCGCCGGTCCATATCCCGCCGCGGCTCGGATATCCCAACCCGCGGCTGGGCCTTTCCGGGAAGCGGTTCTTGCGCCGCTTCGTCAGGCCGGTGCCGGTGAGGGAGCTGTCGGCGGAGGAGCGCGAACGGGCGCGGCCGTTTCTGGATATGCTCTTTCTGGTGGCGTTCCGGGGGTAGGGACGGGAACCTGACGCGAAGGGGTTGACACGATCAGGGCAGGCACGGTATCTAAGGAGTCGCTGTGCGGGCGATTCTTCACGAAGCAAACGCGGCACAGCAATCCCAATCCGTTGCAAGGAGTAACCCATGGAAGACCTTTGTCCCTGCGGCACCGGCGCGAGCTATGCCGACTGCTGTCAGCCCCTCATCTCCGGCGCCCGCAAGGCGATCACCGCCGCGGAGCTGATGCGTTCACGCTACACCGCCTACACGAAGGTGGAGACCGGCTATATCCGCGAAACCACCCACCCGGACCACCGCAAGGATTTCGACGAGGAAGGAACCCGCCAGTGGGCCGAGAACTCCCGCTGGGAAGGGCTCGAGATACTCGCTGCCGTTGCCGGTGGTGCCGATGATACCGAAGGGAAGGTGGAGTTCATCGCCCGCTACCGCGACCCGGACGTGCGCCGGACCCACCACGAGCTGGCCGACTTCAGAAAGCTCGACGGTGACTGGTACTTCGTCGACGGCGTCGGAGTGAAGCCCCAGCCGGCTTCCAGCACCAAGGTGGGGCGCAACGACCCCTGCACCTGCGGCAGCGGCCAGAAGTACAAGAAGTGCTGCGGTAAATAGGGCACGGAAAGCCAATGCCCCGCCACTGCAGCGACGCTCCGCCCGCAGAGCTTCTGGCCGGCATTGACCAGTTCAATGCCGGCTACTGGTTCGCCTGCCACGAGACCCTCGAAGAGCTCTGGGCCGGCGAGCAGGGCGATGCCCGGGATCTCTACCAGGGGATACTCCAGGTTGCGGTGGCGCTCCACCACTGGCGGGAAGGGAATTACAAGGGGGCGATGATTCTTTGCGATTCCTCCCTCCGGCTTCTGGACCGCGTGACGCCGCACTGTCAGGGCGTTGACGTTTCCAGGCTCCTCAACGATGTGACGTGTCTTCGCAGTACCCTGGAGCAACTCGGCGAGGAGCGGATGGGGGCTCTGGACTCTGTCCTTATTCCACGGATTCGGCTCGTTGCAGAGTCTTCCTGAACTGTAATGCTAACCTCCTGAAACAATTGTCGGAAAAGTTTACGCCTCTGTCGGATTTCCTTCTGTAAAACTCTCCACGCGTACCCCTCTTTCATTATAAATTAACACTACTGTCCGGTTAATAGTTGAAGTCCGTCACAAAGGGGTCAGGTCTACATTCTACATCCGTCACAAAGGGGTCAGGTCTACATTCTACACAAATCCAAAATTCTTTGATATGATAGAAGGCAACCCTATCGATCAAAGGAGAGAGCAATGGCACGACCTTTACGCATCGAGTATCCGGGAGCGTTTTATCATGTCACGTCGCGCGGTAATGAACAGAAGGACATTTTTAAAAGTCGGAAGGACCGGGAGAAGTTTCTCAGTCACAAAGGGGTCAGGTCTACATTCTACACAAATCCAAAATTCTTTGATATGATAGAAGGCAACCCTATCGATCAAAGGAGAGAGCAATGGCACGACCTTTACGCATCGAGTATCCGGGAGCGTTTTATCATGTCACGTCGCGCGGTAATGAACAGAAGGACATTTTTAAAAGTCGGAAGGACCGGGAGAAGTTTCTCAGTCACAAAGGGGTCAGGTCTACATTCTACACAAATCCAAAATTCTTTGATATGATAGAAGGCAACCCTATCGATCAAAGGAGAGAGCAATGGCACGACCTTTACGCATCGAGTATCCGGGAGCGTTTTATCATGTCACGTCGCGCGGGAATGAACAGAAGGATATTTTTAAAAGTCGGAAGGACCGGGAGAAGTTTCTTGAATATCTGGCATCGGCAACGGAGCGATACGGGGCGGCAGTTCACGCCTATTGCCTCATGAGCAACCATTACCACCTTTTGCTGGAGACGCCGGCAGGCAACCTTTCGCAGATCATGCGACACATAAATGGGGCATACACGACCTACTTCAACGTAAAGAGAAAGAGGTCAGGTCATCTGTTCCAGGGGAGATACAAGGCGATCCTTGTCGAGGCCGATGAATACCTGGCAGAACTTTCCCGCTACATACACCTGAACCCTGTGAGGGCTGGAATCGTCGAAAGACCCGAGCACTACCAGTGGTCCAGCTACCAAAGCTTCACAGGGCAAAGCAAACCGCCGGCATGGCTGAAAACCGGTTTTATTCTCGGCTGCTATGCAAAGAAAGAATCGGGCGCTCGGAAGAAATACAGGAGCTTTGTTGAAGACATGATCGGCAAAGAATGCGAAAGCCCATTGAACAAAATCTTTGGCGCGTCGATATTGGGAAGTGCCGACTTTATAGCTGAAATATCATCGGCGCATCTCCGGGAAAGGGAAGACGTGAACATTCCGGCACTCAAGCATTTTGCCAACATGCCTTCGGCAGAAGAAATCATGAAAGAAGCAACAGCAGTATTTCACGATAACGAAAAGCTGGCAAGGCAGGTGAGCATATATCTTTGCCATAAGTATAGCGGAATGAGACTTCAGGAAATAGGGGATCGCTTCAACGTGCGAGATACGGCAATTAGTGAAGCGAGCAGAAGGCTTGTCCGGAAATTGGAGGCGGACGGAGAACTGAGAAAAACGGTAGAGACAACATTGGGTAAGTTATTAAAGTGTAGAATGTAGACCTGACCCTTTGAGGGTGCTCCAAACAAGGCATTTCCTCACGTGCGCTATCGCTCGTACCCATAATCAAGCAAGTCCCTTCGTTTGGGCAGTGACATTCCGCTGGGGTGAAAGACGATTGGCGAGCTACTGCTTAGGGTGTATTCAAACATGTCTACAAAGACGTCGTCTTGTGGCCATAGGTACTCCCTCGTGATGTTGGGAAATGGCCAGCCATCCGCCGAATGGCGAAAAAAGAACGTTTCGGTCCCCGAACGGCTGCCTATATCTTCGACGGCCATAAGTTGTTGAATATTCATTCCGGCCATGTGAGCTTCCTTGAGAAGCATGTCGGGAAAGAGTAACGCACCCTTCTGCCTAGCAACACGCGTCTTAGAGATGGGTTGTGTGCCAATTCGAAACAAATGTCCCTTCCGTCCTTCTATGCCTGCCTCAAGCGCGATGAAGACGTGGTCGATCAGGTCTATAAAGGAATCGTAATGTGTGTACCAGTCGTCCTCAAATCTGTGGAGCATCGTAAGCAAATCCGCGAACGACTCGGCGGAGTAGAAGTCCTTATCCTCCCACAAAACGTGCGCACATTCCCGCGCAGTAAGCCGAAAGCGGATGATTTGCCCTATACCGGTATCCTTCGTCCCTACATATTTTGGATGCTCATGCGTGGCGAAGAATGCGGCGACTAAGGGGTCATGCGTCACGTCAATGGCTTCGGAACTAAACCCATAATGTTGGGCGATAGCCATTCCCAGAACAAAGCCAAAGGGATTCAGGCATATAAACTGTCGAATGCGGTCCCGGTGCGTGAAGTCGATGATCGTCTTCCACGCCGAGTAATTTGCTGAAAATCTTTTGTCCAACTCCGCTGATATAGATTGCGAAAAGCAATCAAAATTTGTGGCGCCACAGATGGCAAGTGAGAAATGCGGATCGTCGATCAACTTATTGATTGTGGATAGTTCAACATGGGATAGTCGGACGGACGGGCAATAACGGTCAGCAAATTCCCAGAAATGATTCAGGGGTTCGAGGCCATGAAATTGTGTACCTGTGTTTCGCATTGACGACAATTGCAACTGTTCGTCTCGACGAAATACCTCTCCGCTCTGTTTGTAAATCCTAAACGCACTGGGTAGTAGCGGCACGGGCCACGACCGTGTTTGTCCCCGGTATACAAACTCATCACAGTGTTCATCATGTAGATAGGCTACCAAGTCGCTTACACTCTCAGCTGGCTTGGATTCGTTGAATCGCTTAACGCTCATTCAGTGCCCTCATCGAATCCGAAGCGATCCACCCCTTTTTGCATCATCTCCCTGAGTTTAGTTGGAATCTCTTCAAAACTACTAACGATAGCGCTTCCGGTATTGCCCAACGGGACGATGACGTTCAACCCACCACAACTACAGCACTTAGCTGGATAGATCGGCTCACCATTCCTGTCGACTGCGTAGTAGAAGGCCTGAAGCAGTTCGATGTCGCGGTTACAGACGCGGCAGCGCGATGGAATACGTCTGCAGTTGGCAGTAGGATTCACTTGTCACTCCTTCGGCTAACGGGCATGGCTTTGACCTGCCAGTTTTTTCGGGGCAGGTCGTAAGCCTTGTTGGTTCTTCAGTTCTTTTCTAGCTTTTTGAGATTTGGAGACGCGACCCCTCTATATCTTCCCGACCCCTCTATATCTTCCGTTCTCTTTATATGTTAGTTATCTTTTTGATCGGTATTTCATTCTCGGATAACACTCCATTATTGACTTTGATTTCTAAATAGTGACCAGATTTTACCGTTCTATCAAAGCTTTGGTATTGGCTTGAGATTGGCGGCACTTTGTAAAACTGTATCAACTCGTAATATATTGTTAATAAATACTCTAAGCAATCAGCATCGACATACGGGCGTATCTCCAATATTCTCTTCTTTAGGAAACTCACATCTTTCCATTTTACTGCATTGTGCGTACAAACTGTTTTTGCAAACGCATAAAATCTTTGCTTGTCTTGCCAATGACCAGTATCAGGAAAATGACTCATCATTTGCATAAAGCTATATTCTACTGGATTCTTAATTTTGAATAAGCTCATAGACTGGTTGCCTTTATATTATTGACCACCTAATCTCTTACTGAGATACCGTCCCTATTTTGAAAATATTAAGTTATTTTTTCCAGTAACATACGAACTTGCCAAGCAGCTGGAAAGTAATCTGGATTTTTTAGATGCAGAACTCTTTTTACCCAAAACTCTTGTTGATGTTCTCGTTGATATATATCGGCAAAGAAATACTGATTTAACATTACCTGCAGCATGGCAGGGCTAAGACCCTCTCTTGCAGCTTAGGTAAACCAGGGACACTCCCCGTATTACCGCATTGAATCTATGGTAATTCGGTAAAAAACTGGTGAGTGTCCCCAGTTTTCCCCCTAGTTTTCCCCTCTTCTCTAAGCTTACTGGATCATTGCACACACATCATTTAGCTTTCCTTTCCCCGTGAGCGGCTGGATAAGGTTTCCGCTGCTATCGAAAATGTAGCTAAACGTTCCGATAGCCAATACAAAGCCCGCCTGAGGGTCACCCAAGAGATTGCGGCCGGTGACAACGGTCACAACGTCGCCGTTTTGCTTTGTCGTCTGATGAAATGTCCCAGGAATATTCAACTGCACGGACTTCGAGGGATCAGCGAGATTTGTGACAACAGCTTGTTGGCCCGGCGCGGTAATGATGGATCGGTTGCCTGGAAGGATAATAGTTGCGGCATTTCCGCTCACCGAGACATTGATGGGGAAGGCGCACACGCCGGGCGCGAGCCAGTTAGCGGGAAGATCCACAGACCAAGAGATTTCAGTTGGAGGCGATCCACCCGCACAAGCAATCTGCCCACCAAGAACAATGGAAGCACCCAGAAGAAGAGAAAATGCTAAAAACCTGATGTTTCGCACAATTACCCCCTTTCGTGTGGTTCTACATAATTTAAGTTAAACGATTTCAAATTCGACTATGCGGCAGGTACATTCACCTCCTTTCGGCCATAAATTTTGCCTTGAGGGGGACCCATCGTGGGACGCTGCTTGCTATTTTACTATTGCATATCTCATTGAAATGGAGACTGAATTTATTCATTGATTTCCTCGATGCCGAATCTGGTCTCACTGTCTCCTCCAAAAAACAAAAACCGAGCAGCCTGAAGCGGCGCATGCGGGGTCAGGCTTCCAAGATGTCAAGTTGCATCTTCAATCTTAACAACTTAGAAGCCCGATCCCATTGACCTCCGACCCCATTGACCTCCGCTGGTGCCGTACCAAGATTCGGAATCTGCTCAAGCTGGGTGTCCAGCTTGGCACCTCCATTCGCGCAGGCCTGAATCGAAACGGCCCGTGGGCCATGTCCCGCAGGCTGGCGGCCCAGCACGGTATGACCAACCAATGGCTCAAGGATCAAGGTCTTGTATCTGTCAAAGAACTGTGGGTGAAGACTCATTACCCGGCTACGGCCCGGTGACTTCATCGAACCGCCCGGTGCGGACCCGCATGCCGGGTGGTGTGGGGGCTGGGGGGCTAAAACCCCCGGCTACCCGATTAGGCCCTCGGCAGCTGCGCCGCCACACATCCAACAGGGACTCGCAGCGGCACCTCTTCTTTAAGTCTTTGTCATACTGATACTTGGATAGTGTCTCCGGGTACCATGCCGCTGCGAGTCCCTTGGGAAGCGCGGCCTCGGTCAGCAGGGCAAGGGGTTAATCGTAATTCGAGTCTGACCCTGGCTTACCCGCTCAGACAGGCTGCTCGGCAGCCGCCAGTTTGGAGCCCGTACGTCTATGATGTCGACAACCGCATATCATCAAACCAAAAGTGCCGAGCCCGAAAAGGATCAGTGTCGAAGGCTCTGGCACTGCAGCTTGTGTAGTGACACTCACCTGCAGATTGTCCATCGCCCACGATTCATCGTCGAGACTTTGGTTGCCCGGGCCGAAAATGAAGAAATCGATTACCGCCGATGAATTAGTATGTGCAAAGTTGGCAAAGAGCGGATCCGCACCGAAGTTATAGGCACTGTCGGTATAAAAACTACCGGGACCAGCAAAACCAAGATCAACGTGGCGTGCGAGTTCCACGCCGGCAGGTGGCACATAACTTTGTATCTGGCTTGGTAATGCATTCGCAAACGATTCGCTGAACAGCGTTGTGCCATCGAACACGATTTTGAAGAAGTCCCCCGCCGGAAATGTCCCAGTTCCGTCAAGCGAGTCGATCGCCGCAAATAAGAACGCGAGGCTAATCGTGTCGTGTGTGGGCAGGCTGTTCAGAGTCAGCGTCACGGTATTGCCAGTAGCACTGCGTAGAAAGTTCCCACTAAACTGATTGCCGGCGGGACCGAGTCCGGCGTACCCCTCAACGCCAGTCAGTGTCGCTGTGCCTGGAGAAATCTCAGAGGGTAAAGAGCCGTCAAAATTCGTAGAGAACACAGTGATTGGCGCGGATAACACTGTACTGGAAAAACCAGCGATAATGAACGCTGCGGCGACGGCAAGTTGAACTTTCATGCGATTCTCCTCCTGTCTGGTAGTAGATATGTACTGAACAATCCATAGGAAATGCTTCATCCTATTCATTCCTGTGCCTTTCATTTCTCTGAGTCCCTCGCATAGAAGTAGACTGACGTTATGACCCACCCATTACTCCGCCTGGGCATATGCCAGATTTGATGCCCATACGCATTGCCTCCTTTCCCCGCGCCTTCGGGCGCCTAACCAGTAATTAAGTAGTTTTCTACACTTTATCCCCCTTATGCCCCCTGTCAAGGGTTAAGCATTTTTTTATGTTGACGCAATAATCTTGAATTCGGTATATCTCTGGTCGGATAACATTCCATTTGTCGTGCTTATATAAGATAGGATATCTTCCCATGCGTATTATCCCGAAAGACGTTCTCGCCAAGTATGAGTCTGTTCTCGTCAAACGGGCGGTCCCCTCCGATCAGCGGTCACAGTATATCAAGTGGCTCCGGTACTATCTGGACTTCTGCAGCAAGTATTCTCCGCCAGATTCTCGGTCCGAGCGGGTCCGGCTCTTTATCGCCAAGCTGCAGGAACAGCGTCAGTCGCCCGCTCTCCAGAAGCAAGCTGCTCATGCGGTATCGCTCTATTTCGAAACGCTACGGGCAGCTACTGTATCCGCGCCCCACCGGGTTGAAGCCCCGACGATGCCGCCACGACAGGCCAATCCTCAACAGCCCACCCACAACGCACCGAAAACATCAGCCGCTCCAGTAAAGCCGGCTTCACCCTGGGACGAAGTACATGCCAGGATCAAAGAGGAGATCAGGCTGCGCCACTATTCGCCCAAAACCCTCAAGGCCTACGACCTCTGGACCCTGCAGTTCCGCCGCTTTCTGAAACAGAAGGATCCCTCGGAGCTCTCCTCGGCCGACGTGAAGGAGTATCTCACCTTTCTTGCGGTGAAGTGCACCGTGTCGGCCTCGACCCAGAATCAGGCGTTCAACGCCCTCCTCTTTCTCTTCCGTCATGTGCTGAAGAAGGATTTCGGCGATCACCGCGACATCCCCCGCGCAAGGCGGACGCGGTACATACCGGTGGTCCTTTCGCGCCAGGAGATTGACCACATCCTGAAACTCATCGACCATCCCCATTCCCTCATTGCCAGACTTCTCTACGGTTGCGGACTGGGGCTCTTCGAATGCCTGAAGCTCCGCGTTCACAATTTCAACTTCGATGCGGGAATCCTCACCATCCACGACGGCAAGGGGAAGAAGGACCGGACGGTGCCGCTGCCCCAGTCGATCGTGCCCGACCTTTTGACCCAGCTTGAACGGTTGAAGGTTTTGCACGATGAGGATCTGGCGGCGGGCTTTGCGGGTACGTTCATGGATGGCCAACTGGAAAAGAAGTATCCGACCGCTGCCCGTGAGTTTATCTGGCAGTGGTTTTTCCCACAGCAGTCGTTGACGGTGGTGCCGGGGACCGGTGAGCTCAGGCGGTATCACCTGCATGAGACCCATTTCCAGAAGGAGTTGAAGGGGGTGGTGAGGCGGGCAAAGCTCACAAAGCGGGTGACGTCACACACGTTCCGGCACAGCTTTGCGACCCATCTTCTGCAGGCGAACTACGACATCCGCACTATCCAGACGCTGCTCGGTCACAGCGACGTGAAGACGACGATGATCTATACCCACTGCGTGCCGAGCAGGACCGTCAAGGAGGCGAAGAGTCCGCTGGATTTTTGAGCGTAAGAAAGCAAAAGCCGCCAATCAAGGATCCTTGAAATGGCGGTTTATTCAGCATATTCAGCATCTCAAGGGTGAAATCCAGGGTGAATTCCAGGGACAGGATCGATCAGATCTCCACTCGCCTCACTTCCACATATCTTCATCCACCTTCTCGAACACCGCCGTGGCACGCTCGAACTCGGCGAGGTCCTGTGCAGTCCAGGTGCCGGCCAGATGGTCAAGATCATCGTAGAGCACATTCCGCCTTTTCTTCTCAATTCCCAGAGATTCCCTGAGAAGCCTCAGAACAAGGGCGTTGACGCTAGTATCCTCCTTCCGGGCCTTTTCCTTCAACGCTCCTGAGATAGTGTCATCTATGCCACGCACTGTCATGGTAGCCATTGGTTTGTCTCCTTGTCAGGGGTTCGGATTGTTTGTTCCGAGTCCCTTATCTGATTGCCAGCAGAAGGCCGCTGATATGGTTGAAATGTTCATCATAGGTGGCCAGGGCGAGTCCGTGTTGTAAGGCAGATGCCGCCATCCACAGGTCATTGGACGGGATGGGCCGACCTTTCAGTTTCAACTCCGAAAATACCTGTGCGTAGAATCCCGCGGTTTCTTCGTCCAGCACGCATACGGGGTCAGGCTTCCAAGATAGCAAGTTACATCTTCAATCTTAACAACTTAGAAGCCCGACCCCATTGAACCCCCATTGAACCCCCTTGGAACAGCTATTACAAGTGGCTCCACTTCGGCAAGTGGTCTTGGGTCGCCTTGGGGCGTCAGACTGCTCGCCTTGCCCTGCAGATGTTCCCCCGGCGCCGCTGGTTTCTCATGATTGACGATACGATTGTGTTCCGATCGTCAAAGAAGGCTCCCGGTTCGGCGATTCATCACCAGCACGGGAGAAAAACCAATCGGCCAACCTTTGTCAGAGGGCAATGCTGGGTGACCGTGGCTCTGACCCTTTTCAAGAGGTTCCGCTCGCTGGGTGTCCCAGTACTCTCCCGCCTGGCGCGCCAGGGAGGAAACTCGGGCAAGCTGGTTGCCGCGAAAACCCTGCTGCGCGTAATTGTTCCGCTGTTTCAGGGGGTCCAGACCTTCCTGTTGGTGGATAGCTGGTATATGCGCTGCACCCTGATCTCGTATGCCCTGGACCACGATCTTCAGGTGATCGGTCAGGTGCGCCGGGATACGGCGCTCTTTCATCTGCCTGAGCGGACCGGCAAGCGGGGACGCCCAAGAAAGTATGGTGAAAAGGTCACGGCCCTGTGGATCGACTCCCTGCCGGAAGTCAGCATGGAGTGCTTTATCTACGGCAAGACCCAGATGGTCTACTATCGCTTGCCGTTGTCCTGGCCCGCTTCCTGAACGGCAGGGCGGTGTGCATTGTCTGGAGCCAGCTCGTAAACGAGGACGGCTCTCGTACCAAGCAAAGCTTGATTCTTTCCACCGACATAACGCTATCCGCCGCACGGGTCATTATCAACTACGGGCGCCGGTGGTCGGTTGAGGACCTGTTTAATCAGCTCAAGAACCGCTGGGGCTGGAAGGAAACCTGGCAGCAGTCACGACAGGTGCTCCATCGTTGGGTGCAGATCCTGTCGGTCAGCCCCAGTTGCTGGTGCTCCTTGATGACCCGAAGGTGAAACTTCTGGCTTGTGTTGCTCCGTGGTGTCTGACCTCAGCCCATTACCGCCGGCAGAGTGCGGCAGGGGCTGCAAAGGTTTTTTGGCCATGCCGACATTCGGGCCATGTGGCACCCGAAGTCCGGTATATTCGGGCCGCGAAAATGGCCGGTTGAGGACGAATATCATCCCAAACGGGACAACGTCGCGTAGATTCAGGCCTGTTTGATAATCAAAGAGCTGCTCCACGGCCCACTGCGAAGGTGGGAAGGGAGTGGTGTAACTCTAAAGTCCAGTCAGCAGTGTCCGGTTAAGGACTTGCAAGTGAAGGCGGCCCTTGTGCCGAGCAGGC
>RHLS01000033.1 GCA_003712145.1 Desulfuromonadales bacterium | reverse complement strand
TCTGCCCTGCCCCGTAAGGAAGTAGCGTTATAACAAACCTCTCCGATCGGGTCAACCAGAAAATGATTAAGTGTCACTTAAAAACTATTTTCGCAAAACGACGCTTTCCAAACTGCACGACGTACTCGCCCGCGCAGACAAGTTCCTGGGAGTCATCGCTTACCTTCTCGCCATCAACCTTTACGCCACCTTGCTGTATTGCGCGGCGCCCTTCCCCATTGGATTTGACAAGACCTGCGTCGGCGAGCACACGGCCGAGAAGAATCTTACCCTCTCCTGCGGCCATAACAAGTTCAGGTATTACGTCAGGAACCTGATTGTCGCGAAAGCGCTTTACAAAGTTCTCCTCGGAGTCCCTGGCAGCGACGGCCCCATGATACCGGGCGACGATCTCACGACCAAGCTGCTTCTTAGCCTCCATGGGATGTACAGATCCATCCCTGATGCCAATCCTGATTTTATCGATCTCGCTAAGCGCAAGATCACTCAATAGCTCATAGTAGCGAAGCATGAGTTCGTCAGAGATCGACATTATTTTTCCAAAAATCTCGTCCGCGGGTTCGCTTATGCCGATATAGTTCCCAAGCGACTTGCCCATCTTGTTGATCCCGTCAAGCCCCTCCAAAAGTGGCATAGTAAGGACACTCTGAGGGGCCTGTCCCCATTCGCGTTGCAGTTCACGGCCAACAAGAAGATTAAACTTTTGGTCCGTGCCACCCAACTCAACGTCTGCCTTGAGGGCAACTGAGTCATACCCCTGTATTAGAGGATAGAGGAACTCATGAATACTAATGGGCAACTGATTCGCAAATCGCTTGCCGAAATCTTCACGCTCTAGCATCCGTGCAACAGTATATTTGGCAGCAAGACCAATCATGTCGGAGGCCGTCAGCGCCCCAAGCCAAGAAGAGTTGAAGACCACCTTCGTTTTTTCGGGATCAAGAATCTTGAAGACCTGCTCTTTGTATGTTTCAGCATTCCTGAGCACATCTTCGCGAGTCAGGGCTTTGCGGGTCTCTGATTTACCAGTCGGATCACCTATCATACCGGTGAAGTCGCCTATGAGGAAGCAAACCTCGTGGCCAAGTTGCTGGAACTGACGCATTTTATGAAGAAGCACAGTATGACCAAGATGAAGATCAGGCGCTGTCGGATCAAAGCCAGCCTTGATCCTGAGAGGGACTCCCGTCTTCAACGATCTATCAATTTTTTCCTCAAGCTCTCGCTCAAGGAGGATCTCTACGGCACCACGCTTTACAAGCGCCATCTGTTCTGCAACGGTCATTGTCTGACACCCCTTCATGGACATGTAAGTGAAAGCCGCTCTATGGAAATCGCCCTGCCCGACTCCTCGTCGACCTCAATAACAGCACCGTTGAGGCGAATATCCTTTTTCGCGACTTCAAAGCGAACCGGCATTTGGGTCGTAAACCGCTCGATGGCCAACTCTTTCCTGACGCCAATTACAGAATCGAAGCTACCTGTCATGCCGGCGTCGGTAAGATAGGCGGTCCCGCCAGGAAGAACCCGCTCGTCAGCAGTCTGAACATGGGTGTGCGTACCAATGACCGCACTAACTTTTCCATCAAGATGCCAACCGAGTGCGACCTTCTCCGATGTGGCTTCAGCGTGGAAATCAACCAGAATGACTCTGGTTTCTTCTCTGATCCGACAGATCTCCCTGTCAGCAGCCCTGAAGGGACAGTCGAGGTTGTTCATAAAAACCCGCCCCTCTAGGTTGAGAATCCCAACCTTAAGCCCTCCGGCAGTGCGGACAACGACACTTCCACGACCGACCGTCTCGGGAGGATAATTGGCTGGACGGATGAGACGCTCTTCGCGATTGATGAACGGGAACGACTCTCTCTTGTCCCAGATGTGATTGCCGCTCGTAAGAACATCAATACCAAGAGAAAAGAGCTCGCGAGCCTTATCCTCGGTGATGCCGAAACCTCCGGCGGCGTTTTCCCCGTTCGCGATCACCAGGTCTATCCTGTGCCTGTCGACCAGGCGATGAAGTTCCCGGGCCACCGCCTGACGGCCCGGGCTCCCGACAATGTCACCAATAAACAGGATCTTAGCGGGCATACTCGATGGCCCGGGTTTCCCTGATGACGTTTACTTTGATCTGACCGGGATAGGTCATTTCCGCCTCGATCTTCTTGGCGATGTCCTTGGCAAGGACCACCGCACGCTCGTCATTGACTTCATCACTAGACACCATGACCCGGATTTCACGACCAGCCTGTATGGCGAACGAGTTGTTGACGCCATTAAACGAAGTGGCAATACGCTCAAGATCATCGAGGCGCTTGACATAGGTTTCCATCATCTCACGCCGGGCACCAGGGCGGGCACCGGACAGAGCATCAGCCGCCTGAACGAGAACAGCAAGAATGGAATTTGGTTTTTCGTCTTCATGGTGGGCCATGATAGCATGGACAATCTTGGGGGATTCTCCGTATTTCCGTGCAAGTTCAGCACCAATGACGGCGTGGGACCCCTCAACCTCATGGTCGACCGCCTTGCCGAGATCATGGAGGAGTCCTGCACGTTTTGCCTGCTTTACGTTCACCCCCAGTTCGGAGGCCATAATGCCACAGAGGAAAGCAACCTCAAGGGAGTGCTGATAGACGTTCTGGCTGTAGGAGGTGCGGAATTTGAGCCGGCCGATGAGTTTGAGGATTTCAGGATGGATGCCGTGAACTCCCAAGTCGAAGGCGGCCTGGTCACCGGCCTCCTTGATGGTCTGCTCTACCTCCTCCTCAGCCTTGGCGACGACTTCCTCGATGCGCCCCGGATGGATGCGGCCATCGGTGATAAGTTTCTCGAGGGCAATCTTGGCCACCTCGCGACGAATCGGGTTAAACCCTGAAAGTATGACAGCCTCTGGAGTGTCGTCGATGATGAGGTCGATGCCGGTGGCTGCCTCCAGTGCCCGAATGTTTCGCCCTTCCCTGCCGATGATCCGTCCCTTCATTTCGTCGGAGGGAAGAGAAACAACGGAGACTGAGCGCTCAGCGACATACTCACCAGCATAGCGCTGGATGGCCAGAGCCATGATTTCTTTGGACTTTTTATCAGCAGTCTCCCGTGCTTCCTCCTCAATGGCCTTGATGCGCTTTGCAGCATCAAGCTTGGCCTCACTCTCCATGGCATCCATGAGTACTTTCTTGGCCTCAGAGGAAGTCATGCCGGAGATGGTCTCCAGCTTGTCCCGCTGCTCGGTGATAAGGCCTTCGAGCTTCTCTTCTTTCTGGCCGAGGGACTGTTCGCGGGTATAGAGGGACTGCTCTTTCTTGGTCATATCAGCGTCACGCTGATCGAAGAGAAGCATCTTCTTGTCGAGATTCTCTTCTTTCTGCTGGAGACGCTTCTCGAGGGCCTGAAGGTCCTTGCGCTTCTCCTTTGACTCACGTTCCGCCTCGGCTTTGGCTTGGTAGACCTCGTCCTTCGCCTTGAGTTCGGCTTCCTTGGTGATGGTATCTGCTTCGCGCTTGGCGTCATCTACGATCTTCGACGCCAGTTCTTCTGCTTTGTTGACGAGAGTGTCGGAGATCCGTTTGCGTAAAAGGTTTCCTATGAAGAAACCGAGGCCGGCGGCTGCAAGAATGAGAATGATGGCAATTTCTATCTTCAACGTCTCTGTACCTCCTCTGGTATATGATAACCGCGGGGTCTTATGACCCTCGCGTCGGTGAAAATAAGATCAAGCGCCACATCGTGGGGCTCACCGGCAATTTCATCCACAACCTGAAAATCGTAACAGAAACCGATAAGTCGGCCCGTTCCCTCCAGGTGGTGGAGCGCCCGGTCATAGTATCCTTTGCCGTAACCAATTCGTCTTCCGCAGAGATCAAAGGCCACGCCGGGAATAATTATTACGTCTGCCTCGTCCGGGGAAACAACCTCACCCGTAACACACGGCTCAAGAATGCCGAAGCAACCGGTACGGAGCATTGAGACGTCCGGAACCTTGATGAACCTGAGCTCCTGGCCGCAAACGGCCGGGAAGAGCACTACCTTCCCGTGTGCAAGCGCGGTATTCATGACTGACGAAGTTCCGACTTCACCATGAATAGGCGCGTAAAGAGCGATGACCCGTGACAGGCTGAACTCCGAAGACGCTAGGAATGAGTCCTGGACACGCTGGCTGGCTGCTCTCACAGCATCGGCGCCCAGTGCACGCCGCTGTGCGAGCATCAGTTGCCTCAGTCTTTTTTTGGGCATAACACCGCTCCGCTGCGGTTCTAACTAACGTGAATACGAGACAACAGAGTCTCACGCAGATACTGCGGGGCGCCGCTCCTGATACTCCGGAGGGTAGGGAAAGGAGGGAAAGATTGGACAGCAACAGATGAATACAGCAGTATGCTTTCAGGGTAATTGTTTATGCGAATGTAACAGTATTAGACAGCGAATGTATTACCCTTTCTGCATGGTTGCGTTCTGCAGGCTGCTATCAGCGAAACAGGAAGTCTTTCATCGTTAAACGACAAAGTCTACCTGTTGAAACTGATCAAACTTTCCAACTAAACCCTACCGTCTATGGTTAAAATCCCCCGTTGGAGATCATGAAGCCGTTCAGGACATCCGAGACATTCCGACATGCTAACGAAGTATATTCTCAATTCGGCGGACCAAGCGCTCTACCGTTTCCTTGTGGCCCCGCTCCTGCACCGCGAGGTCCTGCGTCAGAGTAATACAGGTTTCGGCCAGATTCATGAGGGCTATTATGACATGAACCTGAGGATCGCCCCCCGTTACCAGAGCCTGCGCTTCGGTGAGCTTTCGATTGACAAGGGACTCAACCTCTTGGACATGTTGCGGCGAAGCAGTGCTCTTAACAGTGATTTCCTTGCCAAGCACCCTGATCCGGTGGGGAGCCTTCACGGCCGTCAAATCCCTTCCAGCTTCCTCAGGATGCCGTCTACACGGGTTTTAACGTTGTCGCGCTCCATGAGAAGGCTATCGCGTTCTTCGCGCAGACGGTCATTTTCAAGCTTCAGTGAAGCGTAGCGCTCGAGAAGTGTTTCAATTCGGTTTTCCAAGTCTGCAAAAAGGTCCATGTCCATGCAAACACCTTAACAAGATTGTAAATACTATTTCAAATTTCCCCAGTAAGTCAAGGAATTATTGGAACAGCGCGGCTACGAACTGGGTCGGATCGAAGTCCCGCAGGTCATCTACCCCCTCGCCCACACCAATGTAGCGGACAGGGATATTAAACTCGTTGCAGATGGCAACGACGATGCCCCCTTTGGCGGTGCCATCCAGCTTGGTGAGCGCGATGCCGGTGACACCCGCCGTCTCCTTGAAGAGCTTGGCCTGAGACAGGGCATTCTGGCCCGTAGCAGCGTCAAGAACCAGGAGCGTCTCGTGGGGAGCGCCGGGAATCTCGCGACCGACGATGCGGCGGACCTTCTTGAGTTCTTCCATGAGATTGACCTTGGTGTGAAGGCGCCCGGCCGTATCGATGATGAGAATATCCGCCCGACGGGCAACGGCAGCCTTTATGCCGTCGAAGACCACGGCCGAAGGGTCGGCCCCTTCCTTGTGGCGCACAACGTCGCATCCTACCCGATCACCCCATATTTCCAGCTGCTCGGCTGCGGCGGCCCTGAAGGTGTCGCCAGCTGCAAGGACGACCTTTTTCCCCTCGGCGGTATAACGGGCCGCCAGCTTGCCGATAGTGGTTGTTTTTCCGACACCGTTGACGCCGATAACCATGATGACGAAGGGGGTTGCCGAACCAAGGTCGAGTGGCTGGGCCTCACGGGCGATTCGGGCAAGGATCTCCTCCTTGAGAGCAGCCTTCAAGGCGTCGCCATCCTTCAGCTCATTGCGGGACAGGCGCTGTTCAAGGGTGCGGATCAACTCTACGGTGGTCTGGACACCGATATCGGCGGAGATGAGGATTTCTTCCAGCTCTTCAAGCGTATCGGTGTCGATCTCTTTCTTGCCGAGAACGAGCCTGTCAATCCGCCCCACGAGGCTGTCGCGGGTCTTGCTGAGGCCCTGCCGAAGGCGTTCGAACAAACCTGGCTTGCGCTCTTCATCTGTCAAAATCGGAGCAGCGGACCCACCCCGTTCAAAGGGATCAGCGACAGAGACGTTCTCCGGCTCTTCCCCTCCGGCAATCTTGCCCCACAACCCCTTGAAGAAACCCTTCTTTTCCTCGGCCATATCAGTATATCTCCTTCGCCAGGCGGTCTATGGTCTGCCGGAAGCGGACGAGTGCCCGACCGGGAATGGCGTCGCGTGCAAGTGTCATAACCAGAGAGTAGTCCTTGCCGACCGGCCCGACGATGGCGTGCTGGCCGTCAGTGGTGATGACCACGTCACGCACCGCGTCACCGGCAAATCGTTTCTGGAGTGTCTGTAGCTGGTTGAGGATGATCACCTTGTGTGCCCCGATGATCTTCAGCTCGAAATCATCGAAGAGGGAGTACTGGGCAACAGCCTCCCCCTCCCAGTCGGCGAGAATGGCGCCGCTGGCGCCGGGAACAGATTGCACGAGTTCGGTCAGAATCGCTTTGAACGGCACCGACGGTTCTCCTTAGTTGAGTTTGACGGAGACGATCTTCGACACCCCGGGCTCCTCCATGGTAACGCCGTACAGGGTGTCGGCAACCGCCATGGTCGCCTTGTTGTGGGTGATGATAATAAACTGTGACAACTCGCTCATTTCCCGTACCATATCATTGAACCGCCCGATATTGGCGTCGTCGAGCGGAGCGTCCACCTCGTCCAGGAGACAGAAAGGGGTTGGCTTAATCAGGAAAATTGAGAAGATCAGGGCGACAGCAGTCAGCGCTTTCTCGCCGCCGGAGAGGAGCGTTACGTTCTGGAGCTTTTTACCGGGTGGCTGGACGATGATATCGATGCCGGTCTCCAGGAGATCCTCTTCGTTGGTAAGCTTGAGCTCGGCCCGGCCGCCACAGAAAAGGCGAGGGAAAACCTCCTGGAACTTCTCGTTGACCAAGGTGAAGGTTTCCATAAAACGTTTGCGGGTAGTCCGGTTGATCCGCTGGATCGCCTGCTGGAGGGAATGGAGCGACTCTTCCAGATCGGCCTTCTGAGCCGAGAGGAAGGTGAACCGCTCGTCCAGTTCCCGGTACTCCTCGATGGCTGTCAGGTTCACCTCCCCCATCTCGTCGATGAGTCGGGAGAGCTCTTCCTGACGCTGGGCCGCGGCCACTGCATCGAAAGGGTGATTGGCGTAGGCCGGAAGAATCTGTTGAAGCTCCAGACGGTATTTGTCCATGAGGGCTGAGATCAGATGATTGAGTTCCAGGGTTAGTTCTGAGAGGGTGAGTTTGAGAGCCGCCACCTCCCCCTTCGACTCTTCGCCGCGGGTCCGGAGTTCGCGTAGCTGTGCCTCCTCGGCCCGGACCATCTCAGCCTGCCGGTCGAACTCCAGCTTCGTGGCGGCACAGGCCTCCTCCGCCGCCGCATGACGCGTCATGAGATCCTTCAGCTCATCATCGCCGCCGGCAAGTGCTTCCGTCAGTCGCTCCCGCTCACCGATGCACCCCTTGAGCTCGTTCCGCAGGCGGTCGATCCGACTGCGCTGGTCGACCATGAGCTCTTCGGTCCGTCGAAGGGCCCGGACAGCCCCTTCCCGCTTCTCCCGGAGCTGGGCGCTACGAACCTTGAGGGAGGTTACTTCTTCGCGAGCGGCGGTTATGGTGTTCTTATGAACAGCAAGTGCCTCCTGAAGCTCCGCCATTTCCGCATCCAGCCTTTCCCTTCGGGCGGTGTGGGCACCGCCGCGGTGCTCGGCATCTGCGACCTCCGCCTCAAGACCACGCCGCTCCTCGCTGAGCTGGTCACCCTCAATACTATTGACAGCAAGCCGCTCCTCGACCCGCTGGACCTCCTCCCGGGCACGGAGGAGATCCTTCTCGGCATTGACCAGCTGGATGTCTGTCTGGTGTAGATTCTGCCTGAGCTCACGCAACTCCTCTTCCATGCTGCTCCGCTTGTTGCGGATATCATCACGTTCCGCTTCGAGGTCGCGTACAAGGGCCGCAAGGCGGTCCACCTTGACGCCGAGCTCGCGAATCTCTCGCTTAGTGTGAACGAGTCCCTGGCTGGCATTATCAGTAGAGCCTCCACTGATGATGCCGCCACCGAAAGCCAGATCGCCACCGGGGGTTACGAAAGTCGCACCGGGGTAGCGGCGGGACAGGGAGAGGGATTCGGGAAGATCATTGGTGACATAGACCTCTGACAGCAAGGGCTCGACGACCGACGCCATGCCGTCGGCAATGGTGACGCGGGAAAGAAGCGATGATGCTCCGTCCAAGACGGAGTGCGTTGCCCGAGCTGAAGGGGTGCCGGCCACCAGAGTGCAGCGCCCGCCGCCACGCTCCCGCAGGAACGAGACAGCATCAACGGCATCGGCTTCCCCCGAGCAGACCACATATTGGAGCCGCTCGGCGAGCACTGCCTCAAGGGCCATCTCCCAGTCGGCATCGGTTTCGACGAAGTCGGCCAGAACACCCTGGAAACGCCCTTTGAACGGCTCGGCCAGGAGAAGGGTCCGTACCCCCTGCCCATAGCCGGCAAACTTAGCCTCCAGATCCCTGAGCGAATGGAGGCGAGACGAAGCGCGGCTCAACTCGTCGCGGCGATCGGCGATCTGACGGTCAAGCTCGACAAGCCGCTCGGCAAGCGCCGCCTCGGTCCGAGCAAGGACCGGCAGACGCTCCTGAAGCTCCGTCTTTTGACCCGAAAGACCGGCCACAGCCCCTTCCAACTCATGGACCTTCCCGGCAGCCTCCACAAGCCGCTCGCTCAGGAGTGTCGTCTCACGCTGTGCTCTCTCCGCCCGCTCAGCGAGCCCCTCGAGCCGTTTGGCGGCGGTGGTCCGCTGGTTGTTGAGCTGGGCGATCTCCGCCAGCAGGGAGAAGAGTTCCCGGCGGACCTCCTCGACCCGCGCAGCAACTTCACGCTCGGTGCCGGTCATCTCTTCCAGGGCCAGCTCCCGGGAATGAAGGGTCTCCTCCTCGCCCGACGCCTCAACGGCAAAGGCCCCGCTCTGCTCCGTAAGGCGAGCAAGCTCCTCGCCGGCAGCAGCAAGCTGCTGCTCCAGTGCCGCAATCTCGGTGGCGTGCCGTTCCTCCTGACGCACCTGGTTCTCGAGCTCCCGACGCTGAAAACCGATCCGGCTCTCATGGCCCTGAACGTCGCCCTTGAGGCGGAAGATCTCCTCCTGGACCGTTGCCAGACTTTTTTCGCGTTCGACAAGCTCCAGACGCCGTTCCTGGAGCACCAAATCCCGCTGCTCCAGGTCAGCCGCCAAGGTGCCGGAGCGGGAGACGGCCTGGCGGAGGCTCTCCTCGGCGGCGTCCTTGCGGTCGTTCAGGGCGATAAAGCGCCTGACGGTGGCGATAATCTCGATCTGCTTCAGCTCCTCGCGGTACTCCCGGAACTTCTCTGCCTTCTTCGCCTGACGCTGGAGCGAAGAAAGCTGGCGCTTGATCTCGGCAAGGATGTCGCCAATCCGGAGGAGGTTCTGACGGGTCACGTCTATCTTCTTCAGGGCCACCTGTTTCTTGGCCTTGAACTTGGTGACGCCGGCAGCCTCTTCGATGATGAACCGCCGCTCCTCGGGCTTGGAGTGAAGGATCATCCCGATCTTGCCCTGTTCGATGATGGAGTAGGCCCGGGCACCGACGCCGGTGTCCATGAAGAGCTCGGTAATATCCATGAGCCGGCAGGGAGTTTTATTGAGAAAATAATCGCTCTCGCCGTCACGGTAGAGCCGGCGAGTCACCTGGATTTCGCTGTAGCTCAGGTATTTGGCCGGCACGCGGCCGTCTTGGGTTGAAAATACCATGGAAACCTCAGCCATGCCGAGGGGCTTTCGGCGTTCGCTGCCGCCGAAGATGATATCTTCCATGGATTTGCCGCGAAGGTTTTTTGCCGACTGCTCCCCCATAACCCAGCGTATGGCGTCCACTACATTGGACTTGCCACAGCCGTTGGGGCCAACGATGCCGGTGATCCCCTGCTGGAAGTCAAGGGTTACCCTGTCGACGAAAGATTTGAAGCCGACTATGTCGAGGCGTTTGATCTTCATAAATCGCGTCATCCTACCAGACGGACGGCGTTATTGCAACCGAGGGTCCGTCCGCTCGCAGCCCCGGATGTGCAAAGAGGGTTGCGGCCCAGCGTTCCCCAGAGTTATACTTAAAAAAATATCTAATTGCCCCCCGAAAGGTCCCACGCTCTATGCTCTCCCGCCGGACGAAGATTTTCGTCATTGGTGCGCTGCTTGTCATCACTGCCATAACTGGCGGCGTAGCCGCCATCCTCGGAGCCAGGCTCCATGAACTCGACACCTATAAGGAACAGATACTCACCGAGGCCCTGAAGACGATCAACCGGCAAGTGACCTACGAGAAGGGAGACGCGACCATCCGGCTCGTCCCTTCTTTCACGTTCACCAAGGTGGTGATCCGGGAGCGGGATGGCGTTTCGACGTTCGCTACGGCTGAGCGCGTCAGCTTCAATCTGGCGCTGCTGCCTCTTCTGAAAGGAAATGTGATCATCCGGAAGCTTGCCATCGAGAGTCCACGTCTCACCATCGTCAGAGAAAAGGACGGGAAACTGAACGTCAGCGACCTGCTTGAGGGACCGAAAGGGGGCGAACAGCTCCGGTTACGGGGGATCCGGATCAGCGGCGGGTCTGTAAACTTCACTGACCGTGCAGCAACGCCCGAAGGAGTCGTCATCTCTCTTGAGAACACAGATCTTGAGCTCGACCGAATCACCCGGGGGAAGGACACCGACTTTTCGCTTTCGACCTTTATCAAAGAGGGAGCAAACCGGAGCGAACTGGCCATCCGCGGATCGGTCAGGCTGCCGAAACAGGACCGACCGGTCAACGAGACCAGGCTGGTGGCGAAAATCCACGGCAAGAACGTGGATGGTGGATACTACTGGCCTTACTATGGTCGTTTCGTGCCGTTCAAACGACCGGCAGGTCGCCTTGACCTGGACGCATCGATCAAGGGGACGCCAGGGGAGTTCACTTCAAAGGGAACAGTCCGGCTCGCCGGACTCCGCCTTGACTATCCGCAGGTTTTCCACGCCGTTCTTACGCCAAAGGACCTCCAGCTTCATTATGAGATGAAACGTGACCACAAAGAGGTGAACGTCAGTGAAGTCGATTTCCGCATGGACGGTCTCTCCCTCAAAGGGAGCTGCGCCATCAAGGATATCGACACCAAAGACCCCCGGATCGTGGCCCGGGCAGCCATCGCCCCCTTCAAACTTGAACGGTTTTTCCAGTACATACCCTTCGGCATCATTGCCACGGACACGTCCCAGTTCATCGAGCGTTACCTCAAGGCGGGCACGTATCGCCTGGACGAGGGGAAGCTCGACGGGCGGGTGAGCCAGATCCTCCACATGGAAAAAGATCCTAACTACAACGTGCTTTCGGTGAAGGCACGTGTCCTGGAAGGCGGGGTTGTCGACATCGGCAACGGCGTGCCAACCTTCAACAGCATCAAGGGAGAGCTGGAGCTTTCCGGCAAGAACTTCCTCCTGAAGAACATGTCGGGAAAGTTCGGCACCTCCCCGATCGCCATGAACGGCATGATCACCGACTACCCCATCGACACCCCGTCGGCCTATCCGTTTTCGGCCGTCATAACTCCCAACCAGCCGGATATTGCCTGGCTTATCGGGAAGCTGACGGAGAACAAACTGTCCTTTTCCGGCCCCTCGACGCTGACCCTGAACGGCGAGGGATACACTTCAGGATACACGTTTACGGGAGGATGGAACCTGAACGGAGCGGCCTACAGCATGACCAACGTCATCGCTAAGCCAGCCAACCTTGCCAATCAGCTCACCTTCAGGCTTGCACTGTCGAAGCGGGGACTCGACTCCTTTTCCTGCCAGTATAACCTCCCCCCCCTGAGCCTTGCCTACTCATCGCGCCACATGCCGGGAAGGGATATCCCCTATCTCATCGAAGCAAAGACGAACCAGTTTGACTTGGCCTCCATCGCCCCCCTCCTGCCCCGGGCAAAGAAGTATCTCCCCCAAGGGAAAATGCAGCTTACTGCCCGCGGCGCCGGGGAAACCGACAGCTACGCCGACCTCGACTGGAGCGGAGAAGCGAATCTCTCCTCAGCCTCGTTCAAACCTTCAGGAGATATGAAACCGCTCCGCAACATAAGCGGGACTGTGCGCTTTATGGGTAAGAACCTGGAGACCCAGCGGCTCACGGCCATGCTCGGTGACTCACTTCTTTCAGGGAAAGGGAGCATAACAGACTTCAGCAATCCCTCCTTCAATGTCGAGTTTACCTCCCCCTCGCTTGACGTAACAGACCTGGGCCTCAGGAGTCCGAGCGGACCGCTCAGTCTCCAGCAGGTTCAGGGAAACCTCTCGCTACAGAACGATACTCTCCGGATCAAATCCCTCGCTGCACATGTAAACAATTCAAACTTCAGCCTGAAAGGAACCGTTACCAATTTGGCAACCCCCCGGATCGACGTTTCGGTCACCTCATCCTTTCTCGATGCTGATGACGTCAGGCTCATCGCCGGGCTGGAACGACCGGGGAATACCGCAGGGAAGCAGCCGAGTATTAACCTCAAGGCCACGATCACTGCCGAAGCGGGAACATTCAGGAAGTTCCCGTTCAAAAAACTCCAGACCACAACCCAGTACGAGGACCGCATCCTCTACTTTCAACCTTTTGAACTGCTCGCCTTTGGCGGAAAGGTCTCAGGGCGGGTGCGAACCGACTTGGGCATCAACGGCTCACCACGCTACCAGACGAACCTGAAGGTCGACAAGGTCTCCGCCGAACACCTGGTCCAAGCCCTCAACCTGCGACTCCACAACGAGATCATAACCGGCACCCTCTCCCTGCAGGCGGACGTGACCGCCAAGGGGGAATCCGTTGCCGACCTGAAAAAATCGCTCCTCGGCAACGTAAAATTAACGTTGGAGGAAGGAAAGCTCCGGCAGTTCTCGACCCTGTCCAAGGTGTTCTCGATTCTGAACGTCTCGCAACTTTTCAGCTTCCGCCTCCCCGACATGGTCTCCGACGGCATGCCCTACAACTCCATCAAAGGGACACTGGCGCTCAAGGACGGCACCGTATCCACCACCGACCTTTTCATCGACAGTAACGCCATGAACATCTCCACCGTGGGAAAGATTGACCTAATCAAGGAGGAGATAGACGCCACCATCGGTGTCCAACCTCTCCAGACCGTCGACAAGTTAGTCAACCGCATCCCGATCGTCGGCTGGATTCTGACAGGCAAAGACAAACATCTGATCTCCGCTTACTTCGAAGCCAAAGGCAAGATTACCGATCCGACCGTCACCGCCATCCCGGTAAAATCGATGGCGAAAGGGGTGTTCGACATGTTCAAGAGAGTATTCCAGCTTCCAGCCAAACTCTTCACCGATACAGGAGAGGTCATCATCGGCAAATAGAGCACTATTTTTTGCTATTGTAAAATATTCCAAACTTATGGTAGCTTTCCTAGTTGGAATAACACACTACAGGAGGACACAGGTGAAAAAGACACTGTTGGTCGCACTTGCAGTTGCATCGCTCGCCGCCGCCGGATGCAAAGAGAAGCCGAAGGCTCCTGAGACCACTGCCGCTCCCCAGGGCGGAATGCCGACCCAGGCTCCCCAGGGCCAGATGCCCAAGGATGCCACCCACGGTGGTGGCGATCCCCACGCCGGTCTGAAGGCAGTAGAGATCCCCGCCGGCGCCGGCCACAAGGGCAAGGTCGTATCCACCATGGACGCAGCAGGCTATACCTACCTGGAAGTCGAAGAGAAAGGGCAGAAGCTGTGGGTCGCCGTCATGCAGACCAAGGTTAAGGTCGGTGACGACGTCGAGTTCCCCGACGCCCCGCCCATGGTCAACTTCCACAGCAAGACCCTGAACCGCACCTTCGAAAAGATCATTTTCGCCCCGGGCATCAGGATCGCTGGCAAGTAACCCACAAAAAACCAGTACCGTTGAAAAAAGGCGACACCTCCTCAGGTGCCGCCTTTTTTCATGCCGTGCAGCCCCAACTCCTTCAGCCGCCTCCTCACTTCCGGGTCCTGCGGATTGAGTTCCCGCGCCCGCTCATAGTGACGTACCGCTTCTTTTCGATCACCGCCATCAAGGCGAAAGTCGCCCAAAGCAAGGTGAGCAGGAACATGGCGCGGAACAAGAGAGAGGGCCCTCAGGAAAGCATGCCGCCCCCGTTCGCTGTCGCCGAGGGCACCGTACAGGCTGCCGAGTGCAAGCCATCCCCACGGATTATCCGGCTGCCGCTCGTTTATCTCCCGGTATTGAGCCTCTGCACGAGCATATTCCCCCACCCCTTCAAACCACTCTCCAGCCGTAAGACTCAGGCCATGACAATACCCGAGAAGTTTTCTCTGGGCGGAAAAATCCGCCGGACTGAAGCGGGCCTTTCGGCCGACACGTTCCAGCGCCTTCAGAATCGATTCAGTTGCGCGTTCAACGGAGGGACCGCTTTGCACATAGAGCGCCTCTTCTCGCTGCCGCTCAAAGAGGTCGGGACGCGTCGATCCTTTCCGCACCGCATCGTCGAACAGCACCGTCCCCGGATAATACGCCAGCGGCGACACAAGGCCATCGTGGGGCAGGATATCGTTGATCAACCGTATGGTTGCCCGCACGTCCTCGTCGGTCTCGCCAGGCACACCAGTTATCAGATAGACCGAGAGGCTGATCCCCGCGCGACGGGTAGCCCTCGCTGCCACGCGCACCTGCTCGGGAGTAATCTGCTTGCCGAGCTCAGCAAGTATTCTCTCCGAACCCGACTCAACACCGTACTGCACACATTCACACCCCGCCCGCCGCATCCAGAGGAGCATCTCCTCATCCACGCAGTTGACGCGCGACTGGCAGTTCCAGAGGATATATACCTTCTCTTCCAGGAGCAGTCGGCAGAACTCGATCACCCGGTCCTTGCGGGCAGTGAAGGTATCGTCGCGCAACGAGAAGTAGAGAAGCCCATAGCGGTCGCGGATAAGGCGTATCTCATCCACCATGGCACGGGGAGAACGAAAACGGAGCCCCTTCCCCCAGAATCGGGGAGAGGAACAGAAGCGGCAGGCTGCGGGGCATCCGCGGGACGTGATGACGAACTCAAGCTGCCGGTTAATATCGCACCCCCATGCGTCACCGTAGTGCAGGGCGGGGCTGGGAAGCGCGTCAAGATCGGCCAATGGAGGACGGGACGAGTAGTGGATAACTTCGCCGCTCCGGCAAGCGAGACCGGCAACAGCCTCGAACCGCTGCTCACCGCTCGCCACCATGCGGACAAGTTCGAGGAACGTGGCCTCCCCCTCACCGAGGACCACCAGGTCAACAGCGGGATTTTCCTTCAGAATGGCAGTGAAGCGGTGGGTCGCATGGGGACCGCCGAAGACCGTTACGCAGGCCGGATTGATCTCTTTGGCCAAGACGGCGAGCCGCAGCGCCTCAAAGCGGTTGTGGGTAAAAACCGATACTGCAAACAGGTCTGGACGCTCCCGGCGGAGCAGCGCCTCCGTCTCTCGCCAGGAAACGCCGGAGAGATTGGCGAGCCGTGAGCCATAACCGTTTTCCCGGAGCAACGCATTCAGATAGCCGAGTCCGGTCGGCATGAGCGACGTGAAAGGATCCCGTGCCCCCGCCGGATGGGCCTTAGAGACGAGAAGTATCCGCACTGGCAAAATCCCGGGCTATCCGTTCCGCCAGGGGGAAATCCGCCGGAAGGAGATCAAAGGATGAAAGTTCACCCGGAGCGGACCAGCAGTGGCCGGCCACATCCAGCTCTCGGAGCTCGCCACCAACCCACAGGCAACGATAGGCAAGCACCATGACCGGACGCTCGGGATAGCGGTGGTAGATGACGTCATAGATTCCCGAAACCGTTACCTCCATGGCGAGTTCCTCCCGCAACTCGCGCACGATGCACGCCTCAGGGTGCTCCTCCGGCTCCAGCTTTCCCCCCGGGAACTCCCACAGGAGCGGATAGGGAGCATCAGGTTTTCGCCGGGTAAGCAGGATCTTCCCCCCATGCTCGATGATTGCGGCAGTAACGATGAGTGGCAGCATGCATACCTCAAAAAAAAATCCGGTCACGGGACCGGATTCTTTTATTGTGTCATGGCGCGGAGCATCCCTACTTCAGAAGGCTCACACCCAGGGTGTCGTTGGTCAGGATATCCTCAAGCCCTTCTTCTTCGACCCCGACGACCAGATCGTCGAGTTTCAGCACGTCGGGATTGACCTGCCCGATCCGTTTGGCGCCTATGAAACGGGCGCGGTAATAGGGGGTATCAATGGTCGAGATGACCACCCGTCGGTCACGGGAGGATGCATGGATCATCTTGTTGTTGCCGAGATAGATTCCGACGTGGGAAGGGAAGCGTGCATACGTTTGAAAGAAGAGGAGATCGCCCTTCTGGAGGTCACCTGTCGCCACCCGGTTGCCGATCTGGTACTGCTCGCGGGCTGTGCGGGGGAGGGTCACATCCAGCTCACGAAAAACCTGCTGGACAAAACTGGAGCAATCAAGACCATTGCGGGTGGTACCGCCAAAGCGGTAACGGGTTCCGATGAAGCTGTAGGCGGTTTTCTTGAGTTCGGACACGTTGTCGACCTGGAGATTTACGCTCCTGGTGAAATCGGCAGGCTTCGACGGATCGTTCTCGACGAGATCGGCCAGACTCTGCTCGTACTCCTTCTCGCTGTAGAGGTCCATGTTGCGGAGTGACTGCTTCAGGGAAAGCTTCGGAGTTGCGGCAGACTCGGACTCAGCCCCACGCAGGGCAAGGATTGAACCAGGCTTGAGGCGGCCCTTACCCAAGCCGTTCAGTTGTCTCAGGTCGTCGGCGGAAACGCCGGTCTTGCGTGCAATCTTGGCCAGCGTATCCCCCTTACGTACCTTGTAGGAGACGGCGGACCTGAGTGTCTCGGAAGAGTTTGCGGCTGTCGTGCGGGGGGGGACAACGAGAACCGCCCCGGGCCTGAGGCGATTATTGGCAAGGTTGTTGGCTGACTTGAGATCACCGACACTCACGTGGTACTTCTTGGCTATGGAATATACGGTTTCGTTTTTTCTGATCTTGTGGGTCTTGGCGGCGTGGGACAGGGCGGGGAAGGCGAAAAGGATCACGGCAAGCGTGGTAAGTCGCAATCGTACGTTCATAGCCCCTCCTTCTTTTTGTTTTACAAAAACATACCTCAGAATGATTTTTTATAACAAATAGACACATCACTGTCAAGTCTTAAACAGTCTATTACCATGTTTTGTCACTTCCCCGTCGTGACGACCCGCACCCTGACAGGCTCCTCTCGGAGCACCCTGAGCAGCGGTGATGGCGAAACAAGTTTTTTTTCGACCACGGTACTCAGCCTGAGATCGTCCAGGTTCACCGCTTCGGTCTGGATCGAGTCAATCCCTTCCAGAGCATGCTCGGGACCCTCGACAACCACCGTAGCCGGCTCGACCCTGAGCTTCTGGAGTCGCATCCGCCCGGGAAGTTCACCGACGGTCCTGGTACGCACCCACAGAGACTTCCGTATCTTTTTCCCGATGGTAACCTTGACCGAGGCAGGATTCATTCCTGTGACAACGACGCCCAGCGGCAGGTTTAGGTCACCCTCCCGAATCGCCAGACTGTTGACACCTTCCCGCACGTTCGCAAGATCCAGATCGGCGACCAGATCAAGTTGCTTTGGCGATGGAATCAGGCTTGAGTAGACCTTGAGCTGAACCTCCACCTCTTCGGGAACACTTTTGACGAGGACCGTATTGCCCGGCAGGTTGTGGAACTTGATCGGCACCGTCATGGTGAAGATGCCCCCCTGCCGGGTTGTGATTACCAGCCAGCTCACAAGAACAACGAGAGTTGTCACGAATTTGGGGACCAAATTACTGAAAAACCGCTCCCGGAGCGTAACGCGGACTCTATCCTGCTGCTGTGGATACAGGAGACTCTGTAGTTTCTCGGCAAGCCCTTCGGGTGAACCGGCGATTTCCAGTTCACCACCAAGGGCGAGCCCCACCTCACCACGCTCCTCCGAAACGATCACCACCGCCGCATCCGAGCGCTCGCTGAGGCCGAGGCCCGCACGGTGGCGCGTGCCCATGTGCCGGGGAAGTTCCGCTTTGGCCGAGAGGGGAAGGTGGCAGGATGCCTCGGTTATCCTGCCATCACTGATGATCACGGCCCCGTCATGGAGCGGCGTACCGTTGCGGAATATACTTCCAATCAGTTGCCCGCTCGGCAAACTGTCTATACGAACCCCATGGAGGAGATAATCATCGAGGGATTCCTGCCGCTGGAAAACGATGATCGCCCCGGTCCGCTCCCTGGCAAGACCAAATATCGTGCGGGAGAGCTCGGGCAGATCCAGCTGACCGCCCCCCTCCTGCCGGCCGAAGAAATTCCTGAGGAGGCTGAATCGGTAGAGAGCCTGACGTATCTCGGCCTGGAAAATGACGATGATAAGGACGAAAAGGACAGTCCCAAGCTCCTGGAGGATCCAGCTCGTCATGAAGAGCCCCAGATTCTTGGTAACGAAGTAAATTCCAGCAAGGAAGGCCATGCCGAAAAGAACCTGCATGGCTCGCGTGTGCCTGAACCAGCTGTAGAGCTGGTAAGCCAGGAAACTCATGATGATGATATCGGCGACATCCTGCCACCGGATCACGGGAACCACGTGTACACGCTCCTGTTCGATATCAGCTGTTTCACGGACGCTCCCGGGACTCTATCCCTTCAGAGTCTCCGGAACGCCAGCGAAACGGGTGGAATTTGCTGGCAAGGAGGTGCGGTTTTGTGTTACAAATGCCAGGCCTTGCCTCCCTGACAGAGAATCAAGATTTATACCATTCCATCCTCAAAAAGGACAGTTAAATTGATGTACCGTCTTTCTGAAAAGGGTGAACGGATTCGGGAGATGTTTACCGACATCGCCCCCCGCTACGACTTCCTCAACCGCCTCCTGAGCTTCGGTATCGATCGGCGCTGGCGGAGGATAGCCGTTAATAGCATCAAATGTTCCGACGGTGGTCGCGTTCTCGACGTCGCCACCGGAACCGGCGACGTCGCACTGGAAATAGCCCGGCAGACCCCCCCATCGGTCTCCATCGTCGGGGTTGATTTTTCCGAAGGGATGGTTCACCTGGGGCGCGAGAAGGTGGCCACGTCACCGTACGCCTCCAGGATTACGATGGAAATTGCCCCCTGCGAGGCGATCCCCTTCCCTGACAACACCTTCGACTCGGTGACCATCGCCTTCGGGATCCGCAACGTGGTGGATCGCAGACAGGGACTCTCCGAGATGCTGAGGGTACTTAAGCCGGGTGGGCGGGCTGTGATCCTGGAGTTTTCCACCCCCCGCTCGACGCTCTTCAAGAACATCTACTACTTTTATTTCCTGAAGGTTCTGCCGGTAGTCGGGGGACTCTTCTCGCGCTTCAGCGCCTATAAGTATCTCCCCGATTCGGTTATGGAGTTCCCCCCCCAGGAAGAGTTCGTTGCGCTCATGGCATCGGTCGGTTTTCGCGCCACGGCCTACCGCGACCTTACCTTCGGCATAGCCACAATCTACACGGGGGAGAAAACGGCGTAACTCCTGACACTTTCTTGACACCTGATCACCATTTCTGTATAACACGATCCGTTGTCCAACCTTTTCCCAGGGGCACATAATGTTCGTGTTTGCCAATTTCCTCCTCGCCGTCGCCAAAGTCGCCGACATCCTCCTCACCATCTACCTCTATATCATCATCGCCCGGGCCATTATTTCCTGGGTCAACCCAGACCCTTACAACCCCATTGTGAACTTTCTCTACCGGAGCACCGAGCCGCTACTCTCGCGAGTTCGGCGCATTCTTCCCGACCTCGGAGGACTCGATCTCTCGCCAATCATCGTCATGGTAGCCATCTACTTCCTCCAGAGCTTCGTAGTGCGATCCATCTATGACCTGGCCTACAAAATGAAGATCGGAATTGGGGGCATGCCGTGAAAATAACGCCACTCGACATCCAGCAACAGCAGTTCAAGGGTAAGATGCTCGGCGGGCTCGATCCGGAGGATGTGGACACCTTCCTTCAGATTGTCGCCCAGGAGATGGAGAGCCTGATCCGGGAAAACACCGAACTGAAGGAACAGGGAAAAAAGGCGGCGGCCGACATGGAGCAGATGGCCCAGCAGGAGAAAAACCTGCGGGAGGCCATGCTCGCGGCCCAGAAGATAACCGAGGAGATGAAAGCCAACGCCCAGAAGGAGGCGACGCTCATCATTTCCGAGGCGGAGGTAAAAGCGGAAAAGCTCCTGGCCGATGGCGAACGGCGCCTTGCCCAACTCAATGACCAGATACAGGAGATGCGACGCCAGCGACTCCAGTTTGAGAGCGCCTTTAAATCTCTTCTCGACACTCACTACAAGATGCTCTCCCTCGATGATCAATGAAACTGCACTCTCCGGCCTGAAGATCACCGAACGGGCAGACGGAGTCATCTTCTCCGTCCACGTTCAGCCCCGGTCCTCCAAGAACGAAATCAGCGGCATACAGGGAGAAGAAATCCGGCTGCGCCTCACTTCTCCCCCAGTGGAGGGGGAGGCAAACCGCCTATGCATCGAATTCCTCGCCAAGCTCCTCAAGGTGCCAAAATCGGCCGTCACCATCGTGAACGGTGATAAATCCCGCCACAAAACCGTCAGGATTGCGGGAGCAACCGCTCAGGACGTTCTCGCCCTTTTCGCGACCTGTCGCTGAGTCCTTCCGCGATACACAGGGTTGACAAATTCCGGGGCTAATCACTATAGTTATAAAAAATCGATTCACAGGAGGTAGTACCAGCAATGCCACTCTACGAATACCAGTGCACCAGCTGCAGCAACCACTTCGAGCTGCGGCAGAAGTTTTCCGACGAGCCGGCGAAGGAGTGTCCCTCGTGCGGTGGCCCCGTGCAGAAACTCATCTCCCAGAGCGGCTTCTCCCTCAAGGGTGGGGGCTGGTACGCAGAGGGGTACAATGCGCGAAATGCCAAGAAGAGCGACGCACCAGCCTGCCCGTCGGGTGGCGGCTGCGCCGGCTGTCCCTCTGCTGCAGCCTGAACCAAACGGTTTCACATTCTCTGCCTCCTTCCACCCATCCCCCGGCTCAACCGGGGGATTTTTTCATCCGCAAACAGTGCAAACATCTTTACAACCTACCCCCCCTTCCGTATTATTCTTGGGTTATTTCTCCCTTGCCACACATTGAGGAGCTTCAGCAAAGGAGCCTCATCAGCATGTCGACACTCATTAACGGGAAAGCCATCGCCGCCCGGACTCGGGGAGAAATCGCACGGGAGGTTGAAACTCTTCAGGCAAGAGGAGTTACTCCGGGGCTCGCGACAGTGCTTGTGGGAGAGGACCCGGCCAGCTCCCATTGCCCCGGCATATCAACACTGACAGGGTGCTCGAGACCGTCTCACCGGCCAAGGATGTGGATGGCTTTCACCCCTATAACGTGGGAAGGCTGATGACCGGCAAACCAACCTTCCGGCCCTGCACCCCCTACGGCGTCATGGTGATGCTGAAAGAAACGGGGATCGAACTCACCGGCAAGGATGTGGTTGTCGTGGGACGGTCCAACATCGTCGGCAAACCCATGGCATTCATGTGCCTCCAGCAGAACGCCACGGTCACCATCTGCCATTCCCGGACCAGAGACCTGCCCGCAAAGGTCAGACGTGCCGACGTGGTGATAGAAGCAGTGGGCCAGCCGGAAATGATCAAGGGTGATTGGATCAAGGAAGGCACCGTGGTTATCGATATCGGTATCAATCGGGTCGGTGAGAAAAGCTCGTGGGTGACGTGGAGTTTACCGCGGCCGCCGCGCGGGCATCGGCCATCACGCCGGTTCCAGGCGGCGTTGGCCCCATGACCATTACCATGCTCCTCTTTAATACGCTTGAGGCGGCAAAAATAGCCGGCAACGGGCAACAGCTCAAGACCTTTTCCCTCTACTAGCCCGTCGCCCATCACCGCTCGCCCGGGGTTCTTATGATCGTCAGCAAACAGAAACCTTTTCTCGACATCCTCACCGCCCTTGAGACCGCCTCCCGGGTCTTCCTGATCGGCTGCGCCAAGTGCGCCACGGTATGCAAATCAGGGGGAGAGGAGCAACTCTGGCAGATGCAGGAGGAACTCACCGCCGCCGGCAAGGACGTGACCGGCTCGGTGGTGATCGACGAGGCGTGTCACATGCTCCGGGTCCAGCGGGACCTGCGGGCCAAGGGGGAAATGGTAACAAGCGCCGATGCGCTTCTGGTGCTTGCCTGCGGCGCCGGAGTCCAATCGGTCTCCGCCGGGTCGGACAAGTCGACCGTGGCCGGGCTCGACACCCTCTTCCTTGGCAACATCCGCCGCTTCGGCCAGTTTGAGCAGCGCTGCTCCCTCTGCGGCGAGTGCCGCCTGAACGAAACAGCCGGCATCTGTCCGGTCACCCTCTGCCCCAAGGGACTTCTGAACGGCCCCTGCGGCGGCATGGACGAGGGGCGATGCGAAGTGAACACCGACGCCGAATGTGCCTGGTACCAGATATACTCCCGACTCCGGGATCGAGGAGAAGCAGCCCCCCTCGTCACGACAAATCCACCACGAGACTTTGCGAAACACCTCAAACCCGGCAGTCTGAAACTGGAAAAGTGAGGCGCTTGTGCCATACACCCTGACCTTTCGCGAAAAACTCGAGTCTGAAAGATTTGTCGTCACTGCCGAGGTCTGCCCACCCAAGGGATGCGACTGTGGTGAATTCCTTGAAAAGGCACAGGCCCTCCGGGGGATAATCGACGCCTTCAACGTGACCGACAACCAGGGGGCCAACATGCGGGTCTCCCCCCTCGCCCCCGCCGCGCTTCTGATCCGGGAAGGAATCGAGCCCATCCTCCAGCTCACCTGCCGTGACCGCAACCGCCTCGCCCTCCAGAGCGAACTCCTGGCCGCTGCAGCCCTAGGCGTCACGAACGTTCTGGCCCTTTCCGGCGACTACATATCCTTCGGTGATCACGCCGGCTCCAAACCGGTCTTCGATCTCGACTCTGTCCAGCTTCTCCAGACCATCGCCGCGTTGAACGAGGGGCGGGACCTGTCCGGCGCCCCCCTTCGCGGCGCCACATCCTTCTACGCGGGCGCCGCTGCGGCGCCGGAGGCGGAGCCCTTCGACCTCACCCTTCCCAAGCTGGCAAAAAAGGCTTCCGCCGGCGCCCGCTTCTTCCAGACCCAGGCGATCTTCTCTCCCGACCATTTCCCCCGGTTTGCCGAGGCAACGCGCCCCTTTGGCGCCAAGATCATCGTTGGCATCCTGCTCCTCAAATCGGCCGGCATGGCCCGCTTCGTCACGAAGCACATTCCCGGTCTCAAGGTTCCGCCCGAACTCATCGCCGAACTGGAAGGCGCGGAGCGCCCGCTGGACGCGGGAGTTGCCATCGCCCGCAGGCTCGTGGCCGCGGTTCGCCCCCACTGCGACGGGGTTCATATCATGGCCATGGGGAAAGAGGATGTTATTCCCGACATAGTGGCGGACATCACACACAAATGAGAGCTCTAAGACGTCAACACCGTAAAGGAGTCGTAATATGCAGGTAAAAAAGGCGGTCTTTCCCGTGGCGGGTCTCGGCACCCGCTTTCTTCCGGCCACCAAATCCTCACCCAAGGAGATGCTTCCCCTCATCGACAAGCCCCTCGTCCAGTATGTAGTAGAAGAGGCGGTGGCTGCGGGAATCGAGCAGATACTCTTCGTCACTGGCCGAGGCAAGCGGGCCATTGAAGACCACTTCGACATCTCCTTCGAACTGGAAGCGATGCTTCAGGAAAAGGGGAAAGGCGAAATGCTCCAGGAAGTGCGGGACATCGCCGAGATGGTGAAGATCTTCTACGTCAGACAGAAGCAGGCCCTGGGGCTGGGCCACGCCATCCTCTGCTCGCGGGAGTTCGTTGGGGAAGAGCCCTTCGCCGTGCTCCTGGGGGACGACATCATCGACTCCGATGTTCCCTGTCTGGGGCAACTCCTTGAAGTCCACCGGAAGTACCGGGGGCCGGTTCTTGCCCTTGAGAAGGTTCCGATGGAGACCATATCCTCCTATGGTTGCGTCCGGACAAACCCCATCAGCGAACGGGTCTTCGAGGTCACGGATCTGGTTGAAAAGCCGAAGCGGGAAGAAGCCCCCTCTGACATGGCCATCATCGGCCGGTACGTCCTTACCCCCGACATCTTCCCGATCCTGGAGCGGCAACAGCCGGGAAAGGGAGGGGAAATCCAGCTGACCGACGCACTCCTGAAGCTGTCGAAAGACGAAGCGATCTACGGCTGCCTTTTCGAGGGTACACGCCACGATTGCGGCGACAAGCTGGGGTTCCTGAAAGCGACGGTGGATATGGCATTGAAGCGGGAGGAATTCAACGGCGAGTTCGCAGAGTTCCTCAAGGAGCGGCTCTGCGACAGGTAGGAGGGTCCGCATCAATGGAGGGAGCGACTGGCCCCCCGGACGATGCCGTACTGGAAGAAAGCAATGAGGTGGAATTTGTCCCGCGAGTAGCCCCGGGGGAACGGCCCCACCGCCCCGATCTGCCGCAGGGTCCGCTCAACCTCGCTGTCGAGAATCCTGCTTCCTGAACTCTGCAGTATTTCGTACTTCTCGATCTCTCCCCTGCTGTTGAACGTTATTTTCACCGGCGTCACCCCTTCGATGCCCATGCGTGCAGCCTCCGCCGGATAGCGCCACACACCGTAGATCGCATTCTCGAACCGGCGCAGAAATGACCCGAACTGGATGTCGTCGGTATCGAGGAACTTCGTGTCCCCCTCTGCCACATCGGCACTGTACTTCTTACGGTACCCTTCCTCAAGCGAAGCGAGCCGCTGGGCGCTCGGCATGAACTGGCTCAAGTCCTGGGCCTGCTCGCCACGCGGTTTCAGGACTCCCCCGCCACGAGGAGCTTCACGAACCGGGACATCTCCCCTCTTTCCTGTCTCAGCGGGAGGCCCCGCCTCGCCACCACGCTGCGGAGCCTCTGGAGACGGAATCTGCGGACGTGACGGAGCCGGCCTTGCAGTGGGCGGCAGCGCCGCGATCCGGTCCCGCTCCTTCTCTCCCCTGGGCGCCATCTCCCGCGGTACCCGCTGACGGATCTCGGCCTGGCGTTTCGCCTCTTCACGACTCGATTTCACCGGCGGGCCCTTGCGCACATCAGGGATATCCTCCAGATCGATCATGATCGGTTCCTGACGGGCAACGGGCTTAGCTTCGGGGAAAACGACAATAAGGACGAACACGCCGACGTGGACGAGGAGCGAGACGATGAGGAGATATAGAAAGGATTTTTCGACGTACTTGTCAGGCATCGGGCTCTCTGCCGAGGGTAGTATCAGTTTTCAAGTGTACGGCCACCGGGAGTAAAAAGCAATCGATCAGCGACTGGAGAACGTCTGATAGATAATCAGGGCGCCGAACACAAGGAAGAGAAAACCGGCCACACGGTGGATGACGTATAGGGGAACCACGCGGGTCAGCTGCCGGCCAAGGAAAATGCCGAGGATCGACACCCCCCAGAGGGCAAGGGTCGAGCCGGTGAAGACCGAAAGGGGCGAATCATACTGGGCCGCAAGGCTTGTGGTGACGAGCTGGGTCTTGTCTCCAAGCTCCGCCAGGAGGATCATGACGAAAGATGTGGCGACCGGCCCCCGGGCCGAGGTCCGTTTCTCCTCCTCGTCATCGGCGCTGCCCGCGGCCCGGAGAGTGGTGACCCCGAAGAAGAGAAAAAGCCCCCCGGAAACGAGCTTGATCCAGAACAGGGGAAGCACTGCGAACAAAAGCTTGCCGATCAGCACCGCACCCAGATTGAGGAGAGCGAAGGCGGCGGCAATGCCGATGAAAACCTTCTTCCACGGGTAACGGGTAGCGAGCGCCATGGCGGTGAGCTGGGTCTTGTCCCCCAGCTCGGCGAGAAAGATGATGCCAAAGGTGGTCATGAAAACGGTAGAGTCCACACATCCTCCTGAAAATTATCGGGGGATGGTAGAGCATCCGCCCCAAAAAAGCAAGGATGGCAGGAAATCGGCCGTTGCCGAAAAACCCTTGACAGCTGAACGGACAATCATTACCATTTAAAACGTTAAAGGGGAGTAGCAATCGGCCGGGTACAAGGCCGACCCAAAGCCCGTCATCACGGTGGCGACACCCGGGCTCGGGGCTTCAGATTCCGAAAGAAGCATGCAAGACCTTTATCCAAGGCTAAAATACGCCGCGGGTAAAGGTCTTTTTTGTTTGCCCCGGCGGATGAGAATCCCACAGACGGAGGTACCCAAGACATGATGAACCGACTCAAGACAACACTTCTCCTCACCCTGCTCACGCTCCTGATGGTGGCCATGGGGAGCGCCATAGGCGGCAAGACCGGCATGGTTTTCGCCTTCTTCATGGCCTGCGCCATGAACTTCTTCTCCTACTGGTTCTCGGACAAGATCGTCCTCTCCATGTACGGGGCAAAAGAGATTACCGAGACGGAGAACCCGGCCTTCTACGGCATGGTCCGGCGCCTCGCCACCCAGGCGGGACTACCGATGCCGCGGGTCTACGTGATCCCCGACGACAGCCCCAACGCCTTCGCCACGGGCCGTAACCACAACCACGCGGCGGTGGCAGCCACACAGGGGATTCTTCGCATCCTCTCCACGGAGGAGCTGGAAGGTGTCATGGCCCACGAACTCGCCCACGTGAAGAACCGCGACATCCTGGTTTCCACCATCGCGGCGACCTTTGCCGGCGCTATCTCCATGCTCGGCAACATGCTTCAGTGGGGTGCCATGTTTGGCGGCAGCCGGGGCGACGATGAGGAAGGTGCCGGTGGCCTGGTGGGTAGTCTCGCCATGGCGATCATCGCCCCCATCGCGGCGATGCTGATCCAGATGGCGGTCTCCCGCTCGCGTGAGTACCTGGCCGACGAAACGGGTGCCCGGGTCTGCGGCAACCCTCTTGCCTTGGCCAACGCCCTCAAGAAGCTCCAGATGGCCTCACAGATGATCCCGATGCAGCAGGCCACGCCGGCCTCGGCCCACCTCTTCATCGTCAACCCCCTTACCGGCGGCTCGCTGCTCAAGCTCTTCTCCACCCACCCCCCCATGGAAGAGCGGATAGCCCGGCTTGAGGCCATGTCGTACAACAGAAACTTCTAGAGTCCGGAGACCTTCATGTCCATGCAAACCATGATGTGGCTCGGGTTCGGGTCGATCATCCTCGTGATGTTCGTCATCGACCTGGGGATTTTCAGTCGCAAGAGCCACGAGATCAAATTCCGCGAGGCGCTGACCTGGACCCTGGTCTGGGTTTCGCTGGCCTTGGCCTTCAATGTCTGGATCTATTTCGAAATGGGCTCCCAGAAGGCGCTGGAGTTCTTCACCGGCTATCTCATCGAGCAGTCCCTGTCAGTGGATAACCTCTTCGTCTTCATCATGATCTTCTCCTACTTCCACATCACGAAGACCCACCAGCCGAAGATTCTCAAGTGGGGGATCATCGGCGCCCTCGTGATGCGGGCGATCTTCATCATGACCGGCATCGAGCTGATCGAGCGGTTCCACTGGATCATCTACGTCTTCGGCGGGATTCTCGTGGTGACGGGGTTCAAGATGGCGTTCGGGGGGGATGATCATATCGAGCCGGAGAAAAATTTCCTCGTCCGGCTCGTGCGAAGGTTCGTGCCGATCACCAAGCGGATCCGCGATGACCGGTTCTTCATCAAGAAAGGAGGGATTACGGCCGCCACGCCGCTGTTCCTCACCCTCGTCATGGTTGAGTCGAGCGACCTGATCTTTGCCGTGGACTCGATTCCGGCGGTCCTGGCGGTGAGCCGCGACCCGTTCATCGTCTATACGTCGAACGTCTTCGCCATCATGGGGCTGCGGTCCCTCTACTATCTCCTCTCCAACGTCATGGAGATGTTCGTCTACCTCAAGCTCGGCGTTTCCGTCATCCTGGTCTATGTGGGAGCAAAGATGCTGCTGGTGGACATCTACCACATCCCCATCATCTTCTCTCTCGGCACCATTGTGGGGGTACTGGCCATTTCCATCCTCACCTCGGTTACCATCGGCAACAAAAAAGCCCGGGCTGCGCACCGGGCCTAGGTTCCATCACACTTCAACGCGGGGCTCGGGAGCACTGTTCCCCTGCCCCGCTTCCACTTCGACCCGATACATATCGAAAAGCGCCAGAAAGAGTGCCAGTATGATCGGCCCCACCACGGCTCCCAGCAGCCCGAAGGCAGCCAATCCTCCCAGACCGCCGATGGCGATCACCAGGACCGGCAGCTTCGCCTTGCCGCTGATGAAGAAGGGACGGATGAAATTGTCGATGGAGCTCACCACCAGGAATCCCCACGCCATAAGTCCGACCCCCCGGGCCACCTCGCCATTTAGCAACAGGTAGACAGCGGCAGGAAGCCAGATGAGCCCCGTCCCGAAAACCGGGATGAGAGCACAGACCGACATGATGGCGCCGAAAAGGACCGGCGACGGAAGCCCCACCACAAGAAAACCTGCAGCCCCCAGCGCCCCCTGAACCAGACAGGTGAGAAACACCCCGAACATGACCGCCCCGATAACCCGCCTGACCGTCTCGGTGAGAAGCTCCTTGTGACCTTCGGAAAGGGGTATGATGGCAAGAACGTGTCGCTGGACCCGCTCGCCGTCCCTGTAGATAAAGAAGAGCGCTATGACCATCATGATCAGCTTGATGGCGAAGAGGAACATGTTCTTGATAAGTTCCCTGGAGTAGCCGAGGACCTTGGCCGCCACTTCCTTGACCTCGGGAAGGACCGTGGTGTCGATCTCCAGGCTGAGGGGGCCGGTGTATGCCTCCAGCCGGCGCACCCAGGGCGCAAGAAGAGGATGATCATGGAGGGACTGCAGCGCTGCCTGACCACCGTCTGCGGCAACCCGCTCGAGGAAACCGTACGCAAGCGTCGCCTCCTTCACCAGGAAGAGGGTGAGGGCAATCACAGGGACAACAAGCGTCACGACCACGGCAGGGGTCATGACGGATGCGGCCACGGTGTCTCCGGTTCGAAGCCGCGCACGGAGCCTGCGGTAAAGGGGAAAGGTGAGCACCCCGATAACGCCGGCCCACCCCAGAGGAGCCATAAACGGCGATACCACGGTATAAACCAGGTAGAGCATGAGGGCCAGAAAGGCGAAGGTCGCCAGCGCGTAGAAGTGTCCCCGGTCCATGGCGGCGGTCCTCACTCATTCCCGGCATCTGCGGCCGGCTCCTTCTCCACGATCCGCACCCTGACGATTGCGGTAGCCTTGACCTCTTCGCAGACAAGAATGTAGCGATCCCATTCAACCGTCTCCCCCATGTCGGGGAACCGGCCGAGCTGGTCGAGAATGAGCCCTGCAAGGGTGTCGTAGGGCAGATCCTCCTCCAGCTTGACTTCCAGTTGTTGCGCCAGGTCGCTGATGGAGATGAGGGCATCCACCAGAAGACTCCCGTCCGCAAGGCGCTGGACGGCTCCCGGTTCGCCGATGTCGTGCTCGTCCTCGATCTCTCCTACCAGTTCCTCCAGAAGATCCTCGGTAGTGACCAGACCGTTGATTCCGCCGTACTCGTCCACCACCAGCGCCATATGGATGCGCTTTCTCTGCATCTCCTTCAGAAGCTCGTTCACCTTCTTCCCCTCGGGAACGTAAAAAGGCGGTCGGATGATCGACTCGATGGCGAAGTCGGGATCGGTTACCATCCGTCCCAAAAGGTCCTTGCCGTGGATAAAACCGGTAACGTTCTCGATGCTCTCCCGATAGACAGGATAGCGGGAATACATGTTCTCAAGCACGGTCCGCACCAATTCCTCGCGGGGGAGTTCCAGATCAAGAGCCACGATACGGGTCCGCGGCACCATCACTTCCCGGACACAGGTATGGGTGAAATCGAAAATATTCTGGATGAATTCCTGCTCCGCGGCACTGAAAACGCCGGCCTCGTGCCCTTCGGCCACGATATGCTGCACTTCCTCGCGGGTAACAAAGGCCTGGTTACCCTCGGCCTTAATCCCGAAAAGGGCCAGAACCGTGCGGTTGGAGAGGGTAAGGAAACTAACAACGATACCCGCGGCCCGGGCCAGGAAATTGATCGGCTTCGCCACACGCAACGCCATGGTGTCCGCATATTCGAGACCAACAGTCTTGGGAACAAGTTCGCCGAAAATCAGCGACAGGTAAGAGATGACGACAACCACGATGCCGATGGCAAGGGGCTCGGCCGCATGCTGGACGAAATCGAGGGGAATGTTTTTCAGGAGCGGCTTCACATACTGTACAGCCGCCGCACCGCCCACGGCCGAAGCGAGGGAGCCAACCAGCGTCACGCCAACCTGAACCGTTGCAAGGAAGCGATGGGGATCATTCTGAAGTTGATCAACGATCCTCGCCTTTTCGTCGCCCGCAGCGATGAGCTGGGCGATCCTGCTCTTGCGTGCGGATATGATGGCAAGCTCTGAACCGGCAAAAAAACCGTTAGCAAGGATCAGCAGAAAAATAACGGCCAATTCTTCGAAGACCGACTCCAAAAAGTACCTCCGTGAAATACCCCCCGTGGTGAAAGGGCACAAAATTAGTCAGTTGAATGGTAGCATACTTTTGGCATAGTTAAACTGAGATCTGTCGGGGCGACAACAATCCCGCGACCGGACACACAGGAGTACCCACATGATGACAGCAGCACGAGTCGTCCTGGTGACACTCATGGCAATCCTGTTGGCAGGCTGCACCGGTGCAGACAGTTCCACCGTCCGCAACCGGCCGCTCCCTCGTTCCTATGCCTTTTACGACCTGAAAATTTCCTGGGAGACGACCCGCGACCCGCAGGGTGTCACAATTACCGGAACCGTCAGGAATCAGAGCTACTACTACATCCGTGACCTGGAACTCACGGCCAGCCTCCTTGATGCCAACGGAACCCCCTTCGCGGAAGAGACCTTTTTCTTTCTCCCAAACCTGTTTGCGCTCGACGAGACGGCTCCCTTCACTATCCGCTTCCCCGTAGGGGAGGATAAGCAGCCGGACACGATCAGGTTCTTCTACCGCTACCGGCTCGCCGAAGAAGGACAACACGGCACTCCCCGATTCCACAGCTTTACCGGCAAGCCATGACCTTCATGGGAGGCGGCTGAAGCCCCCCTCACCCCTGCCCTTCCCCGACAGCAGAATCAGGACCACACCTGCAACAAACCCACCGATATGGGCGAAATACGCGACGCCCCCCCTGAGTTCTCCGCCGCCGAGCCAGTTGGCGTTCAGGAACTGGATCAGGGCCCAATAGCCGATGATGATGAACGCGGGCACCTCGATGAAGGTGAAGAAAAAAATGATGGGAACAAGGGTCAGGATTCGCGCCTTGGGAAAGAGGAGGAGATAGGCTCCCATGACCCCCGCCACGGCACCGCTGGCGCCAACCATGGGTATATTGGACCCCGGAGCGCTCACAACCTGGGCAAGAGCCGCCACAGCCCCGCAGGCAAAATAGAAAAGCACGAAACGGAACCGACCCAGAACATCCTCGACATTATTGCCGAATATCCAGAGATAGAGCATGTTAGAGCCGATGTGGAGCCAGTTGCCATGGAGGAACATGGAAGTGAAGACGGTGGGCCAAGCCAGGAACGGCACGGAGGCGAATGTTGCCGGCACAAGGGCATAGCCGGCGGAGAGACCGCCGACGAACTGATGGGTACGCACCAGCCCGCGGGCGGTCTCGACGATCATAGGCTCGTAATGGCCGGTAAACCGGTCAACGAGAAAAACAAGGATATTCAGGGCGATGAAAACAACACTGACGACGGGAAAACATCGTGTGGGGTTGTAGTCCTTTAAGGGGATCACGGCCGGCTATCCTGCTCTCCTTACTTCCCTTTCGCTTCGTCCTCGCAGACCGGCGCCGCGCCCGGAGCCGCACCTTGCGCTAACTTGCAGACCCCGATGAGCTTCTCGATCTGCGGGATGTTCGCACCGCTCACATAGCTTCCCGCGACCCAGAAATTGGGGGTCGACTGGACGCCGAGCTTGGCGACAATGGCCTTGTGGGCGGCAACGAGCCCCTTGTCGTCCCGGGGCTTCTCCAGCTTCTCCTTGTTATTGTCGAGCTCGCCCGAATAGACCTCCCACAATGCCATCTCTCGGTTCTCGGCAGAGAGGATGTAGCGGACCTTTTTTTCCGCGTCAGGGTGCATGCTCAGGGGAAGGAAGAAGACATACCGCGTGACATCGGGGCGCTTGCCCCAGTATTCATGCATCTTTCGGCAGAAAGGGCAATCGGGGTCCGTGATCTCGATCACCTCATACTTGCCGTTGCCTACCTTAACCGCCTTCTCCTTGTCGGCGGCGGTCAGGAGCTTGTACTTATCAGCGGTCAACTTGTTGCGCGCCTCAACGGTCAGATTCTTTCCGTCTTTCGTATAGAGCTCGCCGACCATCACATGACCCGACTTGGGGTGTATGTAGACGATATTGCCATCGGCGGTAACCTCGTAGAAGCCGTCGATTTCCGTCTTCTTCACGCTCGAAACGGGAAGACGAGGGTAGAGTCTCTTGATCATCGCCTCGGCGCTCTCCTCCTTGGCAGCTTCCTTGGGAGCGGCAAACGATGCAGGGGCAGTCAGGCTCAGCGCCAGGGAAAGCAATCCAACCATTTTCAGCGATTTCACATCCATGTCTTCCTCCGGAGTTTCTCGTGCAGAATATGGATCAGTTATTAACAGCCTTGTTCTGACTGACGATTGTTATCATGTACGGAGGCTTTCATCAAGTGACAACTGCGTTGTTCTCGGGACAGACCACAGGCAACGCATGCCGTCCTTGAATTGTGTGACGAAATGCTCTATTGTTGACCCAGTTTGCTGCGTCGCCCCGAGCAAATCCCCGCCTTGTATATCCATACATCACGGAAGCACGTCGGTCGCTGGTGGGCCGCCCAGTCTTCAAAACTGGTGAGGGGGATGAGAAATCTCCCTGGCAGGTTCGATTCCTGTGTGCTTCCGCCATTCAAACATGAGGAGGCAAGTTGTAACTTGAAGCATAATGTGGCCGTTTTGGACACGTTTTACTTCCACCCCCGTTTGACACGTTTTACTTCCACTTTTTTGCGTGGGGTGGCCGGGGAATGAGTTACATGGTAGTCGACTTTTTATTTTATAGAAAAGCCACTCGGGTTCAGAGTGGCTTTTCGCGTTTCAAAGACCGGACTCCGGCAGAGGTTGAGCTTCGAAAATTAATTTTCCTCTCCCGCCATATCCGAGAACTCGCCTTCCACATCCTCCGCAATCAACTTCAATTGCTCCAGCGCTCCCTGGAGGTCTTCGATAATGTCCCGCAGGATGATTCCCGGCTCGGGAAGTTTGGCCGAGTCCTCAAGGCTTTCGTCCTTCAGCCAGAAGATGTCGAGGCTCGCCTTGTCTCTGGCGATGATCTCCTCAAAGGTGTAGGCGCGCCAGCGGCCGTCGGGGGTCGCCTCGCTCCAGGTGGGGGTGCGCTCAAAGCGGTTCGCGGGATTGTAGAGGGTGACGAACTCGTCCAGGTCCTTTCTCTGGAGCGGGTTGGTCTTCAGGGTGAAGTGCATGTTGGTGCGCAGGTCGTAGATCCAGAGCTTCTTCGTCCAAGGCGTTTCACTGGCCGGCTTCTTGTCGAAGAAGACCACGTTCGCCTTCACCCCCTGGGCGTAGAAGAGCCCGGTGGGGAGCCGAAGCAGCGTGTGCACGTCGCACTCGTGGAGGAGCTTCTTCCGGATCGTTTCTCCGGCCCCGCCCTCGAAGAGCACGTTGTCCGGCACCACGACGGCCGCCCGGCCGTACTGCTTCAGGAGCGTCTTGATGTGCTGGACGAAGTTCAGCTGCTTGTTGGAGGTGGTGGCCCAGAAGTCCTGGCGCTCGATGATGTCTTTCTCCACGTAGACCTTGCCGTCCTCACCGACGATGGTGGTCGAGCTCTTCTTGCCGAACGGCGGGTTGGTGAGAACCAGGTCGAACCGCTCCCCCGGATCGGCCGCCAGGGAATCGGAAACGGTGAGCGGCAGCTTCTCGCCACCGATACCGTGCAGCATAAGGTTCATGGCGCAGAGGCGGGCCGTATTGTGCACCAGCTCCCAGCCGCGCAGAGTCTGGCTGTCCAGGAACTGCTTCTGCTCCCGGTCCAGCTTGTGGTGCCTGGTCACGTATTCGTGGGTAGCAAACAGGAAGCCGCCGGTGCCGCAGGCCGGGTCGCAGACCGTCTCCCCTGGCTTCGGCGCCATGACGTCGACCATGGCCTTGATCAGCGGCCGCGGTGTGAAGTACTGCCCGGCCCCGCTCTTCGTGTCCTGGGCGTTCTTCTCCAGCAGCCCCTCGTAGGCGTCCCCCTTCACGTCGGCACTCATGATCGACCAGTTTTCCTTGTCCAGCAGGTCCACCAGCAGGCGGCGCAGCTTGGCCGGGTCCTGGAACTTGTTCTGGGCACGGCCAAAGATCAGCCCCAAGAGCCCCTTCTCCTGCCCCAGCTTCTCCAGGGTATGGCGGTAGTGGTCGAACAGGTCGTCACCGTCCATTTTCAAGAGGCTCGGCCAGTCGTAGCCGGCCGGGACGGGGCTCTTCTGGTCGAAGGGCTTCTTGGTGCGCTCGTCGGCCATCTTGAGGAAAAGGAGAAAGGTGAGCTGCTCGACATAGTCGCCATAGCTCATCCCATCGTCGCGCAGGACGTTGCAGTAGTTCCAGAGTTTTTGGACGATTGCAGCAGGGGTCATCTACGTAAATCCTCTGATTACTTAAGATTGATTTTTTGAATCTATCACTTGATTCAATATTGCCCTGTACTTTGATAATTCTTCTGATTCTTTCAAAAAGCTATAAGAACTCAAATAGCTCAAATATCCTCTCAATATCCTTACATCGGCATCAGCTGGATTTAGGCTAGCTTGGTGGAACATAGCTCTTACTTGTCGCCTTAAAGTTCTTGGCGGAGATATACGAGTATTTACGACAACACCAGTAACTCGTTGCTGCCCTCCGTAACTGGCAATTCTAGTTTTTGTATCTTTCAATCTTAGGCCAAGCTTTTCTAGCTCACCTTGAATAATTGAAATCATATTTTTAAGTTCCTGTCTATTGTCACCGCTGAGCGTCATGTCATCAGCATACCTCGTGTAATCAGCACTATCCTCGATAGCCTTTTGATAAATTATCTCATCGAATTCATATAAGAACGCATTAGAAATGATAGGGCTTGCAGGTGACCCTTGAGGAAGACTGCCTCTCAGCGTTAATAACTTTGAAAGATTTTTTGAAAGTTGCTCACCCATTCCATTCCTCAGAAATAACATTCGTACCATCTCAGTGGTTATCGACCCAAAGAAATTTTCAATGTCGACATTAGCAACGAATTTCTTGCCGACATGAGGCGAAGCGTTCGTTTGAATCGATTTGTCTTTTTGGTACGAGTGACAACTTGGATGAGAGGGAAGTCGCCAGAGAAAATATTCGACTACCCAGCATTGAACGGTTTTTAGGAAAACCCGGGGGGAATCAATCTGACGAGTTCCACCTCCGCGCTTTCCTATTTGGAAAGAACGGTAGTGATTCTCAGGAGCGTGTGTAAACGAAGTGAAAAGGCGGGGGCTGATTCCAAGTGCTAATGATATGTCAACCGCACTCAGATCATTACCAGTGGCTGGAGACCTGCTTACGCTATGTATAGATTTTATCGAAGGGTACGAAAAATAATCTAAATAAATGTCGGGGGAGCTACTACCGGAGCCAGCTCTAAAATTATGCTGCTTTGAGATCGGCGGCCAGTAATTCCGGCCGGTGATTCGAGGTCCCCGAGGATCAACGGCCGGAATTACTGGCCGCCCGCCCTCTTGTAAATCTGTGCTACCATCCACGGCTGGCGAAACGCCAGCCAACTCCTGAGTTGCCTCCCCCGACAAAGTAACTTTAGCATTCCTTGCGTCCTTTAACAAGAAAAGACGGACTTGATCCTTATACCTCCTTAGCGGGACAGAAAGATGGCTTTGCCCTTCGTATGTTAACGAATAATAGCGGGATTTACCGTGTACTCTGGCCAACAACCCAGATTCTCGCCAGGTATTGAATCTTGACTCAACTTCACTGACGGTTGGCAACGGCCTAATCTCGGGAAACATTTCTACGATTAAATCAATGACATTCTTTGCGGTAGCCGGCTGCAGCACTCCGACAGCCCAAAGAAATAATTCTTCGTTCAATTTTGTTTTCATGACTACACCATCTTGCCTGGAGGCCGACCTATTTTATCTGTCGAATATACAGTTCTTCGACGTCTAAGCCTCTTGATTATCGGAGAAATATCAAAATCATCCAAATTGCCAAAGAAAACTTTACCATGATCTTCAACAGCCGCAGCAGGGCCCTCATTGAAATATGACTTATCATCCTTATATTTTTCATCCACGATCAAAATAATATCTGGGTGATTAACGTCATGTGATTTCTTATATGAAAACAAACCTAATTCACAAAAGGCTCCGACACTAGTAGCAACAAGAACAACAGCCCCACAGTGATTTTCTATGAACCTGAGTTCGTTTTCATGGGCATAAAGGTCAAATTTTAATCTTGGCTCCTCTAGCCCATCATCTTCCCCAAGGACGACATCAAATCCTTCTCCCTCAAATTGCTCTTTAAGTTGCTTTCTTAATTTTGCACCTGGCAATGTTAAGTCTTTGAGAGTAGGACCACATAAAAAAACAACGAAATCTTTTGAAGAGAACTCTTTTTCAAGTTGCTCAGCAAAAAGTTCGGTTGCTTTCTTTTTTATAAATTCAGCTGCCATGTGTTTACTCATTAAACGCCCGTTGCAGAATCGTCTGTCGCAGGCGCTCGGCGCGCTTGAGGTTGGTTTCTATTGTGGCTTCCAGTTCTTCGGTGACGGAGAGGCGGCGGTCGATTTCTTTGAGGATTGTGCGCTGCTCCGTCAATGGCGGTAAAGCTACTGCAATTTCAGTCAAAATTTCCAAATTGATATTTTTCTGTGCGGTAGCGGGTGCATACCTTTCGATATTCTCTTTTGCCGTTCTGATGAAATACTCGACAAATCCCGTCTCACAATGATTCTCCTCAACCAAGAATCCAACCACGCTATCCGGGAAACATGCTTCAATACCCAGTATGGCTGTGTCAGCTATATTCGCAGCAATCGTTATACAGAGCGTTCCTGCTGGCCATAATCGGCTTTGTTCAAGCCCTGCCTTACTGTATGTCTGACTGAAGCTTTTCAAAATCCTATTGGCGGCCCGGATGTCGCCAGTCTGAATAAATGGATAGGGACCACCATAAAGATGTGGTGCGTTCCGTGGTCTATGCTTTGACTTTCCCCTGTTCAACTCGCCAAGCTGCGGCAAAGTCGCCCACACCCACCCCTCCGGCAACTCCGGCAGATTGGCAGCATCCGGCCCAACAGGCTCCTTGTATTTCTTCTTCCACGAATCATCCTTCGGCTTCATCCCCTTCGCCTTCATCTTCGCCAGCTCATCGGCTTCCCACTTGGCGCGGCGCTCGGCGAGGATGCGCTTGAGGAGCTGATCGGCAGGCTCGACGTCGGGATGCTCCTTGCGCCACAGCTCGGTGAGCTTACCTTCCACAGCAGCCTTCAGCACGGCCGCCTTGTACCGCTTGAGGTTCGCCTGGATGCGTTTCAGTGATGTTACTGATTCATCTAGTCGAGAAAACTGCTTGTCAATTTCCCCGACTATCTCTTGCTGAACCTTAACTGGTGGTTTTGGTATTTCCGAAGCTTCGAATTTTCCTTTAGTGATGTGTGCTAAACCGGCTCCGCCGTGAGCCTGACGAATGTATTCCTGTAGATTCTGGTTTATCGCGAGTTGCAAGAACCGCTTGTCAAAATCATTTTCATCGAACAGCACCTTGAAAATGTGCTGATTAAGCCAGGCCGTTCCATCCCGCCAGATATGCGCACCAAATGATGTCCCTGGGGTGCCTGACCAAGCGAAGAGTAAGTCGCCAGGTTTAACAAGAAATTTCTCCGGAAGATCTCCATCATAGTAGTTGTATGGCGCGGCAGGATTATTCAGGTTTTGGATTCTTATTATTGGAAGGCCTGATTGTTTCCATTCGGTTGGCTTGAATGCGCGCCCATTCACAAGTTTTAGCGCATCGCCGATTCGGACTGTTTTCCATTGCTTAACTTCACTCACGCCGCCAGCACCTCATTCAATTCCTCCAGCATCCCCCACAACTCCTCTCCGAACAACTGATACACCTTCCCGATCCCGCCGTTCTCCTTGAACGGGGTAAACTCGAAATCTTCCCGCCCAATCTCCAGGCTGGCGATGACATGGTCCCGGATCCGCTCCAGCCACCAGCGCTGCTCGTCGCTGAACCGCTTCCCGCCCGACTCCTGTTTGGCGAGCCAGGCGCTGAACCGCTCGTGCACATGCTCCTCGAACGGCTCCAGTACCGGCTCCTGGTGCAGCGCAAAACGGACCAGGGAGACGATGTCGGTCCAGAGCCGCCTGCTCCCCGCCCCCTTGACCTTGGAGGTCTCCAGGGCCGCATAGGCGTCCCAGAGCCGGTCGATCCGCCAGAGATAGGGCGGCTTCTCGATCATCTCCGCCAGCCCCTTGACCTCGTCGTATTTCAGGCGCTGGTGATAGGGGCGGCTGTAGAGGATTTGCAGGGCGGTAATCTCGTCCTTGTGCTCTTCGATGAACTGTTCGAACGACTGCACCAGCCCCCGCGCCTTTTCCAGCGCCTCGGCGTCGAAACCGGCCTCGATCACCTCATCGGCGCTGACCGTGTCGATGACCTGATCGACCTTTCGCTGCAGCTCCAGGATCTTCTCCCTCAGCTTCGGCTCGCAGAGCGGCTTCACCGCCTCACGGATCAGCTTCACGCCGGCCTGCCCGACCTGCTCCACGGTCGGATCGCCGACGCCGAAATCGCTTCTCGCCTGCTCGATCTGCCGCTCCGGGTCTATTGACGCGATCAGGTCACCGGTAAGCTCCTGCAAGCCCTTGCCGCCGGCCAGCTTCGCGATCTCCCCCCTGGCAGCCGGATCAAGCTTCCGCTCCAGACGGGCAAAGCGCCCGGCAATTGAGGAGATCACCTCGCTCTCGGTGTTACCCAGCGCCACGGCCTGGAGGAGCTTTTCCAGGGTAACGGTCGGCTTCTTCTCCAGCGGCCGGGAATCGGTCTTGTCCTCCTCGCAGACGCCTACCGCATCGACGATGACGAAGTGGGTCTTGACCGCTGCGTCCGGTGTGACCGCCTGCAGGTCGGTGTCGTTGATCACCCGCACCCCGCGCCCCTTCATCTGCTCGAAGAAGGAGCGGGAGCGGATCATCCGCATGAAGAAGACGCACTCCAGCGGCTTGATGTCGGTGCCGGTGGCGATCATGTCCACGGTTACGGCGATGCGCGGCATGGGGCTGGTGCGGAAGGAGGCGATGAGGTCTTCGGGCCTCGCGCCGGTGGTGCGGTAGGTGATCTTCTGGCAGAAGTCGTTCCCCTTGCCGAACTCCTCCCGGACGATCCGGACGATGTCTTCGGCGTGGGAGTCGTCCTTGGCGAAGATCAGGGTTTTGGGGACCCAGGTGCGGCCGGGGAATATCTCGGTCAGCACCTTGTCCCGGAAGGTTTTGACCACGGTGCGGATCTGGTCCACTGCCACCACGTCCCGATCCAGCTGGTTCGCCTCGTAGGAGAGGTCCTCGTCCAGTCTTTCCCAGCGCACGGCTCGCGTATCCCGCTCGCGGCGGTCCACGAAGTGCCCCGCCTCTACCAGCGAGCCCCCCTGGGTAATCCTGGTCCTGATGCGGTAGACATCGTAGTTGACGTTGACCCCGTCGGCAACCGCCTGTTCGTGGGGATACTCCATCACCAGGTTCTGGTTGAAGAAGCCGAAGGTCTGCTTGCTCGGGGTGGCGGTCAAGCCGACCAGGAAGCCGTCGAAGTACTCCAGCACCTGCCGCCAGAGGTTGTAGATGGAGCGGTGACACTCGTCGGTGACGATCAGATCGAAGGTCTCGGGCGGGATGGCCGGGTTGTAGACCACCGGCGGAGGCTCCCGAAAGAGGCTTTCGTGGTCGAAGAGCGACTCCTCCTCAAGCTCGGGCGCCAGATCCTCCCCCCGCAGGATGGAGTAGAGCCGCTGGATGGTGCAGATGCAGACCCGCGCCGTGGAATCCAGGCGGCTCGACTGGAGATGGTTGACGATGTATTCCTCGGTGAACTTGAACGGCGTGTAGGGGGACTGGTACTGCTGGAACTCCTTCAGGGTCTGGCGACCCAGGTTGGCCCGGTCCACCAGGAAAAGCACCCGCCGGGCGCCGGCGAATTTGAGTTGTCGGTAGATGAAGGAGACGGCGGTGAAGGTCTTGCCCGAGCCGGTCGCCATCTGCACCAGGGAGCGGGGGCGGTCGGCGGCCAGGGATTCTTCAAGGTTGGCGATGGCCCGAGACTGGGCAGGCCAGAGCCCGTCCGTATGGAGCGGCGGCATCCGGCGCAGGCGGCTGCGATAGGTTTTCGGCGGCCAGTGGGCGCCCCGCTCCGCCGCTACCCCTCTGTCAGTGGCGCTGTCATCGATCCAGACAGCAAGAGTCTCAGGGCGATGGAAGGAGAAGACCCGCCGTGAGCGGGGATCGGGGTCGAGGCCGTTGGTGAAGCAGGTCTCGATGCCGGTGGACTGGTAGCTGAACGGCAACGGCCGGAACCAGGCCGGCAGAGCCGGTGGCAGCCCCTGGGTGTACTGGTCGGACTGGATCTCCACACCGCTGAGGGTGGTGCCGGCCTTCTTGGCCTCGATCACGCCAGCTGCCTGACCGTCCACGTAAAGGAGGTAGTCGGCAAAACCGAAGCCACGCTCAAGGGGAAACTCGCGGATGGCCACACCCCGGCCGGCGTGCAGATTGACGCTCCGCACGTCCTGCACCTGCCAGCCGGCCTCGACCAGCATCCGGTCCACCTGTATGCGCGCTTCCTGTTCAGGGGTCATGTATTGAGCCTCTGCTCCCACTGTCTGACGCCACAGCCCATGAAGCAGCAAAGCCACCTGCAGCAAACCAAGCTGCACGCGGCTTTGTCAAACGGGAACACCCTCCAGAGATCATGGCGAATCACGCCCCTTAAGTGCATTTATAACAAACTAGATTAATAACCTTTAGTACAACGGCTGTCAATCCAAACGTCCACTTGCGATCAACTGAGAGCTCAGAATGCAGTTTCAGGCAGGCCCACACCCTCCAGCATTTTTAGTCATAGCTCTTACGATGTCAATACGAAATGCACTTTCAATACCGCAGATCTGTAAACATTATTTTGTAGCGATATCGGCATGTTATGTGATTTTTTTACTTCCATTTTTGCATTTTTTTTTGTATTTGTGCTCCACCAAACACACGTTCAACCGACCCACTTTTATAGCTGAAGACGCGAGGACGTTCTCCTCCCACCTCATAAGTATTTCGAACGGGTAAATGAAAGGAAAATGTAATGATGACCGAGGAACAATTCCAGGCATGGGTAAACCATGCCCATCTATCCAGTGAAGCCGAAAAACTAATTAGGACAATTCGAGAGTCTCCGCCGTCGCGTCGCGTTCAAGGGGGAAGATCAAATGTCTCCGGCACATACCCAAGCAGGAAGATGGAGGCGACCATCCAATTCGAAAGCAACAAGGTCGAGCGGGCATTCCTGCAGCACTGCGAGTACTCTGATGACGTCATCGAATACTATGACCAGCCACCTCCTATTAAACTTACCTATCTACTGGAGGGGGGGCGAACCACCACAGTGATGAAGACATTCGATTATTTCGTAGTCTGGCGAGACGGGAGAGCTGGTTGGGTCGAGTGTAAAAGTGATGAGAAATTGCATCAGCTTGCGGACAAGACTGGTAGATATCAGCAAAACTCAGATGGCACGTGGTCATTCCCCCCAGGCGAGGAATATGCCAATCCGTATGGCCTTATGTGCATTGTGTGGTCATCCGCTCGAGTGAACTGGACCCTCGATCGCAACTACACCTATCTCGAAGAATATTTTCGCGACGACACCACAACTCTTGACCCTGAGCGCATCGTGCGCATCAAAAGCATTATCAATGCCCTACAAGGGATTTTGCTTTCGCAACTATATGCGATGTCAGAGATCTGTGCGGTCGAAGAAATAGGGCTTCTCATCGCGCGGGGAGAGTTGTTTGTCGATATCAGCACTTATCCACTCAAGGAACCGGAAAAAGTGCCGGTATTCACAAGCATTGGCCTGTCGTTGGCATTGGGACAAGCAACAGCATCACAAACGCACGCAATGGTACAACCACACCACATAGATTTAGCCACGGGGACGCGGATAATCTGGGCTGGCCAAAGCTTCACCATTCTCAACTACGGAGACAGCACACTATACCTCAAGGATCAACAGGGACAGGTGGTTTCGCTGGAATATAAAGTTTTTGAAGGGTACGTAAGGGACGGAATCATTACGGGGACGATCAAAACCGAGACATCGGTCGACGTCTTGAATGAAGCGATTGCGAAGGCCGGCCCCGAAGAACTGAAAAGAGCCAATCAGCGGATGGCCGCAATTCAGGGCCACCTGGAAGGCAGCAGCGAAGCCCCAATGTCCCGCACCATTCGCCGTTGGATTAATCGCTTCAAGATGGCAGAACACCTCTATGGCGTAGGCTATCCCGGACTTATCGACGAAATCAGTTGCCGGGGGAACTACAACAAAAGACTACCAGAAGCAGTCACTACTTTGATGGACAAGGTCATCGATGAGCACTACCTGGACCCCCGTCAAATTACGAAAAAAAATGCCTACCGGTTGTTCAAAGAAACCTGCGAGAAACAAGGACTTGTTCCAGCTAGTTACAAGACCTTTGCAAAGACAATCGCACTCCTAGACACAACATTTGTAATCATGTGTCGCCAGGGGCGCCGCGCGGCATACCAGGCAACTGCTCCAAGCATGGCGACGGAGATGACGACCGCACGCCATGGAGAACGTCCCTGGGAAATCGTCCATATCGACCATACATTGCTCGACTTAGAGCTTCTCGACTCTGTGACCAGGAAGCCACTGGGCCGCCCTTGGCTCACCCTGATGGTAGATGCTACCAGCAGACGCGTACTGGCATATTGTCTATCCTACGAGGCACCGAGTTACCGCTCATGCATGATGGTGCTCCGGGAGGCAGTCCGGCGCTTTAATCGGCTGCCCCAGACGATCATTGTCGACAACGGGAGGGAATTTAAATCTCTCTATTTTGGAGCATTTTTGGCGATGTATGAGATCACCCGCAAAGACCGCCCACCAGCCCAGGCACGGTTCGGCTCAATCCTGGAACGCCTCTTCGGAACGATCAACACTCAATATATTTATAGTCTCAAAGGCAACACTCAAATCATGCGGAATGTCCGGCAAGTCACCAAAGCGGTCAACCCGAAAAACACCGCCATCTGGTCGTTTGCCGATTTCTCCCAACAGCTGGAGAAATACCTCTATGAAATTTACGACACCATCGACCACGGAACCCTTGGAGAATCTCCCAGGAGCGCCTACACACGTGGAATGGACACCCACGGCAACCGTCCTTTCCGCCTCACCCCCTATAACACAAACTTTGAAATTTCTACTCTCCCGACCACACCGAAAGCGGAAGCAAAGGTGATCCCCAGCAAGGGGGTGAAGGTCAACAACATCTTTTACTGGCATGAGGGGTTCAGTTCTCCGCTGGTTGCACGCAGCAGTGTCAGCGTCCGCTATGACCCGTACAACATCGGTCACGTCTACGCCTTTGTAAATGGGACATGGGTTCGCTGCCTATCAAGGTATCACGAACATCTGGAAGGGCTGACCGAGCATGAACTCAAGGCGGTCAGCGCCGAAATCAGGATGCGTTACTCCGACCACAACCGCAACACGGACAATTATGATCAGATTATCGCCCAATTCATCGCCGAAAACCTTGATCAAGAGAAGATGCTCCTCGCCCAAAAGCGGGCTTCAGAGGCAAAAACATTGCGTTCGCACATCACTCTGGTCAAATCGGATGCAGAAAGCTCACGAGAACCGGCACCCTATCCAGAACCACCCCAACCCACTGAACTTTTTGAGGAATTAACATAACCACGGAGATCCGCATAATGACTCACCATGAGAATCCCTTTTTCAATCTCATCATCAACCACACTAACCTGCAGCGAGCTCTCCAGCAGCTCACCTATGCGGTTGAACATGCCCCGAAGGGGTCTGTTATTTTCCTCTACGGTCCGTCAGGCGTTGGCAAGACACAACTCCTGAAGCATTTCGAACGTAAGTTCACCCAAAAAGCCCATGCATCGGGCAAGCTTACACCAGACGCAATCCCTGTCGCTCTTGTCGAAGCTCCTGCCCCCAACTCAGGTCCATTCAGTTGGAAGGAGTTCTATCGTCGCGCCCTGATAAGTCTCTACGAACCTTTGCCGGACAAGAAACTGGTACTGTCGAGAGCATTCACGCAACAGACCCTTGACAACGTCAGGACCCCAGGACACGAACTGCGAATTGCCCTTGAGAGCACGATTCTCCATCGACAAGTGGAAGTTTTCCTCATCGACGAGGCCCATCATTTCGCATTGAGAGTCAGCCCAAAAGACATACAGGCGCAGCTTGAGTATTTGAAATCCTTAGCCAATCTGACTGAGACAGTACTCGTCCTTGCGGGGACGTACAACCTTATGGCCTTTCGCAATTTAAGTGGCCAATTGAGCCGCCGCAGCTGCGACGTGCATCTGCCGCGATATCGGGCTGATATCCCGGAAGGATTACGAGCAGTTCGTCAACTTGGCGGCGACGATAGAAGACAAACTGCCGCTACCCTGCTTGTAGCGCGCCCGGTACCTTGGACACAAGATAAGAGTCACGCAGCCATCTTGAGT
>RHLS01000081.1 GCA_003712145.1 Desulfuromonadales bacterium | reverse complement strand
GAGGAGGGGGGGGCGGCGGTATGAACAAGCTGTCGCTCCTCGCCAAGTACGGCTGGTACACCAAGAAGGTTCAGGACGAGGTCCGGAAGAAGGTAAAGTCGATCCTGGACGAGAGCGGCGGTTTTCCAAAGGGGACGTACCAGACTGTGGTCAAGTTGACCCTCGATGTGAAGGGGGTGGTGGTGGATCATCGCATCGTCGGTTCATCGGGCAATGCACGCATGGATGAAGCGGTGAGGCAGTCGGTGCCGCTTGTCAGGATCAGTGAAGCTCCCCCCGAGGGGATGCCCCGTACCATGACCATCAAGATATCATCCCAAGGGTAGGGTGACGGATCGAACATGAGCATCAGCATATCAATTGAACAATGAACGGAGGTCTTGTAATGAAACGTATCATCACCCGCCTGACCAGCGCGGCTGCACTTGTCACCCTCATGGCCGCCGCGCCGGCCCTTGCGGTGGAGACGCCCTCCGCGGCAGGCAAAATGGCCGGGATCGGCGAACTCATCAAGCTGCTCAGGGAGAAGGGGGTCATCTCCGAAGAGGAGGCCGGCACCCTGGAGCGCCGCATCGCCGGCGAGGAGAAAAAGCAGCCCGAACTCACAACCGAAGTCGCCGCGCCGGCCGTTATCGCCGGGGCAGAGCAGTTACAACTGACCTATGAGGAGACCTCCGATCTCATCGACGCCATGAACGACCAGGGTCTCATCAGTGTCGAGGAGACCCTGGCCCTCAAGGACCGTCTCGATGAAATCCGGCAGGGGGCCAAGGGGCGGTGGGAGGCCCTGGTCCCGGCAGCGGAGCGGAAGGAAACAGGAGATATCTTCGCAGGCAAGACCATCGAGTACCATCGCACCACCAAGTCGGAGGAAGAGGTGGCCGGGATGATCGCCACGGTCCGCAGCCTCGGCCTGGTGAACAGGGATGAGGCCTCAAGCCTCATGGGCCGATACCGCGGCAAGGCGGAAACCGACCAGTTTGCCGCTACCCTCATCGGTGAAGTGAACAAGGGGGTGGACAAGAGCGTTGACCGGAAGGTGACCGACGAGATGGCGAAGGTTGACAAGCTGGACGAGAAATTCGCCAAGCTTCCCGAGTGGCTCAACCGGTTCAAGCTGTCGGGGGATATCCGGCTTCGGTATCAGGGGGACTTCTTCGATGACGGGAACACGGAGGAGGGAACGTACATCGACCCCGTCACGCTCAAAGAGGTCAATACCACTGTGGACCGGCAGCGTCTCCGTATTAGGGCACGCCTCGGCGTAACCGCGAAGGTCAATGACCAGGTCGATGCGGAAATCAAGCTCTCCACCGGCAACGAGACCGATCCTGTTTCGACCAATGATACCCTTGGCGACAACTTCAACAAAGACGGGTTCGTGCTGGATCTCGCCTATCTGCGGTGGAAGCCGGTCACTGGCCTGACGCTCTGGGGTGGACGTCTTCCCAGTCCCTGGTTTTCAACCGATCTGGTCTGGGACCCGGACCTGAATTTCGAGGGGATCGCCGCCAGCTATTCGCGGCAGTTCACCGATTCCTTCGGAGGATTTCTGACGGCCGGTGTGTTCCCTCTCCAGGAAATAGAGTTTTCGCAGCGGGATAAATGGCTGTCGGGAATTCAGGGTGGAGTTGAATTCCGTAAAGGAGAAGACTTGTCCGCCAAGGTGGGAGTTGCCTATTACCATTACGAGAATATGCAGGGCAAGCTCAACACGACCGTTAATGGCGAGAACGACACCACGAAACTGACGCAGGCCCAGAAGGGAAATTCCGTCTTCGACCTGAACAGGACCTTTATCGGCGAGCCGATCGATCCGGGATACGTTCCCGGCCTGGCGTCTAACTTCAGGGAGCTCAACGTCACCGCCGCCGTCGATTTCGGTTTCTGGGACCCGATCCACTTTGTATTCATGGGTGATTATGTCAAGAACCTCGGATTCGATTTGGACGAGGTTCGTTCGTTGACAATGGATAATTCGATCAAAAAGGATGATTACGGTTATCAGGTTGGTCTGGCTGTCGGCCATCCTACGGTAAGCAATTTCGGTGAGTGGAAAAGCTACCTTTTCTACAAGAGGCTGGGAGCTGATGCGGTGTACGACGCTTTCACCGATTCGGATTTTCACCTTGGCGGTACCAACGCGAAGGGGTGGATTCTCGGAGGGGATATCGGAATTGCAAAGAATGTCTGGTTGTCGTTCAAGTGGCTGACGTCAAACCAGATTACCGATACACGCGGAGTACTCATGGCAACGGGCGATGAGAACATTCAGGCAACCTATCCCAAACCCGGACCCTTCGACGTGGACACCCTCCAGTTCAACATCAACGGTAAGTTCTAGGTTGTTATCCGGGTGCCGACCGCTTCAATGAACCTCAACAAACCGTGGCGCGCCATGCTGGACCACGCCGCCGCCCTGGGCATACGCCTGGGGCGGCGGTCGCCGCGCCTGAGCTTCGATCCCCGCGTTCTGAAGGGATGGCTCGGCAATCGCTACGAGTCACTCTACGCCAACCGGCGCCGCGTCTTCGGCGCCAACTTCCTGAGCGGCATGCTGATCGCCTTCTCGGTCTTCTTTCTGGGGCAGACCGGCCTGTACGACATGACGGTCGATTTCCTCATCCGGCTCCTGCTGACCGTCAAGCTGGTGATGATGGAGCGGCGCCTCACTCCCATGCCGCTCCTCCCCACAGTCGCATCCTTTGTGATGGTGGTCGCCGCGGCGGCCCTCGTCTGCACCCATGTCCGTTCCATGGGGGCGGTGGTAGTGCTCAACACGTCCCTGTGCGCCGCAATCATTGGAATCAACTTCTTCCTCCCGTCTCCGTTTCCGCTTCCCCTCGGCACGGTGCCGGTGGTGCTCCTCATCACCCTTGGCGCCGCCATCGACTGGCTCCTGGAGCGGCGTCTCCTGCGGCGACGCTCGGCACTTTCGGCGGAGCGGCAGGAGACCGGCTTCACGATCCTGCGCCACATTGCCCACAGCGTGAACCCCACCATACAAATGGCGCTGGCGCCGCTGCGGGATGTGCGCGACTACCTTGAAGCCCGGCACCAGGCGCAGGATGTCATCGGCACCCGCCGCGATGGCAGCGTCGAGCGTGTGGAGGATGCCTTGGCCGCCACGGAGCTGGGGCTGCGGCAGATCCGGGAAATTCTGGACACCACGGAGGACCTCTTCGGCAACCGGATCGAGGAGCGTGACTTCGAGGAGGTGGACTTGCGAGAGCTCTTCACCCGGGAGGTCATCCCCCTTTTCCCGAATTCCCGCTTTGCCATCCGCACCGAATTCACCGGGGTCAGGACTGTCCGGCTCCATCGACCCTCCTTTGTCCAGGCGGTGAAGAACCTGATCCGCAACGCCGAGGTCCACGGATTCCCCCCCGGTTTCGAGCGGGAAGGGGGGCTTTGGGTTAATTTCTCCGTCTCGCGAACGGTGAAGGAGATTGTCATTGACTACGAAAACAACGGGCTGCCGTTTCCGAAGGGTCTGAGGACCGGCGACTTCCTCGCCTTCGGCACGAAGGGGAAGGGGAGTCCCGGCAAGGGGCTCGGAGGGGCATGGGTGGCCAAGTTCATCGAGATCCATAACGGCACGTTCACCAAGCTTTCCAACGATCCGGTCCGCTTCCGGATGACGCTGCCGAGGAGGCAGGTGACATGAACGACGACCGTGGCATCCCCCTCACCATGCTGGTAATCGACGATGACGGGCGGTACGTGGACGCCCTGTTCCGCGACGCCCGCCGTGCCGGCATCCGTCTTGTCCACGCATCGAGCCTGGAGGAGGGGCGAGAGGTTATGGAAGGGGCGGACGGGGCCGGCATCTGCGGGGTGATCCTCGACGTGGAGTGCTACAAGCGCCGCGACGAGGCGACCCCCGACTCCAGCTTCATCATTGCCGCCACCAAGTATTTCACCGAGCGGGCCCCCCACCTCCCGGTGGTGGCCCTTACCGGCGTTCAGGCCCTGTTCGAGCGCTACGTGAAGGATTTCGCCGGCATCTGGGAGGTCTACAAGAAGGGGCGCGACGAGGACGTCATGTTTGCACGGCTGCGGGAGCGGGCCATGGAGCTGGAGTGGGTGAAGATCGTTGGCCGCTACCCCGATGTCTTCGGCGTGGTGGACAGCTACCTGGGGGGCGATACCCGGCAGGCCCTCATCGACTCCCTTCGGACCATGGACGACAACGCCCCTGCCCGCATTCGGGGGAACCTGGCCAACCTGCGGAGCATCCAGGAGAAGCTCTACATCGTCCTCCACCGCCATCGCCCCGACATGGTGCCGCGCCGGTTCGTCTACTACGAGCAGGGTGACCAGCCCCTCAAAAATGTCAACGTGGCCGCCATTCTGGAGCACCTGAAGGGGAATTTCGACATGCGGAGCCAGAAGCTCCAGGGGGAGGTTTTCCTCCATTACCGCTCCCCCCTCTACCGGTTCTCGGAGCTGGTCTACCGGGTTTCCTCCGACGGCATCCACGCCCTCGACGAGGACAGCGCCGACAAGCCGACCCGCTACACCGTGCAGGCGGTGGCCCATGCGCTGCTGGAGCTGATCCTCTGGTTCGGGAGGGTGGC
>RHLS01000032.1 GCA_003712145.1 Desulfuromonadales bacterium | reverse complement strand
TTCCGCAGCACCGGAGACAGTTTCATCCTTTACCATTGACGACCTCCTTGAACACAATATTTACCTCATTTTCGTGTCCAAGAAAACCGGGGCCGCCATAGCCGCTACCCTGCTCCACCCCGCTAACTACGCAGATCGAAGACCTTTATGTGGGATCCTTGGGGTGTGTCGGCCTCCTGAAACCGTGGCTTGACCGCGCCGTAAAACTGGCGGTGACAATTTCAGCGCCCTTACTGACCCCGAAACACTTAAAAGAAACCGCCCTAAGCTACGACCAGCTGAAAAAACTCATCGATGAACTGAATTCCGGCGAAGAGGAATTCCGGAAAGCCACGAAGCCTTTGGATGGGCTGAGAGTTTACTTAGGACTCCCCCCGGCAAAAGGACACAAAAAGGCCGTCCCCGCTGAAGAGTCACCAGAACAAGGGAAGATAAGAATCCCCTTTGGTACCAAGACACCTGGAATTCCTGCCCCCAAGAGGCTCAAGATTGGAAAACAAGAAACAAGAGACCCAAATGAACATGTCGAAGAACGAAGCAACAACCTGTAATCATAACGTGCCATCGCCCAGCAGACTCTACCATCTGGAGCCGATAGGGATCGGGACACCCTTTGTCGAGAGTTATTCAAGCTATCTCACCAGGGTTGCCCATGCCCATCTTCTTGCCGCTCCGGACTTGGTCAAACATGTTATCTCGCCGGAAATTACGGATCTCGTTACCGCCCGAAACAAGACACCCAACAAATCCTACAAGCTCTCGTGGGTCGTGAACGGCCTCTCGACGAGCACCGAGGTGTGGATAGAAGCACTCAGCAACCTCACGCTTCGCGACGACTTGGCGTGGACAACTTTGCTTCGGTTCAGGCAGGTTTTCTCGGAGAGAAAACTTCTGCGGGAAGAAAAGGCATGGTGTCCCCACTGCTTCGATCGCTGGAAGAACGAGGGCCTACCGATCTATGAGCCGTTGCTATGGATGATTGCGCAAGTTCATGCATGCCCTGAGCATCGCACCTTTCTATTATGTAGCTGCCCGCATTGCGGTGAAGACATGCCATTGCACAAGGCGACGAAAGCTATAGGGCTATGCCGCAAGTGCGGCAATTGGCTGGGAGATGACGGTCGTTTCCGGAGGGACCCAACTGACGAGCATCTCAGGTATGCGACGGCGATTGGAGAACTCCTGGCCCACGTTCCTTGCTGCAAGGAAATTGCATTGAATACGTCAATACCGCATCTTTTAGACTATCTTGTAGAACGTCGCACAAAGGGCAGCGAGATCGGGTTGGCAAAGCTCGTACGCATCAAGCAAATCTATATCGGCGACTGGCGACAGGGGAAGTATCTCCCCCCGCTCGGCGCAGTGGCTCGCATCTGTCGATTTTTTAACCTCAGCCTCAGGGAGGCAGTCCTCGGGGAGATTGGCGGCGAGCAACAACTGATTCGACTCCAGATGAATATGGACCATTAGAAATACATCAGGCACCGCAACAAACGGGTGCCCCACCAGTTACGACCGACGAGGAATAGATGCAATCGAACTCTACGTTGCATTATGACGAACTTGAGGCGTATCCCTGTCAGCTGCCGCCGCCCAGTCAGTTGTATCACCTTGAACCGATCGACATCGGGAGCCCGCTGGTGGAAAGCCTTTCAAGCTATGTCGTCAGGCTTGCCGAAGCACATATGCACACCCCGTCGACCATCGTTAGATATGTGGTTTCCCCATTGCTTAACCACACTTATTTTGATCCGGATAAGACAACGTCAATGTCTTACAAGGCCGCCGGGGCCATGAGTGGTCGCAGCAAAACCGCTGGCGAATGGGTCGGTGCCTTGGAGAAGCTCACCTTGCGCAAAGATCTATCATTTACGACATTCCTCCCCTTCCAAGCCATTTTCCCGGATAAAGGCCTACTTAAAGCGGACAGGGCGTGGTGCCCCCTTTGCATAGAATGCTGGAAAAGCGAGGGTAAGCCGGTCTACGAACCTCTGTTGTGGAAGGTCCAAGAAGTTGTTGTATGCCCCATTCACCAAACAGGATTGATTACAATCTGCCCCAACTGCCAGCGAAAGTTGCCACACATCTCAAGCAACTTGGTTTCCGGCCATTGCTCTCGCTGTGGCAGATGGCTCGGGCACAGTGACGCCACCATGTGCAGTGGAGCCAGCGAGGAACAGATTTGGGCAGCCAAATCTGTTGGTGATCTTCTAGCACACTCTCCAAGCGCCACATCATCACCCGGCAAAGAAGCCATCATGGGATTTTTCGATAATCTGATTAAGGGTCGCAAGGGAAGCGCTCGAGGGTTGGCAGCTATTATGGGGGTCAATCATTCGTACATCATTGACTGGCGTAACGGGAAGTACATACCCACCATCGGAGCATTGCTGCATATCTGCCGATCTTTTCGCGAGAGCCTTGTTGAGGTTGTTTTTTCAGCTCGTATCCAGAAGAAGCCTGCGACTATGCCTCGCAATGGAAGTGTCCCGAATATGCTGACACAGAAGAGGGCTGTGAAAAGACAGAATAAAATCAACTGGGAGTCCGTGGAGGCAGACCTGGCAGACATGGAAACCAACGAGCTGCAAGTCGGCGTAATTGCGAAAAGGTATCAGTGCAGCCCTTCTTCACTCTATAGGAAGTTTCCGGACCTGTGCCGTAAGGTTTCGACTCTACGCCATCAGAACCTTATGCATAAGCGAACTGAACACGATGAGGAAATCAAGCAGAAGATTCGCCTTGCCGTTAACGATCTCGTTTCACAGGGAATTTCGGTGAAAAAATCCGCGATCTATGAATTGATCGGGGGGAGAAGTGACAAGAAGAGCAAGCTGATAAATGAAATTATCATTGAGCTGGGAAACGCTGACCTGCAAGGCCAACGACCGGATATACGGTAAGGAACGTCACGAAAATCGAAGATAACTGTGTCCCGCTGTCGCAAAGCTCGTCGTTAGAGAGTGTTATGTGAGAGATCAACATCGGCAACAGTTTTTACCCCCACCTCAGTTCGTAACACACCAATTATACGGCAAATAAAAACCCACAATTGTGATCAAGTGCGCCGGGTCAAGGTTCGAAGCCGTTAACATCATACGAAGAGGTCCCTATGATGACCGACGAAAACGTGAACGGAAAGCACAGAGATGTACAGACCGACATCCGTTCCAGAGAGAACCGTGAATTTCTAGCTCAGGGGGTAGTCAGTCTTTTTGATCGTTGGCATATTCCCCCGGAGGACCAAGCTCCTTTGCTGGGACTTCCGCCAAAGACCCGCAGGACGCTTGACAGATATCGAAAAGGAACTCCGCTTCCCAACAAAACGGATCTGCTTAACCGAGTTGGTATCCTTTTCTCTATCTATATTGCACTCCACCAATTATTTCCTCATAACCCTGACATGGCTGATCAGTGGGTGACTCGCCCTTGTGTAACATTCGATGGGAAAACACCTTTGGACTTCATGAAACGAGATTATGTGGGGTTGAAGGCGGTACGACATTATCTAATGTTTGAACTGCATCGTTGACACAATGAAATTGAAAACACCTGACAGCAACAATTTCTTCGGAGGTGAACATGGACAGTCGTAACCTAGTGCATCGCAGCGTTGCCGATAGTCTGGCTGTATCACTCCAACTCACACGAGAAGAGTTGTGCATGCTCATCAACATCTCACCACACAGCCTGTACCAGCTTCAAGCTAACGATCTGCTGCCTGCGGAACCATCCATGCAAATAATCCATATCCAAAACGCCTTCAAACAGGCACAGAAGGTCTTTTCCGACAAACAGAGGGCATTGATGTGGCTGAAGCATGAAAACCTTGCCTTGGGCAATATTCGGCCGATTGATTTGCTGGGCACTCCTGACGGCATCGATTCAGTCATTAGGATACTGGGCAGGATTGAACATGGCGTGTACTCGTAGGGAACAAGCAGCCATGCTTTTCAAGAGCCTTAACGACCTGAAGCAGCTGCATTAACAGACGCCAAATAAGCAAACAACGTCCGCCTTCCTATCCCAACTTGTTCGCAGACTGCTTTAGCAGACAGGTCAGAGTTCTCATAGAGGATCCTCGCCTGCTCAAGTTTCTTGGGATCCGTCTTTGGTCTTCCTCCTGTTTTCCCTCTTGCCTTTGCCGCTGCCCTGCCCGCCGCCGCCCGTTCTGCCTTGAGTTCAATCTCCAGCTGGTTCACCACACCAATCATTCCGATGAAAGCTCGGCCGGTAGCGGTTGTTGTATCGATGTTTTCCCTGAGGGAAACCAGATTGACACCACGCGCTTCGAGAACCTTTACGGTCTGAAGCAGATGCATCAACGAGCGTGTCATTCTGCTCAATTCGGCAACCACGAGTGTGTCACCCGCACGCAGGTATTCCACCAAGTGATCCCATTCCGGCCGTGACTCCTTCGCCCCACTTACCTTATCAGTAAATATCTTCGAGCATCCAGCCGCGGTGAGTGCATCCATCTGCGAATCGAGATTCTGCCCTGTGGTGCTGACGCGGGCATATCCAATCCTGTTGGGCATTGGGTCCATGGCATCCTCCACTATAAAGAGTGCCATAACTCGACACACTGTCAACTATCAGCACTTTGATTTTTGCAGCAATTTTTGCACTGGATTGAGGGGTGATTCAAGGTGGGTATGCCAGGAGAACCTTGGAGTGCGAAAAGTATGGTTAATGCTCCAGATGGTCACATATTAAAGAGCTCTTCCCTGCTGGCTTGCATTAGATAAAAACAATGCTATACATAATAATATCAAAACCTTACACCGAAGCACCCAAAATATCACAACATCAGCATTAATTATTGCATATATACCAATAGATAAGCCCACAGCTAGACGAGGAATAGCCCATGAAGACCGAATGTTGCGAACTTGAAATAGGATTGCACAAACGGGATGCTGAATCCTACACCATAGAACTCTCCTTTAGTACCCCTCTCAGCAATGTCGAGGTGCGTCCGGATTTCAAAGAACTCCCAAGGGTTAAATTCGATTTGGACGAATTGCACGCTCATACTTTCAATCCAGACAGTTACGGAAACATTTTATGGAGGAGTATCTTTAGCGATGAAACCGTAAGGGAGTTCATCGCCCGTGCGCAGGGCGCCGCGCAGAGCAATGAGATGCCACTTCGTCTGAGGTTGTTTATAGATAACTCTGCACGTGAACTTCATGACCTCCACTGGGAAACTTTGCGAAATCCCGATTCAAACTCGCCGTTGATCACAAGCGAGCAGCTCCTCTTTTCTCGATACCTCAGCAGCTTTGACTGGCGCCCAATTCGCCTGAGATCACGAAGTGCCCTGCGCGCTCTTGTTGTCATTGCAAACCCTGTTAACCTCGAAGACTATTCGCCTGGAGGCAGGCAGCTGGCACCGCTTGACGAGAATTGCGAGCTGGAACGGGCCAAAACGGGACTTGGCGACATTTCAGTGACGTCCCTTTGTTCCAACGGCAGCGCAACACTGGCCAATGTCATCAATCATATGCGTGACGGATACGACATTCTCTACATTGTGTGTCATGGAGCATTCGTCAAATGCGAACCCTGGCTCTTGCTCGAAGATGATAGGGGGAGACTTGCCAAGGTAAATGGAGCAGATCTGGTAGACAGGCTCCGTGAGCTCCAGACTCCACCTAGACTTGTGGTTCTTGCTTCATGCCAAAGCGCAGGGAGTGGCATTGAAGCACGTAGCAACGACGGCGGAATCCTCGCCTCACTCGGTCCACGGATGGCTGAAGCCAGTGTAGCATCGGTCGTAGCCATGCAGGGAAATATCTCAATGACGACAATAGCTAGGTTTATGCCGGTTTTCTTTAGAGAGCTCCGGAGGGATGGGCAAATTGACAGGGCAATGGCTGCGGCACGCAGCACAATACTTTCTGAGCCCGACTGGTGGATACCAACCCTTTTCATGCGCCTCGAGAGTGGCAGCATCTGGTACGAAGCCGGTTTTGCCGGCGATCAGCAAGGTGATGAGATATGGCCGTCGCTCTTGACGGGTATTACTGGAGATGAGTGCACATGCACGCCGATCCTCGGCTCGGGATTGCTCGAAAGTCTCTTTGGTTCGACAAGGGAAATAGCACGGCGATGGGCTGAGACTTACAACTTTCCTATGGAACCACACCAACGAGAAGATCTTCCTCAAGTTTCCCAGTACGTTGAGGTACGCAATGGCAGACAGCACCTCATTCAATCACTTCGTGACTACCTGCGGGTAGAGATCAAAAAAAAATATTTGGACCAGATTCCTGATAGTCTTTTTACTGCTCCGCTCGGCGACCTTATCGAAGCGGTCGCAAACAAACAATGGGAACAGACTCAGGAAGACCCATACACCGTTCTGGCAAACCTGCCGTTCTCCCTCTACATAACAACCAATCAGGACAACACATTGGCCTGCGCCCTTCGCAAAGCCGGCAAGGAACCTCGCGTCGACTACTGCCGGTGGAATGCAGAGCTTGCAACAACTCCCACAATCTTTGAGAGCGAACCAAGTTATCTTCCGAACGCAGAAAAACCGCTGGTCTTCCATCTTTTTGGAGAAATCGGAAATACCAAGTCCCTTGTCATCACAGAGGATGATTACTTTGCCTTTCTTATAGGTGTCGCACGTGAAAAAGAAAGGATTCCGCTTGCTGTGCGTAAGGCTTTCGCGGACAGCGGGCTTCTTTTCCTTGGTTTCCAAATGGAGGACTGGAACTTTAGAGTGCTTCTCCGCTGCATTATAAGCCAAGAGGGGAACAGGCGTGATAAGTACGCACATGTTGCCGTACAGATCGCTCCGGAAGAAGGACGGATACTGAAACCGAAGAAAGCCAGAGAATTTTTGGAGTCCCATTTCAAGAAAGACTATTTCACTGGCGCCCCGTTCAGCATCTATTGGGGAAGCATCGATGATTTCTCCAAGGAACTGAATCAACAACTGAATAAACGTATTAAAGGAGGCATTCCATGACTCCTCGTAATAGTCGCCCGAATCCCTATGTTGGCCCCCGCTCATTCAATTATGGTGAAAAGATCTTCGGTCGCGAGCGAGAAGAGCGCGAACTCCTGGAGCTTCTAATCGCAGAGCGGATCGTGCTCATGTATTCACCTTCAGGCGCTGGTAAAACATCACTCATTCAGGCAGCCCTGATCCCCCTCCTTGAAAATAAACGTTTTTCTGTTATCCCTGCTGCTAATCAAGCAATCAAAGCTGATAGAGTGCTGCGGGTAAGCCTTCCCTCACCTCCTGGAGAGGAATTGCCGTCGGGACACAACCGATATGTCTTGAGTCTCCTCTGCTCCCTTGAGGATGCCCTCCCACCTGAGCGTAAAATGCATTTGCCTGAGCTGGCGAAAATCGACTTGGCCACTTACCTCAATAGATTGCTCGATGTTGATGGGACAAAAAAATCTACAGCCTTGATCATTGATCAGTTCGAAGAGATCCTGACCTTAGATCTAACAGACTGCCAGGCAAAAACGGAATTTTTCCATCAGCTTGGTGAAGCCCTCAGCAATAAGGATATTTGGGCTCTATTTGCAATGAGAGAGGAATACATCGCTGGACTAGATCCTTACCTGCGGTTTATTCCAACCCGCCTCAAGACAACCTATCGTCTGGACTTTCTCAGGGAGGAGCCTGCCCGGCAAGCGATTCGGCAACCTGTCGAGCAGGTTGGGGTGAAGTTCACGGAGGACGCAGCTCAACAACTGGTCGACGACCTGCGACTTATCCGTGTCCGGCAATTGGATGGAACGATGACTGAGAGACCCGGCCCATATGTCGAACCGGTGCAACTCCAAGTGGTCTGCCACCAACTGTGGGAAATGCTCGCGTCAGATGATATGGAGATCGACACTAACGATATAGGGGAAGTCGGTGACGTCAACAAGGCGCTTTATGACTACTACGCTGACCGAGTAGAGGCAGTCGCGACAGAATCTGGCGTCAGTGAACGGAAAATCCGAGAATGGTTCGACAAAAGCCTCATCACCGAGCAGGGAATTCGAGGGCAAGTACTGGAATCTCCAGACCAGAGCGAGGGGTTGGACAACCGTGCCATTAAGTTACTTGTGGATGCCCATCTTGTAAGAGCAGAGAATCGCCGAAGCTTCACCTGGTTCGAACTAGCCCATGACCGACTTATTAATCCGGTACGCAACAACAATCAAGTCTGGTTTGAGGCCCACCTGAGCATCCTCCAGCGGCAGGCGCTGTTGTGGAAGACCAATGATCGGCCAGCCGGGCTGCTTCTCACAGGAAAACCGTTAGAAGAAGCAAGTCAGTGGGCTCTCGACAATAATGAAAAACTCACAGACAATGAGCGGAGCTATCTTGAGGAGTGTTTCGCAGCTCGCCTTCGAGAACATAGAGAACAGCGATTCAACAACTATCTCCGATTTGCCACGATAGCGATGATACTCCTTTTAGGAGCATTAGGATGGGAGGTTAAAAAAGTAAAACAGTCAGAAGCCAAAGTTAAAGAGACATATGAGACTCTAAATAATACATATGTTACTCTCAAGAAAACAAATTTCTCCCTCATTTCTACTACACACAAACTCAAAATCGCAAATAAGACCGCAATGGAAAACTATAGTACCGCAAAAGCAGAGACTGCCAGGGCGAATAAGAATGCAAATGAGGCAAAAATAAACCTAGCCATCGCCGAAGAAACAGCACGAGCTCTAAAGGATTCAGAGCAAGAAGCGATTGGGTTACGAGATGACGCAATCACAGCAAAAGATCAGGCTATAACTAGTGCACGTATAGCCTTATCACGCCAGTTGGGTGCACAAGCCGCGGCACGGGTTATTGAACAGCCGGATCTGGCACTTCTGCTTGGTCTTGAGGCCAACAATATCGATGATGGTCCCGAATCACGCCACAGTATCCTCACAACCTTGGTAAGAACACCTGCCCAGCTCCTGCAATACTTACGAGGGCACAAGAAACCTGTCTGGCATGTCGCGTTCAATCCTAACGGCAAGCGACTGGCAACAGGTGGTGATGATGGGACCGTCATTCTCTGGAATATGGAGACCCTCAGGCCTTCAGGGCGCCCTCTTACTGAACATGAAGGAGAAATCCGCTCCTTGTCCTTCAGCCCGAAGGGCGACATCCTGGCGACTATTGACGCCAGTGGCACCATGAGGTTGTGGGATTCAGAACGGGCTAAATTAATCAATACTGTCTCACCTGAATCTGAACAAGAAGCATTCTGGAAAGTTGTCTTTAGGCCCAAAGACTCACTGCTGGCGGCAGGAATGGTTGATGGGACTATTCGCATCTATGATTTACCGTCCCCGGAACTCTTAAGGGGACAAGATCCTCTGATAATAATTCCTCCTAAGGGAAAGCTGTTGTCGCTCAGCTTCAGACCAGACGGTGAAGTATTAGCTATAGCCAACGAAAGCAAAGATCCCAAAGGCACCCACAACAACATCAGACTCTGCGAGGTGAAAACAGGCTCTATTATCGCTGAAATACCCGACGCTGAGCGTCAGGAAATATTTAGCGTTGCTTTCAGCTCTGACGGCAACACTCTTGCTTCCAGCGGCAAGGGTCAAACCATCAGTCTCTGGAATGTGCAGGATCCAAAATACCCCAGAAGAATGCTGCCACCTCTAACCGGCCACACTGACAGCGTAACGAAAGTGGCGTTCAGTCCTGATGATAGAGTGTTGTACTCAACGAGTGGTGACAACAGCATCAGGCTCTGGGACACTGCAACCGGTCAGCAGATTGGTCGTCAACTCACGGGTCAAGGAAGTGCGATACTGAGCATGGAAGTCAGTAAAGACGGATATTTTATGGCATCAGGGGGGATGGACGGTAACGTTATTGTTTGGGGCCTCTCCGCCGAGCACCGGATTGGAACCCCTACCTATGGCAAGCTAAATTCTGTTCGAAGCGTGGCCTTCAGCCCTGATGGTCGGAAACTCGCTTCAGCAGGGCATGACAACAACGTTATCATCTGGGATCTCGCCAGTCAAAAGCAGGTAAGCACACCTCTTATTCACGGCAAGGAAGGAAGCCGGTCGTGGGTAACCAGCCTTATCTTTCATCCTCAAGAGGAAATCCTCTACACCGGGAGCACTGATGGAATCATTCGAATATGGGATACCCAAAAACACGAGCTGATCAGCGAAACCATGAAACACGATAACGATCTGTTAACCCTTGCCCTCAGTAACAATAGTGAAATACTCGCATCAGGTGACAATGAAAAGAACATTTTCCTCTGGAACCTGAAAGAACGGAAACCACTTCATACTAGCCCCCTCATGGGTCATAAAGATGCAATCTGGAGTCTGGCATTCAACGGAGATGACACCATCCTCGCTTCGGGAGGCGATGATAATACAGTTCGACTATGGGATGTACAAAGTGGCGAACCAATTGGAGTACCCCTTGAGGGGCACTCCGGGCGAATTAGTTGCATGGCCTTCAGACCTTCTTTGAATGATTCCCTCTACACGGCTAGCAAAGATGAAATCATTCGCTGGGATCTCTCCCGGTCACCTCCATCTCGGAGCGTCTTCAAATTCCCAGACCCTAATATCAACGCCATGGCCTTTAGTCCTGATGGCTCAGTGTTGGCTGTTGGAGGCAACAAAACGGTAACCTTTCTCAACCCTGAGACAGGCAAAGTACTATTTATGACGGATGAAAAATTAGGTCGTTCGATTTGGAGTGTTGCCTTTGACCGCCTTGGCAAAACGGTAGCCTCTGGAAGTAACGGTGGCATAGTTACTCTTTGGAATCCCAGGACTGGTAAATGGTTCGGACGTGAAATGTTGGGTCACCACTTAGATATCAGTCAGATGGCCCTGAGTGCTGACGGATCTCTTTTGGCCTTCAGCAGTGGAGACAACAAGGTCGAAATAAGGCACCTCAATTTCGGCACTAATTCAATCAACCCTGTCGAGCTTAAGCTTAAAGAAAGTGAGAAAGTAACTGCCATAGTATTTGCTCCGGACGATGCCATGAAAAAGCAGTTAGTTACTGCGTCAGATGATGGCAATATTCTTTTATGGGATCTAAGCGCTACTCCACCCTCCAGCAGCGACATCGCGAACGAGACAGGTTATATCACCACCGCCTTGGCCATAAGCCCCAAAGGCAACTTACTCGCGGCTGGCGAAAATCGCGGTGGGATTACCATTTGGGATCTCGCCGCTACACCTCCGGCGGGGTACAAATTGCCTAATTTTGGGAACAGAGACGGGGAACCGGTCACCAGCCTCGCATTCAGCAAGGACGGCTCATGGCTTGTGTCGGGAAGCTATGGGGAGATCATCCTATGGGATGTCGCCAATAAAGAGCAAGTTGGCAAATACCCAGAAGACGATAGAGTAATTAGTTACAAGCAAAAAATTGTTAGCTTACAGTTCAGTCCGACGGACGATATCCTGGCTGCCGAGGTTGAACGTGGAAAAATTATCTTATGGGATTTCTCTGACCCCAATAACGTTAATGAACGGTCCCTGAAAGGACACGCAGGTCCATCACTCAGCATTTCTTTTAGCTCCGATGGCAAGCTCTTGGCTTCCGGGAGCTTCGACAAGAGTGTCCGGATTTGGGATGTAGCCAGTGGACGGCAAATAGGCCCTGCCTTGATACTACATAAGGATGCCGTGTATAAAGTTGCTTTTACGAAAAAAAACAAGCAACTGCTCTCCGCGGGCGCTGATGGCGTAATTATCAGTTGGGATATTGATATTGATGAAAATAAGAAGAAAGCCATCGATATTGCAGCAAGAAATTTTAGTCCTCAAGAATTAAGCTATTACGGACTATCAGAAGAGTATCAGCATCCTATGCCTCTACTCCATGAAGCCCATATTCTTGCGCTAGCTGGTGAGACGCAGAGTGCAAAAGATATGTATTCTCGTCTAGTTGATAAGTTATTGATGAACTTAGAAAGTGATAATTTAAACCGAGTTTGCTGGGTTGGAAGTCTTGATGGGTTCGCTGACATTGTTATACCTGCATGTAATAGAGCGGTTAACCTGGCACCTCCTGATGCTGTCAACAATTACCGTGACACCCGCGGTGTGGCGCTATCTATGGCCAGCCGCCCCGAAATTGATCGGGCGATTGCCGACTTCCAAGCCTTTATCAGAGGGGCGGAAGAACATCCGATGAGAGACCAATTGAAAGACTTTATTGACAGACGACGGAAATGGATCAAAGTCCTTCAGGGCGGAGGCAATCCTTTCGATGAGGAGACGTTACGCGTTCTGATCAATGAAACCATGCCGTAATGGAGTCGGAAAATGAATCCTGAAACACTCTACTTTAACGGCATCAACGGCACCAGTGGCGACTACCTCCTTTCGCCGATGACACCAGAGGAAATTGTAAGAATAGCCCTTGGCGAGGAGTTGTCCCCAGATCAGCTTAACGAGCTCAAATGGCGTAAGTTTCAGGCGACAGCTGCCCATTTCGGTGTCAAGTACGGAGTTGATCCGACAAGCTTGGCCGAAGCCGGATGGGGCGTGATTTTTACTCATGACGCTGATCCTGCCATACGACAAGCCCTGAGTGAACTCCTTGATTATCGGCGTGCTCAAGCAACTTCGATTAAAGAGCAGCGCTATCGGGAGTTTGCTGCCGCCGATGGCTATCATCCCGGCGAGAGCAAACAGAAGTTTCTCTCCCGGCATGGAGCTGGGCCGGGGGCAGTTGACCCCGACAAGGTTCCCTACTATCTCTTGATTGTTGGTGATCCGGAGACAGTTCCTTACAGCTTCCAGTATCAACTTGACGTTGCCTACGCAGTGGGCCGCATCCATTTTGAAACTACAGAAGAATACCGCAAATACGCACGGAGCGTCGTGGAGGCGGAGACAAAAGCCTTTTTGCGACCCCGGGCAGCCGCCTTCTTCGGGGTGCGGAATCAGGCAGACAGGGCCACACAACTGAGTGCCGATCACTTAATCAAGCCTCTGATCCAAAAGATGTCCGAAACTGTGCCGGAGTGGAAAATTCAGGACATCCTCGCGGAAGACGCGACCAAAGCTCGGCTTGGCCGGCTCATGGGGGGAGACGAGACCCCAGCCCTCCTCTTTACGGCAAGCCACGGCATGGGGTTCCCGAAAGACAGTCCACTTCAGCTTTCTCACCAGGGGGCAATCCTTTGCCAGGACTGGCCGGGGCCCCTTAAGCATCGTGGCGTGATCCCGTCCGAATTCTATTTCTCCGCTGACGACGTAAAAGAAGGGAATGATCTGTCTGGTCTCATTTCCTTTCACTTCGCCTGTTTTGGTGCCGGCACTCCCCGCCTTGACGATTTTGCCCATATGGCCTTCCGTGAAAGGGCTGAAATTGCCCCCCATGCTTTTGTGGCAAGACTTCCTCAACGAATGCTCGGCCATGGTGCATTGGCCGTGGTCGGCCACGTGGAGCGTGCATGGGGATGCTCTTTCATGTGGGAGCGTGCTGGAGAACAGTTGGCTGTATTCGAGAGCGCCCTTTGTCAACTCATGAACGGGCTTCCAGTTGGCTTGGCTATGGAGTATTTCAATGAGCGCTACGCGGAACTCTCTTCAGACTTGAATGTCGAGCTCGAGGAGGTCAAATTCGGTAAAATTCCCAACAATCTTGAGTTGGCTGGAATGTGGACGGCCAACAATGATGCCCGGAGTTACATAATAATTGGCGATCCAGCGGTGCGCCTCAATCTGCGTTAGTTGAGCGGTGCTTGCTTAAGGTTCTGATGGCCGCTACGTACCATTCTTCTTTAAGGGAGGATCCACCATGCCTATCGAACGTGTACCAGGAAAGGATGTAACCTATTACCTGATTGCCTTTGATGAGGATGGGCGGGAGCGCACCGATGACCCAGATGGTCTCATGAGCCAACAGATAGTTGCCGCTCTCAAAGAAAAGTCTGTTACCGACATCTTTCTCTTCAGCCACGGCTGGAAAGGCGACATTCCTACGGCACGAGAGCAATACAACCGTTGGATCGGCACCATTGTTTCATGCACCGCTGACTGGGATCGCGCAGCCTCAGTGCGACCAGGGTTCAAACCATTATTCATTGGCCTCCATTGGCCAAGCCTTCCCTGGGGCGACGAGGAGTTCGGCTCGCCAGGTGTTTCCTTTGCCCCGACTGAAGCTCCAGATCTTGAACTGTTGGTCGAAAGTTATGCACAGAGGATTGCTTGTACCGACAAGGCTCGAGAAGCGCTGCGAACGATCTTCACAGCAGCATTGCAAGATGTCGCACCCGCAACCCTCCCTCAGGAGGTTCGTACTGCCTATGATATTCTGAACAGGGAATCGGGTATGGAAAGCAAAGGAGAAGGAGCTGCACCAGGACAAGATCGTGAACCCTTTGCCCCAGAAATGGCCTATCAGAACAGCCAGCAACAAGTGAGTTTCGGTGGCATTGATTTGGGTGGGATTCTTGCCCCTCTGCGGCAACTCTCCTTCTGGAAAATGAAGGACCGCGCTCGTCAGTTCGGTGAGAGCGGTGGGGCAGGATTTCTCTCAAGCCTGCAAACGGCAACCGAAAGCAACACACTCCGCATTCATCTCATGGGCCACAGCTTTGGCTGTATTGTCGTTTCAGCCATGCTTGCCGGACCTGCTGGGCAAGGGAAGATGGTTCGAGCAGTAAATTCTTTAGTCTTGGTACAAGGCGCACTGTCAATTTGGTCATACTGCGCTTCGCTGCCCTTTGAAAAGGGGAAATGTGGGTATTTCAACACGATTGTTAGCGATAGAAGAGTGAAAGGTCCGATCGTCACGACGCAATCGTGTCATGATACGGCTGTAGGATCTTATTACCCGATTGCAGCAGGACTCGCAGGGCAGGTTTCATTCGTGCCCGGAGAACTGCCGAAGTATGGCGCACTTGGAGCATTTGGTGGACGAGGTGAAGGACTTGCCATTAAAGACATTACGATGGTTCCATCAGACTCTCTTTATCGCTTCGAGCCCGGTGCCCTTTATAATATCGAGAGCAGTGTATTTATAAGTAAAATGGAGGGAGCATCTGGGGCCCACAGTGACATTGCTCATGCCGAGGTTGCCCATGTGATCTGGGAAGCGGCGCTCAGCTAAGCTATGACAAAAATAGCTTATTCCAACCGCCCTGCGGACTAGGAACTATGCACTTCTTGTATGTTTATGCTTCCAATCTGCACTTTCTGCCACTTTATGCTTCTATAGAAAGAGCAGATGACCAGCTTACGACCGGAAATCATGGGCATTTGTTGCCATTTTATGCTTCCATTTCGTGACATTTAATGCTTCAAGTTACAAAGTGTAACTGGAACCATAACGTGGCCGCTTTGGACACTGACGACGCTGAGAACTACGACCTGCTCATGAAGCACGTCGAGTACCTTGCTTCAAGTTACACGTTACCCCTTTGCAGGATCCGCCGCAGTTTCTCGGCGTAGCGTCGGCCAGCCTCATCATCACTGACCAGCTCGATCCCGTCGGGCCCACCGATCCCGAGCCCCAGTTCCACCGCCCGTGCGATCTGCTCCTGGGCAAAGACCGGCCGCTCCATGATTGCACGGTTGCTCCCCAGTTCCTTGAGGATCGCCACACCCACCGCGTCAACGGCGATCCGGTCGGTGCCGGCCAGGATCACGTCGGCCCGCTTTTTCGGCCCCTCCATCGGCCCATCGTCGACGAAGGCCTCGATCCCGTCGAGAAGGATCAGGGCCGGGGCGTAGGGATAGTTCACCTCGGCAATCATCTTGCGCTGGCTGAAAAACGAGGTGTGCAACTCCCGCATGTTCTTCTTGTGTACCATACCGACCGAGAGCTTGAGGGACATGGTGAAGACACCCCCATAGCCGTGGGTCTTGAGGCAGCAGGTCGATACGACGCACTCAGAGTCGAGCACCGACTTGGCAAACAGAAAACCATCGTACCAGTGGCTTCCCGGCGGGTCGATCTTCACCCAGCTTTCCGGCGGCAAATCCTCGAAGTTGATGAGACCAACGTCGAGCCGCCGGCAGAGATCGTCGATCCCCTTGTCCCGAAGAACATCGGCGGTATCGGGCGGACCGCTCCGTTCGCCAATGGTGATCTCCCGGGCTCCTAACTCCCGCAACTCGGCCACCAGATGAATCAGGGTATCGTTGTGGGTCGAGGCGGGATAGGGATCGGCAGTATTGAAATTCGGTTTTAGAAGCACCCGTTTCCCGGCTACCGGGTTGGCCCCCAGCAGCCGAATCGCCCGGCTGACTCCTGCGGCACGATCTCCGGTCTTCACCAGGGCGACCCGCGCCTTCGCCTTCGCCGCTGTCACCGTCGGCCTCTGGGCCGCCTCCACCATTGCCCCTGCATCAACCATCATGCCGAGCGCCCCCCCTGCCATTGTGATCATGAATTCGCGCCGGTTCATAGCCTCCTCCGTCCGGGTACCTGCACCGATGGCACCTGTCACAGGGAAAGTCTAGCGCGGGAAGAGTAGAAGGCAAGGACGGGATGGATGGGGGAGGCATTCTTGCGGAAGAGCACCTTGATCTCTTCGGCGGCCTCAGCCTTGATTCGGGGCGTTCCTGTTTTCGTGGAAAAGAACTCACAGGCGCCATCAACGGCGATGAGGCTTGCGAAGGGGCGAGGATTATCGCTGTAATAGCTGGTTTTGGAGTCAATTTGCGAGGTGATCATGCACGATGCTGTCGATATGAATGGAGGTCGTGTTAGGAACGGAATGCCATGGCCTCGTCGGGAAGGGCGACCACATGTCCTCTCTCTCACCGCCCAAGCCGCGCGGCCAGCTCCTCCACCCGGAGCCGCGAGCTCTTCAGGTCGGTGCCGTGGAGCTCCCGATAGAGGCGGATAGCCAGATAATTCTCCCCCTGCAGCAACAGCCGCTCCACGTCGGCGTCGCTCCCCCGTCCCGGTGGGGGATAGATCCCGGCGCGCCGGGCCCGGGAAAGCCGCCGTCCGGTCCCCCACCCGAGCAGGGCCGCGGCGGCTACGGCAGCAAGGAGAGCCCCCATCCCCCCGGCCGGCAGTCCGGCCTTCCGGGCCACGGCCAGCGGCCCGAGGATCATGGCGAGCCCCATCCCCAGCAGAAGGAGCCCGGCGAAAAAGCCGCGGCGCACGAGGACAGCCTGGGTCGAATCGTCCGGGTTGTAGCAGGCGGTGACGACCATTCCCACTGGGTAGCGCGCAATGGCCTTCCGTGCCTGTTCGCGGGTGGGGTAGAGCTTTCCGGCGAAGGCAAGATCACTGCCGGTTGCCTCGCCCCCACCGGCGGCAAAGGTGTACGTCACCTCCGGCTGGTACATGAACTGGTCCTCGAAGCACGGCACCTCCTTCACCCCGCAGGCGACGATGGTGGCCGGAACCCGCAGCCAGCGGACCGAGGCAAGCCACCGCCGCAGCGTGGCGAAGCCGACGGCCGCAAGCAGCAGCCCTGACAGCACGAGCAGGGCGCCAAAGACCAGGCCGAAAGCGAGGGGAAGGTTGCGGAGGAATGTGGCGTTTACATCAGGTCGGATTGATACCTCCCCGTCCACGGCTGCAAATCCAACCGTGGGCATCTGCTGATTCGTATTCTGCGGGGCCATGGCAGGCGACCTGGTAACCGAGGGCCCGGATGGCTGCAACGGGAAGGTCGGCATCCTGCCCGATTAATGCCGGAGAAGATCGTCAGGTCGGCGAGAGTTACGGGCCGTTCACCACGTTGATCGGCGCCCCGGCCAGGTAGGAGGCCACGTTGGCGGCGACTATCCCCATCAGCCGACGCCGGGCTGCCAGTGAAGCCCAGGCGATGTGGGGAGTAAAGATGCAGTTGGGGGCGGTCAACAGCGGATTGTCGGGCAGCATCGGCTCGTGGGCCACCACATCAAGCCCCGCGCCGGCGATGGTCCCCGCTCCCAGCGCCGCCGCCAGGTCCGCCTCGTTCACGAGCCCACCCCGCGCCACGTTGATGAATAAGGCCGTGGGCTTCATGAGGGATAGGAGCCCCGCGTTGACGAAACCAGTGTTCTCCCTGGTCTGGGGGCAGTTGAGGGAGACCACGTCAGCGGTGGTGAAGAGCTCTTCCAGGGAGACGAACCGCACCGGCACCGTACCCGGGTCCTGGGGGATGCGGGGGGCGTGGACGATCACCCTCATGCCGAAGGCGGAGGCCACCCGCGCTACGGCCCGACCGATGGTGCCGTAGCCGACTATCCCCAAGGAAAGACCGTCCAGTTCCACGATCGGCGTTTTCCAGAAGGAGTGGTCGGGGCAGCGGGCCCACTCGCCGGCCTTTACGGCGGCATCGTGGAGCCCCACGTGAACAGCCAGCTCCAGAAGCAAGGCGAAGGTTGTCTGGACCACCGACTCGGTGGAGTAGGCTGGGACGTTGGATACGGAAATCCCGAGCCGGCCGGCCGCCGCCACGTCTACATTGTTGTACCCCGTGGCGAGCATGGAGATGTAGCGCAGCTTCGGCAGCGCCGCCAGGGTCGCCTCGTCGAGTTTCACCTTGCTGGTCAGGACGATCTCGGCCTCCTTCGCCCGCTCCACCCGGAGCTCCGGCGGGGTGCGATCGTAGATCGTGCAGCTCCCCAACTCCTCCACCGGCGTCCAGGGATTGTCGCCGGGATTGATGGTGTAACCATCCAGAATGACGATGTTCGGTCGTTCACTCATGGTTATTTCTCCTCCTGCTTGTCAGCCTCCGCATTGCAGCGCTCGACCACATCCCTGAGCCAGGCGATCTCATCGGGGACAAACTGCTTTGAGTAGTCGGTCCCGACGTTCAGCGCCCAGTGCAGCGGCGGCATGGTGGTGGCGGCCAGAACATGTCCCGGGACCTCCACGCATTTGACCTCGGTCCGGGTCCAGGCATGGAGGCGCTCCCTGGTATCGAAGAGCATCAGGTAGTCGTTCCCGTCCGCCTCAATGATCAGCGGCAGCACCTGCCCCTCCTGCGGGGCGACGGCTGCACCTTCAAGGGCCTCGTCATCAAGGGTCGGGACGTAAAAGGATGAGTTGAGAAAGAGATCGTAAAACTTCGACTGGCCCTTGGCGTCGCTCATGTCCTGACGCAATAGCTCCAGTGCTTTGTCGAGTTCGGTCATTTCTGGGTGGTCCTTTCTGTTTCCGTTACCAGCGCTTGGTGATTTCGATCAGATGATAGCCGAACTGGGTCCGGACCGGACCGAGCACCTTGTTGATCTCGCCGGAGAAGACGACCTCGTCGAATTCCCTGACCATCTGTCCCGGAACGAAGGCGCCAAGGTCACCTCCCCGCATGCGCGACGGGCATGAGGAATGGTTCCTGGCAACTTCGGCAAAATCGGCGCCGGCTTCGATATCGGCCTTGAGCTGCAGGCATTCGGCTTCGGTGGCCACGAGAATGTGGCGGGCTGTTGCGGTAGGCATAAGGGGCTCCTTGTGGATAAGATGCCGGCATCGTACCGGGAATGGGCGAATTCGGCAACCAGCAAAATAAAACGGGGCACTGTAACAGTACCCCGGCAGGTGAATGGAAGGCGTATTGTTCTTTTCCTTACCGGTGTGCCGCTGGAGCAGGCACCAATGCACTACTTGACGAAGGTGCCGTTGTGATATTCCTCGAAGGCGATGCGCAACTCTTCGCGGGTGTTCATGACAATCGGTCCCTGCCACGCAACAGGTTCGCCAAGGGGGCGGCCGGACAGGAGCAGGAAGCGCACCCCTTTCTCTCCGGCCGTCACCCGGATGCTCTCCCCATCCCGCTCGTAGAGCACCACTGTCTCGGGGCCGAAGGAGCAGCTCCGTTCCAGGTCGAGCCAGCCGCTGCCGGAAAAGTCGAAGGAGAAGGGATCGCGCCCCTCGTCAAAGTGCCCCGCGCCGGCCAGCACGTAGGCAACTGCCGTGTGGCCGTGCTTGACCTCGTGCGAGAACACTCCGCCGGCCGGCACGCTCACATCCATCAGTTCGGGATCGATGACGATATCCCTCACCGGCCCCTGCACCCCGTTCAGCGCACCACTGACCACCTTCACCCTGACGCCGGAATCGAGCACCGCTTCGGGAATCGTTGCTGCCGGCACATCCCGGTAGCGCGGTGGCATCATCTTCTGGCTGGCGGGGAGATTGGCCCAGAACTGGAACCCCCACATGGTGCCGGTGGGACTCATCTGCGGCATCTCCTGATGGATAATACCGCTCCCCGCGGTCATCCACTGGACATCGCCGGCACCGATCGTCCCCTTGTTCCCCATGCTGTCGCCATGCTCCACGAGCCCTTCCAGGACATAGGTGATGGTCTCGATCCCCCGGTGCGGGTGCCAGGGAAAGCCGGCCAGGTACTCGTCCGGGTTCGAGGTGTGGAAATCGTCCAGCATCAGAAAAGGATCAAAGAGCGGAACCTGGTGGTAACCGAACGCCCGCTTGAGATGGACGCCCGCCCCTTCGATGGTCGGGACGCTCTTGAATACCTTGAAGATCTTTCGTGGTGCCATGGTCTCATCCTCCTTGCCTAAGGTCTGTATCTTGCCCGCCATCACCCCTTCGTACGTCAAAACCTGCCACCGCATTGCAGATGCGGCGGTAATCCTCCGGCGTGTCCATGTCGATCAGGACGCCGGGGTCGTCCACTTCAAGGGAGCGAGTCCGGCCCGGGTCGAGCCTTACCAGGTCGCGGAGGGTCAGCCACCCCTCCAGTTCATCAAGAACCGGCCGGGGAAGGAGCAGAGGGTGCCCCCGCCGACCGTCATGGCACGGGATAATAATGCTGCCGGGAGATGCGATGTGGGTGCGGATCAGTCGCGCGACCGTGGTCGCCACAACCAGCGGGTAATCGCAGAGGGCGACGATCACGCCGCCCGTTTCCACCGTCAGGGCATCGCGGCCGGCTCGGATCGAGGATGCCATATCCCCGTCGGCTTGCGGGTTGACGACCACCCGGACAGGATACCTCCCTGCGGCACGGGCGACCTCGTTCCCCTCCTCCGAGACCACCACCACGATCTCGTTTATTCCACCCGAGACGAGCGTGTCGAGGCAACGGCCGATGACCGTTGTCTGCCCCAGCGGCAGGAGCTGCTTGCAGCATCCCATGCGGCGTGAGCGGCCAGCGGCCAGCAGGATCGCCGCCGCGTGGTTCTTCACCCCTGTCTCCTGATCTTCACCAGCTGCCCGACAATGCTGACGGCGATTTCCTCCGGAGTCTGGGCGCCGATGTCGAGACCCACCGGAGTGACCACGCGTCCCCGTTGGGCAGGATCGAAGCCCTCATCCTCCAGGGTCGCGAGCAGGGTCTCCCGTTTGCGGCGGCTTCCCAGAAGGCCTATGAAACCGGCGTCGGTCGCCAGGCACCCCCGCACGGCATCGAAATCATGCACATGGCCCGGCGTGGCGATGACAACGAAACTCTCCCGGTCCAGGTTCAGCCGTCCGAAGGCATCGCTGACCGGAGAGCAGATGATTTCATCGGCGCCGGGAAGAAGCGCCTGGTCGGCACACTCAGGACGCTCGTCCACCACAACCACCCGAAAACCGCAGCCGTGAGCGAGGCTGGTCACGGCCTTCCCCACATGACCGGCACCGAACATGATCAGGAGCGGCCTGCGCCCCTGGGGCTCGATAAAGACCGACATGGTGCCGCCGCAGGCATAGCCGTGCTCCTCGGTCAATACAAACTCCAGCGTGCGCGGCGTGCCCTCAGCCAGGGATGCCCGGGCGGCCGCCAGGGTATCCTTCTCGACGCGCCCGCCGCCGACGGTACCCAGCGTGCCGCCGTCGACGCGCACCAGCATCTTGGCCCCGGACTTGCGGGGCGACGAGCCGCCATGGGCCACCACGGTAGCCAGGACAAACGGCTCACCCCGCCGGGTGAGCCGTGCCATCTCTTCATACAGTTCCAAATCAGTCAATGGATCATCCCTTCTTCTTGGCATTCCTGATCTTGTCCGGCGTCAGCGGCAGCGACCGCACCCTGGCCCCGCTGGCCGCGAAGAGGGCGTTGGCCACCGCCGGGGCGGTGGGGGGGACCCCCGGCTCCCCGACTCCTCCGGGGGCTTCGTTACTTGGAACGATGTACACCTCGACCTTCGGCATGGCCTCCATGGTCACCAGCGGATAATCGTCGAAGTTCCCCTGCTCGACACGGCCGTTCTTGAGCGTGATGGCCCCATAGAGTGCGGCGGAGAGACCGAAGGTGATGCCCGACTCCATCTGGGCCTTGATGGTATCCGGGTTGACGACCCGGCCGCAGTCCACGGCGCAGACGACCCGGTGAACCCTGACCTGACTCTTGCTGTCCAGGGAGACTTCGGCCACCTGGGCGATGAAGCTGCCAAAGGACTCGTGGACGGCAATCCCCCGTCCCCGTCCCTTGGGAAGCGGTTTCCCCCAGCCGGCCTTTCGGGCGGCGGTTTCCAGCACCATCAGGTGTCGGGGATGCTTTGCCAGCAGGGTGCGGCGGTACTGGTAGGGATCTTTGCCGGCGGCGTGGGCCAGTTCGTCCAGGAAGCTCTCCATCACGAAAGCGGTGTGGGAGTGCCCCACCGAGCGCCACCAGAGCACCGGCACAAGGTTCTTCGGGCTGTGCAGTTCCACCTGCAGGTTGGGGATGGCGTAGGGGGTATCGGCGGCCCCCTCCACCGACGTGTCGTCGATGCCGTTTTTGATCATCGATTCGAAGGGGGTCCCGGCCATGATCGACTGCCCCACGATGCGATGGTGCCATGCCAGGGGATACCCCTTCTTGTCCAGGCAGGCCGCCACCCGATCATGCCACTGGGGGCGGTAGAAACCGGCCCGCATGTCGTCCTCCCGGGTGCGGATCACCTTGACCGGCTTGCCGATGGCCTTGGCCACCTGAACCGCCTCGATGACGAAGTCGGACGCGGGGCAGGCCCGGCGGCCGAAGCCTCCCCCAAGAAACGTGGTCTCGAAAATTATCTGCTCCGGCTGCAGCCCGGCAGCACGGGCCGCTGCGGCCCGGTCAACGGTCTGGAACTGGCTTCCGGTGCGGATCAGGCAGCCGTCGCTCCTCAGGTCGACGAAACAGTTGAGCGGCTCCATGGTGGCATGGGCAAGGTAGGGGACCTCGTAGTCGACCTCGAAACGCCTGGCGGCCCTGGCCAGCTCGCCCGGCGCGTCGCCATCCTTGCGCGCCACCACGCCCGGCGTTGCTGCCAGACGGGCAAACTCCTCCCGCATGGCAGGCGTCGAGATCTGTGCCCCCTCTCCCTCGTCCCAGACGATCTCCAGCAGCTCGCGCCCCTTCCTGGCTGGCCAGAAGCCGTCGGCCACCACCGCCACCCCCGCATCCACCGCCACCACATCCCGGACGCCCGGCACCGCCTTGGCCTTGGCGGCATCGAAACTCTTCACTTTCCCCCCGAAGACCGGCGGTCGGGCGATGACGGCCGTCAGCATGCCCGGGGCCTGGACGTCAATGCCGAAGGTGGCCGTTCCGTTGATCTTGGCCGGGCTGTCCAGCCGTTTGGCCGGGGTGCCGAGGAGACTCTTTCTGCCTGACTTCAGCTTCGGCTCCTTCGGCACCGGCAGAGTGGCGGCCTTTGACGCGAGGGAGCCGAAATCGAGCTTCCGACCGCCGGGGCCGTGGACAAAGCTGTTCTCGGCCCGGCAGACTGCGGTTTCGACCTTCCACTCCTGCGCCGCCGCCGCGACCAGCATTTCGCGGGCCGCCGCTCCGGCCAGGGAGAGCCGGTTCCACTCGGAGCGGACGCTGGTGCTGCCGCCGGTGACCATGATCGGCCCGAACTGGGTATGGTTGTACTCCGGGGCCACCGGCGAGGCCTGAAACGTGACCCGCTTCCAGTCGCAGCAGAGCTCCTCGGCCACCAGCATGGGGAGCGAGGTATAGACCCCCTGCCCCATCTCGGACTTGTTGACGATGATGGTCACGCTCCCGTCGGTGCCGATGCGCAGAAAGGCGTTGGGGGCGAACTCGCCCTCTCCGGCCGCCGCGGCATCGCGCCTGCCGAGGGGGAGGTGACAGGCCAGCATCAGCCCTCCCGCCGCCAGGGCACTGGTCTTCATGAACTGCCGCCGGCTCATCCTCGTGACGTCACTCATGATCTTTTCCCTCCCTTCGGGGAAGCCTTGCCGCTGGCGGCATGGATCGCACGGCGGATGCGGCCGTAGGTGCCGCAGCGGCAGAGATTGCCGCTCATGGCGCTGTCGATGTCGGTGTCGGTCGGCCTGGGCTTCTGCGCCAGCAGGGCCACGGCGGACATGATCTGGCCCGGCTGGCAATAGCCGCACTGGGAAGCCTCCTGAGCCAGCCAGGCCGTTTTGACCGGATGGTTCTCCGGGATTCCCTCGATGGTAACCACCTTTTTCCCCTGCACATCACCAACCTGCGTGATGCAGGAGCGCTGGGCCCGGCCGTCGATGTGCACCGTGCAGGCGCCGCAGAGCCCCTCGCCGCAGCCGAACTTGCTGCCGGTGAGCCCCAGGGTCTCGCGCAACACCCACAAAAGCGGCGTGTCCGGGGTGACATCCACCCGCTGTTCCTTTCCGTTGACATGGAAAACGATCATCTCGTGCCTCCTTCTCAATGCCAGCCGACGCATGTCGGCCGCTCCGCTTGGATCCAGCCCGATAAGTGTAGCGGATTATTACTGATTTTAAAGAGGCTCTCATGCCTTCGAGGGACAACTATCCCATGCTGGCATGCTTATTGTTGATCGAAGTTGTGCACCGTGAGTGTCTCATGGGACCGCAACGGAGCAGAGGGCATGAATCGAGCGGTTGTACACCCTGCGGACAGATACTGCGAACGATCGCCGAGGTATCCGGCACGTAGCATTCTGTCCAGGGTTTTGCGCACAATGAAACAACACAGGACTCAGGGAGCAGATCATGAACGACAAGGTTGTCCTTATCTGTGACGATGAAGAGGGAATGCAGCGCTACCTGAAAAAGATGATCGAGGCTGAGGGACTGCCGGTGGAAACCTTCGGAGACGGGAGAAGCCTGCTGGCGAGGATCGAAGGGGGTGCCCCCGACGATGCAAGCCTGCTGATCCAGGACATGCGGCTGCCCGATGCGGACGGGATTCAGATCCTGCGGCGGGTGAAAGAGGTGCGCCCTGCCCTCCCCGTGGTGATGATGACCGCCTATGCCTGCAGCGACGTGGCCTCCGCCGCCCTCGACGGTGGCGCGAGGGATTTTCTGCCAAAGCCCTTCACCCGCGAGATGATCCTGGGGGCCATCCGGAATGCCATGGACAGGGTCGCCTGACAGGCGCCGACACCACTGCAGACAACGAAAAAAAGGAGCCATATCCGGCTCCTTTTTTCGTTTAACGTGCTCAGGCCTCTCCGCTTCCCTTGTGCCTGATCAGGCTGGTCAGCACCGCCCCCAGGTGGGCTTCCGCCAGGATCGCCGCGTAGGCGAGGAATGCCGCCAGGAAGACCCCGTTGAAGCCGCTGAACGGAAACTGGCCCGGTTCGGACTGCAGTGCGCAGGTAATCATGAGGGCCACTCCGCCGAGAACAATCGTAAGCATTGCCTGCCTCCTCGATACACTATTCCGCTACGCTTCCTTGGCCTTCTCGATGACCTTGGCATCCTCCTCGGTCATCCCCTTCTTGAAGCTCCTGATACTGCTGCCAAGGGACTGGCCAAGCTGGGGCAGCTTTGACGGCCCCACAACCACCAGCGCGATGACGAGCACGATAATCATCTCCGGCATGCCGAATCCAAACATGGGTTACTCCTTCAGCCGGCGTCCGTTAGGCCGGCATGGTTTTCAGTGAAGCAGGGCTTCCTGTCTGTCGCGAATAGTGTAGCCCATTCCTCTCAGCTCCTCCACCAGAAGCCGCGAAACCTCGGTCAGCCGGGTCTGCAGCGGCTCCGACAGCCTGTCCCCCGAATCGAGGATCTTGGGGATGACCCCCAGCAGGCTGATATTGTCGGGGCAGCCGCCCCGCATCTCGCTGATGTAGAGCATCTCCTGGATGCCGATCTGGTGAGGCGAGAGCTTCACCGGAATCCGGTTCAGCATGATGTCTTCCTTCTCGAAGCGGAAAACGTCCCCCGGCTCGCCCGCGGTGTCGACCGTATCGATAATAAAGACCCGGTCGGCCTCCTCGATCTTGTGGGTAACCATGATGCCGAGGGTGCCGCCGTCGAAGAGTTCCACCTCGTCGGGGAAGTCGAAATTCTCTTCCAGATGCCTGATGCAGTGGACGCCGAAGCCTTCATCGGAAAGGATCAGGTTGCCGGCGCCGAAAATAAGTGTTTTCATTAGAGATCACCCGTAGGGGCGACCCGGTGGGTCGCCCTTCGTATTTTGCACCATTGCTGGGCGAGGCACCGCCTCGCCCCTACATTTCGCTAACCTACAGTACCTTGATCTTCGTGATTTCCTTCCCTGCCGGGTCAATGGTGTGGACCGCGCAGGCGATGCAGGGGTCGAAGGAGTGGATGGTGCGGAGCACCTCCAGCGGCTTGTCGGGCTGGGCCACGGGGTTGCCCACGAGGCTGGCCTCGTAGGGGCCGGGGTTGCCGTGCTCGTCCCGCGGGGAGGCGTTCCAGGTCGAGGGAACAACGGCCTGGTAGTTCTTGATCTTCTTCTTCTCGATCACCATCCAGTGGGACAGGGTGCCGCGGGGCGCCTCATGGAAGCCGACGCCGCGGTACTCGCCGTCGGGGATCTCGGTGTGGTTGGCGTAGGTGGTGTCACCCTTGCCGATGTTGGCCACGAGCTTGTCCAGGTACTCCAGGGAGTAGTCGGCCATGACGTGGGCGCGGACGCCGCGGGCGAAGAGCCGGCCAAGGGTGGAGTGGATGTCGCCCAGCTTGATGCCGAGCTTGGCGACGGCGCCGTCCACCAGGGCCTTGACCTTCGGGTTGCCGGCGGCGTAGGCGGCGACCACCTGGGCCGGCGGCCCCACCTGCATCGGCTTGCCGTTGAAGCGCGGCGACTTGCACCAGGAATACTTGCCGTTCTCCTGGAAGTCGGTGTACTCGGGCTTGGTCTCACCCTCCCACGGATGGTGGCTCGCCGCCCCTTCGTACCACGCGTGGGCGACACCCTCGGTGATCCCCTGGATGAGGGCCTGGTCCTGGTGGTTGGTGATCGGCTTGAAGGTGGAGAGATCACCGTTGTAGAAGACGCCCCCCGGCAGGGCGAACCTGGTGTTCTTGGTATCCTCGGCGAACTCGGGGACCGCCAGGTAGTTGGTCACGCCGGCGCCGTGCTTGAACCAGTCCTTGTAGAAGGAGGCGATGGTCACCAGGTCCGGGTAGTAGACCTTCTGGACGAAGTCGCGGGTCTCCGTCATCAGTTGGCGGAGCAGCGCGATCCGCTCCATGTTGAAGGTGGCGATGTTCTCCATGTTGATGGCGGTGGCCACGCCACCCACCACCAGGTTCTGGATGTGGGGGTTCTTGCCGCCGAGCACCGCCACGGCCTGGGCCGCCTTGCGCTGGTAGTCGAGGGCCTTCAGGTAGTGAGCCACGGCGATGAGGTTCACCTCGGGGGGCAGCTTCATGGCCGGGTGGCCCCAGTAGCCGGAGGCGAAGATGCCGAGTTGGCCACCCTCGACGAAATGCTTCAGCTTGTCCTGGACTGCCTTGAACTCCTTCTCGCTGTTCCCAGGCCAGTCGGAAACGCTCTGGGCGATGGAGGCGGCCTTCTTCGGATCAGCCTTCAGGGCGGAGACGATGTCGACCCAGTCCAGGGCCGACAGGTGGTAGAAGTGGACGATGTGATCCTGCACCGAGTGCTGGGCGATCATCATGTTGCGGATGTACTGGGCGTTGAGCGGCACTTCCACGTTCAGGGCGTTCTCCACCGAACGGATGGAGGAGATGGCGTGGACCGTGGTGCAGACGCCGCAGAAGCGCTGGGCGTAGGACCAGGCGTCCTGGGGGTCGCGCCCCTTCAGGATGGTCTCGATGCCGCGCCACATCTGGGCCGAGGACCAGGCCTTGGAAACCTGCCCTCCGTTCACTTCCACGTCAACTCTCAGGTGACCCTCGATCCGGGTGATGGGGTCGATGGTGATGCGTTTAGACATGTATTCCTCCAGTGGTATTTAATTCTTCGTAGGGGCGCTGCTTGCTGCGCCCATCGTATTACCTGCGTTGTCAAGGGCGCAGCAAGCGGCGCCCATCGTATTACCTGCGTTGTCAAGGGCGCAGCAAGCGGCGCCCCTACTTGCCTGCGTACACGCCACCGGGTGCGATCTGACCGACCGTCTCCTCGACCAGCTCTTCGCCCTCTTCCGCGTAGTGCTTCGTCGGATTCGGCATGACCGGGAAGATCTTCACGAGGGTCAGGTAGCCGAGGATCTCGATGGCGATGATTCCGGCGGTGATCATGAACTCGGCCACCGACGGGAAGTAGCTCCACCCCTCGCCGGGGTTGAAGCCGATGAGGTAGACGTTGAAGCGATAGAGACCGCCTCCCAGCATGAGGAGCGCCCCGGAGAGGAAGAGCTTCCGCGGAGAATGGCGGTTCTTCTTCGCCAGCATCATGAAGGCGCTGCCGCCGATGAGGGCCACTTCCAGCAGGAAGAAGCAGGAGTTCTTGTCGAAGGCGAACATGTTCGGGATCTGGTTCCGCCAGATGAGGTCGCCGAGGCGGACCGCCATCCAGAGACCGGCGATCCACGGCACGATCCGGGCGATGCCCGAGAGTTCATGCACCTCGTAGGCCCGCTTGAAGCTGTAGGAAGAGAGGATCGACTCGAACATGACCGTGGAGTAGCCGATGAAGACGCAGTTCATCAGGAAGAGCAGCGGCAGGAAGCCGGTCTGCCAGAGGGGACTCAGCTTCTCGCCGGCTATGATCATCATGGAGCCGAGGGACGACTGGTGCATGGACGGCAGCGTGATGCCGAGGACGATGAAGAAAATCAGGACCTTGTCCAGGCGCACCTGTACATGGCCCGCCACCTTGCTGACGCTGGTGAGTCCGCTGTGGAGAGCATCGGCATCAGGGATCATGCGCACGTAGAGCCAGTGGGATGACTCGCGCACCCACTTCCACTTGCTGTGCTCCAGGGTGTAAAGCACGGCCGGCAGGAACTCGATGATCAGAACCGTGGAGTAGGACATGACGCAGAGGGCCACCTCGAACATGACCGAGTTACCCTGCCACCGGCTCGGCATGAAGAAGCCGTAGGCGTTCCAGTAGCGGCCGAGGTCGACCACTACCGAGAAACCGGCCAGGCAGTAGCCGAAGACGCTGGTGAGGATCGCCGAGCGGATCAGCGGGTGGTACTTCCAGCGATTCATGATGTAGATGAGCAGCGCCAGGGCGTAGCCGCCGCAGGCGAAGGCGGTGCCGGTAGCCACGTCATAGGCGATCCAGATACCCCAGGGGTAGCCGTCTGAAAGACCGGTGACGGCACCGACGCCGGCGAAGAACCGGTAGACGATCAGGGCCACTCCAACCAGGACGAAGAAGAGGAGGATGAAGAACGGCTTGGTGAAGAGCTTGCCGGGCTGTACTTGATATTCATCGTGATGGGATCCCATCTCAGTCGTCCTCCGTATGTCCGAGTTTGTCCTGGGCCTTCTTGTTCTTGAGGGCGATGGCGCAGAGTGTGCCGTAGAGGGCCACCGGGGCGATGAACCCCTTGTAGATGGTGTGCTGGATATGCTCGGAGAACTCGGTGGGTGACTCCTCCTTCAGATCCGGAAGCCCCAGCTTCTTGAAAGGGAAGGCGGCCAGGTAGAGGTGGTTTCCGCCCCCCACTTCCTTCTCGCCGTACACCTTGGGGATGTACGAGTCGGGATTCTCTTTGATCCGTTTATGGGCCTCGACGAGCAGATCTTTCCGCTTGCCGAAGGCGATGGCGCCGGCGGGGCAGGTCTCGCCGCAGGCCGGCTTCCCCCTTTCCTTCAGGTTCGTGTGCTTGCAGAAATCGCACTTGACGATCTGGGGGAGCGCCCGGTCCCACTGGAAGCGGGGGATATTGTAGGGGCAGGCCACCTGGCAGTACCGGCAGCCGATGCAGGAGTTCTTGTCGTAGGCGACGACGCCGGTCACCGGGTCCTTGGTCATGGCCTTCACCGGGCAGGCGGAGACGCACCCCGGCTTCGTGCAGTGCATGCAGGAGTGCTTCACAAAGGAAAAGCGGGTGTCGCTCTCCTTGTAGAGCTTGATGACGGTGCGGGTATTCCCCGAGAGGTCCAGGGGTGCGTCCCAGAGCTTGTCCTTGTCAGACTCCAGCTGCTCGTAGGCCAGGTTGTTCTGGTCGAAGTTCACCCGCTTGCAGGCGGACATGCACGCCTTGCAGCCAACGCACTTGGTGGCGTCGTAAAGCATCGCGATGGCGGTATCGCTGTCGGCGGCGGGACCGGTGGAGGCCGAGAGCGGCGCGGCGCTGGCCAGGCAGGCGGCGCCGGTGATCCCCATCAGCTTGAGGAAATCCCTCCTACTCTGACTTCTCATGGTGGTCCTCCCCGTTCGGCAGCTTCTTGGCGAGCATGGAGCCGGCGCCCAGGGCAACACCGGCCGAAATGCCGACCACGCCGGTGGCCAGCGGGCTCACGCCCGGCCCCTTCTGCTTCAGGTCGGCCGGAGCATAGGTGTCCGGCGGCGTCGGCAGGTGGATCTGAAGCTTCTCGGCGATCGGCTTCTTGAAGAGGATATCGGGCTCGGTGCAGCCGATGCAGGGGTGTCCCACGGAAACCGGCCAGACCCCAACGTCGTTGAACCGGGTGACGGAGCAGTTGGCGAAGGTCGCCGGCCCCTTGCAGCCGAGCTTGTAGAGGCAGTACCCTTCCGCATGGGTCTTGTCGCCGTAGGCGGTGGCGAAGCGACCTGCGTCGAAGTGGGGACGGCGCTCGCAGTGCTCGTGGATCTTCCGGCCGTAGGCGAACTTCGGACGGCCCAGGGCGTCCAGCTCCGGCAGCTTGTTGAAGGTCAGGTAGTAGAGGACCGTCGAGAGGAAGTTGTAGGGGTTCGGCGGACAGCCCGGAAGGTTGATGATCGGCTTGTTCTTGATGATGTCGCGCACGCCGACGGCGCCGGTCGGGTTCGGCGGGGCGGACTGGATGCCGCCGTAGGAGGCACAGGTGCCGATGGTGATGATGGCGGCGGCCCCTTCGGCCGCGGTGGTCAGGGAGTCCATGGCAGTTTTGCCGCCGACCTTGCAGTAGATCCCCTTGTCCTTGGTGGGGATGGCCCCTTCAACGACAAGGATGTACTTGCCATGGTTGGCTTTCATGGAGTCATGGAGCGACTGCTCGGCCTGATGCCCCGAACCGATCATGAGGGTCTCATGGTAGTCAAGGGAGATGAGGTCGAGGATCAGAGAGCCGACATCCGGGTGGTTCGACCGGAGCAGCGACTCGGAACAGCCGGTACACTCCTGAAAGTGGAGCCAGATCACCGGCGGCTTGCCGGCCTTCTGGGCAGCTTCGGCAACCTTGGTGTGCATGCTGTACGGCAGCCCCATGATGGCGGTGGCGGCCACGCAGGTCTTGACGAAATCCCTTCGTGACATGCCCTCACGAAGCACTGCTTCTTTTCCCATAATCCCCCCTAGCGTTAGTTTAGTGCTCGACGATGTGCTTCAGAGCGTCAACGAGCCTCAAATATTTATTTGATTAATTTATGCTAATTCAAATTCAACATCTCTTCGTATACATCAACTTATGTGCCAAAAGTGTTACCGGGATTAATCTTTGCAAACTTACCTGCAATGCCTTAATTTAACTAATATTTACCTAATTAGCACACCTCAGCCCCACCGACAACCCTTGTACGACATGCGCGACATTCTGTCTATGATGTATCTTTTTGTCAAGTTGATTGTTTCATTTTGTCTCCACACACATCTCAATGACGCAAAATATTCCCATCAACGACCGCGACAGGCGATTTTGCCGAACAACAGGCCACTATCCACCCGTTTCGGCAATCGTCAAAGTTTCATTCCGGTAACACTGCAAAGTAAAACGGTTGGAAATTCGGGCACACATGGCGTTGCAGCAGCAGATAGACAGGCATTGCCGTGCAGGGTGACGAGGACGAACGGGTAGCGGGGTTTGATTAATCGAGGAATGAATCGGGGCAGAAACGGTGTGACGGCATTAACCGGGACAAATCAAGGCTGATCTTGAAAGGAACAGCCGGAGAATGTACAGGAAAGGGGGGACCTTTCCCCTTCCCGCAGCCGGTAGTAGTCTTCCGGAGTGTTGATGTTGCGGAACATGGCAAAGTCCGGATCGAAGAGAGCCAGTTGATCAGGGGCGATCCGCCTGACTGTCGCCCGGGCAAAGAACGACACGATGCGCCGCTCCCCGCGTCTGAGTTCATCCTCGATGGCAGTCAGGCATCCCTTGCCATAGACGGCGTGGAGCGGCTCCAGCCCCGTCTGGCTCTCCGGAATGAGGACGCCGCCGGCATCGGCCTGACTCGCCAGGTGGCGGATCAGGTCGCTGTTCAGGTACGGCATGTCGCACGCCACGGCAAAGATGGCCTGGTTCGCGGCGTGGTGCAGCCCGGCGTGGATACCGGCCAGGGCTCCCATGCCGGGATAGAGGTCGCTCACCTTCCGACAGGGGAGAAAGTCGTACTGCTCGGGGTTGTTGGTGACCAGAATGACTTCGTCGAAGATCTCGGAAAGCTGGCGGTAAATCGCCTCGATGAACCGCCCTCCCTTGTACGGCAACAGCGCCTTATTGCTCCCCATCCGGCTCGACTGCCCACCGGCAAGGATGACGCCGGTAACGTCGGGGATGCGGCTTTCGGCCTGCCGTAGGGGCGATCCTTGTGATCGCCCTTTCTCGTGGGCGATCACAAGGATCGCCCCTACGGGTGGTGCAGTCGCCAGGCGTTCGGGGTGGGCATAGACGCAGAACTTCCCTCCCCGCACGTAGCCGATGAGGGTGATGCCGGCATCTTCGCACATCTTTACCGCCATGTCGGTGGGCGAAGTGCGGGAGGCGATGACCGCAAGGCCCAGGTGGGCGCACTTTCCCGCCATCTCGGTGGAGACACGGCCCGAGGTGACAAGGATCTTTCCCTTCAGGTCGATCCCCTTGAGAAGTGCCTCGCCGGCGATCCGGTCGAGGGTGTTGTGGCGCCCCAGGTCTTCGGCGCAGAGGAGCAGGGTGCCGTCCGCATCCCCCACCGCGGCCGAGTGGATGCCGCCATGGCTTTTGTAGTTGTCGGCCCGCTTCGCCAGTTCGTCCATGAGGCGGAAGATGGCTGTAGGGGCGACCCGGCGGGTCGCCCGATCCGGGCGAGTCAGCGCCTCGCCCCTACCATCCATTCCCGGAAGGGAAAATGTGACCCCCGTGCCGCAGCCAGAGGTGAGGATCGGCTTCAGTCGCTCGGGGAGCTCTCCCTTGATCCGGACATTGGCGATGCCGAAATCGTCGCAGACCGAGAGCATGTGGAAGTCGTCCACCGAGGAGACGAACCCCTGCAGCCGCAGGAAGCCCGCCACCAGGAAGCGGAGATCGTGGGGCGAGGCGATGAGGGTGGCGATCTCCCGGCCGTTCACGTGCAGAACCAGGGGGAATTCCCGGACAATCGCCCCCTGCTTCGCTTCGAGACGGCCGTTTATGTAGGTGTGAATGGTTTTCATATGGTTTGTGGGTGCTGCTGTAGGGGCAATTCATGAATTGCCCCTACTTACCCCGCTCGTACCCTTCGCGGGTCGCCAACAAATCCAGATGAATGGTGGTCAGGTCCTCCGCCTCCATCGGCACCTCGGCGTGCCCCTTGCGGGCGTCGCGGGTCTTGATGTAGCGGGTGCATTTCAGGCAGACATCGACCCTCGTCGGCCCGTCTCCCGCCTCGAAGTAAGTGAGGGAATCGGACTCCTCGTTGCCGCAGTAGGGACACTTGATCCGGCTGTAGGGCCAGGTGCAGTAGCAGGCAGAACAGGAGAGAAAGCGCTTCCCCTCTTCACCGGAAAGTTCAGCCATGCCGGGCCGGGAGCCGCAGACGGGGCAGTACGCCTCCTTCCAGCCGGCAAACGATTCCCTGTCGACCCCCTCGGCAAATCCCTCCAGGGCGGTCTTCAGCCCCGATTCCAGCACAAACTCCAGGATCGGCGCCGGCACCCCGACCGCCTCGGCGGTCTCCGCCACACCCCGCCGCTCGCGCTTCAGGCAGGCGGCGAAGAGCTTTGGCAGGTCGAGGACACCGTCGGAGAGGAGGCTCTTCAGCCGCAGGAGTTCCTTGTCAGCCTCCCTGCCCGCGTTCCGCATCGCCTCCACCACGGCCACAAGAAAGGCCGCGGCCTTCGCCTCATCCACCCGCAGGCTCTCCGGCGTGAGGAGGGGAAATCCCCCCTGGAGACGCTCCGCGGGATGCTCCAGGGAGGGTTCGAACGCAATCCCCGTCTCCCCTTCCTTCCCCTCCATCCAGGAGAAAATGTCCTGGAAAACCGTGAGAACCTCGGCGTACTCCGGGGCCTCACGGGCGGTCTGTTCGAGAAATGCCAGTTTTTCAGCTGTTTTCGGCATGCGCTTATTCCCCTACCTCTCTGTACCATTTCGGATGGTGCTTCCGCGCCCAGATCCGCCGCACGTGGCCGTAGAGCATCCCCTCCAGCGTACCCGGATTGCCAATGGTCGCCAGATAGATATGCACGATCACGAACATGACCGCAAGCACGAAGGTGAGGCCGTGGAGAAGGAGGGAGAACTGGACGATGAGACGCGGGAACGCCGTCGGCGCCCAGATGAAGACCCCCGACACCCCCAGCGCCACGGTGGCGGCGCCGATGAAGATGCCGAAGAGTTTCTGGCCGGCGTTGAACTTGCCGCTGTTGAAATGCTCCTCCTCCCGGGAGAGGTAGCCGCCGCGCTTGGTGACCCAGTCCCGGTCGTCCTCGTCGAAGGTGGTGATCTCCTTCCTGTGGGAGAGAAAGAGGAGCAGCGAGCTGGCAAAGAAGAGCAGTCCGGCGATCTTGTGGAAAAGGATGGCGCCTTTTCCGCCGCCGAAGAGGTCGAACCAGCCGGTGAAGAGCCGGGAATAGAGCCCCAACCCCGAAAACACCAGAATGAAGAAGGCGATGGTGACAAACCAGTGGAGCACCCGCTCCTTCGCGCTGAAACGCTCGACGTATCTACTTGCCATGGTCGCCTCCCTGGGTCCCGTTCTCGTCCTCAAGCTTTTTCGGCCCCACGGTCACGTAGTGGAGCAGCATGGCGCCGATACTCCCCCAGAAGCCGAGGATCCCCAGGGGCTTCACCACATCCTTCCAGAGGAAGATGGACATGGGGATGGACGGTTTCTTCGGCAGGCCGTAGCTCTCGGGCGGAGCATCCAGGGCGTAGACCACGCCGAGGCCGTTGAGGTCGTTCTCACCATAGAGCTCCTTTTTGGCAGCCTTGGCCTTGGCGACAAGGTCATCGCGCCGGCCGAATTTCAGGGTCTCCGTGGGGCATGCCTTGGCGCAGGCCGGGGCAATCCCCCCCTGCACCCGGTCGAGACAGAGGTGGCACTTGGAGACCTTCTCCTCCTTGCCGCCGTAGCGCGGCACGTTGAACGGACAGGCCGAGACGCAATACTTGCAGGAGATGCACTTCTCGGCGTTGTACCCGACGATCCCCTCATGTGTCCGGTAGAGGGCACCCGGCGCGGGGCAGACCTTCATGCACCCGGCCTCGCCGCAGTGCAAGCAGCGCTCGTTGAAGAAGGACCATTTCACCCCTCCCTTGCCGTCGTCCCCCTCCACAAACCTGATCCGGTTGTAGAGCTGGGAGGTCAGATCCCGGGGATTCTCGAAGGTCCCTTCGTTTCTGGTCTCATCGACCGTCAGCTTGTTCCACTGCTTGCACGCCACCTGGCAGGAGCGGCAGCCGATGCAGCGGGAGGTATCGATCAGGAACCCTACTCTGGTGTCTCCCATGGCACTCACCCCTTTCTCTTGATCCCGACCATGAACGCCTTGGTTTCCGGAATCATGGTGTTGGCGTCACCGGCCGTGGGAGTGAGGAGGTTGGCGGCATCCCCCACTCCCGGCGTGAACCAGCCGAAGCACCAGGGAAGTCCCACCTCATGGACAGTCCTCCCACCAACCTGGAACGGCTTGAGGCGTCGGGTGACGATGGCCACGGCATCGATGGCCCCCCGGGCCGAGGCGACCTCCACCATGTCGCCGTTGCCGATCCCCTTCTCCTTGGCGAGCTCCACGCTGATCTCGCAGAACTGCCGGGGCTGCAGCTCCATGAGCCACGGGGTGTTGCGGGTCATGACCCCGGTCTGCCAGTGCTCGGTCACCCGGTAGGTGGTCCCCACGTAGGGGAAGCGGATGTCGCAGGTGGCGAGCGCGTCCTCCGGGAGCCCCCCGTCGGCGAAGTTCTTGGAGGCCGGATTGGTCATCTGCTTTGACATGAGATTCTCCGGCACCGGGCACTCCACCGGCTCGTAGTGCTCGGGGAACGGTCCGTCCTTCATGCCGGCGCCGAAAAGGGCCGCGACGCCGTCGGCCCGCATGATGAACGGCTTCCGTCCCTCTTTCTCGTCGGCCATGGGGGGCCAGGGGCCGTCGGGCACGTCACCCTCCCACTTCCCCACCTTGCCGTCGGGAAGGACTGCCGTCGGGTTCCAGTAGACGACCGCCTTCTTCACGTTGAACGGCTTCCCTTCCGGGTTCACGGAGGCCCGGTTGTAGATGATCCGCCGGTTCACCGGCCAGGCCCAGGACCACTCGGGGAAGAGCCCGAGGCCGGTCGGGTCCTTCTTCACCCGGCGGGCCATGAGGTTCCCCTTCTCGTTGTAGCTCTGGCAGTAGATCCAGCAGCCGCTGGAGGTGGTGCCGTCGGCCTGGAGCTTGGCGAAGCCGTCGGCCAGTTCTCCCTTCTTCCCCAGGAGCTTTTTCGGTGTCCAGGGGGGCGGCGCCGGCGGCGGCTTCTCCCCCGGCTTGAGCTTCGGCTTGTCCTCCACGTCCTCCAGGAAGGAACCGTTGATCTCCTTGGCCACGGCATGGATGTCCACGGAGCGGATGGTGCCGTCGGCCCGCTTGAAGCCGTAGTTCCAGGTGAGGTTCGCGAGCTGCTCGGGGAGCGGTCCCCCCTCCTTGGCGTAGAGCTCCTTCAGCTTGAAGAAGAGCTCGTTGATGATCTCCGCGTCGGGCTTCGACTGCCCCAGGGGCTTCACCGCCGCGGTGCGCCACTGGGCCCAGCGCCCCGAGTTGGTGATTGACCCCTCCTTCTCGAAGGAGGCCGCCGCCGGCAGGAAGAAGACCTCGGTCTTCACCTGCTTCGGGTCCATCCCCGGCCCCTTCCAGAACGAGGCGGTCTCGTTGTCGAAGAGGTTCACCGTCACCATCCAGTCGAGCTTCGTCAGGGCCTTGCGCACCTTGTTGGAGTTGGTCCCCGACATGGCCGGGTTCTGGCCCCAGGCGAAGAACCCCTTGAACTTCCCCTTGAACATGGCGTCGAAGATCATGATCCAGGAGCAGTTCATCCCCGGGTCCAGCTTCGGCAGCCAGGCGTAGCCGAAGTCGTTCTCCTTGGTCGCCTTGGCGCCGTAGATCGCCTTCAGGTAGCTGACGAGGTACTTGTTCCGGTTCCCCCACCAGTTGGCGCTGGCCGGGTCCTTCGTCTTGGGGGTGTGCTTCTCGATGTAGGCGGCGGTGTCCGGCAGGTCCGCCGAGGGGGTCGGCATGTAGCCGGGGAGGATGTGGAACAGGAGCCCGTGGTCCGTGGAGCCCTGCACGTTGGACTCCCCCCGCAGGGCGTTGATCCCGCCGCCGGCCACCCCCATGTTCCCCAGCAGGCACTGGATGATGGACATGGTGCGGATGTTCTGGGTCCCCACCGTGTGCTGGGTCCACCCCATGGCGTAGAGGGAGGTGCCGGCCCTGTCGGGCTTGCCGGTGGAAGCGTAGAGCTTGTAGACCTCCAACAGCGCCTCCTTCGGCGTGCCGGTGATCTGCGAAACCTTGTCGGGGGTGTAGCGGGCGTAGTGCTTCCGCATCAACTGAAAGACGCAGTTGGGGTCCTGGAGCGTCGGGTCCTTGAGGACCTTATCGTCCGCATCCTTCTGGAAGCTCCAGGCCTTGGGGTCGTAGCTTCGCTTCTTCGGATCGTAGCCGGAGAAGAGGCCGTTCAGCTCCCCCGGCATCTTGAAGTCGGCATTCACCAGATAGGAAGCGTTGGTATAGTTCTTCACATACTCATCGAAGTAGAGCTTGTTCTCGATGATGTAGCTGATCATCCCGCCGAGGAAGGCGATGTCGGTCCCCGAGCGGAGCGGCGCGTAGAAGTCCGCCTTGGCCGCGCTGCGGGTGAAGCGGGGGTCGACGCAGATGACCTTGGCCCCCGCGTCCTTGGCCTTCATTATCCAGCGGAAGGAAACCGGGTGGTTCTCCGCCGGGTTCGCCCCCATGATGAGAATAACGTCGGCATTCTTGAAATCGATCCAGTGGTTCGTCATTGCACCGCGTCCGAACGACTCTGCCAGAGCCGCCACAGTGGCGCTGTGTCAAATCCGCGCCTGGTGTTCGATGTACACCAGGCCCAACCCCCTCAGGAATTTTTGATACAGGTAGCACTCCTCGTTGTCCAGGGCCGCGCTCCCCACCGAGGCCATGCCCATGGTCCGGTTCACCACGGCCTCGATCTCCTTCTCAACCTCCGCATCCCCCACCTTTTCCTTCACCTTGATCTTGCTCGTCGGGAGGAAGGAGGCGTCACGGCTCTTCTTCACCCGCTTGGCGATCTCGTCGACGGCCCACTCCCAGGTGACCGTCTGCCACTGGTCGGAGCCGGCCGCCCGGTACATCGGCTTCGTCACCCGGGCGGGGTTCTCCCGAAGCTGATAGACCGAAGAACCCTTCGGGCAAAGGGAGCCCTCGTTGATCGGATGGTCCGGATCACCCTCCACGTTGATCACATTGCCGTTCAGAGTGTGGACGATCATCCCGCACCCCACCGAGCAGTAGGGGCAGATGGTGGTCGTCTCCCTGGCGTAGCGGATCGGCAGATCCGCCGCCTTCGCCTCCAGGGGCTGCACGTTCAGCCCGATGCCCGCCGCCAGGCTGGCGCCCGAAATCTTCAGAAAGTCCCTTCGTGAAACGCCCATGGCCACCTCCCAAGATTGACATCAAACAACGGTTTTCAACAATACACACAAAAAAGCTACGTCACAAAACAATCGCCGCAACAATCCGTAATGCTGGACTAATACCAAATATAACACTTTTTTATGACAGTGATAATAGACCCGCGCCCAGGCATTGTCAACATCTTCATGAAACCGACAACGTCAGTCGTTGTGCAAAAAAACGCGCCTCACCCGAAGAAGGGAAGGCGCGTTCATGGGTCCGGTCACCGAAGAGTTTTCTCTTGCATCTTCAGACCATGCAAACTTAGAGACCCCGGGGCAACGGTCATGGTGCCGCGGAAGCTCGGCTCCCGGGTCATCAGCTTGTCCATGACGCTGAGACTGAAGGATGCGCCGCGCCGGAAAGCCTGCCTCATCGCCCTGAACAACCATGCGGCAATGGGGGCTTCAGGTCATCATCGCCAACGGCGTGACGCTCCATGGCAACCCTTGTGTCCGCCCCTCAAATCCAGCCTTGACAACGCCCAGTGAACCGGCTCTAATTACGTCACTCGACTTCACATCAAAGGACCATCAATGTCCCTACCCCACCCTTCCCGCCGAGCATCCACCAACGCTCCAAACACAGCCGGACACCGGGCAGAGGCACCCGAAGCCGCAGCCAGCCCGCCAGCGACAACCATCGGCACAACCCTGCGGCCCGGCCAGAAGGGGACACGCGAACTGCTCAAGACATACGGCGACCAGCTCATCTGCGTGCGCTACCGCTACGACAAGGCGCGGGGCAAGCGGTACAAGACCGTTGAGCTGATCGTTGACGAACAGGACTGGACACCCGGCACGAACATTCAGCCCGACAGGCGAGTATTCATCGAGATAGGATACGGAGAGATGGAACTTCGCGAAGAGGTAAAAGCTGCCGGAGGCTTCTGGAGCCCCGAAAAACGGGCGTGGGTACTATCATATCGGAAGGTATTACTGCTGGGGCTGGAGAAGCGGGTAATCGATGAGGAACTGGGTCTTTAGTTTATACATACAGTAACCTGGCTCCTATATTTAGAAACCAGAAACCTACATTTATTAACCGCTACTGGATATAGTAGAGGTGCCTACTTTACGTTGGCGGTAAAGGAAAAATGCGAATCATCAAACTCTCCTTCATAATCGCCGTTGCACTGTTAAACATCGCAGCAATGCCGTTACCGGACGGGTGGCGAAATCCAACTGCGAAAGAAACCAGTCAAGACTGGCGTAACGACAAACACCACCGTTATTTGTCCGTTAAGAGCGATTTCAACGGTGATGGCATCACCGACGAAGCAAAATTTCTCGTAAAACAAAGAGGGCAAGGTTTGGCCCTTTTCGCATTTGTATCACAAGGTAAAGAATTCAGGCGGTTCATGCTCGATGAGTTAGAGGACGTTGGCTGGCTTGAGGTTATGGGAATCGACCTTGCTCCTAAAGGCAAGCACACCACAGCCTGCGGTAAAGGTTACTTTGATTGTGATCCGGGAGAGCCGAAGCAAGTTACGCTAACGTGGCCAAGTATTAATTACTTCAAAGAAGAAAGTGCCAGCTCGTTTTTCTACTGGCACGAGAAGTCCAAGAAGTTTAAACGTGTGTGGATAAGTGACTGAATACTGCCAACGGGTACTTCCAGGGGACCGGCGCTATCGCGCCGGCCCCTGAAGCCAGACGTTGGAGAAATTAATGAAATACATCAGTTTCTTCTTCGCTCTGCTTCTTTTCTTTGTTCAGCATTTGGCTATTGCGTCAGATGTAAAGACTGTTGTCTCTGTCATTATCACGGCAAAGCCTCAAAGTTGGCATATTGGACGAATTGATTATGAAAATAGGCCATGGTGGTCTCGATCAAATGACAAGTGTGTACTGCTCGAACTATATGGGCCAGCTCTTTCAGGCTATGTTTATTATGATGTAAACGGCTATAAAATCACGGAAAGACACTTCATCAATGAGGCTTTGGTCCTTTGGATAACTCCGGAAGGGTTTGATGATGGGTGGAATGTATTTACTAAAGCCATAAATTGGTTTTCACCGTGGGCCATTAAATTTCCTGAGCAGCTAGCCAAATGGAACAACATCGAGATATTTGCTGATGAATCTGGGTTCGTTACGCCCGAACATCAAGAGTGGCACAAGAACTCACCGCCTGGAACACGCACGGCGTATCCAATTCCTTCAGTTGAGGGCAAGTCTTGGCCTACATGGCAATCTGACCTTCGACTGGCTATAGAAAAACAGTCTCCAACTGGTACTTCCAGGGGACCATCGCTACGCTCCGGCCCCTGAAGCCTGACGTTGGAAGTAATTCAAAATTCTAATGACCATATTGTTACAGATCGTATATGTTTTGTTATTGGCACTGGCATCATTTGTTGCAGTAGTCATTTTTTTGATGCCATTTGCATATATAGCGTTGCAATTCCCTGATAAATTTATCAATAAATCGCGCCCAATTTATTACAGGATTGGACATTTTATTAATTTTATACTATGCACAGCTATGGTAATAGTCATTCCGATTGCATTTGTTTCAAATAATGGCGTTTATGGCGCAATTGGATTCATTATTGGTTGTTTAGTTGCCATATATTTTTACATCAAATAATAAAGTTGGCATGTATGCAACAATTTAATCAACACTATTATAATTAGCTTAGGCAAAGGAGGGATAGCATGCCAATTCTGTTTTATGCTCGCGGGGGAAAAGATCGTAATAGATCGAGCCAAGGAGAAGAAATTTCTATGGCAACGGTTATGTCTTCCTTATCTGGTTATGACACAAAATATTTCAGTTCTCCCCCAGGAATTGACCCAGAAGACAATCCCTCTCCTTACTCTGCGTACAAGTATGTTGTGATCGAAATTGGGGAATCGGAAACAAATGGCAGGTTTCCGAACCCTGGCAACTACTGGTTTCCGGACTTAACTCCAGAAGATTGCAAGAGACTTCTTGGCCAATTTTCAACGCCGATTCAATGAATCCAAGTTTGAACGGTCAGTTCCAACTGTTGCTTCCAGGGGACCGTCGCTACGCGCCGGCCCCTGAAGCGTGACGTTGGGGTTGAAAACTAAATCACGGAAGAGGATAATTTTGGCCGCATTTAAAGCATACAAATACAAATGGAATATTCTGATATTCATCATTTTTTTCATTGTTGCAGCCTTTCTCACGTGCTTGCCAGAATTCTGGTTATTAACTAAAGATTTTTTTGGTGATCATGCATTTCTAACCAATAGGTTCAACAGCAAAATTGAAGGTAAGGCTGCTTACTTCTTTTTTTGCATTATATTAATTGGAATGCTTCTTCCTAATGTCAGACTTAGACTACCTACCGGAATAACAGGGTGGATTATCCGTAAAATAATATGTCCATTTGAGTATTTTAAAGGCTTAACTAAGACATTGTCTATATTTGCAGGACTGTCTGCTGGTATTTTTTGGTATTATTTCATAGTAATTGCGAATTATAACACTTCAGTGGTATTTTTTGTTCTTGGCTTTGCTTTTATACTTGGTCAGTATTATGTTCTAGTAATAACTGACAATTACGAAAGCATAGTATCTGAGGTGCAACGACACTTTCTTTTTAAGCTGCTGGTGGTTGTACTACTCATAGGTACAACAATAAGATGGGTTATCGATGTTGCAATGCCCTGAAACAAATCATGACAATGTTGTCCCCAACGGGTACTTCCAGGGGACCGGCTCTTCGCGCCGGCCCCTGAAGCTTTACGTTGGGTGGCAACGGTCAGCTTCTATCAATTCAATTCGAATACAATGAATAAAATTATTGCAAAACCTAAGATTTCAGCTTCAGAGCTACTTGCGTATCTTTTCTGTACGGTATTTGTGGGTGGCGTTCTGGCCGAGCCACTCATCGTTATTCATGAACATTTGGCACCAACAAGTCTCTCGCAATCCATACGCAATGTGTATCTTGGCATCGGTTTTCTGCTCGCCGCAGGCGCGACGATCTATTGGCTAAAGCGCTGTAAGTGGCGCTACACATGGACACTGACCGACAAACTCCTAATCCAAGGTACGCATAATACGGTAGCGATTCCACTTTCAGCGATAACATCAATAGCAGTGGGTATACCGTCAAGTTCTATCTTCAGCCGAATGTTAAATGAGGTATATCAATCTTCATTGGTGATAAATCGCAACGACTCTCAAATGATGGCCTTTAATATTCACGTATGTAATAACGGTACCTCATTGATGGAGAGCCTAATTTCCCGATTGCCGAATGTGGTCGATCAGCACAAGAACTTCACCCCGCAAGAAATACGGGCTCTTCGGCGTCCTAAGTGGAACAAATGGGTAAGGGTAAGCTAAATTCAATACCCCTGGCCCAACCGTTGCTTCCAGGGGACCGGCTCTTCGCGCCGGCCCCTGAAGCCAGACGTTGGAGAAATTAATGAAATACATCAGTTTCTTCTTCGCTCTGCTTCTTTTCTTTGTTCAGCATTTGGCTATTGCGTCAGATGTAAAGACTGTTGTCTCTGTCATTATCACGGCAAAGCCTCAAAGTTGGCATATTGGACGAATTGATTATGAAAATAGGCCATGGTGGTCTCGATCAAATGACAAGTGTGTACTGCTCGAACTATATGGGCCAGCTCTTTCAGGCTATGTTTATTATGATGTAAACGGCTATAAAATCACGGAAAGACACTTCATCAATGAGGCTTTGGTCCTTTGGATAACTCCGGAAGGGTTTGATGATGGGTGGAATGTATTTACTAAAGCCATAAATTGGTTTTCACCGTGGGCCATTAAATTTCCTGAGCAGCTAGCCAAATGGAACAACATCGAGATATTTGCTGATGAATCTGGGTTCGTTACGCCCGAACATCAAGAGTGGCACAAGAACTCACCGCCTGGAACACGCACGGCGTATCCAATTCCTTCAGTTGAGGGCAAGTCTTGGCCTACATGGCAATCTGACCTTCGACTGGCTATAGAAAAACAGTCTCCAACTGGTACTTCCAGGGGACCATCGCTACGCTCCGGCCCCTGAAGCCTGACGTTAGGGTACAAATGAGATCAGTCGTACTCGCTTGCTCAATTCGAATTCTTGCTATTGCGGCATACCTCTTGTCTTTAGTTTTGCACCCATTTCAAACGCGTAACCCAGACGCAAGCGAACTTGGCATTGAGATACTGGCATCTGGGTGGATTGGGGTCATTTTTGGATCAACTTTCGCATGGTTTTCCAATCCGTTGGTCATATTCTGCTTCTTCCGATTGAAAAGAAATCCTCTCTTATGTGCAATACTTTCGGTCTTTGCGATTATTCTTGCTTTCGATGTGCGAAACTTTAAGTCATTCGGTTGGGATTCTGCGCGCGAAATTTATCAAGGCACAGTAGTCGGAATGAATCTTGGTTTCTACATGTGGATTTCGAGCCTTGTTTTAGCTTTTCTTGCCTCCGTTGCGTATCTGTCCCGCCCCAGTCGGAAATGGACTTTCAGCCTGTTTGAGATAAGGGTAAATCAGCCTCCCCTGAACTGTTGAGATCAGGGGGAGGTTGCAATCTTTTCTGCTTCCTGAGTTCTCGTGCTGCTTCGAGCTTTCTGTCCCGCTCTTTGAAAATCTCCTGGTCACGGCCGTTGAGTTTGTCGGCAGGGGCAACGTAGCCAATGGCGCTGTGCAACCTGACGGTATTGTAGTGTTCGATGTACTTTTCTACAATCCTTCTGGCGTCGTCAAGGGAAAGCGGAACGCCGGGACGGATACACTCGTCCTTGATTGTCTGATGGAATCTCTCCAGTTTGCCATTCGACTGCGGATAGAACGGCGACGTTCTTACATGAGTCATCCCGGAAATGCGAATGAACTCTTTGAAATCCTTGGCGATGAATTGCGGCCCGTTGTCGGATATGATCCGGGGCCGGGCATCGGGAAACTTCTCCTTGGCCCGTTGCAGGATGATTTCCACGTCCGCTTCCGTCATTTGTTCTCTGATTTCCCAGTGGACGATGTAACGGCTACAACCGTCCAGCAAAGAGCAGAGATAATAGAACGTGCCGTGGATGTTGATGTAGGAGATGTCCACGTGCCAGTGTTCATGCGGCAGGAGCGGGTGAACGACGCCGGTGCCTTTCAGGCTTTTCTTCTTGTTCCACTTGGCGAGCAGGCCCGCTTTTGAAAGGACGCGCCAACAGGTGACCGGGCTGACGGCAACAATGTCGCGATCCAGCATCATGAAGGTCAGCCGACGATACCCTTCAAGAGGGTTGTCGAGACAGAAACTTATGATCGCCTGCCGCTCCCACTCTTCCAGCCAGAAATCTCGCGGAATGGGGGCATTGTGCTCGTTGGCTTTGCCGTACCGCTTGATCCAGGCGTAAAACTTGCTCTTTGTGACCTCCAACCAGGAGATGTAGCGCTGGAGGGGAATATCAGCCTTTCCGCTCCAGAGTTTGCAATAGTCAACCACGGCGTCACGGGTATCATGGGGAACCCAGACGCCGGTTAAAGCTCCCCAAGTTCTTTTTTTAACTTGATGTGTTCCTCCATCAACTCGGAGAGCACTTCGTGCTTTCTTGCCAATTTGGCTTCGAGTTGCTGGATACGAACTTCTTCAACACGCTTTTGAGGACGGTCTTCCCGGACAAATGCCGCCGCTCCGTTCTCGAAAAACTGCTTCTGCCAGATGTAGAATATCTTCGGTTGAAGCTGATACTCGTCACACAGGTCGGATACCGGTACATGCTCGACCAGGTGACGTCTCAAAATGGAAACTTTCTCTGCCGGGGTGTAATTGTGACGCTTCTTTCTCATCGACTTTCCTCCGCTCGTGATGGTTTATCACAAACGGACCAAAAGTCCTATTCACGCTGGGCCAAAACATATCTGCGCGTTATGCAAATTGGGGTTGTGGAAAATACCTCAGAACCGAAAGCGCCCTAACTCTGCAGTTATCGCGAACTGTCCAACAGCCGGGGTCATCTGAGGTGTCAGAGCTACATTTGACAAAGACAGTTGCCTAACTCGTACTTCCAGGGGACCGTCGCTATCGCGCCGGCCCCTGAAGCCTGACGTTGAACAAAAAGGAAAATAATATGGATGTAATAAATGGTAAACTGCATGAA
>RHLS01000031.1 GCA_003712145.1 Desulfuromonadales bacterium | reverse complement strand
GGATGGGGGTTCGCATTTCGGGGTGGCGGCTTGCGGGGCACGTGGCCAAGTGCGGCGGCGTGGGTCTCGTTGCGGCAGCCGGCATTTCCCTCAATAGCGGGCTCTACACCGGCTCCAACTACCTCCAGGTGAACCCCGAGGCCCTCAAGCAGGAGCTGCTCAAGGCCTACGAGGTGGCTCCCGACGGCGTGATCGGTGTCAACATCATGGTGGCTCTTTCCGACTACGAGGAGCTTGTGCGTGCCGCCATTGACGGCGGAGCAAAGGTGATCGTCTGCGGCGCTGGCCTCCCCATGACCCTCCCTGAGCTCACCGCCCATGCCCCCGATGTGGCGCTGGTGCCGATTGCTTCATCGGTTCGCGCCGCCCAGCTCATCGCCAAGAAGTGGGAAAAAGGGTTCGGCCGCCTTCCCGACGCAGTTGTAGTGGAGGATCCCGACACCGCCGGCGGGCACCTGGGCGAGAAGATGGAGAACATTGGCACTGGCACCTATGACCACTATGCCACCATCCGGGCGATCAAGGAATTTTTCCTGGCCGAGTACGGCAAAGCCATTCCGGTCATTGCCGCCGGCGGGATCTGGGACCGGGCCGACCTTCTCCATGCCCTTGCCGAGGGTGCCGACGGCGTGCAGATGGCGAGCCGTTTTGTGCCGACTGTCGAGTGTGACGCCGACGATGCCTACAAACAGGTCTACCTGGAGTGTCGCCAGGAGGACATCGGTCTCATTATGAGCCCGGCGGGCCTGCCGGGTCGCGCTATACTCCGGAACCAGGAACAGATAACCCTCTACGATGAGGTCAACGCCAGCGACTGTGGCAACGGATGCCTCAAGAAATGCTCCTACAAGGAGAGCGGCGAGCGATTCTGCATAGTTAACGCCCTTGACCGTGCCCAGCAGGGGGACGTGGAGACGGGGCTCGTCTTCTGCGGCACCAATGCCTGGAAGGCGGACCGGATCACCACCGTGCAGGAGGTCTTCGACGAGCTCTTTGCATCGGAGACAGTGAAAGCAGAAGAAGCCGCCTGATGGGATCTGAGGAAATATATTCATACACGGGGTGCCAGTAATGGTGCCCCGTTTTTTCTTATGGCGAGGAATTCGACTTTGACCCTGTCCTGCAAAAAATGCTATATAATCCTGTTGCTCTGACGATAAGAAGATAAAAACCATTACTACGGAGGAAACAATGTCACTCGATTCAGCCACGCAGACCGGGGCGCCCGGGGCGTTCAACGATTATCTGGTAAAGGATCTCTCCCTTGCAGCCTGGGGGCGCAAGGAGATGGTCATTGCCGAGACCGAGATGCCGGGCCTCATGGCAATCCGTGAAGAGTACGCCGCCAATCAGCCCCTGAAGGGTGCCCGCATCGCCGGTTCGCTCCACATGACCATCCAGACCGCCATGCTGATCGAAACCTTGACGGCCCTTGGCGCCGAGGTGCGGTGGGCATCGTGCAACATCTTCTCCACCCAGGACCACGCCGCTGCCGCCATTGCCGCAGCCGGCATCCCGGTCTTTGCCTACAAGGGGGAAACCCTTGAGGAGTACTGGGATTTCACCCACAAGATCTTCGAGTGGCACGACGGCGGCACTCCCAATATGATCCTCGACGACGGCGGCGACGCAACCCTGCTCCTGCACCTGGGAAGCGACGCCGAGAAGGACCCCTCGGTCATCGCCAACCCCACCTGCGAGGAGGAGCAGTACCTCTTCGCCGCCATCAAGAAGCGTCTGGCCGAGAAGCCGGGGTGGTATTCGAAAGCTGCCGCCGCCATCAAGGGGGTCACGGAAGAGACCACCACCGGTGTGCACCGCCTCTACCAGATGCACGAAAAGGGGAAGCTCAAGTTCCCGGCCATAAACGTCAACGACTCAGTCACCAAGTCCAAGTTCGACAACATCTACGGCTGCCGCGAGTCCCTGGTGGATGGCATCAAGCGGGCCACCGACGTCATGGTGGCCGGCAAGGTGGCCGTCATCTGCGGCTACGGTGAAGTGGGCAAGGGCTGCGCCCAGGCCATGCGCGGGCTCCAGGCCCAGGTGTGGGTCACGGAGATCGATCCGATCTGCGCGCTCCAGGCCGCCATGGAAGGGTACAAGGTGGTAACCATGGAGTACGCCGCCGACAAGGCCGACATCTTCGTCACCACCACCGGCAACATCAACGTCATCACCCACGGCCATATGAAGGCCATGAAGCACAACGCCATCGTCTGCAACATCGGCCACTTCGACAACGAGATCGAGGTTGCAGCGTTGAAGCAGTACCAGTGGGAGAACATCAAGCCCCAGGTGGACCACATCATCTTCCCCGACGGCAAGCGGATCATCCTGCTGGCCGAAGGACGGCTGGTGAACCTTGGCTGCGCCACGGGGCATCCGTCCTACGTCATGAGCTCTTCCTTCGCCAACCAGACCCTTGCCCAGATCGAACTCTACTGCAACTCTGGCAAGTATCCGGTCGGCGTCTACATGCTCCCCAAGGAGTTGGACGAGAAGGTTGCCCGGCTCCAGCTCAAGACTCTGGGGGCGATGCTGACGGAGCTCACCGACGAGCAGGCTTCCTACATTGGCGTTCCGAAGGACGGGCCTTACAAAACTGACCATTACCGGTACTGATCAGTGCCAATCCAGTAGTAAAAAGGCCGTCGGGAGCGAATTCCGGCGGCCTTTTTACTTTCGTAGGGGCGATCCTTGTACTCGCCCGCTTGAGTCGAGAGAGGGCGAATACGAAGTTCGCTCCTATACTCCTTGCACCAGCCTCTTCAACTCCTCGATCAACTCCGCCAGGAAATCATACCCCTTTTGCCAGAAGTGCAGGTCGGCCAGGTCGATTCCCGCAGGTTTCACCGTGTCGGCAGGCGAGAGGGACCCGCCGCTCTCCAGAATGCCGACATAGGTGGGGATGAATGCATCTCCTTCCTCCAGGTATTTCCGGTAGAGGGAGAGAACCAGCAGCTCGGCGAAGGTGTAGGAGTAGCAGTAGAAGCGGGCGTGGATGAAATGGCCGATGTAGCTCCACCCCCAGCGGTAGGGCGGGATCATCTCCACCGCGTCGCCGTAGAGTTTGCCGTTCTCCTCCCACCAGAGATCGCAGAGCCTTGATGAGGTGAGAAGTTCCTGTTTCCGTTCCAGGTGCATTCTCTCCTCGAAGCGGGTGAGGACGTTCTGGCGGAAGGTGGTAGCGATGATGTCCTCGATCTTGGCGCAGAGCAGGGCGATCTTCAGCTGCGGGTCATCCTCCCGCTCTAGAAGATAGCGGGTCAGGAGCATCTCGCCGAACACCGATGCCGTTTCCGCCAGCGGCAACGGAGCATGGTAGTTGAGCATGGTCTGCTTCTGGGCAAGGACGAAGTGGATGCCGTGCCCCAGTTCGTGGGCGATGGTCGCCACATCCCGCAGGTTGCCGGTGTAGTTGAGCAGGACGTAGGGGGGCAACTGTGGTGTCATCCCCATGCAGAAGGCGCCGCCACTCTTGCCGGGACGGGGCATGACATCTACCCGCCGCTCGTCAAAGAACGCCTCGGCCATTTCCCGGAAGTCGGGCCGGAACCTGCCGTAGGCATCCAGCACCAGATCCTTCGCTTCGGCGAAGGTGAAGCTCCGGTCGGTTTCGCCCACCGGGGCATAGACATCGGTGTTTTTCAGCTTCGGCAGTCCCAGAAGCCGGGCCTTCAGGTGGAAGTAGTCGCGGGCGAGGCCGTAATTGGCCTCTGAAACGTCCATAAGCCGATTCACCACCTCCTCGGGAATCTCGTTTCCCAGGTTGGTCGGCTCCATGGGGTGCCGGTAGTCCCGCAGCTCCAGCTCCTGGCTGTGGTCAAGGGCGACGGTGTTGAAGATGGTCGACAGCACCACGCTCTCTTCCTCGTGCCGTGCAAGGAAGGTGGTAAAGGACCGCTCCCGAACGGCGGCATCGGGGTGGTGGAGGAGCCCCAGGAGCTCTTCTCCGGTGAAGTCCCGCTCTTCTCCATCCAGCTCCATCCGGTAACGCAGCGATGCCGACAGTTCGTCGAACAGCCGGGTGAAGGCCCCCACGCCGGTGAGCTCCTTCAGCCTCAGAAGCTGTTCTTCCCGTTCCTTCAGGGTGTGTGGGCGGAGTTTCCGGACGCTTTCCAGAAAGTGACGGTAGCCGGCAAGCCGTACATCGGTCGCAAGGGCAGCGAACTTGTCGTCGGAAATATCCATGATCTCAAGATCGAAGAAAAGCAGTTCCCTTCCCATCAGGTTACCGAACTCGGCAGTCCGCTGGGAGAGGCTCTTGTGGACGTCGTCCTCGGAGTCCACCGCGAAGAGGAGATGGGAGTAAAGCTGCGGCTTCACGAGGAGTTCGCTGAGCTCTTCGTAGCGCCGGAGCGCCTCCAGCAGTCCGGCGACGTCCAACTCGGCCACCCTTCCCTGGTAACGCTCGCGGAACGTTTTAGTCTGGGCGGCGCCGTTGGCCAGGTCAGTCTCCAGTTGTGACGATGAGGGGGCGGGGTAGAGGGTGGTAGTGTCCCAGAGAAGGTGCGTCGCGTCGTAATCCATGGTTTCCTCCAAAGAAAAAGCCGTGGTGGGCACGGCTCTGCGATGATCAACTCTGGGTTAAGGGTAGTGCATTACCGGGGGTGCGTCAAGGTGGGCGGAGGTTCAGGCAGGCTTTTTCTCTCATCACTGCGGAAGTGGAGAACGGCTAACTTGCCCCATCATCTGTCTGGCGGCCGGGGGATAGGGTTCCAATCCGCATTTTTCTCTGGAGTTTGTCGCCATACATCCGTTCATCCGCGAGTTTCAGCGCGGCGGTGAGTTCTCCGCCGATATACGCGGTGGCAGTGCCGAATGATAGGTTAACCGGCAATCCGTCGTTGGATTCGTTGAGGTGCTCCTGGCAGCGGAGCCCTCTCGTGCATGCGTTCGACACGACCTCCTCATCCGCATCGGGGAGAAGGACGGCAAACTCATCTCCGCCAATGCGCGCGACAATGTCTTCGGTGCGGAACGAGTCGAGAAGTATCTGGGCGGCGCGCTGGATGAGCCTGTCTCCGGCATCGTGCCCCAGTGTATCGTTTACCTGTTTTAGCCCATCGATGTCGGCAAGTATGATACTCACCGGGAAGGCCCTTCCGCTTGCCAACCGCCTCAGTTCCTCCTCGAAAAAACCACGGTTGTACAGCCCGGTCAGTGCGTCGTGGTTGGCTATATAATGGAGTTCCTCTTCAAATCGTTTCTGATCAGTTATGTCTTCGATCATGAGAATGTATTTGCAGCCATAATCTCCTGCAAAAAAGGAGGCAAGCTTGGTCCTGCCCCAGTAGTTATCACCCCCCTTTCGCTTGAATTGGATTTCTGCCTCCCACGTTGTGCCCGCAGCCGCGGCATCCCATATCTGCTCCCAGTTGTCTGTTGCCCCTTTGAGCGGCTTGGCGGCCCGTACGTCTTCGCCGATCAGCTCCTGTGCGTCCCACCCTGTCAGATCCGAGAATTTTCGGTTCACATATTCGATGGTACCGCCACACGTGACAATGGCTACAGCGGAGGGACTTTCTTCGAGGGCGCGGGAGAGGAGGGAGATGCGGTCATGCTGATCGCGGAGCATCCGTTCGGTAACGACCGATTCATAACATCGCTCCACGGCCCTGTGGAGGCTCTGGGATTTTATGGGCTTTGTTACAAACTGATTGACCCCCACATCGATCGCTTCGGTGAGAAAGTCGATACTGCTGAAGGCCGTGACAACAATAATGTTGGCCTTTGGATTGATCTCCCGAATGCGACGAGTCATTTCCAGGCCGGACATGACGGGCATCATGATATCGGTGATGACGATGTCCGGCTTAACGTCGCCATAGACCTCGATCCCTTCCGCGCCGTTTTTCGCATAATGTACGGCCGTAACCTTGCTCTCAAGCATCAAGCCAATGATCTTGCGGTTATGCTCGTCATCGTCCACGCAGAGAACTGAGATATCACGCTGGTGATTATCGGTAGCCATGATGATTTTCCTGATACTCCATTCCGGAGCCTGCCAGGCCGCTCCTGAAGGATGCACCCGCATCAATTTCCAAACGGATACGTCATAGTGTATGAGTTCTTATCGGCTGACACAGACATGAACTTTAGCGTGCTATGCGAAAATTACAAGCGGTTACGTGGGCCCGTCTGACAGGTGAGATTGCCAGGCAAGAGAGGGGGACATTGGCGGCGGTAGGGAGGAAAGGGGCGAGAGGTGAACAAAAGGCCCGCATCTCAGCGGGCCCTTTGTTCTGTCTCAGTCTATGCACACTCCGAGTAGCCACACACCCGGCAGACCGCGCAGCCCCCTTCGTGCTCCACGATCCCGCCGCACTCGGGGCAGGCTCCCCGCTCGGGGGCCTGCATCTCCAGGCCAGTGTCGTATCCCTTGGCCATCATGTGCGCCTGGATCGCCTTGGCAACGGCATCGGCGCAGGAGAGGACCTTGTTCTCGCCATAGCCGGATGGCAGGTGGCAGGAGATGCCGAGGAGCTGCTTGATCACCTGACGGGCTTGGACGCCGCTCCGCCAGCAGAGGGAAACCATCCGCCCGATGGCCTCGCACTGGGAGGAGGCGCACCCTCCAGCTTTGCCCATGGTGGTGAAGAGTTCGAAAAGACCGGCCTTGTCTTCGTTGACGGTGATGTAGAGGGGGCCGCAACCGGTTTGCATCTGGTAGGTCCACCCCTGGAGAGCCTTGGGCCGGTCACGCTTGATACTCCGCTTCTCTTCGATATGGACGACCTTCTCCTCCTTCTTGCCGGTGGAGAGCACCTGCTCGTCGCGGGAGCCGTCGCGGTAGATGGTGACGCCCTTGCAGCCAAGCTTGTAGGCGAGCCGGTAGACCTTTTCCACATCCTCAATGGTGGCGTTGTTGGGGAAGTTCACCGTTTTGGAGACCGCGTTGTCGGTGAACTTCTGGAAGGCGGCCTGCATGTCGATGTGTACTTCCGGGGTGATGTCGTGGGCAGTGACGAACACCCGCCGCACGTCCTCGGGAATCTCCTCGATGTCCTGGACCGTGCCGTGCTCGGCGATCCGCTGCATCAGCTCATCGGAGTAGAAGCCCCGCTCCTTGGCGATCTTTTCGAAGATCGGGTTCACTTCGAGGAGGATGTTCTTGTCGAGCACCTGCCGGACGAAGGAGACGGCGAAGAGCGGCTCGACCCCTGACGACGCGTTGGCGATGATGGAGATGGTGCCGGTGGGGGCAATGGTGCTCACCGTGGCGTTGCGGATGGGGCCTTCGCCCGGGTGGTCGTAGATGGAACCCTTGAAGTTGGGGAAGGTGCCGCGGACGGCAGCCAGCTCGCGGGAGTAGGCATGCCCTTCGTCATTGATGAAGCGCATCACCTTCTCGCCGAGGCGGATGGCCTCCTGGGAGCTGTAGGGAATGCCCAGGAGGATCAGCATGTCGGCCCACCCCATGACGCCGAGGCCGATTTTGCGGTTTGCACGGGTCATCTCGCCGATCTGGGGGAGGGGGTAGTTATTCACCTCGATGACGTTATCGAGGAAGTGGACCCCCAGGTGGATGACTTCCTTGAGTCGCTTCCAGTTCACTTCGCCGTTCTTGACCATTGTCCCCAGGTTGATGGAGCCCAGGTTGCACGATTCGTAGGGGAGCAGCGGTTGCTCGCCGCAGGGGTTGGTGGACTCGATGGCGCCAATCTGAGGGGTGGGGTTGTCACGGTTCAGCCGGTCCAGGAAGATGATTCCCGGCTCGCCGTTCTTCCACGCCTGCTTGACGATGCGGCTGAAGACCTTGCGGGCGTTGAGACTGCCGCACGGCTTGCCGTCGCGGGGGTTCAGCAGTTCGTACTCCGAGTCGCCCTCCACCGCCTCCATGAAGGCCTCGGTGAGTCCCACGGAGATGTTGAAGTTGTTCAGCTGCTTCTGGTCATCCTTGCACATGATGAAGTCCATGATGTCAGGATGATCCACGCGCAGAATCCCCATGTTGGCGCCGCGGCGCGTCCCCCCCTGCTTGATGGTCTCGGTGGCGGCGTCAAAGACCCGCATGAAGGAAATGGGGCCGCTTGAAATGCCGGAGGTGGAGCGCACCACGTCGTGGGCGGGGCGCAGGCGCGAGAAGGAGAACCCGGTGCCCCCGCCCGACTTGTGGATGAGCGCCGTGTACTTGACGGCGTCGAAGATCTCCTCCATGGAGTCCCCCACCGGCAGGACGAAGCAGGCGGAGAGCTGACCCAGTTCACGGCCGGCGTTCATGAGGGTCGGCGAGTTGGGGAGGAACTCGAAGGTGGTCATGAGATCGTAAAACTTTTGGGCAAGGGCCTTCACGTCGGCCTTCTTGTCGAAATTCCTGTCCGCCTCGGCAATGGCCTGGGCCACCCGCCGGAACATGTCGGCCGGGCCTTCAAGGACCGCTCCCGTGGTGTCTCGTCTGAGGTACCGTTTCTCGAGGACGGTGAGGGCGTTCTTCGAAAGTCCCGGGATCTCTTCACTCTTCGTCTTCTCTCCCATAGTGTTCCTCTCCTTGCTGTACGATGAATAAAAGGGATAAAATGCACTTGAACCATATATGTTGTGGCGAGGTGAAAGAATAGCCACAAGATATATGGTGTGTCAAGGGATAAATAACGGTCCTGTAAGAGGTTGATTCGACGGTGAAATGGGGGGGCAGGCTGAATGCTCCCATGGCGGGGCGAGTACCGGACAATTTACAAGTCGAGTTCAGTGTGATACACACTTTTAATTTAGACGGTGATCGGGAAATGCCTATGGAATGCTCTCCAGAGAGCAAAATACAGCTCCTCGAAGCGGAAGTGCTCGCCTTGCGGGACTTGATCGACGTGGCCCGGGCGGTGGTTTCCACCCTCGATCTCGACCAGGTTCTCCAGATTATCCTGACGAGCGCCATGCGCTTCGCAGAGACCCCGGCCGGGAGCATTGCCCTCTACGATACTATACGGAGCGAGCTTACCCTCCACGCCCACAAGGGACTGACTCCCGAGTTCGTGAAAACCGAGCGGTGGGGGCTTCATCCCGGCGGGCTCACCGAGAGGGTTCTCACCGGCGGCGAGATCCTCTTTGTGAACGACACCGCCCAGACCCCTTTCTTCACTAACCCCATCGCCCTTGCGGAGGGGATCCGGTCCCTCGTCTGCATCCCCCTCAAGGTCCAGAGCAGGGTCGTCGGCATTCTGTATCTGGACGACTTCGTTCCCCGAGAGTTCGATCAGGAGAAACTGAAGCTCCTGTCGGTTCTGTCATCGTTCGCGGCCATGGCCATCGAGAACGCCCAGCTCCACCGGCGGACGCGACTCATGGCCATAACCGATTCCCTCACCGGCCTTTACAACCACCGCTACTTCCAGCAGGTCTTCGGCAGGGAGCTGAACCGGGCCAGCCGCTACGGGAAGCCGCTCTCCATCGTCATGATGGATGTCGACGACTTCAAGAAATTCAACGATACCTACGGCCACCTCCACGGCGACAAGGTCCTGGCTGCCATGGGGGACATCCTCGAAGATGCCCTGCGTGACTCCGACTCTGCCTTCCGCTACGGTGGCGAGGAGTTTGTCGTTCTTTTGCCCGAGACGGAGCTGCCGAGTGCTCTCCAGGTTGCGGAGCGGCTCCGTGAGATCGTGGAGCGCAAGAGCGTTGAGGTGCTGAAGGGTATCGTTCCCCACGGGGTTACAGTCAGCATCGGCGTCGCTGCTTTTCCCCGCGATGGCGAGACCCGTGGCGAGCTTTTCAAGAGTGTCGATGATCTGCTCTATAGGGCGAAGGAATTCGGCAAGAACCGGGTCTACAGCCGGTCGGAGGGAGACGTTTGATGTCCAGGAATTCATCAATGTGGCTGGCGGCCGGAGTGGTCGAGCTTCTTTCTCTCGCGGCACTTCTTGGTGGCTGTGCCACGGTGGAGGGGCTCCTCGGAAAAAAGCCCGCTCCGGTGCCCACCGTGGCTGATGGGGCGCCAAAAGTTCAGGCCCCCGCCCAACCCGCAGCTCCTCTTCGTCCCGATACCGTAAGCCGGGAGGCCTCCCGTGAGCCGGTGCCGTCGCCGGGGACGCCCCGTGTCTCCTCTTCACCCATTACAGCGGCGGTACTGCCGGGCGTGTCGCGCGTTGCCTCGCAGGGGGCAGTCAGCTCGTCAAGCCGGGCATACCGTGACGTCGTTCTGACCGAGGATACTGTCTGGCGCGGGGATGTGGTCATAGAAGGCTCCCTCACCGTTGCCCCTCAGACAACCCTTACCCTGGAGCCGGGTACCGTCGTCCGTTTCCGGCGGACCACCGCGGGAGAAGATGCCGGCCCGCTCCTCCTTGTCCAAGGTCGGCTCGTGGCGCGGGGGAGCGCCGAAGCGCCGGTCAGGTTTACGTCGGTCTTCCCTGATCCCCAGCCGGGAGAATGGCAGGGGATCGTTTTTCTTGCCAGCGAGAAGAAGAACCTTCTGGAGCATTGCCGGATCGAAGGTGCCGTGACCGGCCTCGATGCGTCATTTTCCGCCGTAACCCTCAGGATGGTCTCCTTTGCCACGTGTGGCACCGGCGCCCGGTTTCAGGACTCCGTCGTGACGGTGGCCGGCGGTGGTGCTTCCGGTTGTGGCACAGGGATGGAATTCGTCGAGAGCGAGGCCGATGTCCGCGATGCGACCCTGCGCGACAACCGGTTCGGCATGGTGGTGCGCGGCGGATCACTGCTGCTGGAGGGGGCCGCCTTTGACGCCAACAGCCAGGCCGGCCTTGCGGCGAACGATACTCGGCTGAAGATTGCCGGCATTCTCGTTGAGAACAACGGCGATGGCGTTACCCTTACCTGTTGCGAAGGAGCAGTCATGGCTTCTCGGGTCGCTGCCAATCGGCAGAACGGTATCATCCTCGCGCGCTCCCGGGTGAAGGTAACCGCCAGCGAGGTCGTGAACAACGGTGCAATTGGCCTGCGGGTAGAGGACGGCCGGGGGATGGCGTGGGGAAACGTCTTTATGGGCAACGGGAGGCACGACATCTTCAATGGGGGTGTTGAGGACTTCAGGGCCTTTGCCAACTGGTGGGGGGAAGGTGGGGTCTCGCCGACTGAAACGCGGCTCCATGACCGCCACCAGGATCCTGAAAGGGGAAGGGTCCTGGTGACCCCGGTTCTGCGGCTCCGGCCCCTTCTGGCGACCCCGAATTCCGTTGCCAAATAGCTGGTTGCATGCTAGGTTTTTTCCATGTCGCTCTACCTGGACAACGCCGCCACGTCGTATCCCAAGCCCGATCAGGTCTATGATGCGGTGAATCACGTCTTGCGCCATGTGGGGGTGAGCCCCGGCAGGGGAGGGTATCGCCGCGGCATGGAAGCAACCCGCATCGTCTTCGAGGCCCGAGAGGCTGCTGCCGCGCTCTTTGGCGTCCGCGACTCCTCGCGGATCGTCTTCACCCACAGCGCCACCGAGGCCCTCAATCTTGCGGTGCTCGGCATGGCGAAACCAGGCGATCACTTTATCTCCACGACGGCTGAACACAACTCCCTGGCGCGTCCCCTCCATCTTGCCGCCCGGCGGGGAGCCGAGGTTACCTGGATCCAGGCAGACCGCAGCGGCTTTGTTACGCCGCAACAGGTGGCCGCCGCCATCCGTCCGACGACCCGCCTTGTAGCCCTTGCCCACTGCTCCAACGTCACCGGCGCCATTCAGCCAATTGGCGAGGTTGCCGCCGTTGCCCGGCAAACGGGAGCGTTGCTGCTGGTGGACGCGGCCCAGAGTGCTGGGGTGATCCCCATTGATGCCCCTGCGCTTGGTATCGACCTCCTGGCGGCGCCGGGACACAAGGGGCTTCTGGGCCCCCAGGGGACCGGCGTGCTCTACCTTGCCGACGGTGTCGAGTTCGAGCCTCTGCTTGTTGGAGGGACGGGTGGTTTCTCGTCGGGAGCTGAACAGCCTGACACCATGCCCGAGCGATACGAGAGCGGTACCCACAACCTGCCGGGCATTGCCGGCCTCAAGGCAGGAATCGACTTTGTCAGCCAGGTGGGGGTTGAGCAAATAGGGGCCAAGGAAGCGCGGCTTGTCTCCCGCCTCATGGCCGGCCTTACGGAGATGCCGGGTGTTACCTGCTACGGTCCGCCCATGGGGATGCCCCGTGGTTCGCTGGTCTGCTTCACCGTAGCGGGCATCGATCCCCAGACTATCGGCTTCCGTCTGGACCAGGAACATGACATCTGCGTGCGGGTGGGGCTCCACTGCGCCCCGGAAGCCCACCGGACCGTCGGTTCCTATCCCGGGGGGGCGGTCAGGGTCAGTCCGGGCTTCTTCACCACGGATGATGAAATAGAACTTTTTCTCGAAGCAGTGAGCGAGATCATCGGCACCAGGTGATTGTCGGCTCCGTTGTTGCGTTGAGGCCCCGCTCCCCGGGGTGGGCCATGGCATCGATTGATCAAGGGGGTACGAATATGAAAAAATGTTTACTCGTCTTAGCCTGTTTCATGCTGCTTGCACTAGCCGGATGTTCGCTTGCTCCCGAACGGCCGGTTACCAAGGACGAACTCTACTCCACCGGCATCTATAACTTCTACACCATCAAGGAATCTCCCGAGAGCGTCCTTGCCGCCATTAACCGCGAGGGTGAGGTGATTCTTGACGCCAAGTACCGGGACCGGCCGGTATTCATCAAGATACTTGCCCTCTCTTCGGGGCTCCAGGTTCACGTCATAGAAAAATAGCAGGCTTCACCATCAAGGCCCGTCTGACAGGCGGGAGATTCCAACTCCATGCGGAAGTGAGATCATGATAAAGAACTTCGTCCTCGACACAAACGTCCTTCTCTACGACCCCCAGGCCATCTTCAAGTTCAAGGATAACAACATCATCATCCCGATCACCGTCATCGAAGAGGTGGACCGCTTCAAGAAGGACATGAACGAAACGGGCCGAAACGCCCGCCAAGTCTCCCGTTTTCTGGACGAGATGCGCAAGGTGGGCTCTCTCTCCACCGGCATCACCCTGGAAACGGGCGGCAGCCTCCGGGTGGAGATGTACGAGGAGAAGTTCATGAAGGCACTCCCTCCCGAACTGCGGGAGGAGCGTGGGGACAACCGTCTCCTGGCCGTGGCCATGCGCGTGAAGGAACTTGACGGCGATACCCCGGTCATCTTTGTCACTAAGGACACCAACCTGCGGATCAAGGCCGATGCCCTGGGGCTCAAGGCGGAGGACTACGAATCGGACAAGGTCGATATCCAGGAGTTGTATTCTGGTTTCTCCATCATTGATGTGTCGGCGGAACTGGTCGACCGTTTCCATGGCCAGGGGTGGGTGGAGGCGCCGGAGCGGACGTTCAACCCGAACCAGTGCGTGACGCTGCGGGACATGGCGCATCCTTCCCACACCGGCCTTGGCAAGTACCGAGCCGACGACGGGCGGATCGTCCCCCTCCACAAGACTGGCAAGGAGGGGGTCTGGAGCATTTTTCCGCGCAACCGGGAGCAGGCGTTCGCCTTCGATCTTCTGCTGGATGACTCGGTCAAGCTGGTGACCCTGGTCGGCAAGGCCGGGACCGGCAAGACGCTTCTCGCCATCGCCGCCGGCCTCCAAAAGACAGCCGAGGAGAACGTCTACAACCGGCTCCTCGTCTCCCGCCCCGTTTTTCCCATGGGGCGCGACCTCGGCTTTCTCCCCGGCGACATCGAGGAGAAGCTTACCCCGTGGATGCAGCCGATCTTCGACAACGTGGAACTGCTCCTCTCCGGCCACGAGGCCGAGAAGCGCCACAGCAAGGGGTACAAGGAGCTCATGGCCATGGGTATCCTGGACATCGAGCCCCTCACCTACATCCGCGGCCGCTCCATCCCGAACCAGTTCATGATCGTCGACGAGGCCCAGAACCTCACCCCCCACGAGATCAAGACGATCGTCACCCGGGCGGGGGAGGGGACCAAGATCGTCCTGACCGGAGACCCCTACCAGATAGACAACCCCTACGTCGATTCCTCCTCGAACGGCCTTACGTATGTTGTGGAGCGGTTTAAGGAGCAGGCAATCTCCGGCCACGTCACAATGACCAAGGGAGAGCGCTCCGAACTGGCGGAACTGGCGGCGAATCTGCTGTAATGCTTCTCTTGACCATCGAAACTTCCTGTGACGAAACCGCCGCCGCGGTTGTCCGCGACGGGCGCACGGTGCTGTCGAACATTGTCGCCTCCCAGGTGAAAGACCACGCGGTGTATGGCGGGGTCGTGCCGGAAATCGCCTCCCGCATGCATCTGGAAGCCATCCCGGCGGTCATCGGGGAGGCCCTCGCCGGTGCATCGGTCTCCCTTGACGCAATCGAGGGGATCGCCGTCACCCGGGGGCCGGGGCTGGCGGGGGCGCTTCTGGTCGGCACGTCCGTGGCCAAGGCGATGGCGTTTGCCCGCCAGCTTCCGCTGGTGGGGGTAAACCATATCGAAGGGCACCTTTCTGCCATCTTCCTGGAACGGGAGGTGGCATTCCCGTTCATCGCCCTGGTGGTCTCCGGGGGACACACCCATCTCTACCGTGTTGACAGCATCGGCCGCTACGTCACCCTCGGCCAGACCCTTGACGACGCTGCCGGCGAGGCATTCGACAAGGTGGCGAAGCTCCTTGGCCTTTCGTACCCGGGCGGGGTTCAGGTGGACCGGTTGGCCGCTGACGGCGACCCGGAGCGGATCAAATTTCCGCGCCCCCTCCTGCACGATGGAAGCTTCAACTTCAGCTTCAGCGGTCTCAAGACTGCGGTTCTGAACTTCGTCCACAAGAACCGAGTGTCCGACGACGACCAACTGCTCCGCGATCTCTGCGCCTCGTTCCAGCGAGCTGCCTGCGACGTACTGGTGACAAAAACCTTCCAGGCGGCCGAAACAGCCGGCATCGAGAGGATAGTCGTGGCCGGCGGCGTAGCCTGCAACAGTGCTTTACGGCGCGAGATGGCCCAGGCTGCCGCAGCGCGGGGAGTGGAGCTGGCCATCCCGTCCCCTTCTCTCTGCAGCGATAACGCGGCAATGCTGGCCGTTCCCGGTGACTACTACCTGTCACGGGGAATCAGCGATGATAATTCACTGGACGCTCGGGTCAACTGGCCCTTGGATGAAATTAAAAGGGCGGAAATAAGTAATGGGTGATAGGCAAACCATAACTTAGCACCCATAACCCATTACCTGGTTTTCCTATGCAAACTATTCGCGCTCGCAAGGCGCTTGGACAGAATTTTCTCGTGGACCGGAGAGTCCTCTCGCGGATTGCCGATCTGGTAGAGATCGAGCCTGGTGACAGGGTACTCGAGATCGGGCCGGGAAAGGGCGCCCTGACGGGCCTTCTCGCCAAGGAAGGAGTCCGGCTCGTCGCGGTCGAGCTCGATACGCGGCTCGTGCCACTGCTGCGCGAGGAGTTCGGCGACAACCCGCGGGTTGAGATCGTCCATGACGACATTCTGGACCTTGATCTGCGCAAACTCCTTGCTTCGGAGGGTGACGATCAGCGGTGGAAGGTGGCCGCCAATCTCCCCTACAACATCTCCACGCCAGTTCTCTTTCTGTTTCTGGACAACCGTGACCTCTTCTCCCGTCTCATCCTCATGCTCCAGAAGGAGGTGGGGGACCGGCTCGCCGCATCTCCGGGGACCAAGGAGTATGGCATCCTGTCGGTACTCTTCAGGCTTCATTTCGATATCATGCGGGAACTGATCGTGAAGCCCGGTTGCTTCCACCCCGTGCCGAAGGTGGATTCCGCCGTCCTGAGCTTCGTTCCCCTGGCTGTGCCACGGGTTAACGTCGGGGACGAACTGTTTTTCCGCAGGCTGGTCAAGGGGGCTTTTTCCATGCGGCGCAAGACGCTCTGGAACTGCCTCAGGGGGGCCGGCCTCGGACTTTCCGAGGAAGGGATAGCGGACGCTTTGGCCCGCTGCCAGATCGAACCAGGAAGGCGGGGCGAGACCCTGAGTCTCGATGAGTTTGCGTCGCTCTCTCGAACTATGCTTGAACTGAGAGGGGTTGAGGGGGTGCGATAGTTCGGGGGGAGAAAAGCAAAAGCCGCCCCTTGCGGTGCGGCTTTGCAGATGCCTGAGACAGAGAGGATTACGCCTTCTTCTTCCGCACGGCCTTCGGCTTGGCGGCTTTTTCGGCGGCAACGGCCTTCTTCTCCTGGATATTTGCTGCCCGGACTGCGCGGGCCTTTGCCAGATTCTCGGCGAGCCCCCGGTCCTGGGCCATCTTCTTCCGTGCTTCCGAGAACTTCCTTGCGGTGAGCGCCTGGCTGCGGGGGATGTTGAACTGCTTGCGGTATTCTCCCGGCTTCATGCCATGCACCTGGGCCAGGTGACGGGTCAGGGTTTTCATGCCATCCTTGCCGCAGATCATGCAGACGACCTGGTCGGCCTGGAAAGCCTTCTTGAGAGTGATGACCGGTGCTTTTGTCTCTTCTGCCTGAGTGGCCTGAACAGTGCCGCCTTCGAGTTGCTGCAGCGTGGCGTGAACTTTCTGGATTTCCTGAACCAGTTCATCCGTAGAAAGTTCTGACACAGCGGCATGTGATGAGACAATGCTTGCCGTCAGTTCCAGCAGAGTTGGTGCCATGATTGTTACCTCCTATGATATGTAAGAAACAGTGATGTATCTGATGTTATGTTTAGCGGTAATGTCAGGTAAAATCAAGCGATAAATAGCTTTTTTTTCTTATATCTCCTTCGACGACACAATAATAAATCTGATAACTTCCGGTCAGGATGTAAACGGATGCTGTTTCCGGGAAAGGAAAAGCCAGATGGCACGTATCGAAATAGAGGAGACTCGATGCAAGGGGTGTGGTCTCTGCACCCTTGCCTGCACGAGAAAGCTCATAGCCATGAGTGAAACTATCACCAAGCAGGGGTATGTAACAGCCGTCATGACCGATCAGGAAAAATGCACCGGTTGTGCTCTCTGTGCTGAGATATGCCCCGACGTGGCAATCCGGGTCTTCAAGTAGATTGTCACGTGGGGCGCGTCTGACCATCATGTGGCACCGTCAGAATCACATGATTGATAGATGCCATTTTTCGAATCATATTCCTGGAGGTTGTTTTGACTCAGCGTCTGTTTATGAAGGGCAACGAGGCCCTCGCCATGGCTGCCATCGAGGCGGGATGCCGGTATTATTTCGGATATCCCATCACGCCCCAGAGCGACATCCCCGAGTATATGTCGCGCGAGCTTCCGAAGCTGGGTGGAGAATTCATCCAGGCAGAAAGCGAGATCGCCTCCATCAACATGCTGCTCGGCGCATCCGCCACCGGCGTTCGCGCCATGACCTCGTCGTCGAGCCCCGGCATCTCTCTGAAGCAGGAGGGGATCTCGTACATGGCCGGTGCCGAACTGCCGGGAGTCATTGTCAACATCTGCCGCTCCGGACCGGGGCTCGGGGGCATCGATGCCTCCCAGGCCGACTATTTTCAGGCGGTAAAGGGGGGAGGGCACGGCGGGTATCACATCATCGTCCTTGCGCCCTCGTCGGTACAGGAGATGTATGACCTGACCATGCTCGCCTTCGACCTGTCGGATATCTACCGGATACCGGCCATGGTCTTTGGCGATTCGGTCATCGGCCAGATGAAGGAATCCTTTGTTCCCAATCCGCGGCCCCGGAGGGAACTGTCCCCCAAGGATTGGGTCGTGCGCGGCAAGGGGAGCGGAGCACAGCGCGTGGTGAAGTCGCTCTATCTGGGAGACGGGGAGCTTGAGGCCCACAACTGGAAGCTCCACGGTCGCTACGGAGTGCTGAAGGAGAAGGAGACTCGCTGGGAGGAATTCCTGCTGGACGATGCCGAACTTGTCGTTGCCGCTTTCGGTTCCGCCGCGCGCATCGCCAAAAGCGCCGTCATGGAGGCGAGGGGAAAGGGGCTCAGGGTTGGACTTCTTCGTCCCATCACCCTGTTCCCATTCCCGGAGAAGGCCTTCCGGGCTGTGACCGAACGGTGCAAGAAGGTGCTCACCGTGGAACTCAACGCCGGCCAGATGGTTGAGGATGTCCGCCTCTCGGTCGCGCGCGACGCCGATGTCCTCTTCTACGGCAGGCCTCCAGGGGCTGGATCGCTTCCGACTCCGGAAGAACTGCTCGTTCAGATCGAAAAAAATTATTAGGTGCGGGGTACGGGTAATGGATAGGAGGCAAGAACTCAATAGTCTGCCTCTCACCCATAACCTCGTGCCTCGTGCCCGATTTCGAGGTTATTGATGCACCAGGTATTCAAGAAACCGGTAAGTCTCAAAGATATCCAGACACACTTTTGCCCCGGCTGCCACCACGGAACCTTTCACAGGCTGGTTGCCGAGGCCATGGACGAGTTCGGCGTCCAAGAGAGAACAATAGGCGTTGCGTCTGTCGGTTGCTCGGTCTTTCTCTACGGCTATTTCGACATCGACGTGGTGGAGGCCCCCCACGGCCGTGCGCCGGCGGTGGCTACGGGGGTCAAGCGGGCCAGGCCCGATTCCTTTGTCTTCACCTACCAGGGGGATGGTGACCTGGCCGCCATCGGCACCTCTGAGATCATCCACGCTGCCAACCGCGGGGAAGATATAACCGTTATCTTCGTCAACAACACCACCTACGGCATGACTGGCGGCCAGATGGCGCCCACCACCCTTGTGGGCCAGAGGACCTCCACCTCCCCCTACGGCAGAAACAGGAGCAAGGACGGAGCTCCCATCAGGATGGCCGAGCTTCTTGCCCAGCTGGAAGGCGTCGCCTTCTCTGCCCGGGTGGCGGTCAATAATCCCAAGAACCTCATGGACGCCAAGCGGCAGATAAAGAAGGCGTTCAGGTATCAGGTCGAAGGAAAGGGATTCTCCTTCATCGAGGCCCTTTCCTCCTGTCCCACCAACTGGGGAATGGACCCCCTCAGTGCCAACGAGCGGGTCGGCTCCGAGATGTGCTCGTACTTTCCCCTTGGGGTGTTCAAGAATGATTCGGGGCTTTAGCCCATTGCCATTGCCTTAAAGAGGAGCAATCATGCGTCACGATGTATTCATAGCCGGATTCGGCGGCCAGGGGGTTCTCCTGGCAGGAAATCTCTTGGGCTACGCAGCCGTCACGGAGGGGAAAAATGTCTCATTTTTTCCTGCCTATGGTGTCGAGAAAAGGGGGGGGGCTGCCATGTGTACCGTGGTAATCGCCGATGATGAGGTCGGCTCGCCCGTAGTCGGCAACCCTACGGTTGCCTTGTTGCTCAATCAGGCATCGTACGACAAGTTTGTCTGCCGGGTAAAACCGGGAGGGACATGCATCGTCAATACCTCGCTTGTGGACACTGCCGGACAGGTCCGCGACGATATCGAGTTCATTCCCGTGCCGATGAACGATATCGCCGTACAGCTTGGTGATCCCCGCATGGTGAACATGATTGCCATCGGCGCCTATGCGGCAAAAACGGGGGCAATACGTCTTGCCTCTCTGGAAGAGGCTCTTCGACTGACCCTGCCGGAACGCAACCACAAGTATATTCCGGCGAACGTCAAAGCTCTGGAGGCTGGCGCTCAGACGTGCCAGTGATGGATATCATTTTTTTGTGGAGTTGTGAAATTAGGGCTTGACTTTGGTCTGGGTACGTGGCATAAACTGTAACTCCTTTGGGGTGTTGCCAAGCGGTAAGGCACCGGATTTTGATTCCGGCATTCCAAGGTTCGAATCCTTGCACCCCAGCCACCTTTTTATGTCGGGCCAGGAGCTGGAAAAAAAGAACACTTAAGGCGGTATCGTCTTAGGTATAGAAGTTACGGTCCCATCGTCTAGCGGTTAGGACACCGGCCTTTCACGTCGGTAACAGGGGTTCAAGTCCCCTTGGGATCACCAACTAAGGTAGCAACTCTTTTCAGGGTTGCTACCTTTTTTTGTCTTGATTGTGGCAGGAGAGGCGTGCTTTGCGGGGTGACGTCTGGCGTCTGAAGGGTAGCTAACGGTGCGTACGATCTGAGTAGTCGGGTGATGGAGTGCTGGTGTTGTGGTGAATCGAATTGGTGCTATTGGTGCTGAAATTCCTGAATGCTTGACTGTGGCGCCTTGCTTTGCAGGTGTTTACTGTGTGGCATGATTCTAAAATACAGCGTTATGAGGCAGAAAAATGTGGTAGTCTGATTCAAAGGGCACTCTCGCTTGGTAAGCTGCCGAAACATGAATAGTAGCAGCGTTACGCTCCAGAGATTCGGGCCAAGGCGGTCAAACTGGTGTCAGAGTAGGGGTTGTCACGGGAGACCGCAGCAAAGCGGCCGTTGGTACTCAAGGGGAAGCTGGTAAATGGCTGGCGGCCTCCAAGGCTTCCATCCTCCCATCGTTACCGGGGGCGATCGATCCGGGTGAGACCCTTGTCGTCCCCCAGAAGCTTGAGCGGATAGCCTGGGTAAGAACGATCAAGGATATCACCACGATCCTCGGGCAGATAGCCGTGACCGCCGGTGTGATCATCGCGGCGGGGATGTAGGGGCGGTAATGGGTAATGGGGACTCTCGACGAGGGACGTTCAGTGTCATGGGCGGATGGGGGGGCCGGTTGCTCCTTCTCGCGGCATGGAGTGGGACGATTCTCTGGTTTTCCCTTGATCCTTCGCCGCCGGAGCCCAATGTCGAACTCCTGGCGTGGGACAAGTTTCAGCATGCCGCGGCGTACGGGGTTCTTGCCCTGCTGTGGGGAACCTTCCTGGTGGCATTCAGTGAGGGCCGCCATTGGAGCTGGTTCAGGGCCTTTGCGGCTGCCGTCGGGTACGGCGCCCTCATGGAGGTTGCCCAAGTCGTGCTGACGTCCACGAGGCGCGCCGAGTTCGGCGACCTGGTTGCCGACGCGGCGGGTGCGGGCATCGTCTGTCTTCTTGCCGCCACACGACGTACGCGGAATCGGTCAGAGGGCCCCTAGCCCATATCCATTAACCATAACCTACCCCCCAGGAGGTCATTCATGCTTTCCGCTGTCATCTTCGATTTCGACGGCATCATTGTTGATACCGAGCCGCTTCATTACCGGGCCTTTCAGGTGATACTGGAGCCGCTCGGGCTCGGGTACTCCTGGGAAGACTATGTTTCGCTCTACATGGGCTTCGACGACCGCGATGCCTTCCGCGAGGCATTCGGATCAAAGGGCAAGGTGCTTGCGGCTGAGGAGCTGGAGCTGCTTATCGGGCGAAAGGCAGCAGCGTTCCAGGAGATCATCGCCGATGGTGTGACCCCCTATCCCGGCGTGGTGGAACTCATCGAAGCGATCTCCGGTCAACTGCCGCTGGCGCTCTGCAGCGGTGCTCTCCATTGCGATATCCACCCCATCCTCACGGGTCTCGATCTCTCGGGCGCCTTCGATGTCATGGTGACTGCCGACGAAGTGCAGGCCAGCAAGCCCGATCCCGCCAGTTATCGTCTGGCTGTCGAACGGCTTTCCTCGATCTTTCCCGATGGAGGGATCCTTCCTGACGCCTGCATCGCCATCGAGGACACCCCCGCCGGCATCGCTTCGGCCTCCGGCGCCGGTATTCCGGTGGTAGCGGTGACCAACAGCTACCCTGCCGATCGTCTTGCCGGTGCGCGCAAAGTGGTGGACTCCCTCGCTGGCATCACTCTGGAGACCCTCCGGCAGCTTGTCTGATCCCCTTTCCATGAACCGCCTTCCCATTGACGATGTGCTGCCGCAACTGCGGGACGCGCTGGAGACCCACGTCTCGGCAGTCCTTCAGGCCCCTCCCGGCGCGGGCAAGACGACGCGGGTTCCGCTTGCCCTTCTGGACGCCCCGTGGCTTGCGGGGAAAGGGATCGTCATGCTCGAGCCACGCCGCCTGGCTGCCACCAATGCTGCCCGCTGGATGGCTTCCACCCTCGGCGAGGAGGCGGGCGGTACCGTCGGTTACACGATACGCTTTGAGCGCAGGGTCTCGCGGCGCACCCGCATCGAGGTTGTGACCGAAGGAGTCCTCACTCGGCGGCTTCAGGCAGACCCGCTTCTAGAAGGAATCGGGGCGGTCATCTTTGACGAATTTCACGAACGGAGCATCCACGCCGACCTGGCCCTTGCCCTTTGCCGCGATGTGCAGCAGTGCCTTCGCGAAGACCTGCGCATCATCGTCATGTCGGCAACCCTTGACGCAGCGCCGGTGGCCAAACTCCTGGGTGCGGCACCGGTGATCACCAGTCAGGGGCGAAGCTTTCCGGTCGATGTGCGCTACCTGGCGCAGGAGAGCCGGGACACCATCCCCGCCATGGTCTGTCGGGCCGTGCGTTCCGCCTTGGCCGATGCGGCAGGGGATATCCTCGTCTTCCTGCCGGGAACGGGGGATATCCGGCGTTGCCAGACACTTCTTGCAGAAGCGGGAGGGCTTCCCGCGTCGCCCCTCATCACACCCCTTTACGGTGACCTTCCCTTTGCGGACCAGGAGCGGGCGATTCTCCCCGCCGGGCGGCGCAAGGTGGTGCTGGCCACCAACATCGCCGAAACCAGTCTCACCATCGAGGGGGTAGGCGTCGTCATTGACAGCGGCTTCTGCCGCAGACTCCGCTTCGACCCGGCCACGGGGCTCGACCGTCTCATCACGGAGCGGATATCGGCCGCCTCCGCGGCTCAGCGGGCGGGCCGGGCTGGACGTCTGGGGCCGGGGGTCTGCTATCGACTCTGGACCGAGCATGCCGAGCGGACTCTCATTCCGGTTGATCCTCCCGAGATCCTCATCACCGACCTCGCTCCTTTGGCCCTTGATCTTGCCGCCTGGGGGGTGGTCGATGTGCACTCACTCTCCTGGCTCACCACGCCTCCCCAGGCTTCTCTGGAAGAGGCCCGCCGGCTTCTCGCCGGACTTGAGGCCCTCGACTGCCGCGGAATGATCACCGACACGGGGAGGCGGATGGCAGAGCTCCCAGTCCATCCCCGCCTCGCCCACATGCTTGTCAAGGCCCGTGAGCGCGGGCTCGGCCTTCTGGCCTGCGACGTGGCGGCACTCCTGTCGGAACGGGATATCGTCAGGGATGGTGGGAGTGACAGGCAGAGGAGTTCCAGCGACATGCTGGTGAGGGTCGATGAGCTTGAAGCCTGGCGGGGGGGGAGGTGGGGGATGGCCGACCGCAACGCCTGCCGCACCGTCGACCGCTCCGCCCTGCACCTGCGTCGTCTTCTCGGGCTCGGGAAAGGGGAGACAGGACCCCGGCCCGATGCCGAGTCCGTGGGGCTTCTGCTGGCCTGGGCCTACCCTGACCGGATCGCACTCAGACGGGGCCGGGAGGGGCGCCGGTACCTCTTGGCAAACGGTCGCGGCGCCGAACTCTCTGAACGGAGTACGATACACGACGAACCGTTGCTGGTTGCCCATGTCGTTGAGAGGGGGGAGCGTGGGGAGGACCTGATCCGGCAGGCGAGTGTCCTCTCTTCGGGCATCTTCGAGAAGGAGTTCGCTGCCGCCATCGACCGGCACCGGTGTGTAGCCTGGGATGAACGGGAGGGGAGGGTCGTCTCCCGGGAAGAGGTCCGTTACGGCGCCCTTGTCCTTGAGAGCAGACCAATCACTGCCACCGCCGAAGAGGTGAAGAGTGCGCTGGTTGAAGGGGTTATGAAAGGTCCCGGCCTGGCCGGGTTCAACTGGCAACCGAAGGCGGTGCAGTTCCGGGCCCGCGTGCGGCTCATGGAGCGTCTCTTTCCGGAAGAGGGGTGGCCTGACCTGTCCGACGAGACGCTCCTCTCCCGTCTCGACCACTGGTTGGGCCCGTACCTCGGCGGTGCCCGACGACTCACCGACCTGGCTGCCGTTGACCTGTTGCCGGCCCTCCAGGCATGTCTGACGTGGGATCAGCGCCGCCGACTCGACGAGGACGCGCCGACGCATCTTCTCGTACCGAGCGGTTCGCGGATCACCCTTGACTACGGAGACGACGGGACGCCAACGCTTGCAGTGAAGCTCCAGGAGATGTTTGGTCTTGCCGATACACCTGCCGTCGCCCGGGGGAGGGCGCCGGTGGTGGTACACCTCCTGTCGCCGGCCGGCAGGCCTCTGCAGGTAACCTCGGACCTGCGGGGGTTCTGGAACGGTGCCTACCAGGAGGTCAAGAAGGAGATGCGGGGGCGCTATCCCCGGCACCCCTGGCCCGATGACCCCTGGAGTGCCGTGCCGACGAAAGGGGCGAAGAAGCGGGGTGAGGGGTGATGGGCGGCATTTTACCCCGTGTCTCGTGCCTGCCGTTAATGCATGTTGGTGAAGTAGATCGTACCGTCTGCCTGAACGATCCTGGAAATCGCGTCCGTCTGCCGGAGGTTTTTGTGTGCCGGGGTGGTTCCTGCATGTGCCGGGAGGTAACTCGATGTGATGTTCATCCCGTCTTTCCACGCCTCGAAGTGAAGGTGGGGGCCGGTCGAGCGTCCCGTGGAGCCCGAAAGGGCGATGGTGGAGCTCGCGGCCACATCGTCTCCTGCGGAAACAAGGTTGACCGAGTTGTGGGCGTAGAGGGTTATGGTTCCGTTGCCCTGTTCGACGATTACCATATTCCCGTAGCCGGGGCGCACCCCGGCGAATATGATCCTTCCCGGCGCCACCGGTCGAACCGGGGTTCCCTCCGGGACAGCGATGTCGATGCCGTGATGCTCGCGCAGGGTTCCGTCGAGGGGGTCGTGGCGTAGCCCTACGAGGGATGATATTCTTCCCTGGACCGGCAGCGTGCCTGGCGCTTCCGGTGGCTGCTTCGTTGCCGACGCTGACGGTACGTTGATCTCGCCGATGCCGGTTGCTGTCAGATGTTTTGGCACTGTCCGTTTACTGCCGGCGACCTTGGAGGTGGTCCGTTCCTTCATGACAAGGACGGCCTCCCTGCTGCGGGGTGCGTCGGTAAAACACTCCACCCCGTCGTCGTCCACGTAACGGTAAACGTCGGCCCTCACCCCGGCAGGAGTCAGGAGCAGAAAGGCGAGGGTGATGAGATAGAGATGTTTCATGGACGTTCCGTGCCTCAGGGGATATGGTAGGGCAATCGCTCTTGCCGCACTACTATACTCATCGGCGTGATTACCGGCAAGCTTTAGGGAGGTTATATTTCATGAGGATAGGAGTCGTCGGGGCGGGTGCGCTCGGTCTCTACTACGGTGCCTTGCTCCAGAAGGGAGGAAACCGGGTTGCCTTTCTTCTCCGTCGCGACTACGAGGCCATTCGGGAGCGTGGACTTAAGGTCCTGAGTCCTTCCGGTGATTTTCATCTTGAGACGGTCGAAGGCTGCCGGACCCCGGAGGAAATGGGAACGGTGGACTTGGTCATCGTGGGGCTCAAGACCTTTGCCAATAACCGTTTCGCCGAACTCATCACCCCCCTGGTCGGGAAGGATACCCTTATCCTCACTCTTCAGAATGGTCTCGGCAATGAAGAGGCGCTTGCCTCCCTCTTCGGGCCGGAGCGGATTCTAGGAGGCGTTGCCTTTCTCTGCTCCAATAGGGGGACCCCGGGAGTGGTTCATCATCTGGGTGCAGGGAAGATTCTCCTCGGCTCGCTCCTCCCGGCGGCACGGGGGCAGGCGGAACGGATAGCCGCAATCCTGGGCGCCGCGGGTATAGATTGCCAATCGGTTGCAGACCTGCGGAAGGCACGGTGGGAGAAACTCGTCTGGAACGTCCCTTTTAATGGTCTCTGTGCCATTACCCTCAGGACCGTTGACGACCTCCTTGCGCATTCCGCAAGCAGAGATCTCGTGCGGGAGATCATGCTCGAAGTGATTGCCGCTGCAAAAGCCCAGGGGCTTAACGAGGTTATTCCCGCCACCTATGCCGACGGAATGATCGCCTTTTCCGAAGGGCTCGGAAGGTATCGGCCATCAATGATGATCGACCGCATCGAAGGGCGGCAGCTCGAACTTGACGCAATTTTCGGCAGGCCTCTCACCGCAGGCATGGAGGGGGGTATCCCCATGCCGCAGGTGAGAATGCTCCACACGCTGCTGGATATTGCAACACTGGCTCGATGATGACGGTGGTGCTTTGTAATTGGGCAGGCTTCCTGTGGTGTTGCACATTAATTGGGCTGTGAAGGGTGGGGTTTCACAGGGTGGGGCTGACACTTTTTGGATAAGGCGTTGATATGATGTGAATTTGACGGGATTTGATGTTTGGGCAGGCTATTTGCTTTTGTTGTGGTCAATCAGGCGGCGGGCCAGTGTTAAACCTTGCTTTTTGGTCCTGATCCACCTATAATTTCAATCTTTCAAACATTTCCCACAGGGGGTGATGAGCCTTGAAGAAAGTTGAAGCGATCATCAAACCGTTCAAGCTGGACGAGGTGAAGGAAGCCCTCAACGAGATCGGTATCCAGGGGATAACGGTCGGAGAAGTCAAGGGCTTCGGCAGGCAGAAGGGGCATACGGAGCTCTATCGGGGCGCCGAGTATGTCGTGGACTTCATTCCCAAGATCAAGATGGAAATCATCGTGGGTGACGACATCGTCGGCAAGGTCGTGGAGACCATCGAGCAGGCCGCCAAGACCGGCCGCATCGGTGATGGCAAGATCTTCGTGACCACGGTCGAAGAGGTCATCCGCATAAGAACCGGCGAGCGCGGTGAAGACGCACTGTAGCGTCAATACATTAATTGTGCAGTGAAAGGAGACGTGTAAATGAAGACACCGAAGGACGTAGTAAACTTCGCCAAGGAAAACGGCGCGCTGATGGTTGATTACAAGTTCATGGATTTCGTTGGGACGTGGCAGCATGTATCCGTGCCCATCACGGAGTTTGGTGAAGATACCTTCGAGGAGGGGCAAGGCTTTGACGGTTCCTCCATTCGCGGCTGGCAGCCGATTCACGCCTCCGATATGATTCTTCTCCCCGATCCGACCTCTGCGAAGATGGACCCCTTTGTCGCGGTGCCGACCCTCTCCCTGATTTGCAATGTCTTCGATCCGATCACGAAAGAAGACTACTCCCGCGATCCGCGCAACATCGCCCGCAAGGCCGAGGCTTATCTGAAGTCCTCCGGCGTGGGCGACACGGCGTTCTTTGGCCCTGAGGCCGAGTTCTTCATCTTTGACGACGTCCGTTACGACTCCAGCGCCAACCAGTCCTTCTACATGGTCGACTCCGTGGAAGGGGCATGGAACACCGGTCGTGAGGAGTTCCCCAACCTGGGCTACAAGCCGCGCCACAAGGAAGGATATTTCCCCCTTTCCCCGACCGACTCCCAGAATGATCTCCGCAACGAGATGGTAATGGAGCTTCAGAAGGTCGGCATCCGGGTCGAGTGCCAGCATCACGAGGTCGCCACCGGCGGCCAAGCCGAGATCGACATGCGGTTCTCCTCCCTCGTCGACATGGCTGACCAGCTCCAGTGGTTCAAGTACGTCATCAAGAACGTTGCGTACCGCAACGGCAAGACCGTTACCTTCATGCCGAAGCCGCTCTATGGCGACAACGGCTCCGGCATGCACTGCCACCAGTCCATCTGGAAGGACGGCGTCAACCTCTTTGCCGGCGACAAGTATGGCGGGCTTTCCCAGATGGCCCTATGGTACATCGGCGGGATCATCAAGCATGCGAAGGCTCTCTGCGCCCTGACCAACCCGACCACCAACAGCTACAAGCGTCTGGTGCCGGGCTTCGAGGCTCCGGTGAACATGGCGTACTCCAGCCGTAACCGTTCCGCCTCCATCCGTATCCCGATGATGTCCTCCAACCCGAAGGCAAAGCGGATCGAGTACCGTACTCCCGACCCCTCCTGCAACGGCTACCTTGCCTTCGCCGCCATGCTCATGGCCGGTCTCGATGGTATCGAGAACAAGATCGATCCGGGCCAGCCGCTCGACAAGGACATCTACGGTCTGTCACCCGAGGAGCTCAAGGACATTCCGTCCGCGCCGGGAAGCCTTGAGGAGGCCCTCCAGGCCCTCAAGGACGATCACGAGTTCCTCCTCAAGGGCGATGTCTTTACCCCTGACGTCATCGAGAAGTGGATCGAGTACAAGACCGAAGCCGAGGTCAACCCGGTCCGGATGCGTCCGGTTCCCCTCGAGTTTGCCCTGTACTACGACATCTAATCTGCGGTTCGCAGCGTATCATCCGAAAGGCGGGAGTAATCCCGCCTTTCATTTTTTCAGCGAAAGCCTGTATCACGCAACTCTTCTCCTGCCAAACCTTTCTTGACTTCCTTCAACTGTTCCAGCTACTATGCCCGCTTATGACACGACGGCAAACAAGGCAAATTCGTATCGGAAACGTGGCAGTAGGCGGGGGAGCACCCTGTTCGGTCCAGTCCATGTGCTCCACGGACACGCGGGATGTGGTCAGCACCCTGGGTCAGATTGGTCGCCTGGCGGAAGGGGGGTGCGAGATCGTCCGCTGCGCCGTCCCTGACATGGCCGCAGCCGAGGCACTCGGCGAAATCAAGCGACAGAGCCCCATTCCGGTCATTGCCGATATCCATTTCGATTATAAGCTTGCCCTTACGGTCCTTGACGGCGGCATTGACGGCCTGCGCCTCAATCCTGGCAATATCGGCGAACGATGGAAGGTGGAGGAGGTGGTTAAGGCTGCCCGGGAACGGCTTGTGCCGATCCGGATCGGCGTCAACGCCGGTTCTTTGGAGAAAGAGCTCCTTGCCAAGTACGGCCATCCCACCGCAGCTGCCATGGTCGAATCGGCCCTAGGCCACGTCCGCATCCTGGAAGAGCTCGGATACGACCAGATCAAGATTTCCCTCAAGGCCTCCGACGTGCCGAAGACCGTTGAGGCCTACCGTCTCCTTGCCCGGCAGGTCGATTATCCGCTCCATATCGGCATCACCGAGGCCGGAACCGTCTTTTCAGGAACGATCAAGTCCGCCGTGGGTCTCGGAATTCTGCTGGCCGATGGCATAGGAGATACCCTGCGGGTTTCTCTCACCGGGGACCCCTTTGACGAGGTGCGGGTCGGCTTCGAAATACTCAAGGCCCTTGGTTTACGGCAGCGGGGGGTGAATTTCGTCTCCTGTCCCACCTGCGGCCGGTGCCAAATCAATCTCATCGGCGTGGCCGAGGAGGTTGAACAGCGTCTCGCTGCCATTGAAGCTCCTCTCACCGTGGCGGTCATGGGGTGTGTGGTGAACGGTCCGGGCGAGGCCCGTGAGGCCGATGTGGGCATTGCCGGTGGCAGGGGCGAAGGGCTTCTTTTCCGTCACGGCGAGATCGTCCGGAAGGTCCCTGAGAACGAAATGGCCGACGCCCTCGTTGCCGAGGTCGAGAAGATGGCAAACGAAAAAACAAACCATAGAGGATAGTCAATGCGTTACTCCCAGTACTTCATCCCAACCGTGAAAGAGACTCCGTCCGATGCCGAGGTGATCTCTCATCAGCTCATGCTGCGTGCCGGCATGATCCGCAAGCTGGCGGCCGGCATCTACAATTACCTTCCACTGGGGCTCCGTTCCATCCGGAAGGTGGAGGCCATTGTCCGCGAGGAGATGAACCGTGCCGGCGCCATCGAACTCCTCATGCCGAGCGTGCAACCGGCTGAGCTCTGGCAGGAGTCGGGTCGTTGGGAGAAGTACGGGAAGGAGCTCCTGCGCTTCAGGGACCGTAAAGATGCCGAATTCTGCCTCGGTCCCACCCACGAGGAGGTCGTGACTGACATCGTCCGCCGCGAGGTGAAGAGCTACCGGCAGATGCCCCTGAATCTCTATCAGATACAGACCAAGTTCCGCGACGAAATCCGCCCACGCTTCGGCCTCATGAGGGGGCGCGAGTTCATCATGAAGGATGCCTATTCCTTCGACGTGGACAGTGCGGCCGCTGATGTCTCCTATGACAAGATTTACCAGGCCTATCGTCGTATCTTCCAGCGCTGTGGCCTCAATTTCAGGGCTGTGGAGGCGGACACGGGCTCCATCGGCGGTTCCTTCTCCCATGAGTTCATGGTGCTTGCCGATTCGGGCGAGGATGCCATCGTCTCCTGTGCCGTCTGCGAGTACGCTGCCAATGTGGAGCAGGCAGAATCCCGCCTTTTCCCTGCTGAGCACGCCGAGCCGCGTCCCCTTGAACGGGTGGATACACCCCATAAACGCAGTGTAGAGGAGGTAACCGCTTTCCTCGGAATCCCCGCGTCGTCCCTCGTCAAGACACTCCTCTGTGTCGCAGATGGGGTACCGGTGGCCGTTCTTATCCGGGGTGACCACGACCTGAACGCGATCAAACTCGCGAAAGTTCTCGGCTGTGAAACCCTTGAAATGGCTAATGAAGAGACCGTTGAACGGGTGACCGGCGCACCGGTCGGTTTTGCCGGGCCGGTGGGGCTGAAGGTGAAAATCGTCGCCGATCTGTTAGTTCAGGGGATGAAGAACTTCGTTACCGGCGGGAACGCCCGTGATCTGCACCTGAAAAACGTCAATCTGGAGAGGGATTTTACCCCGGCGACCATTGCCGATGTCCGCAACGTGGTTCACGGCGACCCCTGTCCACGTTGCGAGGGCGGGCACCTGGAGATGTGGCGCGGCATTGAGGTGGGACACGTCTTCAAGCTTGGCACAAAATACTCCGAGGCTCTCAGGGCCACCTACCTGGATGGAGATGGGAAGGAGCAGGTTATCTTCATGGGGTGCTACGGTATTGGCGTAGGCCGGACCGTGGCCGCCTGCATCGAGCAGAACCATGACGAGAACGGCATCATTTTCCCGATTCCCATTGCTCCGTTCCACTGCATCGTCTCGGCGGTAAACGCCAAAGACGCCGAAGTCATGGCTGCTTCCGAAGAGCTCTACCGGTCCCTTGTGACCGCAGGAGTGGAGGTGCTTCTGGATGACCGTGACGAGCGGCCGGGCTCCAAGTTCAAGGACGCCGACCTCATCGGCATTCCGCTTCGTGTCGTTGTGGGGAGCAAGAACCTGGCGCAAGGAAAGGTGGAGCTTAAGATCAGAAGGGGTGGGGAAGTGCTGTTACTTCCCTTAGCGGATGCTGTTGAAAGGGTCAAATCCCTTGTTACTGAAGCGCTTAACCACTAGTTATTGAGGGAGTTGCTGAATTGATGACCAGAGAAGAAGCAAGGAATAAAATTATCTTCGCCCTTGATAGTGGCGAGTTTGCTCACGTTCAATATTGGGCAGAGACCCTGGTCGGCCGCGTGGGGATGTTCAAGGTCGGCAAGCAGCTTTTCACCGCCTGTGGTCCGGCCGCGGTCCGTATGATCCAGAAGTTTGGCGGCGAGGTCTTCCTTGATCTCAAATTCCACGATATCCCCAATACCGTTGCCATGGCCTCGGTGGAAGCAGCCCGCCTCGGTGTCAGGCTGTTCAACCTTCACGCCTTGGGGGGCTACGAGATGATGGCGCGGACGAGGGAAGCTCTCGACAAAGAGTTCTCCGGAGGGGAGCGGGCCAAGGTGCTGGCTGTCACCATCCTCACTTCGTCTACGGAGGAGACTCTGCGGGGGGTCGGTATTAATATTCCTGTCCCCGATATGGTGGTGAAGCTGGCAGCCCTTGCAAAAAAGGCTGGTATCGACGGTGTCGTCGCCTCACCCCTTGAGGTACCCCTGATCCGGGAAGCTTGCGGCAGCGACTTTCTGATCGTAACCCCTGGCGTCCGTCCGGGCTTCGCAGCCCTCAACGATCAAAAGCGGGTCATGACTCCTGTCGAGGCGGTAACGGCGGGGAGTGATTACCTTGTTATCGGCCGACCCATTGGTGATGCCGAGGATCCGGCTGTTGCTGCCGAAATGATCCTCGACGAAATCATTGCCGGCTGAGCCGGAGAAAGAGCAGACGTGAAAGAAGAGATCCTTTTCGGCATTCACACCGTCATGGAGGCCCTGCGCGGTTCGCGGAGGGCCTTCGAGCTTTTTGTTTCCCGTGATTCCCATGACCGGCGCATGGAGAAACTTCTCAAGCTTGCCACAGAGAAGGGGATTGCGGTGCGTAACCGTGACAAGCAGGACCTTTCTCGCCTCTGTGGCAGTGAGCATCACCAGGGTGTTGCTCTCCGCCTGGAGGGGTTCCCGTACACCGAGCTGGAAGATATTCTCAACACGTGGCGTGCGTCAGGGGAGACCGGGCTACTCCTGGCACTCGATGGGGTACAGGACCCGCACAACCTGGGTGCCCTCATCCGGAGTGCCGCCTGCGCCGGTGCCCACGGAGTCATCATCCCCAAGGACCGGGCTGCCCGGGTGACAGCCACGGTGGAGAAGAGCGCTGCCGGAGCGGCAGAGACCATACCGGTTGCCCAGGTGACCAATCTGGCGCAGACCCTTGAAGAACTGAAAGAGGCCGGCTTCTGGGCCTACGGTACGGCGGACAGTGCCGCCGCGTCCCTCTATGGACAGGATCTGACGGGAAATGTCGTCATCGTGATTGGTGGGGAAGGGGAGGGGGTCAGGCCGCTGGTCCGCAAGAAGTGCGACTTTCTTGTTGCCATCCCGCTTCAGGGAGGAGTCAGTTCCCTTAATGCCTCGGTGGCTGGTGGTGTGGTTCTCTTCGAGGCGGTTCGCCAGCGTCTCGTTCATGGCAAGAAATGAAAAAGGGTTTTCAGCCCATGACTGAAAACCCCTTATATTTTGGTGCCGGAGGTCGGAATCGAACCGACACGCCCTCGCGGGCGCCGGATTTTGAGTCCGGTGCGTCTACCAGTTTCACCACTCCGGCAAAAGTGGACGGATTATAAACAGAACCATCTCGAAGCGTCAAGGAGAAATGCCTTGGTGTTGTAGTTGAAAAAACCTGTTGACACCCCTCAGACCCTTTGGTATAACACAAATCTCTTTTGAACGGGGCTGTAGCTCAGCTGGGAGAGCGCTTGAATGGCATTCAAGAGGTCGTCAGTTCGATCCTGATCAGCTCCACCAAAACACTAAAAGGGGTTAGCCGCAAGGCCGACCCCTTTTTGTTTTTCCGAAGGTTCAAGGAAGGCACTGTCTCTTGCGTGCAGATTGGTTGTTTGTCCTTGATGAAGTCTTTATCATTCAGTATAATCACATGATTTTAGCATTGTCATAAGGAGGTTGACCCGATGAGCGATAGTCTTGGTGGATGGAAGAGGAGCCAGTATTGCGGCCACCTGACGAAGAACGACGTGGGCAGGGAAGTGACGCTCATGGGATGGGTTCTGCGACGAAGGGACCACGGAGGGCTTATCTTCATTGACCTGCGTGACCGCGAAGGGCTCGCCCAGATTGTTTTCGATCCTGCGAAAAACGCTGATGCGCACCAAAAGGCCGAGGCAATCCGCAATGAGTTCGTGGTCGCAGTCCGGGGAGAGGTGATTCCCCGTCCCGAAGGGACTGTGAACCCGAACATGAAGACTGGCGAGGTTGAAGTTCTCGTCAGTGACTGCAAGATCCTTAACCGCTCCAAGGCGCTTCCTTTTACCCTTGATGACTACGTCGACGTCGCTGAGAATATCCGTCTCAAGTACCGTTATCTTGATCTGCGCCGGCCGGTCCTTCAGCAGAACATGATTTTGCGGTCAAAGGTGGCCCAGGTCACCCGTCAGTACCTGACCGAGAACGGATTCCTGGAGATCGAGACGCCTTTTCTTACCAAGTCGACCCCCGAAGGGGCCCGTGACTTCCTCGTGCCGTCAAGGATCAATCAGGGGACGTTCTACGCTCTTCCGCAATCTCCTCAGATCTTCAAACAGATTCTGATGATTTCCGGATTCGACCGCTACTTTCAGGTAGTGCGCTGCTTCCGTGACGAAGATCTCAGGGCTGATCGCCAGCCTGAATTCACCCAGATCGACTGCGAGATGTCGTTCATCGACCGCGAGGATATCATCACGGTCATGGAGGGGCTTATTGCCCGGATTTTCAAGGAAGCGAAGGGGATTGACGTGCAGCTTCCGATGCCGCGCATGACCTATGCTGAGGCGATACGCCGCTACGGGGTTGATAATCCTGATGTCCGGTTCGGTCTTGAACTTGTGGAGTTGACGGACCTCGTCAAGGGGGCTGGTTTCAAGGTATTTGCCGATGTTGCGTCATCCGGTGGAATTATTAAGGGACTTAACGCCAAAGGATGTGCAAGATTCTCCCGTAAGGAGATTGACGACCTCACCGACTTCGCAAGGATCTATGGTGCCAAGGGGCTTGCCTACGTGAAGATCGAGAAGGGCGAGTGGCATTCTCCCATAGCCAAGTTCTTCACTTCGGAGGAGATCTCGGAAATGAACAAGGCTTTTGGTGCCGAAGAGGGTGATCTTCTCCTTTTTGTGGCCGATAAGTCGAAGGTCGTCAACGATTCCCTCGGGAAGCTCCGCAACCACCTTGCGAACATCCTTGGCCTCGTTGACAAGGAAACCTTCAAGTTCGTCTGGATAACTGACTTCCCCCTCCTTGAGTGGGATGAGGAGGAGAAGCGTTGGGCAGCCGTGCACCATCCGTTTACTGCCCCCATGGACGAGGATGTTGACAAGGTTGAGGCTGATACGGGGAGTTGTCGTGCCAAGGCCTATGACCTGGTTCTCAATGGCAACGAGATTGGCGGTGGTAGTATCAGAATTCACCAGCAGCACGTGCAGGCGCTCATGTTCAGGATGCTCGGTCTTTCCGATGATGAGGCACGGTCCAAGTTCGGGTTTCTTCTCGATGCCCTCGAGTGCGGTACCCCTCCGCATGGCGGCATAGCTTTTGGTATGGATCGGCTTGTGATGCTTCTCACGGGGAGTGATTCGATCCGTGACGTCATTGCTTTCCCCAAGACACAGAAGGGGGCCTGTCTCATGTCTGATGCCCCCTCACCGGTTGATCAGAAGCAGCTCAGGGAGCTTGCCCTCAAGGTAACCGTCAAGCCTTAATGACGCAGGTACGTGAATGATAAGGTTGTTGCGATATGCTGCAACGGCAGTAATGCTCATGGTGGCAGGCTGTTCCCAGTCCCAACCGCGTTATCGGATGGAGGCCACGACTAAGATTTATGCACTACGGATGGAGGGTGCAGCGCAAAGTCTTCCGAAAGAATACGAGAGTATCTCGGAGGCCTTTGAGGCAGGCGATCGATTTCTGCAAGGCAACAAGGTAGAGGAGGCTGACCTCTTCTATCTCTTGGCGCTCAGGAAAGCTGAATTGCTTGAACAAACGCTGAAACAGGAGAAGATACTTCGGGAAGAGGTGCGTAAAAATGCTGAGGAGGAGCGGCGTCAGGCCGAACGGCAGCAGGCTCTGGAAGCCCTGAAGAATCAGCTTGCGGAAGAGAAGCGAAAGGTACAGAGAGAAGCTGGCATCAAGATAGAAAAAGCTTTGCCGGTCAGGGAGAAAGATCGTGAGGTACGCACGCTGCCCCAGTATCATACGGTGAAGCGCGGCGAGACCTTGCCTCAGATTGCTGCCCAACCTGATGTCTATGGCGAGGCAGGCCTCTGGCCTCTCTTGTATCGTGCGAATCGTGACCAGATCCGCGATCCGAAAAGGATATGGCCGGGGCAGGTTCTCAGGATACCCCGAAATGCAAGTAAAGAGGACCTGGCTGAGGCAAGGAAGTACGCTCAGGAACGTCATCTGCCGTAGGTCAAACAAAATATAATCACAATTAGCCGGGTTTTGGGACCCGGCTTTTTTTGTCCAGATTTCGGAGATTTTTGTCGTATACGTAAAAGAGTTTTTGCTTGACAGTGAAAATCCTTTTGTATACTGTATACAAATCTAGATGGGATTTTCTTAACTTGGATTCATGGCATAGTGTTCACGCTTGAAGCGGGTGCTGTCGGAAAGCTGTAGGTGCCCTTTCATTAAGATTCTGGCTGTACTGGCCTAATAACTAAGGAGGGAACATGGCGACACACAAGATTATCTGGACAGAAATTGATGAAGCACCTGCACTGGCAACGTACTCATTGCTCCCTATAATTCAGGGATTTACCAAGGGGACTGGTGTTGAAGTCGAAACAAGAGACATCTCCCTTGCGGGCAGAATTATCGCAAACTTCCCCGAGAATCTGACCGAAGACCAGAGAATACCCGATTACCTGGCCCAATTAGGCGAGCTTTCGCTTACTGTAGAGGCTAATATCATCAAGCTGCCAAATATCAGCGCGTCGATTCCCCAGTTGAAAGAGGCTATCGCAGAGCTTCAGAGTCAAGGTTACAAGGTTCCCGACTATCCTGAAGTGGCAACAAGCGATGCGGAAAAAGCCATTCAAGAGCGTTATGCCAAGGTTCTTGGGAGTGCCGTGAACCCGGTGCTGCGCGAAGGGAACTCCGACCGCAGGGCCCCGCTCGCGGTCAAGAATTTCTCCAAGAAGCATCCCCATAAACTGGGAGCCTGGACAGCTGATTCGAAATCGGAAGTTGCCCATATGACGAGAGGCGATTTCTATGGCAACGAAAAATCTGTGATCATGGACGAAGCGGTCGGTTTCCGGATCGAGCTCGCAGGCAAAGATGGAAACACCGCTGTGCTCAAGGACAATCTCACTGCCGAAAAGGGGGAGATCCTCGACGGAACCTTCATGAGCTGCAAGGCGCTGCGGAAGTTCTATGAGGAGCAGATCGAGGACGCCAAGAACAACGGTCAACTCCTTTCGCTGCACCTCAAGGCCACCATGATGAAGGTCTCCGACCCGATCCTGTTCGGCCATGCCGTTTCCGTTTTCTATAAGGATGTGTTCGATAAGCACGCTGCAACCTTCAAGGAGATCGGCGTTAACCCGAACATGGGTCTTGGGGACCTGTACATCAAGATTCAGAGCCTTCCTGAAGCCAAGCGGGCTGAAATTGAAGCTGACATCAAGGCGGTCTACGCCAAACGTCCTGCTCTGGCCATGGTTGATTCTGATAACGGGATCACCAACCTTCATGTGCCGAACGACATCATCGTCGACGCCTCTATGCCGGTCGTCGTGCGCGAGTCGGGCAAGATGTGGAACGCCGAGGGAAAGCTGCAGGACACCAAGGCGCTTATCCCTGACCGTTGCTACTCCACGATGTACAAGGAGATCATCCAGGATTGCCAGAAGTATGGTGCCCTTGACCCTGCCACCATGGGCTCGGTCCCCAACGTTGGTCTGATGGCACAGAAGGCAGAGGAGTATGGCTCACACCCGACAACCTTCGAAATTCCTGCTGATGGGACCGTTCGTGTAGTCGATGCCTACGGCAAGGTGCTCATGGAGCACGTTGTTGAAGCAGGTGATGTCTGGAGAATGTCGAGAACTAAGGACGTTCCGGTGCAGGACTGGGTGAAGCTTGCCGTCAGAAGGGCGAAGGCGACCGGCGCTCCGGCTGTCTTCTGGCTTGACAGCAACCGCGCCCACGACATCAATATCATCGCCAAGGTGGTTACCTACCTGAAGGACAATGACACCACCGGTCTCGTGATCAGGATCATGTCTCCGGTACAGGCGATGCGCTATTCGCTGGAGAGGATCCGCAAGGGTCTTGACACGATCTCCGTAACTGGCAACGTACTTCGGGACTACCTTACCGACCTTTTCCCGATCCTCGAAGTCGGCACCAGCGCCAAGATGCTCTCCATCGTTCCGCTTCTTGCCGGCGGTGGTCTGTTCGAAACAGGTGCCGGTGGTTCAGCTCCCAAGCATGTTCAACAGTTCGAGAAAGAGGGTTACCTCCGCTGGGATTCACTCGGCGAGTTCTCTGCGTTCGCCGCATCTCTCGAGCACTTGGCTGCTTCGTTCAAGAATGACAAAGCCCAGGTTCTGGCTGATACCCTTGATCAGGCGATTGCCAAGTTTCTTGATAACAACAAGTCGCCCGCCCGGAAGGTTGGTCAGATTGACAACAGGGGGAGCCATTTCTATCTTGCTCTCTACTGGGCAGAGGCCTTGGCTGCACAGACCAAGGATAAGGAGCTGCAAGCGAAATTCGCCAAGATAGCTGAACAGCTCGCTACCAATGCAGAGAAGATCGATGCTGAACTGATCGCAGCCCAAGGCAAGCCAGTTGACATGGGCGGCTATTACCACCCGGACAAGCAGAAGGTGGAGAAGGCAATGCGTCCGAGCGCAACGTTGAATGCAATAGTGGACGCTATCTGATAATTTTGTTGCACCACGTAGACAACCCCAAATCATAACGGAGGAAGAAAACATGGCACGTAAGAAAATTGCACTCATCGGTGGTGGTCAGATTGGCGGCGTTCTTGCTCAACTTTGCGCCCTGCGCGAACTCGGCGACGTGGTAATGTTCGATATCGTAGAAGGTCTTCCTCAAGGAAAGATGCTCGACATCGCTGAAGTAGGTCCGGTTGACGGTTTTGATGTCTGCCTCAAGGGAACGAACAGCTATGAAGATATAGCTGGCTCCGATATCGTCATCGTGACCGCCGGTCTTCCCCGTAAGCCGGGCATGAGCCGCGATGATCTGATCGAAGTCAACTCCAAGATCATGACCCAAGTAGCCGAGGGGATTAAGCAGTATGCCCCCAACTCCTTCGTCATCGTCATTTCCAACCCGCTGGACGCCATGGTGACCCTTTGCCAGAAGATCACAGGCTTCCCCTATAACCGGGTTATCGGTCAGGCAGGCGTCCTCGATTCGTCACGGTTCGCTTCCTTCATCGCTTGGGAGTTGGGTGTTTCCGTCAAGGACGTCGTCGCTGTAACCCTCGGCGGCCATGGCGACGACATGGTGCCGCTGGTTCGCTATACCAGCGTGTGCGGTATCCCGGTTATGGAACTTCTGGAGCGCAAGTACAAGGACAAGGTCAAGGCCAAGGAAGTCATGGATGCCATGGTCAAGCGGACCCGCGGCGCAGGCGGTGAAGTGGTTGCCCTCCTCAAGACCGGCTCTGCCTTCTATTCACCTGCTTCTTCAGCTATCGCCATGACCGAATCGATCCTTAAGGATCAGAAGCGCGTTCTTCCGACCTGCTGCTTCCTTCAGGGCGAGTTCGGCGTGAACGGGTACTATGTTGGTGTACCCGCCGTCCTCGGAGAGAATGGCGTTGAGCAGATCATCGAGTTCTCCCTCGATGCTGAAGAGCAGGAAATGATGGATAAGTCGGTTGCAGCAGTCAAGAGCCTCGTAGATAGTCTGAAATAGTTGTCCCAATTTACGTCGCAGCAAGGCAAAGAAGGGCCCTGTGCCCTTCTTTTGCCATATTTACACCATGATTGCAGTTAATGGCAGAAGCGGCGTCAAATACGACTCAAAAGGTTGTAATTGTATACTGTATATGCTATATGTTTCTGCAATTTTGTGCCGGAAACGGCCTCATTTCAGTAAAGGAGCGTATCTAGATGGAAAAGAAGCTTCCGACTATCGAGATTATCGAGAAGTACTGCAAGGGTTGTCATATCTGTGTCGAATTCTGCCCCACTAAAGTGCTGGAGATGCAAGGGTTCGTCGTAGCAGTGAAAAACCTCGAAGCCTGCATCAAGTGTATGCAGTGCGAACTGCGCTGCCCCGATTTCGCAATCAAGGTCACCCCGTAACCATTCCAAGAGGAGGTATTTGACGTGGCTAAGAAAGTTGCTTTTCTTCAGGGTAACGAGGCTGCAGCCCATGGCGCACTTTACGCTGGCTGCAAGTTTTTCGCCGGTTACCCGATTACTCCGTCCACCGAGGTAGCCGAGGTTATGTCGGCTGAACTCCCCAAGGTGGGAGGGAAGTTCATTCAGATGGAAGACGAGATCGGCGCCATGGCTGCCCTGATCGGTGCATCGCTGACCGGTCTTAAGGTTCTTACGTCGACCTCGGGACCAGGTCTTTCTCTCAAGCAGGAAAACATCGGCTATGCATGCATTACCGAAGTACCGTGCGTCATTGTCAACGTAATGCGCGGTGGTCCCTCCACAGGGATGCCGACTGGCCCCTCACAATCGGACGTTATGTGTGCCAAGTGGGGAACTCACGGCGATCACGCTGCCATCTGCCTTGTTCCGGCCTCTGTGCAGGAACTCTTCGAAGAAACCGTACGGGCCTTCAATATTGCTGAAAAATATCGCATGCCGGTGATGGTAATGCCGGATGAGATTGTCGGCCATATGCGTGAGCGGATTGTCTTCCCCGAGCCTGGTGAGATTGAGGTCATCGAGCGTACTGGTCCGTCTGTTCCGCCTGAGCAGTACAAGCCCTATGACACTTCGTATGGTGATGTGCCGCCGCTGGCAGCGTTCGGCTCCGGCTACAAGTTTCACGTGACTGGCCTAAACAAGATGCAGGACGGTTTCCCGACCACCAAGGCCGAGATCGTTCAGGCTGAAGAAGAGCGCCAGGTCCGCAAGGTGGAGGCCAACAAGGCTGACATCATGAAGTGGGAAGAGTACCTGTGCGATGATGCCGAAGTCATTGTAGTCGCCTTTGGTTCCACCTCCCGATCGGCCCGCTTTGCTGTTGATGAGGCCCGCAAAAACGGCATCAAGGCCGGTCTCTTCCGCCTTATCACCTTCTGGCCCTTCCCCGAGGAGCGTCTTCTGGAGCTCTCCAAGCAGGTCAAGGGGTTCATTACTCCTGAGATGAACCTCGGTATGTGCACTGGTGTGGTTAAAGGGTGCATTGAGGGTAATGCCCCGGTTCTCGGTATATTCCGGGTTGACGGTGAGCCGGTCAATCCGGGACAGATCCTCGACAAGATGAAGGAGGTCAAGTAACCATGGCGTTTGATTACGATAAGTATATTCGTCCCGGTAAGCTGCCGCACATCTGGTGCCCTGGCTGTGGTCACGGGATTGTCATGAAGGGGCTCATCCGTGCGATGGACTCCCTCAACATGAAAAAAGAAGAGACGGCCATTGTGTCAGGTATCGGCTGTGCTTCGCGTCTCCCGGGCTATATGGATTGCTGTACTCTGCATACGGCCCATGGTCGGGCGGCTGCATTCGCTACCGGCGTCAAAATGGCAAAGCCTGAAATGAACGTTATTCTCGTCGGGGGTGACGGCGATGGCACGGCTATTGGTGGGAACCACTTCATCCACGCATGCCGTCGCAACATCGACATGACTTACATCATAATGAATAACTACATCTACGGGATGACCGGCGGCCAGTTCTCTCCCTGCACCCCCACCGGTGCCAAGGCTTCCACGACTCCCTACGGTAACCCTGACCCGGGCTTCGATATCGCCAAGCTGGCCATAGGCGCTGGTGCCACGTTCGTGGCTCGTGGCACCGCTTATCATGCAACTCAGATTGACAAACTTATTGCCGAGGCCATTCAGCACAAGGGTTTCTCCGTTGTTGAGATTCTCGATGACTGCCCGACCACCTATGGACGTCGTAACAAGTACCGGTCAGTTGTTGAGATGATGAACCGTCTCAAGGAAGTTGCTGTACCGGTGAAGGCTGCCGAGAAGATGACTGCCGAGCAACTGGAAGGTAAGGTTCTTACTGGCGTTCTCCATAAGGTCGAGCAACCTGAGTATTGTGAGCAGTACGCAAAGGTTCTCCAGCGGGCCCAGGCTGCTAAATAATCACCCTGATTGCAAAAGGAGAGAATACAGATGGCTGGAAGATATGAAATTCGTTTTTCCGGAGCTGGCGGTCAGGGCCTGATCCTGGCGGGCGTGATCATGGCTGAGGCTGCCTCGATCTATGACGGCATTCAGGCTGTTCAGTCACAGAGTTACGGTCCTGAAGCCCGTGGTGGGGCCTCAAAATCTGAGGTTATCATTTCCGATGGCCCCATTGACTATCCGAAGGTCACCAAGTGCGACGCTCTCCTGGCTCTTACCCAGGAGGCTTGCGATAAATACTCCCATGACCTCAAGGAGGGGGGAGTGCTTCTTATCGACTCGGATCTGGTTCTCCGTGAACCGCCGGGGAACTTCAAGGTGACAAAGTTTAACATCACTAATACCGCCAAAAACGAGGTTGGTCGTGAAATCGTCACTAATATCGTCGCGTTGGGAGCTATGGTGGCTCTGACAGGCGTGGTCACGAAGGAGTCGGCGGAAAAGGCCGTTCTCTCACGTGTTCCCGAGGCTTTTATCGATCTCAATAAGAAAGCATTCCAGCTCGGATATGAAAAGGCAATGGCGGCGAAGGGATAGTCCTTTCCGCATAGAAGTGCGCAGGAGGCCCGACGCCATTGGCTCGGGCCTCTTGTCGTTTTGTCCTGCTTCCTTGCGGGAGAAGGGGTTATGGAGTATAAGCTACGATAGAGCGCGGTAATTACTGCTTCCTATGTGAGAGCGAACAATGAGGTTGGATCTTTGCCAGATATCGCTGCAGCAGACACAGGAGTTGTTACGTCTTATTAACTCGACACTCCAGAGCATCTGTTGCCGAAGATTCACTGACGAGGAACTTTACTCAGAGGCGCTTCGACGCGTTCTTGGCGGTCAGGGCAGGCGGGGACCACGCAGTATCTTCATGCATCGGGACGAAGGAAGGGGCGTAAGCTGGGGCAGGGTGTTCCACCTGCGTTCGGGGGAAGTGGTTGAGGGCTCAGAGGATATCATTATTGACCCCGAGTCGGTTTATTCACCTTCACGTCTGACGGATGAGGTTCTCGTCTCGAACTGGCGTGACACCTGCGAGACGGTTGATGAGTACCAGACGAATTTCCATCCCCGGGTAAAGTCCTTCATCGGCCAACCGATCACGAATTTTATTGCCTGCCGGATACGCGGCGATTCTGCTGGAGCGCTTCTGGCGTTCAATTATCCGGGCGAGGCCACCGAGTACGATGCCGGCGTACTCCTGGGACTTGCGGTGATGATCGGTTCACTGGTCACTCTCTCCAACGGTGTTCGCGAGACCGAGAGCGCCTTCATCTACACCATCGAAGCGTTGGCGAGGGCTTGTGAGGCTGCTGAAGAGGGTACGGGCGAACATGTTGTCCGTGTCAATCGCTATGCCGGGGCCTTGGCGGCTAATATGGGGCTTCCGATTGACCTTGTGGAAGTGATTTCATATTCGGCTCAAATGCATGATGTGGGCAAGATTAAGATACCCAATGCCATACTCCTGAAGCCGGGCGTGCTTGATGAGGATGAGCTTAGAATAATGAAGCTTCATCCCGAGTATGGCGAGAGGATTCTCGGGGATTCACCGCGGCTGCAGGTTGCCCGTGACATCGCGATTTCCCATCATGAGAACTGGGATGGCACCGGTTATCCCTCTGGACTGAGGGGCGAAAACATTCCTCTTTCGGGCCGCATCGTCAAGGTTGCCGATGTGTATGATGCCCTACGTTCGAAGCGCAGCTACAAACCTTGCCTGAGCCATGACGAGGCATTGGCTGTCTTCAGGGGGGGCGATGGGAGAATCGATCCGGTAAGGCATTTTGATCCGGTGGTGCTTAGGACTTTTTTCGAGATTGAGCATTTGTTTGCAAGAATCTATGAAAGTCAATGCTCCGCAGATGCTTGAACTATGGCTATTTTGGCTTTGACTCGTATCATGAAATCGATTACTTTGTGGAAAACCTCTGACCAAGGAGATCGGGATGTTCCTCCTGCCCAAAGGAAATCCGCTGTACGAAAATATCGCCGCGGCCAAGGTAAAGCTTCCGGAGATGTTCGAGAAGCTCAAGGGGGGCAGTTTCACCGGCTACCTTAACTTCACGTTCCCTGCGGCTACGGCGATCCTCTTCTTCGAGGCAGGTAAGCTGATCAGTGCGATGCTCGATCGTGAGGGTAAAAGGCTTACAGGCTTTGAGGCGATTGCCGGAGTGTGTACGCTTATCTTTGCCGGCGGTGGCACTCTCAGCGTCTACAAGCTCTCTAAAGACCTCACCATGTGTCTCCATGCAATGATTCACGGTGATGTACTCTACCAAGGGCAGGAACTCAAGCTGATCGATATCAAGGGGCTCCTCGAGAAGCTCAAGGCCCAAAGGCTCAACGGATGCCTCCGTATCTATACCGATGACCGCACTGCCCTTATCTTCTACAAGGAGGGGGCTCCCCTCGGCTTTTTCCATGACGGTTCCACCGATATCGAGACATCGGCCTCAGAGTCCCAGAAGATTGCCGGTCTGTCCGGGTCCAAGATAGATGTCCTTTCCACCAAGAGCGCCGACGAACTGATGCATTACGATCTCCTTGAGATGGTTAACGTCACCAAGCTGTGGGAGTCGACGACCAGCAGGGTAGCTACCGAACGGGACAGGATCAGGAAGGAGGCTGAACTGGTCGATCGGCAGCAGGAGGATGATAAGCTGCGCGAGCTTGAGGATGACCTCAAAGAGGTCGCCATGGCCTATATCGGCAAGATGGGAGCGACCCTTGTTGAGAAAGAGTTGAACGACCGAGGAGGACGCAAGGCGCTCCTCGACGGCGGACTCGTGACGGCGTTTCTTGCGGGGGTAGAGAAGGGGGCTAAGCTCCTGACCGGCATGTCAAAGACGAAGGAGATGCTTGAGACCATGAGGAACGAGATATCCGAGAGAGCCAAGCCGTAAGGAACTGATTTTCGTGTGCTTGTGGGGGGACAATGGCTGAGATAAGCACGGTTGACCTTGTTCAGATACTATTTTGGTTCCTTGCCGGGTGTATCAGCTTTTACTTCAGTATTGGCAACGCCCGGGTCTGGACCAGTATCTCCATGGGATTTTTCCTCATTTTTCTGAGTCAGCTCTATGTGATTGAGAAAGCGCTTGATATGCCTTGGACTGCCTACACCCAACTGGAGGCGATTCATTATATTATAGGCACGTTATCCATCATGGTCATGACCCATGGCTTCCAGGAATATTACATCTTCAGCCGTACGCTGGAGATAGGGGGGAGCAAGCAGGCGGTCTATTTTACGATACTCGGGTTGTTGGCAGGGTCGTCGGCCTTTGTATTCCTGAACCCGGAGCCACAGTACACTGTGCTCCGCAATATACGGATGATCGAAAATACCACTTGGGTTTTCCTTTGTCTCGTGAACTTGGACATGGTGAGGAAGATCTACGTTCAGATCCGGGATTCGCTCATCGCCAAGGGTTTCATCGCGTTTGGCATTGTCTTTATCGCTCTCTTTCTCTGGAAGGGCTCGGAGCTGTACCTGCAGGTCTATAATTGGGACAACGACTGGAAGATCATCATGCAGAACCTGGGAGGCGTTGTTACTGATCAGTACATGGGCCGCCGTGACTTCTCCATACTCGTCCATGACATCGCAGGGATGCTTGCGGGGTTTTCGGTCGGGGGGACATTTATCTATCTTGTGAGGCTACTTCGCTGAGGACGTTGCCTAGACAACCGTGACAATCAAAGGGCTGCAAGGCCCTTTTTTGTTTACGAACCATGATGATCCGGCAACGGTACTGCCCCGGGAGGTCTAGTGCAGCAGCTGTTCAGGGAGTATCTCCAGAACCACGGTTACTGGGTTCTTTTTATCTGGACTTTTTTGGAAGGGGAGGCAGGGCTTATCCTCGCGGGCTTTCTCGCGTCGCAAGGATACCTGAGTCTGCCCGGGGTGATCGCCACGGCTCTCGGCGGGGCTTTTCTGGGCGACCAGTTCTATTTCTACCTCGGACGCTGGAAGGGACCCTGGCTCCTCAAGATGTTCACTCTGATCGCCCGGAAGTTCCGCAAGGCGCTCCGCCTCATCGAGAAGTACGGCACCTTTGTGGCGTTCGTTTCGCGATACACCTACGGGTTCAGGATCATCCTTCCGATCATTCTTGGCATGACAACGTTCCCTGCCACGCGATTCCTCTGGCTGAACATCTGCAGCGCCCTTGTCTGGGCAGTCGTGTTTTCCCTGGCAGGCTATGTGTTCGGCAAGAGCGCTTCCCTTTTTGTGGAGGATGTAAGCCGCTACGAGATGCATCTGATGGCGGTCCTTGCCGGCCTTATATTCTGCATGTGGTTGTCCCATTTTGTCCATGCATGGTACAGGCGGAAGCCTGCGCGGGTACGGCTGAAAAGAATGCGTGAAGGTCAAAAGTAAGGAGTTGAAGTGAAGAACGAGGATCAGGTGACGCAGGATGTCCCGATGAAGGAAAAGGTTGCGATTGTTCTTGTGGAGCCCCAAAGCCCGGGCAACGTGGGCATGGTATGCCGGGCCATGAAGAACATGGGGCTGGAAGAGCTTCGCATAGTGAAGGGATGCCAGCTGGATCATCCGGAGGCATTCAAGTTTTCCGTCTCCGCCCGGGATTTGCTTGAAGGTGCGAGAGTCTTCCCTTCGCTTGAGGCGGCGCTGGCCGATACGGAACTATCGGTGGCGACTACCCGCAGGCACGGGAAATACCGCCAGGAGATCTATACTCCCGGTGAGATCGTGACGAAGATAGGGGAGAATCTAGCCGGGAACCGTGCTGCCTTGGTCTTTGGCCGGGAGGACAATGGCCTCACCACCGATGAGCTTACACTTTGCCGGTGGCATGCCACGATCCCTACCTCCGACGAGTATGGCTCCCTTAACCTTGCCCAGGCGGTCATGGTCTTCTGTTACGAGTTCTTCAAGGGGATGGGGGACACAACGCCGGGCGCGGAGGCGCGGACCCTTGCGGGCTCCTCGGAGCTTGAGCCCCTTTTCGGGCAGATGGAGCGGACGCTTCTTCGGATCGGTTTCCTGAACCCCCAGAATCCCGCCCATCTCATGCGGAGCCTGCGCCGCATCTTTTCTCGTGCCGAGCTGGATGGCCGGGAGGTTGCCATTCTGCGCGGAATGATGACCCAGATTGACTGGGCCGCCGATCAGTTCAAGGGAAAGAAGGGACGATGAACAGTGCAATGGTTCTGGGCCTCGTGGCCGGCGGTGTGACGAGTCTCGCGGTGGTGCCCCAGGTGGTTAAGGCATATCGTTCGAAGCAGGTTCGTGATCTTTCCATCTGGCAGCCGGTACTCCTCGTTGCCGGTATGCTCCTTTGGCTGGCCTACGGTCTCATGATCAATGATGTTCCCCTCATTGCAGCGAATATCTTTTCCATCAGCTGTAACGGATTGCTGATCGTCATGAAATTTCGCTACCGTGGGGGTGACAACGGGGTAGTTGGTGGTTATTCTTTAGATACTATCAAGCACATGGAGGATCTATGAAACGAATCGTAATGCTGCTGCTTTCCGCATTCGTGCTATCGGGACTGACCGGGTGCGGCTACAACGTGATGCAGGCCAACGAGGAGGCAGTATTTGCTGCCTGGGGCGATGTGGAGGCTGCCTATCAACGGCGGGCAGATCTGATCCCGAACTTGGTCGAGGTGGTTAAGGGGTATGCCAAGCATGAGGCTGAAACCCTGACGGCCGTGACCGAGGCCCGTGCCAAGGTCGGCTCCATCCAGGTAACGAAGGAGATGCTGGCGAACCCCCAGACCTTTGCCAAGTTTCAGGAGGCCCAGGGCCAACTTTCAGGAGCACTGTCGCGTCTCATGGTCGTTGTGGAGCGCTATCCGGACCTGAAGGCGAATCAGAACTTCATGGATCTGCAGAACCAACTCGAGGGTACCGAGAACCGGATCAACGTGGCGAGGGTTCGCTACAACAAGGTCGTGCAGGAGTTCAACACGAGCATCAGGACCTTCCCCAACAGCCTGACCAACTCGCTGCTGCTGCACCTGTCCCGAAAAGAGCCGTTCAAGGCGGATGAAGGTGCCAAGACGGCGCCGAAGGTGAAATTTTAGAAATCCATGAACAAGCTCCTTGCCTTACTCCTCTTCTGCCTGCTTCCCGGGCTGACCATGGCCCAGGATGTGCCGCTGCTGCGCGGATACGTGAACGATTACGCCGGGCTGCTCGCGGCAGAAACGGTGCAGAGGCTCGAGCAGACTCTCGGGGACTTCGAGCGGAGCGATTCAACCCAGGTTGTTGTCCTTACGGTGCCTTCGCTTCAGGGGGAGGATATTGAGGGGTTCTCCATCAGGGTGGCCGAGGCGTGGAAGATTGGGCAGAAGGGTAGGGACAATGGAGCAATCCTCCTGATCGCCAAAGCGGAGCGGAAGGTCAGGGTCGAGGTGGGTCGGGGGCTGGAAGGGGCGCTGACCGACCTCGTTTCGGGGCGGATTATCCGGGGAGAGATTGCACCTCGATTCAAGCAGGGGGATTACGATGGCGGCGTAACGGCGGGCGTTTCGGCCATCATGGCTGCGGTCAAGGGAGAGTACTCTGCGGCACCCCGTGATCTGCGGCACGGCAAGAAGAGTGCCCCGCCGGTGGTGGGGCTTCTCGTGTTCCTGGGGGTAGCCTGTATCTTCCTTGGTGCGCTCTCCAAGGTGCTGGGCGGGATAGCTGGGGCTGCGGGCTTGCCGATTCTGGCTTCGCTCACCTTTCCTGGGCTCGGGCTCGCTGTGTTGGCGGGACTCGGCGTGGCGGGATTCCTCTTGGGGCTGCTTCTGGCCTTCCTCTTCGGTGGCGGTGGACGGGGTGGAGGTGGCATGTCCTGGGG
>RHLS01000030.1 GCA_003712145.1 Desulfuromonadales bacterium | reverse complement strand
GGGGGGGGCGGCGATTTTGGTGGTGGCGGCGCCTCGGGAGACTGGTAGGCGGGATGACGGGAAGCGAGGCAGACGTGAAGACGGCAGAACAGTTTTTCAGTCCTGATGAGCGGGAACAGATACGGGCTGCAGTGATGGCAGCCGAGGCGACGACGTCGGGTGAAATAGCATCCATGATCGTCGACGCCAGCGACTGCTATCGCGAGGCTGAAGCCCTTGGCGCAGTGCTCCTGTCCGGCCTGCTGTCGGTTGTGGTAGCCGTTGCGATCCATCATGTCACGATCTGGACGTATATACCCCTCGTGTTCGTGCTCTATTTCCCCTCACGGGTTGTCTTTCGCCTGGTCCCGCGCCTCAAGCTCCCGTTCGTGGGCCGTCGCCGGTTGGTCGAGGCTGTTCGGGAGCGGGCGGTTCGTGCCTTCTACGAGAAGGGGCTCTTCCGGACCCGGCACGAAACCGGAATTCTCATCTTTATCTCCATTCTTGAGCGGAAGGTCTGGATTCTGGGGGACCGGGGGATCAACGAGAAGATTCCGCCCGATTTCTGGCAGGGGCTGGTGGGCGAAATGGTCCGCGGGTTGCGGGATGGTCGTCCCTGCGAAGCCCTTTGCTCCGTCATTGCGGGCTGCGGAGCGGAGCTCTCACGGCATTTTCCGCGCAGGTCCGACGATGTCAATGAACTCAGGGACACTGTCCTGACCGAAGCATCAACCTCTTAATGCATCCCTGCAGGCCCGGCGCCGAGCTTTTGCTTTCTGAGCAGGAGCAGGAGCGGGATCACGCCCAGAAACGTCAATCCCACGATCCAGAAAATATATCTTCCGGTGCCATTACAGTTCTCCCATTGCTTTCCTGACGCGGGCGATGGCTACCTGGTGGTCGAAGACCGCACGGTAATAGTCGGTCCTGATCTGGGTGAGCAGCGTCTGGGCGTCGATAACATCGGTGGCGGTCCCCACCTGCTCCTTGTAGCGATCGCGGTTGATGCGGAGATTCTCCTCACCCTGCCGGATCGCGGTCTCAATGGTTTTAACCCGCTCGGCGGCGACCTGCTTATCATTCAGGGCCGTGGAGAGCTCCAGTCGAATCTGTTCCTTTGCCAGACGGAGGCTGTCCCGCTGCTTGCTCATCGCTTCCACTGCCTGACGGTGGCGAGAGGTTGTGGCAAGGCCGTCGAAGAGGTTTACGCGAATCCCCACGGTGGCCGAGTAGATGGCCTGTTCCCGTACCTTGCTGTTCTCCACGTAGTCGATGCCTGCTTTGGCGAAGAGTTCCGGATAGTAGCCGGTTCGAATTTCGGCGACCTCGGCTTCGCTCGCTTCAACCATCCTGGTCAGGGCGGCGATTTCGGGGCGGCTCGCAAGGGCTTTGTCCTCGGTTCCTTCGGCGTGGACACCGGCTGACGGGTCGATCTTCTCTTCCGGTTCGGCCCGGAAGGCGAGGGGCTGGCCGACGAGGTGGTTAAGGAAGAGCCAGCGGTTCTCCAGCCGGTTGGCCGCCGCGAGCCGCTTCTGGCGGCTGTCGGCCAGCTTCACCTCGGCTTGCAGCAGATCGTTGCGGGTAACGACCCCCTGCTCGAAGAGGTTCCTGGCCACCCGCAGGTGGTCGGAACGCTGGGCGATCTCTTCGTCGGCCGCTGTCAGGACCTTCTGAGCTTCCAGGATGCCGTAGTAGGCCTCAACCACCTGGAGGATAACATCCTTCTCCCGGGCATTGTAATCGCGGGAGACCGAATCCTGCATGAGCGTGGCCCGCTGCAGGCGGGATGCGGTGCGTCCGAAGTCGTAAATGGTCTGGGTGGCGGTGATGCCGAAGAAGCCGAAGTTCGCATCCTGGGTTTCAACTGCCCGTCCCGCGATCTCGACTGCCTGGGGCGCTGCCTGAAGGGTGTACCCTCCCTGGAAATCGATACGCGGGAGGTATCCGCTTTGAGCCTGGGCGATGTTTTCCGTGGCGATCCGCTTGTCGTGGGCCGCCACGGCCAGCGAGTAGCTGCCGGATGCTGCACGACGGAGGCACTCTTCAAGGGTGATGGTCTCGGCGCCGGTCAAGCCTGGAATGAGCAGTGCGAGGAGTGCCACGCTTAGTGTCGAGCAATGGATTCCTCTCATGGCGTTCCCTCCTGGCTTGTGCGGAGCTTCTTGAGGATGGTGCGGAGGACCGTCTGTTCCTCAGGGGTGATGGGGGCGAGAAATTTTTGTGTTACGCCCGCAGCGATGGCGCAGAGCTCCTTTTCGAGATCCGTGCCCCGGTCAGTGAGGCAGATGCGGTAGGCTCGCCGGTCTTCGGGGTGGGGGAGCCGTCCCACGAGCCCGAGTTTTTCGAGCCGGTCGATGAGTCCGCCGATGGTGGTCCGGTCGATCTGGGTCTTCTGGGAAAGAACGGTCTGTGAGAGGCCGTCCTCGATCCAGAGAAAGGCAAGGAGACCGAACTGCTGGGGTGTAAGATCGTACCGTTCAAGCTCATCCTTGAAGATTCCGAACCCCCGCTGGTAGACCTTTGAGATGAGGAAGCCGATGCTGTTTTCAATGTCGTACATGGACCACTCCTTCTTGGATGGAGTAATACAGTCATTATACAAATAGTCAGCATGCTGTCAATTTGAATAAATGCCGACGTCTGAAGCTCTTCTCTCGTCGGGATCAGGGGGAGGGGGCTGAAGTGGGCGCGGGAAGGGTGGTCTGGGGAGACGGTTGCGCGGGTTGCGGCATGCCGTTTCCTCCTTCGCCCGAGGGGGAGGAAGCGGCGGGCTCGGCGTACTCCTCGGCAGCAATCGGAGGCGTCACCGCCGTGGAGCCGTTCTTCGGCCGGTAGAGCCTGCGGTACATGTCGGCCCCGGCCAGGACCTTCTTCACGTATTCACGGGTCTCATGGTAGGGGATGTTCTCGATGAACTCGTCCTCCTTTGTGAAGGGGAGGTTCTTCCGCCATCGGTCCACGGGGGTGGAGCCGGCGTTATAGGCCGCCACGGCCGAGACCACATTGCCCTTGTACTGTTTCAGCAGATCCTTCAGGTGCCGGATGCCGAGCTTGATATTGAATTCCGGTTCGGTGAGGCGCTGGGTGACGCCGTTTTTTCCGTTGCCGTTGGCTACTGCCTTTGCCGTGGCCGGCATGAGCTGCATGAGCCCGATGGCGCCTACCGGCGAGACGGCCGTGGGGTTGAAGGAGCTTTCCGCTTTGATGAGAGCGTAGACCAGCTCTTCGGAAACGCGCTGTTCGGCAGCCAGTTCCGATACCGAATCCCGGAATCCTCGGGGGTAGATGATTCCCCACTGGGTGAGGCTGTCGGTGTCGATCCGGCGGGGGGGCTCGCCCCTGAAGAGGGCCGACGCCGATGCGTAGTCGTCCATTTCCAGGTGAAGGCGGGCCATGGCCAGAAGGCTCTTCCCCTTGATGTTCCCTTTCTTTTTACCTGCTGCAAGCTCCTTCCGTGCCTCGTCGTGGAGGCCGAGGGCAATGAGGAGCTTTACCCGATCATAGCCGGCCGGTAACGGCAGGGATGCGACGGGGTCGGCTGCGAGGGCTGGCGTTTGATCATTCACCACCTTATCCTTCCGGACCTGGTTCGCATAGAACGACAGGGGGAATTCCTCCAGCACCAGGGCAAAGGATTTTGCCGCCACTTCCCGCTCGCCTGCCGCCTCCAGGGCGCGGCCATGCCAGTAGAGGGCTCGTTCCCGGTAATCGGGTGCGGTCTGGAGAGAGCGGAACGACTCGGCGGCACCACGGTACTCCTTGGTGGCGTAGCTTGCCCAGGCAGCCTCCCAGGCCGCCCGCTGCCGGATCTTCGGGTCTGTGGTGGTCGCCTGCAGACGGGTCAGGAGCCCCAGTTGGTCCTGGTAGCGCCCCTGGAATTTGCGGATGAAGGCTGCTTCCAGGAGGGCATCGTCGGCCTGCTCTCCGGCCGGTTTGGCCTCGGCGATCTTCAGATAGGCGGCGAAGGCGTCATCGTCCCTGCCGGTCCGCTCCAGTGCCTTGGCGTGCCAGAAGCGGGCCTCATCCTGAAGGGCGGGCTTCAGATCCCGATTCAGGAGGCCGGCGAAAGTCCGTTCGGCATCGCGGAAGCGACGGGCTTTATGCAGTGCTTGACCGGTCTTGAGAGTGACCCTGGCCTGGAAGTCGGCTGGCTGGTCCTTGTGGGGGATGGCGTCGAAGGTCCTGATTGCCTGGTCGAACTTGTTGAGGCTGTAGAGGGTGGAGCCACGGCGGAAGAGCTCGTCGGCGCTGTAGGGCTCGGCTGCAAACCCGCGGCGGGCCAGTTCCCTGAGATTCTCCTCGGCCTTTTCGGCCACGGGCGAGGCAGGGTAGGTGAGCCAGAGACCACGAAGCTCCTGGACCGCCTTGGCTTCTTCCCCCATTTCCTGCCGGCATTGGGCGGCCTGGTAGAGGGCGGTGATCGAGTCGCTGCCGGTGGGGTAGCTCTCGACAAAGCCAATGTAGGCTGCGTGCGACTCCCGGTATTCCCTGCGGGCGAAGAGAACGTCCGCCTGCAGCATCCGGGCCGGCCTCACGAGCGGGCTTTCGGGCCAGTCGCGCAGGAGGCGTTTTGTCACTTCAAGGGCCTCGTCATACCGGGCGGTGCGGAAGAGGGCATTGGCCTGCCAGAAAAGGGGGTAGTCGGCAATAAGCGGGAGTTCCTTTGCCGCCTTGCCCAAGAGGCCTGCTGCCTCAACCCAGTCGTCGAGCCGGTAGGCGGCGACGCCGGCGATCATGCTCTTTTCCGGAGCGTCGGCAGCAGCACGGGCCTTGTCCCACGCGCCCCGGTAATCCTTGGCCTTGAGACGCTGGGCAGCTTTTCTGAGCTGAGCGTCGCCGCTGCTGGCGAGATTCTGGGACGAGGCTGAAACCGCCAGAAAAAGGAGAAGGGCTGTGGCAAGCGTGAAACGGTGGAACATGGGTTGAAACCCTCATGGGTGTGATGGAGATCGTTTGTCGGTCAGGACAGCAAAAAGCCGGCCATATCCCGCCTGGCCGGCGCTTGTATCCCCATACTACCCGCAACGGTCGAGAAAAATCAAAGGGTTTTTGGGCCGTATACGGATTGACAACCCCCGGCGGCCGTGTGCATAGTAGCCCCGGTGGCTAAGCCACGGAGAAAGGAAGGGCTATGAAACGGAGACGTGAAACGGTGCTGGAGGTGATCCGCGCACAGGGGGGAGTGACTGCCTTTCGGGATCTGATGCTGGCGTTCGGTGTCACCAAGGCCGAGCGGGAGCACTTCAAGGGGTTCATGGACAAGCTTGTCTCGGAAGGCCATCTCGTGCGGCTGAAGGGAAACCGCTATGCCCTGTCCGAGGGAGAGAACCTGGTGACGGGCCGCCTCTGGAGCCATCCGGACGGTTACGGTTTCGTCACCCCCAAGGAGGGAGGGGAGGACGTCTATATCCCGGCCCGTGCCCTGACCGGTACCATGCACGGCGACCTCGTCGAGGTCAGGGTGGAGGCGGTCAAGCGCTCAGGCAAGAAGGAGGGGCGGATCGTCCGGACTCTGGAGCGTGCGCAGACGCGGATCGTCGGCCGTTTCGAGGCGTTGAAGGGGTTCGGCGTCGTGGTTCCGGACGAAGCCCGCATCAGCCAGCAGATATCCATTCCCCAGAAGGCGTGGGGGCGGGCGAAGAGCGGGCAGGTTGTGATTGCGGAGATCACGGCGTATCCCACGGACAGGCGCAAGGCCGAGGGCCAGATTGTCGAGGTGTTGGGATGGCCCGACGACCCTGAGGTGGAGGTCCGGACCATCATTGCCAAGCATGGGCTTCCGTTCGAGTTTCACCCCGACGTCCTGGCCGAGGCCCGGGCCGTGCCGCAGCAGATTGGGGAGGCGGACCGTGCGGGGCGGACCGATCTGCGGGATCTGGTCACCGTCACCATTGACGGCGAGACGGCCCGGGACTTCGACGACGCGGTTGCGGTCCGGAAGGAGAAAGGGGGGAACATCCGCCTCTGGGTTTCCATCGCCGACGTCTCCCACTACGTGAAGCCCGACTCTCCCCTGGACCGGGAGGCCTACCTGCGGGGAACCTCGGTCTACTTCCCTGACCGCTGCATCCCGATGCTTCCGGAGGAGCTCTCCAACGGTATCTGCTCCCTGAATCCCCGGGTGGAGCGGCTGACCCAGACGGCGGAGATGCTCTTTACCCGAAACGGAACCATGATGGAGGCCTCCTTCTACCCGAGCGTCATCCGGAGCGATGCCCGGCTCACCTACACGATTGTCCGGAAGATCCTCGCGGACGGCGACACCGAGGCGATCCAGGCCCACCAGGAGTTGATCCCCCACCTGGAGGTGATGAAGGATCTGGCGGAGCGGCTCACGGCGAAGCGACGCGCCCGCGGCAGCATCGACTTCGACCTGCCGGAGCCCCAGATCATCCTGGACATCCAGGGTGAGATGGTGGGGATCATCCGGGCGGAGCGGAACCTGGCCCACCGGATCATCGAGGAATTCATGCTGGCGGCCAACGAGGCGGTGGCGTCCCACATCGAAGCTAAGGGGATTCCTTCCCTTTACCGGGTCCACGAGCCCCCCGACCCGGCGAAGCTCTACGACTTCAAGGAGTTCATCTTCAACTTCGGGTTCCATTTCCGGATGGACGGCGACGCTGTGGAGCCGGCGGAGCTCCAGCGGCTCCTGGACGAGACGGCCGGGACCCCGGAGGAGCGGCTGATCAACCAGGTGCTCCTGAGGTGCATGAAGCAGGCCCGCTACAGCCACGAAAACCTGGGTCATTTCGGCCTTGCCGCCCGCTGCTACACCCACTTCACCTCACCGATCCGGCGGTATCCGGACCTTGTCGTCCATCGGGTCCTCAAGGAACTTCTGGCTGGCAAGCTGACGGAAAAGCGGGCCGAGCAGCTGGAGAAGAGCCTCCCCGTGACGGCGGAGCAGACGAGCCGTCGGGAGCGGGTGGCCATGGAAGCGGAACGGGAGATCGTGGCTCTCAAGAAGGCCCAGTTCATGCGGGACAAGCTGGGCGAGCAGTTCGACGGCTACATAACCGGCGTCACGTCCTTCGGTCTCTTCGTGGAACTTGCAGACCTCTTCGTGGAGGGTATGGTTCATGTCTCCACCATGCGGGACGATTTCTACCGCTACGAGGAGAAGCAGCATGCCCTGATCGGGGAGCGGCTTAAGGAGACCTACCGGCTCGGCGACAAGGTTCGGGTGACCGTTGCCGCGGTGAGCGTCGAGAAGAAGCAGGTGGAGTTCGTCCTGGCGGGGCTCCACGAACGGCGTGGGGGAGCCCTGGATACGGCGGGGACGGAGGAATACCCGAGAGTACCCGTCACCGGCAAGCGGCCCAAGGCCCCAGTGGAACGCAGGCAGGAGGAGGGGAAAGTGCCCCGGAAGGGGGGAGCCAGGGGGAAAGGCCCCCGGGGGCGGCGCCGGTGAAAGCAGTTGCGCGGTTTCGTGATGCTGTGCTATTTTTGATCGGATTTACTACAGAATTTGCGGGCTGTTGAAAAACGTCATGAGGAGGCCGGGATGCGAGGCGCATCAGCGCAGACCGGCTCCGCCAAGTTGTTCAACAGCATGGAGGGATAGAGGCTTCATGACCGAAGAAAACCACAAAGTTCTGCCCTTTATGGAGCATCTTGTCGAGCTCCGCAAGCGGCTCATCGTCATCGTCATTGCCGTCGTCATCGGCATGGGGGTTTCCTGGAACTTCTCCAACAGCCTCCTCAGCTTCGTTACCAAGCCGATCACCGGCAAAACCTACCTGACCGATATCAAAAAGCGGGTCTATGAGGAGGTCGGCAGGCGCTGGCCGGCGGCCTACAAGCAGTTCGAACTGGACAAGGAGTTGAGCGCCGCGCCAAAGGATCGCAAGCTCAACTACAGCGCGCCCCTGGAGCCGTTTTTCGTTCAGTGCAAGATATCGGTTATCACCGGCTTCATCCTGGCGCTCCCCATCGTATTCTACCAGCTCTGGCTCTTCATCGCGCCGGGTCTCACCCGCACGGAGAAACGGCTGGTCATGCCCTTCGTGACGGTCAGCACCATCAGCTTCTGCGTCGGGGCGCTCTTCTTCCTCATTGTCATCTGGCCGGTCATCATCAACTTTTCGCTCTCTTACGAGGCGGAAGGGCTCAACAGCCTTTTCAACATGAGCGCCTACGTCAATTTCTGCCTCCGGCTGATCCTGATGTTCGGCCTTATCTTCGAGCTGCCGATCCTGATGCTGCTCCTTTCCCGCTTCGGGATCGTCACCTACCAGTTTCTGGCCCGCAACCGGCGCTACGCCCTCCTGGCCAGCTCCATCATTGCCGCCTTTCATGCAGACCTCATCACCATGTTCGTCATCATGGTCCCCCTCTACATGATGTACGAGATCAGCGTCTGGCTCGTCCTCATTTTCGGCAAGAAGAAGCCTGTTGTGGCCGAGGCCGCGACGGCGGACGGGAAGACGGAGTAACCGGACGTCATGCGGATCTTCAGGAGCATTGAGGAAATTACTGAGAAGCTTCAGGACCCCGTGGTGACCATTGGCAACTTCGACGGGGTTCACCTGGGGCACCGGGAGATCTTCCGCCGTATCAGGCGCGAGGCGGCAGCCCTTGGCGGGGTTTCCCTGGTTGTCACCTTCATTCCCCATCCACTCAAGGTTCTGGGAATCAAAAAGGATCTTCGCCTCATCAATACCTACGCCGAGAAGGAACTCCTTATCGAGGCGTCGGGAATCGACTATCTCCTCACCATTCCCTTTACGGAAGAATTTGCCGCCATCAGTGCCGAACGGTTCGTCCAGGATATCTTGGTGGGACGGATTGGTATCCGAAAGCTCGTCATCGGCTATGATTACGCCTTCGGCAAGGGACGCGAGGGTAACGTGGCGATGCTCCGGCGGCTGGGAGATGAGTTGGGTTTTTCCGTGGAGGTTCTGGAGCAGATCGGCGAAGGGGATCTGGTCTTCAGCAGCACCGCCGTCCGCAGGACCATCGCTGCTGGACATGTACGGGAGGTGGTGCAGCTCATCGGCCGCCACTTCTCCGTCGGGGGTGTGGTGGTTCACGGGAAGCACCGGGGGAAGGATCTGGGCTTTCCCACTGCAAACCTTCAGACCGACAAGGAACTGATCCCCCGGCCCGGGGTCTATGCCGTGAAGGTGAAGATTGGCGACGTCACCTACGACGGGGCCTGCAACATCGGCTACAACCCTACCTTCTGCAACGACACCCTTTCCATTGAGGTCTTCATCCTCGATTTCGACGGCGATCTCTATGGCCGCGAGGTGCGGCTCTACTTCGTGGAACGGATCAGGGGCGAGCAGCGCTACCCCGGCGTGGAGGCTCTCAAGGAGGCGATCCGCCGCGACGTGGCGCTGTGCCGTGAGGTCCTGAGCGGCGTCTCCATCGTCGAGTATCACGACTACCTGAACGAGGAGTGTCCGTGACCGGCTCCCTCGGCGACCGGCGACTCTGGCTCGGGATAGGTGTCAGCGTCCTTCTCCTGGCACTCCTGTTTCGCTCCGTCGATCCGGCTGAGATCGTCCGGGCCTTCCGTGGCATCGAGACGGTCTGGCTGGTTCCCGCCGTGGGGGTTACCTTCCTCGGCTATGTCGTGAGGGCGGTCCGCTGGAAGTACCTTCTTTCACCTCTGAAGCAGGTGTCTCTCCCGAATCTCGTGTCGGCTACCATCATCGGCTATATGGCCAACAATATCCTGCCGGCGCGGCTGGGGGAGCTGGTACGGGCGTACGTTCTGGGCGTGCGGGAAGAGATCGACACCGGTGCGGTGGTGGCCACCCTGGTCCTTGACCGTCTCACCGATGGGTTCACGGTTCTGCTCTTCCTGATTTTCACGGTCTTTGCCCTCCGGTTTCCAGCAGGCGGCGAAGCGGCCCAGCATGGCCTTGTGGTGGGGGGCTATGTGACCCTGGGGCTCTACCTGGGGGTGGTGGTCTTTCTGGTGCTCCTGAAGCGGAACACCCTGTGGACCCTCCGGTTCCTGGAGCGGTTCCTGAAGCCTTTTCCCGGTCGACTGGCCGAGCGGATCATCCCGCTCATCGGCTCATTCCTTCAGGGGGTGAGACTGTCATCCAGACGGAGTGAACGCTGGGGAATCGTGCTGACCTCCCTGGTGGTCTGGGGGCTGGCGATCCTTCCGATTGATTTCATCCTCAGGGCCTTCGGGATCACCTTACCTCTTTCCGTCTCCCTCTTTATCCTCGTCCTCCTGGTCTTTGCGGTGATGATTCCCGCCTCCCCCGGTTTCGTGGGGACCTACCACGCGGCATGCGTTTACGGGCTCCTTGCCTTCGGCATCCCTCGGGAAAAAGCCCTGAGCGTGGCGATCGTCATGCACGGGGTCAACTTCTTTCCGGTGATCGTGGCGGGGTTCCTCTGCCTCTGGCGGGAGAACCTGTCGCTTGCAGTTCTGGGAAAGAAGGTCGCCCAGTGAACGACGCTCCCCTTGCGTGGTATCCGACACCCAGCTACCTGGTCAAGCGGCGGGCGATCCTCGACTTCCTGGCGCGAGTGCCTGGCCGGCGGGTCCTGGAGGTGGGGTGCGGGGCCGGCGACCTGTTGCGGACCCTGGCGGAAAGGGGGTACACCGGCGAGGGGATCGACCTCTCCGCCGAAGCGGTGGTCACGGCACGGCAGATGGTTGATCCATCCCGTTTCCGGGTGGGGCAGCGGGATATTGACGACGTGGAGGAGACCTTCGGGGTGGTGATCGCCTCCGAGGTTCTGGAGCACTGCCTCGACGACGTGGCGTTTCTCCGCAGGCTCCGCCGCAGGACGGTACCCGGCGGGCAGCTCATCCTGACGGTGCCGGCCCACATGGCCAAATGGGGGGCCAATGACGAGTTGTGCGGTCACGTGCGGCGCTACGAGCGGCAAGAGCTCCGGACGAGGCTTGTCGACGCGGGGTTCGAGCCGCTGCTGATCGTTTCCTACGGCGTGCCGATCTATAACATCATGAAGCCGTTTTACGACCGGGCTGTGGAGCGGCAGGTGAAGGATGAGGAGCAGATGGCTGAGCGCACCGGCAAGAGCGGCGGCATGAAGCTGCTTCCCCGTCTTGGCGATATCTTTCGCCTCCTCTTCAACGACCTGACCATGATGCCGTTCTATCTTCTTCAGCGGCTGTTCTACCGGACCGATCTGGGGAACGGCTACTTGGCCGTGGCCCGAAATCCACGCGGGGAGGGGTAGCAGACGATGCCGACGATGCTCTCGACCTTTTTCAGACGGGTGGACCCCTTCGCCGTCCTGGCGGTGGTGGTGCCGCTGGCCGTGTATCTCATGACCCTCGCCCCGTCGGTCACCTTCTTTGACAGCGGCGAGTTCATCACCGCCATTCACTCCCTCGGCACGGCCCATTCGCCGGGCTATCCCTTCTTCGTCAACTACGCCAAGCCCTTCACCTGGCTTCCCTTTGGCAACATCGCCTTTCGGGTCAATATCGCCACGGCGATCTCGGCGGGGGTGGCCTGCTATGGTGTCTACCTTCTTGTCCTGGCCTTGCTCGATGGCGATAATGACGCCGGCCCACGTCTTCCGCGGTACCTGAGCCGGGGATGCGCCCTGGGTGCGGCCGCCACCTTTGCCTTTTCCGCCCGGCTCTGGCTCCAATCCAACCACGACAAGCCCTATCCGCTGGTCTCCTTCATCGTTGCCGTGGTCTTCTGGTGTCTGCTCCGCTGGCGGCAGCGGTACGACGAAGGGGAGGAGTGCCCCCACTATGTCTATCTGGGTTCGTTTCTCTGTGGACTCGCCACCGGCGCCCACCAGACCATTGTGCTGATGCTTCCGGCCTTTGCCTGGCTGATCCTCTCCAAGGATTGGCGGCTCATGGGCCGGGTGAAGGAGTTTGTCCTTGCCGTCGCCTTCGGTCTCTTCGGTTTCGCCATCCAGCTTCACATGCCGATCCGGGCCATCAGGAACCCCCTCCTCAACTGGGGCGATCCCAAGACCCTTGACCAATTCCTCTGGAACCTGCTCCGCAAGGGGTACCCCGCCGAGCCGCCGGACCGCACTCTGTCACTCCTCTGGGCGCAGCTCAGTGCCTACAACATCCCCCGGGAGTTCACCTGGGTCGGGCTCGGGCTCCTGCTCCTCGGCCTATTTGTCTGCCTCAGTCGGCGACGCGACGAGGTGATCGCCTACCTCCTCGGGGTCGTGGTCTCGCTCCTGGTCATCGTGGGTTACTTCAATGCCCAGGAGGAGTTCATTTTTCTGACAGAGGAATTCTTTACCCCCTTGTATCTCCTGTCTGCCGTCTTCATCGGTATAGGGCTCTGGTATCTGTTGCGGCGAGGGCTCGAAAGTGTTTCTGTCGAAAAATTGACATCACTGTCGGTTAAAGCTGTCGTGGTCATTTTTCTGGCCATGCTTCCGGCAGCCATCTGTGCTCGCAACTATTACGAGAACGATCAGCACGACAATTACGTGGCCTTCGATTATGCCACCAATACCTTCCGCTCCCTCGACCAGGGAGCGGTGCTCTTCACCTGGGGAGACAGCGGTGCCTTCCCCCTCTGGTATCTGCAGGGGGTGGAGCGTATGCGGGAGGATCTGGACCTCCTCCACACGCCACACCTGGTCTTCACCTGGTATCTGGATGCGTTCCCCCATCTCTTCAGCCGGAGCATGCTCCGCTCCTATCCCGATGTGGCCCAGTCGGCCGATTCAGCCCTCAAGCTGGTGGTTGCGGAGCAGATCGGCCGGCGGCCGGTTTTCATCGATTTCTCGACCCGCTATTCGCTTCCCTTTGCGGAGTACGGCATGAAGCAACGGGGGATTTGTTACCAGCTCATCGCGGACGGAGGAGCCACCTTCCATGCGCCGGACATCTCCGTCTGGAGTGCTTACTGCGAGCGGGGCTACACGAGCCAGATGGGGTTCCGGGATCTGGACACGGGGAAAGCGATTCTTATCTATGCCACGAGCCGAATGGAGGCGGGCGAGAACCTGCTGCGGCTGGGGTATCGGGCAGAGGGGGCCGCGGAACTCCGGGCAGCTGCCGTCATCGCGCCCGAGTTGGGCGCACAGGTGCAGCAGCTTCTTGGCGCGTATGGGGTGAGATAGTGATGGCAGTAACAGGAAAGACAACATTACTGGGTATCATCGGCTGGCCGGTGGAGCATTCCCTCTCGCCGCTCATGCAGAATGCCGCCCTGGAAGCCATGGGGCTCGACTGGTGCTACGTCCCGTTCGCCGTCAGGGAAGAGGATCTCGCCACCGCCGTGGCAGGGCTGCGGGTCCTCGGAGTGGCCGGCTTCAACGTGACCATTCCCCACAAGGCCGCCATTGTTCCGCTTCTGGATCGAATCACGCCCGAAGCGGCCCTTATCGGTGCCGTCAATACGGTGAAGCGGGAAGGGGACGCGCTGGTGGGTTACAATACCGACGGCATGGGATTCATCCGCTCTCTGCGGCACGATCTGGGATTTGATCCTGCCGGCAAGCGGGTGCTTGTCCTGGGGGCCGGCGGTGCCGCCCGGGCGGCCGTTGCCTCTCTCGGTCAGACGGGGGCGGCAGAGGTCGCGGTTGCCAACCGTGACACCGTAAAGGGTGAGGAGCTTGCCGCGGGCTTCAGTCGCCAGTTTGGCGGCACGCTATTTGCTGGCATGGCTCTGGATATACCTCATATCATGGCTAATTTTCAAAATTTTGACCTTGTCGTCAATACCACGTCCGTGGGAATGGGTGGGAGCGCCTTCAAGGGGCTCGATCTTTCGTCCATGAATTCCGGCGCAGCGGTGTACGACATGGTCTATTCCCCCTGGGAGACGCCGCTCCTCGCCGAGGCTGCCCGCTGCGGTCTTCGCCGCGCCAACGGTATAGGAATGCTGGTGGCTCAGGGGGAGTGTGCCCTTGCAATATGGACTGGATCTGAACCGCCATCCGGCGTCATGAGGAGACGGATTCTGGTCGCCATCGGGCGCTAACTACTTCTTGACATTGGGGTATTGACGCCCTACCATTCGCCGTTACGTCTAGCCTCGGAGAAACCATGCAGCCAAGCAGACTGGGAGAACTCCTGGTTCGAAATAACATCATCACCAAGGAGCAACTGGCCAAGGCCCTGGAGGAGCAGAAAAGCTCGGGGGGCCAGATGCGCCTCGGCTCCATCCTCATCAAGAACGGCCTCATCGCCGAACCCGACCTGACCACCTTTCTCTCCAAGCAGTACGGCGTCCCCTCCATAAATCTCAGTGAATTCGAGGCCGATCAGACGGTCATCAAGATTATCCCCGCCGACGTGGCCCAGAAGTACCAGATTGTCCCGGTGAACAGGGCAGGTTCCACCCTGATCATCGCCATGGCCGACCCCTCCAACATCTTCGCCATCGACGACATCAAGTTCATGACCGGCTACAACGTGGAGGTGGTGGTTTCCTCCGAGTCGGCCATCAAGACCGCCATCGACAAGTACTACGACCAGTCCGCATCGCTGGCCGATGTCATGAACGACCTGGACATGGAGGATCTTGAGGTCATCGACACGGACGACGAGGTCGATGTCTCGTCGCTGGAGCGGGCTACGGAGGACGCGCCGGTCGTCAAGCTGGTGAACCTGATTCTGACCGATGCCATCAAGAGGAAGGCGAGCGACATCCATATAGAGCCCTACGAGCGGACATTCCGGGTCCGGTATCGGATCGACGGCGTCCTCTACGAGGTGATGAAGCCACCCCTGAAGCTGAAGAACGCCATTACCTCCAGGATCAAGATCATGGCGGAGCTTGATATCGCCGAGCGGCGTCTTCCCCAGGACGGCCGGATCAAGATCAAGCTGGGCGGTGGCCAGGACATGGACTACCGGGTATCGGTGCTGCCGACCCTCTTTGGCGAGAAGGTGGTCCTGCGGCTCCTGGACAAATCGAACCTCCAGATGGACATGACCAAATTGGGCTACGAGCCCGACGCCCTGCGTCATTTTCAGGAGGCGATCCACAAGCCCTTCGGCATGGTGCTCGTCACCGGCCCGACGGGGAGCGGCAAGACCGTCTCCCTCTATTCGGCCCTGGGGGAGCTCAACAAGACCACGGAAAACATCTCCACCGCCGAGGATCCGGTGGAATTCAACTTTGCCGGCATCAACCAGGTGCAGATGCACGAGGATATCGGTCTCAACTTCGCTGCTGCCCTCCGCTCGTTCCTGCGCCAGGACCCTGACATCATCATGATCGGCGAGATCCGGGACTTCGAGACCGCCGAGATCGGCATCAAGGCTGCCCTCACCGGCCACCTGGTCCTCTCGACGCTCCACACCAACGATGCGCCGGCCACCATCAACCGGCTCCTCAACATGGGGATCGAGCCGTTCCTCGTGGCGTCGGCCGTGAACCTCATCACCGCCCAGCGCCTCGCCCGGCGCGTCTGCTCCGAGTGCAAGGTGCCGGAGGAGATACCGGTCCAGGCCCTCATCGATGCCGGTGTTCCCCCCGAGGAGGCGCATGACTTCGTCTGCTACAAGGGGACCGGCTGCGCCAAGTGCAACAACACCGGCTACAAGGGGCGGGTCGGCTTCTACCAGGTCATGCCGATGCTGGAGGAGATCAGGGAACTGATCCTGAACGGCGCCAACACCGCCGAGATCAAGCGCGAGTCCATGCGCCTCGGCATCAAGACCATGCGCCAGTCAGGGCTCACGAAGCTGAAAGAGGGTGTCACGTCCTTTGAAGAAGTGTTGCGGGTCACCGTTGCGGATGATTAGGAGATCATAGATCATGGCCAATATGCACCAACTCCTTACGGAGCTTGTCAATCGCGGAGGGTCCGACCTCCACATCACCACCAGCTCTCCGCCTCAGATCAGGGTTGACGGCAAGCTCCTCCCCCTCGAGATGCCGCCCCTGAACGCGGTGGACACCAAGCAGCTCTGCTACAGCATCCTCACCGAACAGCAGAAGCACAAGTTCGAGGAGAACAACGAGCTCGACCTCTCCTTCGGCATCAAGGGGCTCTCCCGTTTCCGGGGGAACGTCTTTATCCAGCGGGGGGCCGTGGCCGGAGTCTTTCGGGTGATCCCCTACAAGATCCTCTCCTTCGAGGAGCTGGGCCTGCCACCGGTGGTGCGGGAACTGGCGGACAAGCCACGGGGACTGATCCTCGTTACCGGCCCCACTGGCAGCGGCAAGTCCACGACCCTGGCCGCCATCATCGACAAGATCAACACCGAGCGGCACGAGCACATCGTCACCGTCGAGGATCCCATCGAGTACCTGCACCCCCACAAGAGCTGCGTCGTGAACCAGCGGGAGGTGGGGGCCGACACGAAGAGCTTCAAGAACGCCCTCAAGTACATTCTGCGCCAGGACCCGGACGTGGTCCTCGTGGGCGAGCTCCGGGACCTGGAGACCATCGAGGCGGCCCTGACCCTGGCCGAGACCGGCCACCTCTGCCTTGCCACGCTCCATACGAACTCGGCGGTCCAGACCATCAACCGGATCGTCGACGTCTTCCCCTCCTACCAGCAGCCCCAGGTGCGCGCCCAGCTCTCCTTCGTCCTGGAGGGGGTCATGTCCCAGACCCTTCTCCCCCGTGCCAACAGCACGGGAAGGGTCCTTGCCCTTGAGGTGATGGTGCCGAACCCCGCCATCCGCAACCTGATCAGGGAGGACAAGATCCACCAGATCTACTCCCAAATGCAGGTGGGGCAGGAGAAGTTCGGGATGCTCACCATGAACCAGTGCCTGTACAGCCTGCTGCAAAAGCGCCAGATCACCATGGATATCGCCATGGGGCGCTCGCCGGACCCCGACGAACTGAAGCAGATGCTTGCCAGCGGCGTGCGACCCCAGGGGCCGCGACCAACCATGAGATAACCGGGACGGAACCAAGTCCAGGAGGATAGAACGATGCCGAAGTTCAATTGGGAAGCCAGAAGCAGGACCGGTGCGGCTCAGAAGGGGGTCATGGAGGCCCAGAGCAGCGCCCAGGTGGAGGCCCAGCTCAAGAAGTACGGGTTCTCGGGCATTTCCGTGAAGGAGGAGGGCAAGGGGCTCAGCATGGAGCTCAAGATGCCCGGCTTCGCGAAAAAGGTGGAGACCAAGGATATGGTCGTCTTCACCCGCCAGTTTGCCACCATGATCGACTCGGGCCTTCCCCTCGTCCAGTGCCTCGACATCCTCTCCAGCCAGCAGGAGAACCCCACCTTCAAGCAGGTGCTGCAACGTGTCAAGGAGACCGTGGAGGGGGGCTCCACCTTTGCCGACGCCCTCAGCAAACACCCCAAGGTCTTTGACCAGCTCTACGTGAACCTGGTGGCCGCCGGCGAGATCGGCGGTATTCTTGATACGATCCTCAACCGTCTGGCCGCCTACATCGAAAAGGCCATGAAGCTCAAGAAGCAGATCAAGGGGGCCATGGTCTACCCGACGACCATCATGTCGATTGCGATAATCGTCGTTGGTGTCATCCTCATCTTCGTCATCCCCACCTTCGCCAAGATGTTCCAGGATTTCGGCGGCGAGCTGCCGGCGCCGACAAAGTTCGTCATCGCCCTCAGTAACTTTATCGTCAAGTATATTCTCCTCATCATTGGCCTGATTGTCGTCACGGTCGTGGGGATCAAGAAATACTATGCGACGCCGCAAGGGAGGAAGGCGATCGATACCTTAGCCCTCAAGGCTCCCATTGCCGGACCCCTCATCAGAAAGGTTTCCGTGGCCCGGTTCACCCGTACCCTCGGCACCCTCATCTCCAGCGGCGTGCCGATCATGGACGGCCTGGAGATCGTGGCCAAGACCGCCGGCAACAAGGTGGTGGAGGAGGGGATCTTCAAGGTCAGGCAGGCCATCTCCGAAGGTAAGACCATGGCCGAGCCGCTCCAGGAAACGGGCATCTTCCCTCCCATGGTGGTGCAGATGATCTCCGTCGGCGAAGCGACCGGCGCCATGGATGCCATGCTCACCAAGATTGCCGACTTCTACGACGACGAGGTGGACGATGCGGTCAGCGCCATGACCGCCATGATGGAACCGCTTCTCATGGTCTTTCTCGGCACCACTGTCGGTGGCCTCGTTATCGCCATGTACCTGCCGATCTTCAAGCTCGCGGGGACCGTCGGCGGCTAGATGATGAACCTCTCCCGGCGGCTCCTCTGGTTCATTCTCGCCCGGGTGGTGGTGGTTTCGCTCATCCTCGCCTCCACCACCATCCTGAGCATGAGGGGGACCGGCCTCCTGGGCGAGGATGCCCAGCGCGGCATCACCGCCATCATCGTCGCCACCTACGGTTTCTCGATTCTCTCGCTCCTCGTCCTGAGGATGGCCAGGGAATACAGCCAGACCCTCACCTACGCACAGATCATCTGGGACATTCTTTTCGTGACGGGGCTCCTGCTTTTCACCGGTGGCATCGCCAGCCCCTTTTCGTTCCTCTATTTGCTGGCCATTACCAACGCCAGCGTGCTCCTGGCCCGACGGGAGGCCCTTTATACCGCCTCCGTTTGCGTCATTGTCTACGGCGCCATTATCGACCTGCAATACTACGGGAGGCTTTCATCCCTGGGGCTGAGCCCCCAGGCTGCGCTGCAGCAGGGTACCGGCTACCTCTTCTACACGATTTTTATCAACATCCTGGCTTTCTACCTGACTGCGCTCCTGACCGGCTACCTGGCCGAGCGGGCAAAGCGGAGCGAGACAGAGCTTGAAAAGAAGGCCATTGATTACGAGGAGTTGGAGCGGCTCAATAGCGCTATCGTCTCGAACCTGACCAGCGGGCTCCTAACCGCCACCAACGAAGGGAAAATACGTGTCTTCAACCGCTACGCCGAAGCCCTGACGGGCATCAGCCAGGAGGAGGCCTATGACCGGGACCTGGGTGATGTCCTGCCGGGGTTCCGGCTCTATGGCTCCGATCTCTGCACCGCCAGGCGGAGCGAGTTCGAGTTCATTCCCAAGAGCGGCAGAAAGCTGATCATCGGCTTCAACAGCGTCCCGCTGACCGACAAGGGGGGGGAGCGGGTTGGTCTGCTTATCAACTTCCAAGACCTGACCCAGATTAGGCGGATGGAGAAGAACCTCAAGCGCGCCGACCGTCTGGCTGCAATCGGCGAGCTTTCCGCCCGCATAGCCCATGAGATCCGCAACCCCCTTGCCGCAATCAGTGGGTCGGCCCAGCTCATCGCCCAAGGGGAAGCAGTACCCGAGTCCGATCGGCGGCTTTTCGGCATCGTTCTCAGGGAGACCGAGCGCCTGAATCTGCTCATCCATGATTTTCTCGCCTACGCGCGCCCGAGCCAGCCTGTACGGCAGCCGGTGAACCTTCATTCCCTGCTCGGCGAGATCATGGCCCTCGTCACCACCGACAGCCGTTTCGCCACCGTGCGGATCGAGAACCAGATCGATCCAGCGATACTCCCGGAGATCGACCCCGACCAGTTCCGGCAGGTCCTCTGGAATCTCCTGGTGAACGCTGCCGAAGCGATGCGGAAAGAGGGCGTCATTACGGTCGATGCCCAGCGCCTCGATGAGGTGAGGCCGGGAGGAGAGCGGAGAAGCACCTTCAAGATAAGGGTCGAGGACACCGGTCCCGGCATGGACGGGGAGCAGATGGCACAGGTTTTCGAACCTTTTTTCACCACGAAGGCGGGTGGGACCGGTCTCGGGCTTGCCACCGTCTACCGCGTCGTCGAGTCCCACGGCGGGCGAATCACCGTCGAGAGCGAGCCGGGCACCGGAACCAGATTCACGATTTTCCTTCCCGCATAGGAGCCTGTCGGACTTAGAAAAATGTAGCGAAAATTCGGCTGGGCGAGGACAGATTTTGTCGATTTTGCAGGTCAATAGTTGTTCTATTGACCAAGAAAGCGGCGAAATATGGACCGCCCAGACGGATTTGCAGCCGATTTATTCTAAGTCCGACAGGCTCCTAGGGGACGGCATAACCAGCAACGGGTCAGGGAGAAACAGTCACCATGGAGATCAGGGTTCTCGTAGTTGATGATGAGCCGAGCATGAGGGAGTTTCTCGCCATCCTGCTCGAGCGCGAAGGGTATGCCGTTGATCAGGCAGCAAGCGCGGAGTTGGCCCTCCAGCGTCTTGACGGGCAAAACTACGATCTGGTCATCTCCGACGTGAAGATGCCGGGGCTTGACGGCATTGCCCTCCTGGGGCGGATCAAGGAGAACTCCCCCGATACCGCCGTCCTGATGATGACCGCCTTCTCCACCGCCGAACAGGCCGTGGAGGCCATGAAGCTTGGCGCCTACGACTACATCGCCAAGCCCTTCAAGGTGGAGGAGGTAAAGGTCCTCGTCCGCAACGCCCTGGAGAAACGGGACCTGAAACGGGAAAACCAGCGGCTGCGCCAGGAGGTGCAGGATCGGTACAGCTTCAGCGGCCTCATCGGCAAGAGCCGGAAGATGCGGGACATCTACTCCCTCATTGAGAAGGTCGCCCCCAGCGTCGCCAACGTGCTGATATCGGGCGAGAGCGGCACCGGCAAGGAACTGGTGGCCCGGGCCATCCACTACAACAGCACCCGCAAGGACAAGCCCTTCGTGGCCGTCAACTGCGGCGCCATCCCCGAAACCCTCATGGAGAGCGAACTGTTCGGCCACAAGAAAGGGACCTTCACCGGCGCCATCAACGACCGGGCCGGCCTCTTCGAGCAGGCCGAGGGGGGGACCCTGTTCCTTGACGAGATCGGCGAGGTCCCCCTCCAGCTCCAGGCTAAGCTTCTGCGGGTCCTCCAGGAGCGGGAGTTCCGGCGGGTAGGGGGGCTTGAGGACAAGAAGGCCGACGTGCGGATCGTGGCTGCCTCCAACCGCAACCTGGAAGAGCAGGTGCGCGAGGGGACCTTCCGGGAAGACCTCTACTACCGGCTGAACGTGGTCCAGATCCAGATGCCCGCCCTGCGCGAGCGGAGCGAAGATATCCCGATCCTGGTGGAGCACTTCTACAAGAAGCACGTTCCTCCTCCCCACGAGGGGCAGATCATCACCGCCGGCGCCCTCAAGGTGCTCATGTCGTATCCCTTCCCGGGCAACGTGCGGGAATTGGAGAACCTGGTCGAACGCTGCGCCGTACTTGGCAACCGGGAGATCAACGAGGAGAGTTTTCCACCCCAGCTGAAAGGGGGTGCGAAGAGCGCTGACAGTTCTGGCAGTGACTTCGAGATTCCGGCGGAGGGTATGGAGCTGGAGGCCTATCTGGACGGGATCGAGAAGCGGATACTGCTCCAGGCCCTTGAGCGGAGCGGTGGAGTGAAGAAGAAGGCTGCCGAGTTGTTGGGGCTTACGTTCCGTTCGTTCCGGTACCGGTTGGCGAAGTTCGGGATGGATGAGGAGTGATGGTGACGAAAATTGTCAGTAAAGGGTGACGAATCAGGGGCTTGAGGCTGTTCGCGAAGGGATGAACGAGCGGTTCTAGTCGCAAAAGCAGGTAATTACGTATCCTGTGTTTTTGGCCCGTCTTTTGAAATAGAAAAGTCAAACACAACGCTTTAAGCGGATACTGGCCAGTTATCCACAGACGTAGCGAACAGGAAACACACACAGGAAAGGAGATTCACATGTTACAGAAACTCAGGAACAAGAAAGGTTTCACCCTCATCGAGCTGCTGATCGTCGTGGCGATCATCGGCATCCTGGCGGCAATTGCGATTCCGCAGTTCTCGTCCTATCGGGCCAAGTCCTACAACTCTGCAGCCCAGAGTGATCTGAGGAACTTCAAGACCCAGATGGAGTCGGCTCAGGCTGACTCTCAGCAGTACGTACCAATGTAGCAGAAAACCAAGAGAGAGGAGATTACGTTATGAAAAAGAATATTCTGAAAGCTTTTATGGTGTTGTCGGCACTTTCCTTTGCGACCTCGGCGTTCGCGATGAAGACAATAGATGATTCTAATACAACAGTAATTGGTGGTGGCACCTTTAAAACCTCCAAAAGTGTTAAGCTTACCGCTACTGCCACAGCATCAGCCTATTCGGCCATTGCTGGACACGGTCAAGGCGACAAGGAATTTGGCTCCAATAATCTTGATCCGAAGATTTTCGTGAAAACCAAAAGTACAAGCACTGCCGCCACTAACTGCGACAGTGAAACGTTCGATTTTTCGACTTGGACAACTCAGTAATTTAACTGCAGGTAAAGGGGAGAAGGGTTGATGAAAGTCGGCCCTTTTTTCATTTCACGACCAGGGAGGGTTGGTGATGAAGAGCCTGATGCTGCTGACATTGCGTGGGGTCGTTCGTGATCGTGTTCTTCACGGGATCCTTGCAACGTCGCTGTTGTTTGTGATCATACCTACCATTAGCTCTTTTTCCATGCGTCAGGTGACGGAACTCTCCATCACACTGTCCCTTTCCCTCATTTCCTTCCTATTACTTGTTCTGGCAGTTTTTCTCGGGGGTACCTCCATCTGGAAGGATATCGAGCGGCGGTATACCTTCAGCGTCCTTGGCCTCCCCATAAGGAGAGGCGATTACCTTTTCGGCAAGTTTTTCGGAATCGCTGCGTTCATGGTCATCTGCGCATTTATTCTCTTGCTCGCGGCGGGGGGAGTGATCTGGTACTCGTCAGGTATCTATCCTTCTGATCGTCCGGTTGTCTGGGAGTACATAGTGCTAGCCGTTGCCATGGATTGCATGAAGTACATCCTGCTCGTAGCGATTTCCTTTGCATTATCGTCCCTGAGTACCTCGTTTTTTCTGCCGGTGTTTGGAACAATCTCTCTGTATTTTGTTGGAGGTGCCACTCAGGAAGCCTATGATTTCATCCATACTGCAACCGGACAGAGTCTTCCGGCACTTACCAGAAAGATCGCTAGTGCCCTTTACTACGTTCTCCCGAACCTGAGTGCGTTCGACTTTAAGGTAAACGCCATATACGGGGTTCCCGTAAAAGGTTACCCTCTCCTGCTGACAATTGGCTATGGTGTTGTGTATGTGATGATCCTCATGGCCGTTAGCTCTCTCATATTTTCGCGTAGGGAAATGAAGTGAAAGGCGCGACGCTTCTTATCGCGTCGCTTGTCGTTTACGGACTACTGATCGTGCCGTTCTCCGAGCAGATGCGAACGAAACCGTTTGTGGAAAAGCTCGGTTACATCCCGCAAGGTGAAGTGCTGAGAATGTTCTCTGGCGACCAGAAGCAGTCGATGGCAAGCGGGCTGATGACGCGGATTCTCATCTACTTCGGTACCCTCGTTGAAAAGAGCGAAAGCAAGATCGATGTCCCTCCAGATTATTTTGCTATCTACAAGATGATTGATGGTGTGACCAAGCTTGATCCTTACAACATGGATGCCTACTATTTTGCTCAGGCGGTTCTTGTCTGGGATGTGAAGAGGATAAAGGAGGTCAACGCCCTTCTTGACTATGGCATGAAATACCGGGACTGGGATTTTTATCTGCCCTTTTTTGCTGGCTTCAACAACGCCTATTTCCTCAAGGATTATGAAAAGGCTGCCCGTTATTACAAGAGGGCAGGAGACATTACCGGTGATGAACTCCACGTGAACCTTGCCGGTCGCTATTTTTATGAGACGGGACAAACGGACCTGGCAATTGCCTATCTCAATACCATGATACGCAGTGCCAAGAGTGACGCAATCAGGAAAAGCTTCCAGACACGGCTTCAGGCCTTAAAAGAGGTGAAGCGAGTGGAGCAAGCGCTTGTCCGCTACCGCACGGGTCATGGTGGCAGAGTTCCCTCTCTTGCCGAGTTGGTCGATAAAGGGTACCTGGATCCTCCACCGCTCGATCCTTACGGCGGGAGTTTCTATCTGGACGAAACCGGTATGGTCAGGACCACAAGCAAGTTTGCACGACGAACGGGCGATTGACCATGCTGGTGAGTACTCTTCTATTAAGCCGAAATATTTCAGACGTCGGGAAGGGTTGCCAATGAACGCTATCGAGATCAGGAATCTCGTTAAGATTTATCGGGGAAAGAAGAGAATGGTGGTGGAAGCGCTGAAGGGCCTGTCTCTGGATGTAGGGCAGGGAGAGGTCTTTGGTTTTTTGGGACCAAACGGCGCAGGCAAGAGCACGACGATCAAGACTCTTATGGGTCTTATTGACCCCACGAGTGGCGAGGCTCGAATAATGGGCGAATGTGTTTCGTCGTGCCGCGCGCGCCGGAAGGTGGGTTATCTTCCCGAAAATCCTGCATTTTACGATTATCTAAGCGCAGAGGAATACCTCCATTTTGTCGGTGAGACTCACCGAATGACTGATAGAGATATCATGAGTCGTGCCGACGACGTGCTCAGACTCCTGGAACTATGGGATTCCCGTAAGCGTCCCATACGCAGCTACAGTAAGGGAATGGTGCAGCGGCTCGGTCTTGCGCAGGTACTTGTGCATGATCCCGACGTGCTGATTCTGGACGAACCGATGAGCGGCCTTGATCCCTTGGGAAGAGCCTTGGTAAAACGCATCATTATGGACTTAAAGGCGCGCGGGAAGTGTGTTTTCTTCAGTACCCACATTACCGCTGACGTTGAATCAGTCTGCGATCGTGTCGGCATAATCGTTAACGGTAACTTGGAAAGTGTTGCTGAGGTTGAAACGCTAATGCGTGAGGGTATAGAAGGATATCTGGTGCGCACCAGCAGTGGAGGCGTTGGCGTCGAGACGATTGTCGAGCCGCAGAAGCTTGCGGATTTTCTGGTCGAAACCAGACGGGCTGGAGACGAGGTAACCTTGGTGGAACCCATGCGAAGAAATCTAGAGGAGTTTTTTCTTTCAGTGGTTAAAGGTGGAAGGTGCTGAAGAGTCCCTACCGGATACTGTTGCTCGCCGCTCTCGTGTTATCGGCATTCTACCCGTCGATTCACGCAGAATACAATCTTGCTGATGATCTTGATTTGATTCGATATTTTACGGATTTCGGCGGGTTGACATTCAAGGAGATTTTCTTGCCGGGGAGCAGGGAAGGGTTATATTACCGTCCGTTGCTGGCACTCACATTCATTTTTGATTATGCTTTCTGGTCTCTCCATAGCAGTTTCATGCACTTGGAAAACGTACTGCTCCATCTCTGCAATTCATTGTTTGTCTACTGTCTTGCCCGAGAACTTCTTCCTGCCGAAGAGCGCAATGAAAACTGGAGCCCTTTTATTTCCGCATGTTTTTTTGGGTTGCATCCTATTGCTGTCGAGTCTGTAAGCTGGATTTCAGGGAGGACGGACTTGCTGGCCGGCTTTTTTCTTTTTCCGGCCGCATTCTTTACCATTCGTTATAAGCAGAGTCAGCAGAAATGGTATCTGTTTCTTGCATTTGTTGCCGCAATCTTGGCTTTTGTGAGCAAGGAATCATCTTTGGGCTTTCTTCTTGGCGCATTTTTCCTGGGGATTGCAAGAACGTCCGCGACTGAAGGGGCAGTGCTTGCCTCCCGACGTAGATATATTTTGCATGGAGTTACTATTTTCGTAGTCATTGTTGGTGGTGTTGCTCTTTTTTTTCTGCTGAGAGCTAAGGCTTTTTCAACCAACAATGGCGGGATAAACCTCACCCTGCAGTCGATTGAAAATAATCCCGTCTATTCAATAATGTTAGTACTAAGAACGTATGCCTTTTATCTGAAGAAGATTTTTTGGCCATTTCCATTAAATTTTACGATTGTAGAAGTTGATCCTCTCTACGAACTGGTTGCTTTTCCTCTGGTTGCATTGACTTGCTGGATTGCTTTTCGCAGAACCTTGGCGTCTGCTCTTTTTTTGACTGGAGTGGGACTCATTGCTCCTGCATTTCTGATTGCCTTTGGTCAGATTGCATGGACGCCCTATTCTGAGAGATATGTTTATCTTGCGACGGGTTTTATTATTCCCGCGCTGATTCATGTGTTGGGCTGTTATGCCACGAAGAATAAAAGAGTATTTTCTGCCCTGTCCACGAATATAGAAGCAAATATTCCTTACACCAGCCACGACTGCAACAGACGGACTGAAAGCAGCATCAGAGCATCTATCGTCATGCTCACAGTTCTCCTCCTTATTGTTTCTTTTGTTACGACAATGAACCGGACATATATCTGGTCAAGGAATAGTACGCTGTATGAGGATACTGCACGCAAGAATCCTGACTTTAAAACAGCGCGCAATCTTTATGGCGTGGCATTGGCCAAGGAGGGAAAGGCCTTGGAGGCGCAACGCGAATTTGCTGCGGCGAGGTCGCTGTACTCCTTTCACTATGATGAAAAATTCGATCTTAATTATGCTGTTATGCTTGTTAGATTGGGAGAGCATGACAGGGCACTTGAGGTTTATCGATCAGTTATTTATAAAACTAAAGGTGCTTCAGTGCGTGCACGAGAGGGTATGTTGTCGGTTTATTTAGAACAATTATCAGTTGTCCCTGAACAGGAAGATCGAGAACAACTACGAAGGTCAATCGAGATGGTTGCGGCCGAGCTTTATAAGTTGAATCCGAATTCGGAAGTCTTGTATTCTATGGGAGTGGCAAGCATCGTTTCTGGAAACACGGATCATGCAAGGGTGTATTTCCGCACTGCTCAGCAAAAAGCCCGCCATGGTAGTTTTATTTGGGAGCTGGCAGGAATTAAGCTCAGGTATTTGGACACTCGAGGTGTCTGACATGAGCATCCATGCTTGTCTTAAGATTCTCCGGCCCCAGCAATGGCTCAAAAATCTGATGATTTTTTTTCCTCCATTCCTGTCTGGTTCTATGCTTGATTCGCAGGTTTCAGTTAATGGAATGCCAGCCTTTATTGCTTTTTGTCTTGCATCTAGTTCCGGCTACATCCTTAATGACATACTGGATAGCGAAAAGGACCGACTCCATCCACAAAAAAAGAACCGTCCGCTGCCTTCTGGTGTTCTGAACCCAAAGGCAGCTGCTACATTTGCTGTGCTTCTGCTTTGCGTCGGTGTTGGCCTAGCCGCAATGGTATCTCCTCCCCGTTTCATGTTTTATCTTGTGCTCTATCTCCTCCTGACCGCTCTTTATTCACTTAAAATCAAGGATATTCCTCTCCTTGACGTTTTTTTCGTGGCAACTGGGTTTATCGTAAGGCTTCAGGCAGGCGGCGAGGCTTTTGCGGTAAGCATTTCGGATTGGCTTTTTCTTAGTGTTTTTCTTCTGGCGTTGTTCCTTAGTATTGGTAAGCGGTTGACCGAGAAGCGTAACCTTGGTGGTGATGCTAATCTCCACCGTAAGAGCCTTGGGGGCTATCCTGACGGTTTCCTGGAAGGGAGCATGTATTTGACCGGCGGTGCTGTGCTTGTCACCTACAGCATGTACACTCTTTCTCGAAATTACTTGTTCTATACCGTTCCGCTCTGTTGTTTCGGGCTTTTGCGTTACATCATGCGTGTTAAGTCTGGATTGAGCGGCGACCCTACTGAGTCGCTGCTGAAGGATGTTCCATTGCTGCTTGTGGGTTTAGTGTGGGTAATTATTATCGGATGGCGTCTCTATATCTTGTAAGGTTTGGTGCAGGACAATCTAATTCATGAGTACAGCACTTCTTCAATGTTTGTGACGCGATGGTAAGCTTGATGAATAAAATAATCTATACACCTAAAGGGCCTATTGAGCTGGGACAGAAGGCGCGATTCATGCTCACTCGACGGATGTTCAGAGAACTACTTTCATCCAGAGAGCTGATTTGGCGTTTGTTTGTCCGCGACTTTAGCGCTCGTTACCGACAATCGATACTTGGCATATGTTGGGCAGTAATCATGCCGCTACTTACCTCGGGTATTTTTGTAATTATGAACAATTCAGGGATACTCCAAATCAAAGGTATTCACTGTCCATATCCCTTGTATGCTGTAATAGGGATAAGTTTTTGGAGTCTATTTTCTGTCGGATTAAATGCATGTGCCCAATCAATAGTTAATGCGGGAAGCATGGTAGCCAAAATCAATTTTCCGAAGAGCTCTCTTATTATTGCTGCTTCTGCGCAGGGTATAGTCGATCTGTTTATTAGGGGAGGGCTAATAGCCGCAATGTTTGCATGGTATGGGATATTCCCCCCTGTTAAAGCAGTGATTATATGTGTTTTACTTTTAATACCATTGTATCTGCTGACGGTAGGTTTTGGATTCATTCTCTCATTGATAGCTTGTGTAGTGCGGGATACCCTTGTGGTACTCAATATGATCCTTATGGCATTCCTGTTGATGACGCCAGTTTTGTTTCCTGTCAATAGCGCAACGCTACTTGCCGATGTAAATCGTTGGAATCCACTCAATTACTTCGTCAACGTCCCTCGCAACGTACTTATCGGGGGGGATGCCAGCATACAGGAATTCTGGTGGTCAAGTTTGGCGGCGTTATTAATTTTTTATGTTGGTTGGCGATTGTTCTACCTTGCGCAGACTAAAATTGCCGAGAGGATTTGATGAACATTGCTGTAAAGGTAGAAGGTGTCTCCAAGAAATACTGTCGGACTCTCAAACACACCATGATCTATGGAATTACTGATCTTGCCGCGGGATTTCTAGGTCTGGATCAACAGGCTAAACAACTACGTAGCGGCGAATTTTGGGCGGTTGAAGACGTAACATTTTCCGTCCAAAAAGGAGAAACAATCGGGATCATCGGAACCAATGGCTCTGGAAAATCTACCCTTCTCAAAATGCTTAACGGGATTTTCATGCCAGACCGGGGAAGGATAGAGATATCTGGGAAAACCGGTGCGTTGATAGAGGTAGGAGCTGGTTTCCACCCTATGTTGACCGGACGCGAAAATATATACATAAATGCTGCCATCTACGGAATGAGCAAGACAGATACTGATCGCAAGTTTTCAGAAATTGTTGATTTCGCAGGGGTCGGCGATTTTCTCGACGCCCCGGTCAAACACTACAGCTCGGGGATGTATGTGCGGCTGGGATTTGCCATAGCCATTAACTGTAATCCTGATATCCTGCTCATTGATGAGGTTTTGGCGGTTGGTGATCTAAGCTTTAAGCTAAAATGTATTGAAAGAATCAAAGACTTACAACGACAGGGCAACACAATATTTTATGTTGCCCATGATCTGATTTCTGTCAAAAAGCTATGCACCAGAGCTGTCTGGCTCAATAACGGATCTATCGCACTTATGGGCGAGTCTAACGATGTTGTCGATGCTTGTGATGATTTCCTTCGAAGTCGTTATTATTGTGATTCACATGCATCGGTAACCAAGAGCGAAACCCTTGTTATTGATAAGGTTACGATTGAGGATATTGAAGGAAACGAACGGGCTGAGTTTAATTATGGCGAGACGGTATTTGTTCGAGTCCGTTATCATATAACGGCCCCGCTTGGCAGCATCGTTTTTGGCATTTCTCTGACAACCTGTGATCAAATATGCGTTTCTGCTCTTCATACTGGACTTGATGGCATTTTTCTTGATCCACAACTGGGAGTGAATGAAGTTCTTGTCGAATATCCTAACGTCCGACTTTTAAGTGGAACATATTTATTTGATATTGGTTTTTTTGAAAGTACTGCCTTGACGCCGTTTTGTTATCGTGGCATGGCAGCAACTATAAAGATCACAAGTCCATTCCTCGGAGACGGTCTCATGGTTATGGAGCATAAATGGCACGCAAGATCTTTATAGGTTTTTACCTGGCAACCAACAGTGTTGACGTTCAGTGGTACAGGCCTCTGTCGTTCGGCTATCTAAGTTCGTATCTTGAGAAACATTGTATCTACCCATTCGAGATGAAGTTCATGACGTCCATGGACCAAGTCGATCAGTGTGATATTGTCTGTGTTTCGTCAACCTCCCAAAATTTCCAACGTGCCATCGAGATCGCTAGGATTTCAAAGAACCGCCATCCAGTCGTAGTAACCATTCTTGGTGGACAGCACATTACCTATATGCCAGAAACCTTACCTCCAGAATTCGATCTTGGTGTGATCGGAGAGGGAGAAAGGACCTTATGTGAGGTAATCAATGCTCTTGCCGCGAACGGCTTGCGTTGTGGTGCAAGCATGCTCTCGACAATTAATGGCCTCGTATATCATGATCAGGAATCATGCACGATCACTGCGAGGAGAGCTCTGATCGAGCCACTCGATTCAGTTCCTTTTCCACATCGTTCGCACGAGACTGCACCTTACCTGTTCACTTCGCGTGGATGCCCTTATCGCTGTTCCTTCTGCAGCAGTTCTGCATTCTGGGATAAGACACGGTTCTTCAGCGCCGAGTACGTTGTGGAAGAGATTTCCGAAATTCTGATGAATTATCCAGGAATTACCTGTATTTCTGTATGGGATGATCTTTTCTTGGCAGACCGTAGCCGTTTTGGCAAGATCGTCGAATTAATTGAGCAGAAGGGTATCAATAAGCAGGTTGGTTTCTCATTTTCTGTCCGTGCTAATCTTGTGACTGACGAAGTATGTAATGCATTGAAGCGGATGAATGTCGTAGCGGTTGCCTTTGGGGCAGAATCTGGTTCTGATCGCATCCTAAAAATCCTGGGCAAGGAAACTACAACCGATATTAACCAGGCAGCGATTGATACTATGCATCGTCATGGAATAAGTACACAATGTTCATTTATTGTCGGTTCTCCGACGGAGACTGAGGCCGAGGTGCGTAGCACTTATGAGTTTATACTGCGTAATGTCTCCTGTGGAAAGATTTCTGCCCGCTGTCCAGTAAACATTCTCATGCCGATACCCGGTACTCCGATGTGGGATTATGCGGTAAAGGCTGGGATCGTGCAGTTGGAGTCTTTCGATTGGCAGCGACTTGCAATGTTCGCATCGTATCAGGATTCAGCCGAGCAGGACTTGGATGCGTGGATAAAGTTACGACAATTGAATGGTTCGCTTTACTTAGCAGAAGACACCTTGCCCCAAGAGCGGTTATATGAATTGATAAAGATATACGATCCCGCGATTAGGGCTTTCGAGAGTTCAGTCGCATACGATGTACATGGTAAGCACTTAATAAAACCAATATTGGCGAGATTGTCTGTTTATATTGATAGGTTGGCTGAGAAGGTTCGGGGGTACATGCATGATTAAGTATCCTGCCGTCAAGTTTTCACTTGACGACGATAATGCACAAGCCAAGCTGGTTCGCTTGGTTGGAACGGGAAAGAGGGTCATCGAGTTCGGATGCGCATCCGGATACGTTTCCAAGATACTTAAAAATATCATGAAATGCACAGTGGTAGGGGTCGAGAATGAGCCGGAATCGGCTCGCCAGGCTGAGCAGCACTGTGAGCAGGTCGTCTTGTGTGATATCGAAGATGTCGATTTCGCTTCAACGTTTGGCAAAGGTTGCTTCGATGTGGCAACCTTTGGCGATGTGCTTGAGCACTTGAGGAATCCTTGGGAGATTTTGCGAAAAACCAAGGAAGTATTAAATGCTGATGGCTATGTAGTCGCGTCCATTCCAAACATCTCTCATATTTCGGTTGTCATGGAACTTCTTGAAGGACGTTTTGATTATCGCCCTCTTGGGTTGCTTGACGAGAGCCATCTCAGGTTCTTTACGAAGAAAAGCATTATGGCCATGATGCATAATGCAGGTTTTGAAATTGTCCATTGGGATCGTGTCATCCGCCAACCCGATGCGACTGAATTCGGCACGTCGTTGGCCAGTTATCCTGACAGTCTCATTTCATTTCTAGGTCAAGGGAATGAGGGGCTTACGTATCAATACATAATTAAGGCAACGCCTCGCCAGTTTGAGAAAGGTCGAGATGAGCAAGAACAGTTGGCAATATTGGAAGCGCGCGCAAAAGTTAAAGAACTCGAAACCGATCTGGTAAATATAGCTCACCAGCTAAGCAATGCTAATAGTGAATTGGCATGGGTTTACAACACATTAAGTTGGAGACTGACTAAACCAATAAGAAAAATAATAGAATTGATTAATAAGTGGTGAATTAAATATTTAATAATAATTATGTTAGTGAATAGCTATAAGGCACACATATATATGAAAATAGTTGATGTGTTGAAAAATAAATTGATCCAATTATGCAGGCTATATATATTAACAAATAGTTACATTAAAGAGAATGGTGGTATTATAGCTGGTAGTGCTTTGCTGTTAAGTAATGTTATAACTGTTACAAGAAATCACGGTATCCATGGATTACTCAATATTGTTATTTCATATAGCGTTAGCCGGAGGATTCCACTACTTTCTGTGCGGTCAGAGTTTTCGCAAGTCAACGGGCATATTGTTAAACCTCCACCTCCACTTGAAAGGCATTCAGATTTTGTCGACATAATTATATGTGTGCATAATGCTCTGGATGACGTACAAATTTGTCTGAACTCAGTTCTTAATAAAACAAATATGCCATACTCCATCACGTTGGTTGACGATGGAAGTGGTCAGGAGACGGCGTCCTTTCTTAAGGAGTTTGCTTTACAACACAGCGCTAGGTTGATACGCAACAATGTTGCGAAAGGATATACATTCGCAGCTAATCAAGGTTTGCGGCTCTCAACGGCTGATTATGTTGTGTTGTTAAACAGCGATACAATTGTAACGTCCGGTTGGATAGATCGCTTAATCGCATGTGCTGCCTCTGATCAAGCGATTGGTATTGTTGGGCCTCTTTCTAACACTGCTTCGTGGCAGTCGATTCCCGAAATTGTTCAAGACGGCGACTGGGCATCAAACCCTCTTCCGCCCCCTTTCAGCATAGAAGATATGGGGCGCCTTGTTGCGCGTGATTCAGCGAGAATGTATCCGCGCATGCCATTATTGAACGGTTTCTGTCTTTTAATCAAGCAGACAGTATTGAAGCAAATCGGGTATTTCGATGAAGAGGCATTCGGGCAGGGGTATGGCGAAGAGAACGACTATTGCCTTAGAGCAAGAAAGATCGGTTGGCACTTAGCCCTCGCCGATGATACCTATATCTTTCATTCTCAATCAAGGAGTTACACCAACGAGCGTCGCGAAAGGCTTTGTCAGGTGGCTCACAGAAACCTGCTCAGGAAACACGGGCATATCTTTATTGATCAAAGTGTCTCTTATTGCCGAGATGATCGTACATTGTCCGGCATCCGAGCCAGGGCAATGGAGTCGCTTGCTCGAGAGCGCAAGAGACTTGAAGCCAGAAGCCGTTGGGAGGGGCGAAAAGTGCTCTTTCTTTTGCCTGTGATTGAGGTGGGCGGCGGGGCAAATGTGGTCATACAGGAAGCTGCTGCAATGAAGGAAATGGGGGTTGATGTATCCATACTGAATCTGGAGCGTTTCCGTCGATCTTTTGAGGTTAAATATCCATATGCTGAACATGGCCTGCCAGTCATATTCGCTAAGAATGAGAGGGATATTCCAAGAATCACTGCTGGCTTTGATGCAGTCATAGCCACTGCAAACTATTCTGTTGGGTGGCTAGAGAGCTTGAGGGCAAAAAGTAGAAGAGGCTATTACATACAGGATTTTGAACCATATTTCTACGAAATCGACAGTCAAGAATATCGTCGTGCTTGGTATTCTTACACTCTTTTCCCAGACCTTGTCCGCATAACGAAAACAGATTGGAATAGTCAGGAGGTTAGAAGCAAGATCGGTGTAGACTGTATCATTGCGGGACCCAGTGTCGATATTGATCTCTTCAGGCCTCGGCCTAGATTAAGTGGCAATTGGCCCCAGAGACCACTACAGATAGCGGCTATGATAAGGCCGAGCTCAGCCCGTAGGGGGCCTGTGCTGACGATGGAAGTGCTGCGAGACATTGCTACTCACCATGGGCCGGCAGTAGAGATAATTCTGTTCGGCTGCTATGACAACGAACCAGATTTTGTCGCGTTGGCAACTGATTTTCCGTGGCAGAACAAAGGGGTGTTAACGAGGGCTGAGTCCGCGTGGTTTCTCAATGAAATCGACATATTCGTGGATTTTTCATCTTTCCAGGCGATGGGGCTTACCGCTATGGAAGCCATGGCATGCGGTGCAGCTGTTATTGTTCCAGAAAATGGAGGAACAGGTAGCTATGCTCGACATGAGATTAATGCACTAGTTGTCGATACCCAATCTCAGGAGGCATGCTGGAGTAGCCTTAACCGCTTAATTGTCGATAATGATCTCCGGTTGAACCTGCAAAAAAACGGGATACGCGATGCTGTTAAATTTGCTCCAGAAATAGCCGCCTTCAATGTCCTTTCCGCTATGTTTGATAATGAGCAATGAACATCGGTTTTTATAGATATTCCCTCCTTAATAGAGGAGGCGACCGAATTGTTGTGGACTATGCAAACTACCTTGCTACTCAGGGGCATGAGGTCACCATTCATGTCCGGGAGTTTGCCACCCGTTTTGTGATTAATCAATCAGTGCGCTGTAACATTCTGAATGACAGAAACCGTTTTATCTATCTTTTGGCAACAGCTGGTAGAAAATTTGAACACGATATGACGGTGGTGGATATAATTCATTTGCCTTTGTTGCTTTTGTTTCGCAACAAGGTCTTGTACCTAGCTCAGGCAGATGACGTTGAATACTATAGCAGCCGAATCCTGCGTGCAGCAGTAGATGCATGCTATCGCATTTACTTTTCATTGGGTTTGCCGACCATTTCCGTTTCGGATCATCTAAGTAAAATCTTACAGGAGCGATATCATGTTACTCAGCTTAATACCGTAAACAATGGGATTGATTTGGAGATATTTCATCCAGATCCTGATTCCGAGCTTATTCGCTCAAAGCAGGGTCGACTCGCCATTTTTTTCTTGGCACGGGGTGACAAATATCGAAAGGGATACGATATTGCTGATACCATATTCGCACAATTGCCTGAATATTTGGCTGATAAGGCTGAACTTTGGGTCTGCGGGGAGCAGTTCTTTGTAAATAACTCTCGTCTCAAAGTACGTAATTTCGGTGTGGTACGTGATGAGGAGTTACGTCGTATCCTGAGCAGTTGTGATATATTTTTTTATCCATCCCGGCATGAGGGGTTTGGACTGTTTCCGCTAGAGGCCATGGCCTGTGGTTGTGCGGTCGTTACGTCTGATGCTGTACCGTATAGCCAGATTCATGCTGAGATTTTGTCCTCACCGGTCGGTAATTCTGCACAGTTACTTGGTAATTTAGAAATACTGTTGTCAGACCTCGACATGCTGCGACGCTGTAAAGCAGCGGGTATTGTCACTGCCCGCTCATATTCCAATTCAAGAAGTCGGGAAATTTTTGCTAATACGCTCGCATCTGTTGTAGAGCGACGTGAAAGCCCTGTCCGAACAGGTCAGGACACAGATGAGATCCCCTCATGATAATGAAAAAAGGCCTTGTCACGTTTATAGTCGTTAACTGGAACGGAGAAGAACTGCTTGCTGATTGCCTGAACTCCCTCGAAAACCAGACATACCAACACCGAGAAATAATATTTGTTGACAACGGTTCATTAGATGGATCCCTTGAATTGGTCAGGCAGAAGTTTCCATCGGTCAGGATAGTGCCGTTGCCAGAAAATAGAGGATTTGCAGGTGGGAACAATGCCGGCCTTGCATTTGCTAATGGTGAGTTTATTGCCGTTGTGAATACCGACGTCGTGTTGGACAAATTGTGGCTAGATCACATGATAGCTGCGTTAACCACGGATGAGGGTATAGGCGTATGTGCAGCCAGGATCATGATCGCCGGAACAGAGTATATTGACAGCATTGGAGAAGCTATAACGACTGCCGGTAACGCCTATAAGCTGGGAGAGTACGAGGTTTCGTGTGAACTCTTCCTCAAGTACCGACTTGTAGGAGCATCTGCGGCTGCTGCTACATATCGAAGGTCGATGCTGGATGCGATAGGTTTTTTTGACGATGACTTTTATGTTAATGTTGAGGATTCGGACTTACATATGAGGGCATGGCTAGCCGGCTGGAAATGTAAGCATGTTCCTGAATCGATAGCGTATCATCACGTCAGCTCCACAATTGGCAGGTTGTCCGATAATTCGATCTATTATCTTTCCCGTAATACTGAGTGGCTATGGCTTAAGAATATGCCGTTTTCTCTTATGGCGAGATATGTCCATCATAGGCTAGCCTTCGAAGTTATGGCAGCAATTCACTTCTGTCTCATATTAAGAAAATGGCGACCTTATATTAACGGCAAGATGGCGGCCTTCTTTGGCATTCCTCACATGATTCGCAAACGAAGGCATATTCAGGGTTTGATACGGCTTGATGCCAATCAGGCAAAAAATGGACTTGTTTCTCTGTCTGATTTTGTCAGGGAGAGGATTCGTCACGCGCAACGTTTTGTACGTTCATGAACCATGTCGGTAAAGATAAGATTAATTAAATGGTTTGATGATGTTTTTGGGCGACTATTAGTTGTCATGGGTAGGGCATTGCCTTATAAAGAGTTGGAGGTACCGGTCCGGCGAATTTTGGTTATCCGGCCTGGTGGAATTGGCGACGCACTGTTGTTGTTGCCATTGATTAAATCCATAAAGCTGAAAAATCCTACGCTTCACTTAACTTTGTTGGCTGAAAAAAGAAACAGTGCTGTTTTCAGTATGTGTCATTTCATAGATTGTGTTTTTTGTTACGATAAATATGGCGAATTATGTCATGCGCTTGAAGCATCTTATGATGCAGTTATCGATTCAGAACAATGGTATCGTCTTTCTGCTGTCATAGCAAAATGTACAGGGGCTGCAATACGTGTTGGATTTGCATCTAATGAACGTAGCTATTTGTTCACAGATACAATACCGTACCGCTTTGACGTTCATGAGGCAATTAATTTTAATAATCTTTTGACCCCTATTAAAGATTACTTGAATGATCCTCAACTAACTTTTGACAATTTGATAGATATCCCTGCAGATGCGACGAAAAGCGCAGAGCTGCTTCTAGGTGAAACTGGTCACTCAAGTTTTGTAGTACTCTTCCCGGGTGGAAGTGTGTCAGAAAAACAATGGGGCGCGGAGAATTTTTCTTACTTGGTTGAAAGGCTTGATGCTGAGGGACTACCTATAGTTGTTATTGGTGGTGCTAATGAATTGTTGACATCTTCTGTTGTCCTTAGTAAAGCTCAAGGCATTAACCTTGCCGGCAAGACATCTTTTCATGAGACTGCTGCGGTGATTGCTAAAGCTGCTGTTGTTGTTTCGGGTGATTCTGGTGTTCTGCATCTTGCTACAACATTGGGGAAACCTACGGTTTCAATGTTTGGTCCAAGCGATGCAACAAAATGGGCTCCACGTGGTAAGCAGCATGTTGTTCTTAATAAAGCTCTGTATTGCTCGCCGTGCTCATGGTTCGGCCAAATACCTCCGTGCCCCTACGGCGTCAGATGTATGACGGAGATCTCCGTTGACGAAGTCGAACAGGCAGTGCTCACGCTTCTGGAAAAAAATAAACCCCGTCAACAAATGCCTTGACAATGTTGAGGGTACCTGTTATCTAAAGGATCCGTTTGCATGTAGGCGCGTAGCTCAGGGGGAGAGCGCTACCTTGACACGGTAGAGGTCGGCGGTTCGAGACCGCCCGCGCCTACCATCTAACAACGAGCAGCAGAGGCTGAAAGAGGGGGCATCGAGGTTCGATGCCCCCTCGTGTTAAGGGGCCAGTGATGAGTGACATCAAGGTTACACTGCCGGATGGATCGGAGAGGGTTCTTGCCGAAGGCGCGACGGTGCGTGATCTCGCGGCCTCCATCGGGGCCGGGCTTGCCAAGGCTGCCATTGCCGGGAAGCTTGATGGCGTGCAGGTTGACGTGTCGGCTCCCCTCTTTGACGGTGCGCGGGTCGAGATCATTACCGAGAAGTCGCCCGAAGCTCTTGAAATCATCCGCCATTCCACCTCGCACCTTATGGCCCAGGCGGTCAGAGATCTTTTCCCACGTGTCAAGGTAACCATCGGTCCTGCCGTAGAGAACGGCTTTTATTACGATTTCGATCTGGATGCTCCCTTTACCCCTGAGGACCTCGAGAAGATCGAGGCCCGGATGCGGGAACTCGCCAAGGCTGATTTCAAAGTCGAGCGGCAGGTGCTCTCTAAGGATGAAGCTAGCAAGCTTTTCCGTGAAATGGGCGAAACCTATAAGCTTGAATTGATCGATGCAATCGCCGACGATACGGTTTCCCTCTATTGGCAGGGAAATTTCGCCGACCTTTGCCGAGGTCCTCACCTTCCATCGACATCCTTTTGCCGGGCCTTCAAGCTGACCTCGCTCGCCGGCGCCTACTGGCGCGGGGACGAAAAAAATAAGATGCTTCAGCGGGTTTACGGAACCGCCTTTGCCGACAAGAAGGAGTTGGATGCCTACCTTGAGCGTCTCGAGGAGGCTAAGCGCCGCGACCATCGCAAGCTTGGGCGGGAGCTCGATCTCTTCTCGTTCTCTGATGAAGTCGGCGCCGGTTTCGTTATCTGGCACCCGAAAGGGGCGATGCTGCGTACCCTTCTTGAGGACTTCGAGCGTAAGGAGCACCTGAAGCGCGGGTACGATATCGTGGTTGGCCCCCAGATTCTCAAGACGGAGCTCTGGCAGCGATCTGGCCACTACGAGAACTACCGCGAGAACATGTACTTCACAGAGGTGGAGGGGCAGGGGTTCGGCATCAAGCCCATGAACTGCCTCTCGCACATGATGATCTACCGGTCTCAGCTCCGTAGCTACCGGGACTTGCCTCTACGCTTCTTCGAGCTTGGCACGGTTCATCGCCACGAGCGAGCCGGCGTGTTGCACGGTCTGTTGAGGGTGCGCTGCTTTACCCAGGACGATGCCCATATCCTCTGTACTCCAGAGCAGTTGGATGCTGAAATCAAGAGTGTCATTTCCTTTGTCAATGACGTCATGGGGATCTTCGGATTTGAGTACGAGATGGAACTTTCCACTCGTCCCGAGAAGTCAATCGGCTCCGATCAGGACTGGGAGCGGGCTACCAACGCGTTGCTCGGTGCTCTGAAAGATTCGGGGCGTCCATACGAGATCAACGAGGGAGATGGTGCCTTCTACGGTCCCAAGATCGATATCAAGCTGCGCGATTCCCTTGACAGAAGGTGGCAGTGTGCTACAATCCAGTGCGATTTTACGCTCCCTGACCGGTTTGACCTGACCTATGTCGATGCCGATGGAGAGCGTAAGCGCCCGGTCATGGTTCACCGGGTAATTCTTGGTTCCATAGAGCGCTTTATCGGTGTCCTCATCGAGCACTATGCCGGCAACTTCCCGGTGTGGCTGTCGCCTGTCCAGGCCATCGTTCTTACCGTGACGGATAACCAGCTTGCCTATGCAGGGCAGGTGTTCGATCAGTTGAGGGCGAGCGGTATCAGGGTTCAGAAGGATTTCCGAAACGAAAAACTGGGCTACAAGATTCGCGAGGCTCAACTTCAGAAGATTCCCTACATGCTTGTCATCGGGGACAAAGAGGTTGAAACCGCAACCATCACGCCGCGTTTCCGCGACGGAGCGAATCTTGAGCCGATGAAAACCGAAGATTTTGTCGCGTTCATTCAGGACGAAGCGAAACGTTTCAAATAGGAGGTGGCGTCATAGCCAAGCCCACAGTAAATATTAACCAGGCCATCAGGGCCCGCGAGATCAGGGTTGTTGGAGCAAACAGCGAACAGCTCGGGATCATGACTCTGAGTGATGCACTTGCCCTTGCCGAGACTCAGCAACTGGACCTCGTGGAGGTTTCTCCCACGGCCGTTCCTCCAGTCTGCCGGATCATGGATTACGGCAAGTTCAAGTATCAGCAGAGCAAGAAGCTGCAGGAAGCCAAGAAGAAGCAGTCACACGTCGTGGTCAAGGAGGTCAAGCTTCGCCCCAAGACCGATGAGCACGATATGCAATTCAAGATTAAGCACGTGCGCCGCTTCATCGAAGAGGGAAACAAGGCCAAGGTGACGCTGGTGTTCCGCGGTCGCGAGATTACACATATGGAATTCGGGGTGCGTGCACTTGAACGGGTTGCCAGTGAGATTGAGGATATAGCAATCATAGAGACGAAACCCAAGATGGAAGGGCGGAGCATGTTCATGATCGTTTCGCCTAAGGTTAAGAAATAGTATTTTTTAAATTCAATATAGTAGTTAACGAGCAAAGGAGAACGAAGATGCCGAAGATCAAAACCAATCGCGGCGCTGCCAAGCGCTTCAAAAAGACCGGCACGGGCAAGATCAAGCGTGCCAGTGCCTTCACCAGTCATATCCTCACATCGAAGACACGCAAGCGCAAGCGTCAGCTTCGCTCTGGTGCTCTTGTTGCTGCCGTTGATCAAAAGAACATCGCCAAGCTTATCCCTTACATGTAAGAGCTCGGCTGTTTAACGATGTCCGTGAACCATGAGGAAGCGCCTCCCCTTGCGGATCCGGCAAATAAACCTGTAAAAGGAGTAGAAGATGCCAAGGGTAAAGAGAGGTTTTAAAGCGAGACGCAGAAGAAACAAGGTGCTCAAGCTCGCCAAGGGGTTCCGCGGCGCACGGAGCAAGTTGTTCAGAAGCGCCACAGAGGCTGTTGATCGCGCGCTCAATTACGCTTTCAGGGACCGCAAAGTCAAGAAACGTGATTTCCGTGCGCTCTGGATCACCCGGATCAATGCTGCTTCGCGCCTTAATGGTCTGTCGTACAGCAAGCTCATTCATGGCCTCAAGCAGGCGAATGTAGAGATCGACCGTAAAGTTCTGGCGGACCTTGCAGTAACGGACCCCAAGGGCTTCACGGAGATCGCATCCCTCGCTAAAGCCAAGAACTAGTGAAATCCAGCGGGATATGAAAAGAAATGGGATGCTTAGCGTTCCATTTCTTTTTTTGTAAAGGGTAACCGGATATGAAGGAACAGCTTGAGGGACTCCTCCAGGCCGCCCTGAAGGATGTCGATGCTACGACAAGTGAAGAAGCCCTGCAGGAGCTGCGGATCAAGTATCTGGGCAAGAAGGGCGCGTTGACCTCCATCATGAAGGGCCTTGGCTCGCTTTCGGTCGAGGAACGACCGCTCATCGGCCAGCTAGCCAATACAATCAAGGATCGTCTTGAAGCCCGGATTGATGATGCTCTGACCCATGCCCGCGAGATTAAGAAGCGGGAGAGACTTGAGCGGGAGAGACTTGATGTTACCCTTCCGGGCCGGCGGCTCCCACGCGGGACACGGCATCCCATAACCCTTGTCATCGACGAAGTGTCCGAGATTTTTGCCGGGCTCGGTTTTCAGGTGGCAGAGGGGCCGGAAGTAGAGTTGGATTTTTATAACTTCGAGGCGCTGAATTTCCCGAAGGACCATCCTGCACGAGATATGCAGGATACCTTTTTTGTGGATGATTCCGTTCTCCTGAGAACACATACGTCTCCAGTCCAGGTCCGCACCATGCTGAAGCATACGCCGCCGGTGCGGATTATCTCTCCCGGCACTGTTTACCGGTGCGACTCCGATGCAACCCACTCACCCATGTTTCATCAGATTGAGGGATTCATGGTCGACAAGGGCGTTACCTTTGGCGATCTCAAGGGTATTCTGACCACCTTTGTCACCCAGTATTTCGGCACGGATATCGGTGTGCGGCTTCGGCCAAGTTTTTTTCCCTTTACCGAGCCTAGCGCCGAGGTTGATATCGCCTGTGTCATGTGCCGCGGCAAGGGTTGTAGGGTCTGTAAGCAGAGCGGTTGGCTTGAGGTGCTTGGTGCCGGCATGATTGATCCTGAAGTGTACCGTCACGTTGGCTATGACCCAGAGGCTGTTTCCGGTTTTGCTTTTGGCATGGGGATCGAGCGGATTGCGATGCTTAAGTATGGAATTGGCGACATGCGTCTTCTTTTCGATAATGATCTCCGCTTTTTGTCACAATTCAGAGGCGAGTGCGGGTAGTCAGTGTGTGCCGTCCTACTATTAAAGAGAACAGTGTGAAACGATGATCGTAACCTACAACTGGCTCAAGGAATTTGTCGAATTTGATCTCACTCCCCAGTCGCTGGCCGAGGTGCTCACCATGCTCGGACTAGAGGTTGAGGGGATTAGGTATCTGGGAGAGGGGCTTGGCGATGTCGTCGTTGCCGTGGTAGAGGAGAAGCTCAAGCATCCCAATGCCGATAAGCTGTCCCTGTGCCGGGTGAACAACGGCAGGGAAGTCCTCCCCATTGTGTGCGGTGCGCAAAACTTTAAGGCCGGCGACAAGGTCGCCCTTGCCCAGGTAGGGGCCGTTCTCCCCGGCGATTTCAGGATCAAGCGCTCGAAGATCAGGGGTGAAGAGTCATGCGGGATGCTGTGCTCGGAAAAGGAACTTGGACTCGCTGTTGAGTCTGAGGGGATTATGATCCTTCCTGAGAACCTTTCCTTGGGAGTACCGCTTGTTGAGGCGCTGGGGCTCAAGGATACCATTTTCGAGATCGGGCTTACTCCCAACCGCGCGGATTGTCTGAGTGTTGTCGGCATTGCCCGGGAAATTGCTGCAAAGCTCGGTAAGAAGGTTACATATCCCGGACACGCATTGAACGAATCATCGCTCCCGATCAGGGAACGGGCTGAGGTTGTGGTGGAAGATCCTGATCTTTGTCCCCGCTATACCGCCCGCTACATATACGGCTGCACCGTCGGTCCTTCTCCTGCTTGGCTCGTGAAGCGCCTTGAGGCGGTGGGGATGCGCTCCATAAGCAATGTTGTGGATGTAACCAACTACGTTCTCATGGAATATGGTCATCCACTGCATGCTTTCGACGCCGATCTTCTCGCTGAAGGGAAGATAGTTGTTCAGCGCGCAACGGAAGGAGAGCGGTTCACAACCCTTGATGGACAGGAAAGGGTGCTGACAGCCTCTGACCTCACGATCCGCGATGGGGAAAAGGGCGTTGCCCTTGCCGGGATCATGGGTGGTGAAAATTCTGAAATCCGCGAGGAGACGACGAATATTCTCCTCGAAAGTGCCTATTTCAATCCCTCTGCCATCAGGAAGACCGCCAAGCGACTTGGTCTTCATACGGAGTCATCACATCGGTTCGAGCGCGGAGCAGACGTGGAGATCGTTACGAGGGCTCTGGACCGCGCTGCATGCCTGATTGCCGAACTCAGCGGCGGAGCTGTTGCCGAGGGGATCATAGACGTCTATCCTCAGGTGATCCCCTCCCGAACGATCCGCTTTCGTGTCGAGCGGTGCGGGCAGCTTCTCGGGATTGTGCTCACGGATGATGAGGCGAGGGATATCTTCGACCGTCTCGAGTTCGCTGTCGCTAAGGTCGAGCCGGGGCTGCTGGATGTGACCGTTCCGTCGTTCAGGGTGGACCTTGAACGGGAGATAGACCTCATTGAAGAAGTTGCGCGCTTGAAGGGGTATGACAGCATTCCGGTCACAATGCCGCTGGCGCGAGTCGTCTCTGACAGGCCGACGAGGCGACAGCAGCTCGAACGACGGCTGAAGGACCTCATGGTGGGGCAGGGATTTAACGAGATCATTACCTTCAGTTTCATGGCACCAGCCGTACTTGACCGGCTTCTGCTGGCCGAAGACGATACGCGGCGGACCCACGTGAGGCTGCGCAATCCGCTCGTTGAGGAGCAGTCGGTGATGCGCACGACGCTTCTTCCCAATCTCCTGGAGACTGCCGCGCGGAATCTTAACTTCCGCACCCTCAATCTCAGGATGTTTGAGTTGAGACGAGCCTATCTGCCGGTTCAGGGGGAGGAGCTTCCCCGAGAGCCTCTTCATCTTGCTGGTCTGCTTACCGGTGCGCGTTATCCGGAAGGGTGGAACCAAGAGAAGCATCAGGTTGATTTTTATGATGCGAAGGGGGTCGTCGATGCTATTTTGGACGACTTTGGAATCGGCCCCGTCGTCTACCGGCAAGAGCAACCCGAAACCTACTATCACCCGGGTAAAGCATGCCAGATCAGTCATTGTGGAGAGATGCTCGGCTCTTTGGGAGAAATTCATCCCGATGTGCAGGGGAATTTCGGGATTGGTCAGCCGGTTTATTATTTCGAACTCGATTTCGACAAACTGGCGGCGGTTCAAAGAGGCAAAACATCAATTGAGCCGCCATCACGATTCCCCGACACCTTCCGTGATGTTGCGATGCTTGTTGACGACGAGACACCAGCCTCGGCGATTACTGACTGTATTGCCGGTCTAAAGATCAAAGAGCTTGAGCGTTCCGAGATCTTTGATCTCTATAAGGGATCCCATGTTCCCGAGGGGATGAAGAGTATCGCGGTCAGGGTTCGCTACCGTTCAAACGAGCGGACTCTCACCGATGAAGAGGTTTCTTCCCTGCATCAGCGCGTCATCGACAATCTGGTGCAGAAACTGGATATCACCATCCGATAAAAACAGGTTGCTTATCCTTGGCTGCTGTGTTATAAAACCACTCGCCTTTGGCACCTAGGTTCCTGTTAGATAACGTAATTTTTTTGAGGGTGTATATGACCAAGGCAGATATTGTCGAGCAGATCTACGAGAGGGTTGGGTTCTCAAAGAAAGAATCCGCTGAGCTTGTTGAGCGGGTCTTCGGTCTGATCAAGGAAACCCTCGAGAAGGGCGAGAAGATCAAGATCGCAGGATTCGGTAACTTTGTAGTTAAAGAGAAGGCTGATAGGCGTGGCCGCAACCCCCAGACCGGCGACGAGATCATAATTTCAGCCCGCAGGATTCTCACGTTCAAGCCAAGTCAGGTTCTCAAGTCCTCAATCAATTCCTGAGTGACGCTTCCCTGGAGGGAAGGTGGCAGCCGATCTTCCCGACAAGCAGTATTTTCGGATCGGTGAGGTAGCCCGGTTGACGGCGCTCAAGCCGTCGGTGCTTCGTTTTTGGGAGACCGAGTTCAAAGAGTTGCAGCCTCCAAAGAGCAGGACGGGGCAGAGACTCTACACCCGCCGGGACATAGCGGTTCTGCTGGAGATCAAGCAGCTTCTCTACGGTGAAAAGCTGACGATCGAAGGAGCTCGAAACCGTCTACTCACGACTGCGAAGCGTCAAAAAGATCATCAGGGTGATTCTGTCCAGTCAGATGATTTGGTCAGTGTTTTGAGAGAAGTAAGGCACGAACTGGAAGCAATCCGTATAATGCTTCAAAAATGAACGAATTATTCGGGGCGTAGCGCAGCCTGGTAGCGCACCAGACTGGGGGTCTGGTGGTCGCTGGTTCGAATCCAGTCGCCCCGACCATTTTATCGATAGACGGCTTGACGTACTTAAGCCGTCTATTTTTTTATCATGGCCACGAGGTTTGGGGGCAGCTCATGAGAGTGCTTGTTACCAATGATGATGGCGTCCATGCGCCGGGGTTAACGGCTTTGGCTGAAGCGATGCGCAAGGTGGGCGAAGTTGTCGTCGTTGCCCCAGATCGTGAGCGGAGCGCAGTGGGCCATGCGTTAACCCTGCACCACCCGCTTCGCGCAACCGAGATTGGAAGCGGTATTTTTGCCGTAGACGGAACTCCGACTGACTGCGTTAACCTCGGCATCCACACGCTCCTCGGCTCAAAGCCCGATATCGTAGTTTCCGGAATAAACCGTGGCGCTAATCTTGGAGATGACATAACGTACTCGGGCACCGTTTCTGCTGCCATGGAGGCCACGCTGATGGGGATACCGGCTTTTGCCGTTTCACTGGTAACCGGTGGGTATGGTCAAAACTACTCTGCTGCCGCCGCTTTTGCCGCCCGACTTGCCGGACTCATCCTCGAGAAGGGGCTGCCTCAAGATACGTTTTTGAACGTGAATGTACCCGATCTCCCATCAGAAGAAATCGGTAGCGCCGTGATTACTTCACAGGGCAAGAGGGATTACGATGGCCAGATTGTCGAAAAAACCGATCCCCGGGGCCGCAGCTACTATTGGATCGGCACCATAGCAACACTGTTTCGTGATCTTGAGGGAAGCGATTATAATGCTGTCAGTCGCGGAAACATTTCTGTAACACCTCTCCATTTGGATCTTACCAACTACGCGTCGTTATCCATGTTGAAAACCTGGGATTTTACCTAGTGCTGGACAGCCCCATGGTCGTCTGTTATAGTCATTTTTTCAAAAAAATCAGGGGAGTTGCATGAATTTCGATGTCGCCAGAAGAAGAATGGTGGAAAGCCAGATCATTTCCCGGGGGGTGAAGGATCGTCGCCTCATCGAAGCAATGCTTAAGGTTCCCCGTCATGTCTTCGTGGAAGAGGCGATGGCCGCGCAGGCTTACAGCGATACGCCGCTTCCAATTGGCGAGAAACAGACCATTTCCCAGCCGTTCATGGTTGCACTCATGACTGAGCTGCTGGAACTTGCCGGTAAAGAGAAGGTGCTTGAGATTGGCACGGGTTCCGGATACCAGGCAGCAATCCTCGCGACACTTGCAGACCGGGTCTACACTGTGGAACGAATCCGTCCCTTGGCGCTCCGTGCCCGCAAGGCCCTCGACAGTCTCGGCCTTCTCAACGTAAATATTAAGATTGCCGACGGCACCCTTGGCTGGGAAGAGGAGGCGCCGTTCGATGCCATCATCGTCACGGCAGGGGCTCCAGAGATCCCTGACAAGCTATTGGATCAGCTGGGTCCAGGTGGAAGGCTTGTGATTCCAGTTGGCACACAGTTTGAGCAGGTTCTGGTGAGAATCGTCAAGCGTGATGACGGATCACTGGTGAAGGAGCAGGTAACCGGCTGCAGGTTTGTCAAGCTTGTCGGCAGGTTTGGTTGGAGCGCCGAGGACTGATCAGTGGGGTTACCCCAGTTTCTAGTGGAGATCAGATAACCATGGGAATTGATGATATGTTGGACAAAGATGTTGTGGAGCAGGGCGAGAATAACGACTATCAATCAGAGGATTTGCTGGAGCAGGAAGAGCCTGAGCCACCGACTTTCGAATTTCAGGAGCCTGAAGAAGATGAGGAGCCTGAGGAGGAAGTCAAGGTATACGTCGAGGAGCATTTCGACGACGCCATAAAGCTTTATCTGAGGGAGATCCAGAGGACCACTCTCCTTACAGCAGACGAGGAAAAAGCCCTTGCCAGCAGGATCGCCAAAGGTGACAAGGCTGCACGGGACAAGATGATCGAGTCGAACCTCCGGCTCGTAGTTAAGATAGCCAAACGTTATATTAACCGCGGGCTTCCGTTTCTGGATCTGATCGAAGAGGGGAACATGGGGCTCATCAAGGCCGTGGAGCGCTTCAAGCTCTCCAAGGAGTGCCGTTTCTCCACCTATGCCACCTGGTGGATACGGCAGTCCATCGAACGTGCCCTTGTGAATCAGTCCCGCACCATCAGACTGCCTGTTCATGTTTCCGATGACATCAACAAAATGCTGAAGATCACCCGTGAATTGGTTCAACGATTCAACCGGGAGCCGAACGTTAAGGAAGTGGCGACCGAGATGAAGGTCAATCCGGCATATATCCGACGTTTGATGGTTCTGCTCAAGAAGACCTATTCCATTGAGCGGCCCATGGGTGAGAACAACGACTATTTTCTCATAGACACCATCGAGGACACGTCATCAATTTCTCCCGCAGTGCTTCTTGAAGACCTTAACAGGTACGAAATAGTCTCGAAGTGGTTCGCGTCCCTTTCGGAGAACGAGCAAAAAATCCTTACGCTCCGTTTCGGTCTCGACGATAAGGAGCCTCAAACCCTTGATACTATTGGCAGGAGTTTCGGAGTAACCCGTGAGCGGATCAGGCAGATAGAGGCGAAGTCTCTTGAAAAGCTGAGGAAATACATCGAGAACAGCGACGTGGCCGTTGTTGACTAATCACGTACGGAGGCAGGGGAATCATGGAGGATCTTAAGAGCATCATTCGCGACGTGCCGGATTTCCCCAAGAAGGGGATTATCTTCAAGGATATTACGACACTCCTGGCTGACGCCAAGTCGTTTCAGAGGATGGTTGACCTCCTCGCTCACCGGTACGTGGGGCTGAAGATCGACAAGGTGGTCGGGGTGGAGGCCAGGGGTTTCATAATTGGAGCGGCCCTTGCGTATAAGCTGGGTGCGGGGGTTGTTCTGGTGCGAAAACCGGGCAAGCTCCCGTCGGAGACCTTCAGCAAGACCTATGATCTAGAGTACGGCACAGATACCCTTGAGATCCACAAGGACGCCATCGTTAAAGGCGAGAGGATCCTCATTGCCGACGATGTCCTGGCGACTGGAGGAACCATGTCCGCCGTTGTTGACATGGTCACATCGCTTGGTGGTGAGATTGTCGAGTGCTGTTTCATGGCAGAACTCAATTTCCTTGGTGGGCGACAAAAGCTTCCGCAAGGTAAGGTGTTTTCGCTGCTTACCTTCTGACTTCAACAACGATGCCTCCAATTGCGAGCCCGGAAAAGAGTTGCAAAACGATGGTGCATAGGCTATAAAACCTATTTTCTGTCCCCGTAGCTCAGCTGGATAGAGCACTTCCCTCCTAAGGAAGGGGTCGGACGTTCGAATCGTCTCGGGGACGCCAGTAAAATCAACGGCTTGCAACGTGTGTTGCGAGCCGTTTTCTTTTGTAGGTTGCTTATAGGTTGCAGTAGCAGGAAATTAAATAGATTCGATGATGGTAAAAGCCGGTATCTTTCGTACCAGAGATTATGGGCATAGATTCTCAAAGACTAACCTGCTCATATTTACAATCTGACTTGGTAGGTACATGGGTTGGCAACAGCTTAGCCTCTGGACCTGGCGCGCCGTGGTGGGAAAGAAGTACTATGACCGTCAACCCCGATGGGACATTTACCGCCACAACCATAGAAAGCGATGGTTCAACCGATAACCTTAGCGGCACCTTGTCAATTTCATCGGACGGCATAGTGACTCTTCAAGGTGACCCCGAAAATATAAAGGGGAGTTTGGACTCGGGCAAAACCGTCATGGCATGGACCGGCACATGGGACAGTGGATCTGTGGGAACAACCGAGCTCAAGGTTTTTACCAAAAAAGCAGCTTCCTATTCACTATCTGACCTGGTCGGCACATGGGAGGGCAACAGCTTGGCCTCCGGCCCTGGCGCGCCGTGGTGGGAAAGAAGCACTATGACCGTCAACGCCGATGGGACATTTACCGCCACAACCATAGAATACGATGGTTCAACCGATAATCTTAGCGGCATCTTGTCAATTTCATCGGACGGCATAGTGACTGTTCAAGGTGATCCTGAGAGTCTTAAGGGGAGTTTGGACTCGGGCAAAACCGTCATGGCATGGACCGGCACATGGGACAGTGGATCTGTGGGAACAACCGAGCTCAAGGTTTTTACCAAAAAAGCAGCTTCCTATTCACTATCTGACCTGGTCGGCACATGGGAGGGCAACAGCTTGGCCTCCGGCCCTGGCGCGCCGTGGTGGGAAAGAAGCACTATGACCGTCAACGCCGATGGGACATTCACCGCCACAACCATAGAAAGCGATGGTTCAACTGACAATCTTAGCGGCACTTTGTCAATTTCATCGGGCGGTATTGTGACTGTTCTGGGTGATCCCGAGGGTCTAAAGGGGAGTTTGGATGCGGGTAAAACCGTCATGACATGGACCGGCACATGGGACAGTGGATCTGTTGGAACGACCGAGCTTAAGGTTTTTACCAGCATTGTCCGGTTAGAAAATTGCAGGACCGGAACGTTCTATAAAAAGTTAATAAAAATAGCTGGTTGCTGCATTTTTTGCTTGACATTGAGTAAAAATCGGCAC